>NC_013037.1:4007500-4610000 GCF_000023125.1 Dyadobacter fermentans DSM 18053
GTCGTGAATGCTCAAACCGATACCACCGGCCGACTGCGAAATCAATGCGCAGTTTTTAAGGGTATCATAAATACCATTGATGCTGTCCTCCTTCATCGTGAGCAGGAAGCACGACGACATTTGCGGCTTCGGGGTACCTGCATTGAACAGCGTAGGCGTCGCATGCGTAAACCATTTTTCCGAAAGCAAATGGTAGGTTTCAATCGCCGCCTGCACGTCCTCCTGGTGAATTCCGATCGCCACGCGCATGAGCATATGCTGCGGACGCTCGACAATTTTTCCCTCAACTTTCAGTAAATACGACTTTTCGAGGGTTTTATAGCCGAAATAATCGTAGGAATAGTCGCGGTCATATATAATAGTAGAGTCGAGCAGCGATGCATTCTGGCGGATTACCTCGTAAACCTCGCGGGAGATCAACGACGCATTCTCGCCGGTTTTGGAATCTATATATGTATAAAGACGCTTCATCGTAGCCGAAAACGACTTCAATGTGTTCTTATGAAGGTTCGAGATAGCGACGCGGGCAGCCAGGATCGCATAGTCCGGGTGCTTGGTGGTCATGGAAGCTGCGGTTTCGGCAGCGAGGTTATCCAGCTCGGCGGTAGTAACGCCGTCGTAAATACCGGAAACAACCTTCTTGGCTACTTCCACGGGTTGGACGTACGTGGCGTCGAGCCCGTAGCTCAATTTCTCGATACGGGCGGTCACCTTGTCGAATTTCACGGATTCGCGGCGGCCGTCACGCTTTATGACATACATAGACATAGTAATGTGGTGTTAGATAGAACGTTAGTGATGTATATTGTTGGGATTGCAATGGAAGATGCACTTGAAAAATCTCTTGAAGTAACGTTAAATTGTTCACAAACGCAACGGGAAATTTCACCTGAAAACCGGCTTTAACGCCATAATCCAAATTACTAAATTGTTAAGAAACTAATAACCAGATGTTTCCAGAAAATTGAATCTACGAAAATTTTTTAGGCAAAATGAGATTCAAAAATTTGCAAACATTTTTAGAAAAAATTTTCCATCAAAATCCTAAAATTCATAATTATAAACTGAAAATCAAGTCATTAAAAGTTATCAACTATTTAGATTTAATCTAAACTTGTAAACTTTGCAAACAGAGACACCTGACATTCATCCATAAAAATTCAACTGACAGACGCTAAACAATATAATTATGAGCACAATTATCGAACAGGCCGATCGCCGGACATTTCTCAAAACGACCTCCGGGCTTGTAGCAGGCCTCGCGATGGGCGGGTCGCTCACAGAAGCCATGGCCAAAGCTGCCGGAAACGCAGCCTACAACATTCCGCTGGGTGTGTATGCAGCTTACGACAAAGCCGACTTTTTGCGCAAATCGGGGTGTGCATATATTGAAGAATCCGTGGGCGGCTTCCTGATCCCGAAGGACGGCGACGCCGGCTATGAGAAAAACCTGACACAATTGAAACAGGAGCATTTCCCCATCAAATCGTACGTGATCCTGCTTCCGGCCAGCCTGAAAACGCTTGGCCCTGAGGCAAATCACGAAGCAATTCTGCAACGGACCGAAACCGTGCTGAAACGCGCCAAAGAATGCGCTTCTCAGTTTGTGGTATTCGGTAGTGGTGGTTCAAGAATCATTCCAGAAGGCTTCGATAAGGCCAAAGCGAAGGCACAGCACATTGAGCTAACCCAAAAAATGGCCCCCATGGCCGAGAAATACGGCATTACCATCGCCGTGGAGCCGCTGAACCGCGGGGAAACGAACTTCATCAACAGCCTGGCCGAGGGCGTCGAGATCATAGACGCCGTGAAAAGCCCTCGCGTGAAGCTGCTTTGCGATATATACCATATGCTGGTGGAGGACGAGCCTGCGTCGGAGATCGTTAAATATGGCAAGCACATTGTGCATTGCCACATCGCCGAGAAGGCAAAACGCACACCGCCGGGCGTGGCAGGCGACGATTTCCGCCCCTATCTGGCTGCATTGAAGAAGATCGGTTACAAGGGCGGACTTTCCATCGAATGCTTCGTGTACACCGACTTTGAAAAGGAAGCGAAGCGCGGCGTGGAGGTGCTCAAACAGCAACTCAGTGAAGTTTAGCGCATTAATTTTTGGTGTATTGCATTAATATTAAAAAAGATAGCGCGCGGATGCTTGATTTACAAATCTGGATTTTTTACTTTTGCAATCCTTTTGGAAATCGTATAGAAACAAATAATACCATATACCAATGAAAAAAGATATTCATCCCAATTACAGAGAAGTAGTTTTCTGGGATCTATCAAGCGACTTTAAATTCATTACTCGCTCAACCATAGAAACTTCTGAAAACATCACATGGGAAGACGGCAAGACCTACCCTGTGTACAAAGTCGAGGTTTCTTCGCAGTCACACCCTTTCTACACTGGTAAAAACGTACTGGTTGACACTGCCGGTCGCGTTGACAAGTTCAGAAAGCGTTACGGAAAATAAGCAGCGCTTACGGCGTACACCTGCGTGGTCGAACACAGCGGGCGCACGAAAAAATATAGCGGCAGTCTCCCGACAAATATGCTCGGGAGACTGCTTCTTTTTTTGCCGTAACCAATAAAATGCCCGAACTTTGGCGTGCACATACGCTTTTTGAAACATGCCAGATATTATTCTGTTCGACGATCCAACGCTTAGAATACAACTTTTACCTTTTACATACACCAGACCTGTCGCCGGCATCCGCTGCGGCATTCATACACTGGCCGAAAAGTGGGCCGACAGGTGCCATTCCCCGGTTTCGTTCCAAACCGAAGCTTACCTCACACAGAAATACCCGCAGCATGCTTCCGATGATAACCTGTATATCAACGGCGCATTATGTCCCGATGAGCATTTAGCAGGCATCGTAAAAGGATTACCCTACGGCAATGCACTCGTGTCAAAACAGGGCGAAGTCCTCGCCGTGCGCACGCACGCGGCGTGGCATGCACAGGAAGGCACGAATCGCCTTTCGGCGGTTACCTATGAAGAACCTTTCACGATGATCCGGAATGTGTGGGACATTTTCGGTCAGAACGGTGCACAAATCAAAGCCGATTACGAACGCATTGTGTCCATTCGGAAATCGGTAGGTGTCAGTGATCCGTTCACGCATTGTTACAAACCTGAAAATGTCTTTATTGAGGAAGGAGCGGTAATCAAAGCATCCATTCTGAATGCGGAAAACGGCCCGATTTACATTGGCAGGAATGCGCTGATCCAGGAAGGTTCAATGATCCAGGGACCGTTTGCGATCGGCGAAAGCGGCGTTCTGGCGCAAGGGACAAAGATACGGCCAAACACGACCGTCGGGCCGTTTTCGAAAGTCGGCGGTGAAGTGAGCAATTGTGTGGTGTTTGGTTATAGTAACAAGGGCCACGATGGCTACCTGGGCAATTCGGTTTTGGGAGAATGGTGTAACCTTGGGGCTAATACCAATAATTCGAACCTCAAAAACGACCATACGAACGTGAAGTTGCATAGCTACGCCGTTAATGCATTGGCTGACACTGGTTTAATGTTCTGCGGGCTAATGATGGGCGATTATTCCAAGGCAGGAATTTCGACCATGTTCAACACTGGCACCGTTGTAGGCGTAAGTGTAAATGTGTTTGGCGCTGGATTTCAGGCCAAACACGTACCATCGTTCTCCTGGGGCGGTGCAGCCGAGGGCTATTGCGACTATCGCTTCGAAAAGGCCATAGCAGTGGCCAACGACACAGTGAGCCGCCGCGGCGTCGCATTCGGGCAGGCGGAAGAGGACATTATGCGTGCAGTTTTGGAACAAACGCAATACCAGCGCAGCCAATAGGCATCTTTACCCAATATTAATTGATTTAAAATCGTGCTTTTCAGAGATATTCCGGGACTTGAAAATATCAAATCGACGCTCCGGCGCTCGGTCCGGAACAGCCATTTGGCCCATGCGCAGTTGTTCGACTACCCTGCCGGCGGGGCTGGCCTGGCCATGGCGCTCGCATTCTCTACCTACATCAACTGCGAAAACCGGAATGATGACGACGCCTGCGGCACCTGCGCCTCCTGCGTGAAAATGAGCAAGCTCGTCCACCCCGATTTTCACTTTATATTCCCCATCGCCACTTCCAAGAAGGTGGATGGCAAAAACAGCGAGGCATTCCTGCCACTTTGCCGCTCGTTTTTGCTGGATAACCCCTACCGCGTCCTCCCCGACTGGCTCGACCACATTGGCGCGGATAACAAGCAGGGCAACATTTCGGTGGAAGAAGCGCGCGGGATTTTGCGCAAATTGTCCGTGAAAGCCTATGAAGGCGAATACAAAATCCTGCTCATCTGGAAGCCCGATATCATGAACGCGGCCTCTTCCAATGCAATCCTGAAAATTCTGGAAGAGCCGCCTGAAAAGACATTGTTCCTCCTCGTAAGCGACCAGTCCGACAAATTGCTCACCACCATCATCTCCCGCACGCAGCGCATTACCATTCCGGCATTCAGCGATTCGGAAATCAAATCCTACCTGAAACAGCAGGAAGTGAGCGACGCGGTGGCCAATCAGGTCGCATTTCTGTCCGACGGCAACATGGCTGAGGCATTGAAACTCGTTCAGGAAGAGCAGGATGACCGCTCGGCGTGGTTCGCCGACTGGATGCGGTCGTCCTACAAATTCGACGTGGCGCATCTGGTGAAACTTGCCGATAGCTACGACGTGATGAGTAAGGAAAAGCAAAAAGGCCTGCTTGAATATGCATTGCGGCTGTTCAGGGATATGCTTGTATGGAGCCACGGCGCTGGCGAGCTTTTGCGCGTTCCGCAGGAAGAGCTTACATTCGTGCAGAATTTTTCCAAAACCGTCAATTTTGAATCGCTGGAAAGGATGATCGGGGAAGTGAATACGGCCTATTACCACATTGAGCGCAATGTGCGGGCCAAAATGGTGTTTCTGGACCTGTCGCTAACGGTCGGCCAGTTTTTCCAGCGCCGATGAAGCGCCCTTTGGAAATTATCGGCGCGACCGATGTGGCGGATTTGCCCGAGCTCGGCTGGCATCATGTGCCCGTCAGGGTAGATTCCGGCGCGGCTACTTCGGCCATTCATTGCTCGCGTGTGAAACTGGTGGAAAAAGAAGGCATTAAAGAACTCCACGTGTACCTCGACGCCAAGCGCGGAGCACCTCAACATTTCTTTATAGTAACCGATTTCAAAGAGACCGTCGTCCGCAATTCCTTCGGAAAAGAGGAAAAACGCTTTGTGATCAAAACACCAATCCGGCTTTTCGGCCGAAAAATACGTACCGAATTTTCGCTGGCCAACCGGCAAAAAATGAGTTATCCCATACTACTAGGGCGAAAATTGCTCAAAAACAGATTCATTGTCGATGTTTCGAAGAAGAATCTGTCCGCGGCACGACATTCGCTGACACCAACTCGTTCCCAAAATTAACCAGGATCACCCGGCGCAAAGCCCAGATCAACCTCCATTTTTTCTAAGCATTTTATGAAAATCGCCGTATTATCCACCAATCCGGACCTGTATTCGACCAGGCGCCTGGTGGAGGCTATCAATCAAAAGGGACACGAAGCGGTTGTGATCGATCATGTCAAATGCTCCGTCATGATCGAAGGCGGCAAGCCCACCATTTTTTACAAAGGCAAGTCCGTCGCCGGCATCGACGCCGCCATTCCGCGGATCGGCACGTCGGTGAATGCATTTGGCTGCGCGGTCGTGCGGCAGTTGGAGCTGATGAAGGTTTTCACGACCGTCAAGTCGCAGGCTATTCTACGCTCGCGCGACAAGCTGCGCAGCATGCAGGTGCTCGCGAAGGCCGGTATCGACATTCCAAAAACCGTCATCGCCAAAAACCCAGCGCAGGTCAACGAGCTCATTCACCTCGTAGGTGGCCCGCCGGTGGTGATCAAGCTGCTCGAAGGCACGCAGGGCGTGGGCGTCGTTCTGGCCGAAACCATTAAAGCCGCCAAATCGACCATTGAGGCATTTTACGGGCTAAAAGCCAACTTCCTCATCCAGGAATACATTGCCGAATCCAAAGGCGCCGACATCCGCGCATTCGTGATCGGGAACAAGGTGATAGCCGCTATGAAACGCCAGGGCGCCGAGGGCGATTTCCGCTCCAACCTTCACCGCGGCGGCTCCGGGTGTATGATTGATCTTTCTCCCGAAGAAGAGCAAACAGCCATAGCGGCCGCCAAGGCACTGGGCGTCAAAATCGCGGGGGTGGATATGCTGCAATCGGCACGCGGACCGCTGGTAATGGAGGTCAATTCCTCACCAGGGCTGAGAGGCATTGAGGAGGTGAGCGGCCTTGACATTGCGTCGATGATCGTGGCCTATATTGAGGATAAAATCGTTACCGATGAAGGGGATACGGTGGGGGTTTGAATGATTGAATGAGTGAATGAGTGAATGAGTGAATGTGCGAATGAGTTAATGACCGGGTCGCCGGTGCGATGAATGAGTGAATGATTGAATGAGTGGGTGGCGGAGCGGTGGAGTGGATATGGGTTTGGCTAGAAATCTACGGGGACTGTGATTTCGGGGAGTAGCCTTTCCAGGTTGTTGAGTGATTTGCGGATGTTGGCTTCCATTTTTTCCTTTTCGAGCAGCCTGAAAATGAGCTGTTTCCAGGCATTTTTTTTCAGATAGTATTCCAAACTGAGCCGCGTGCGGGTATCGCTCAGCTTTTCGAGCACGAAATAGAGCGAGCCCGTCAGCTTTTCGTCGGTTTCACTGAAAACCACCCGTGAATCGGGATCGTAAGTAAAACCGCTGGCGTAAAGGATCGCCTCGCCGTCCTCGCGCACGCACCGGTGACGCGACCCCAGGCTGGGCAGGAAATGATCGAGTTCTTCAATGTATTTCACCCCCTCCTGCCAGCGATGACGGAGGTCGAGATGCCCGGCTGTGAAAAAGATTTTCTTGATATCCGCCTCGAAATCCTTCGACACGGTGAGCATCTTCACTTTTGAGGTGGGTTCGAGGACGGGTGCTTCGTAAGGTGGAATACTGTCTTTCAGCGCGCCGATCTGGGTGTATTCAAATGGGATCTGTTCATTCTCGGTCGTTTTCGAGCCGGGGTACCACGTCATCCATTCGGTAAAGCCGTTTGGCTTTTGCCCGTTCAGCAAATTTTGCGTCACCAGCCAGTATTCGTGCTGATCAATATCGTTTTTCAACAACTGGTGCGCGACGATAATGTCCTTGCCGATCAGTTTTTTGAAGTTTTTGACCTGATAGGTCGTGAATTCTCCATAATGCGCAACCACTTTCAGCGTGAGGTTCACAGCCGAAATGCAGGCTTTGCATTGGCAGAAACGGCGGTTATCATACGCAATCAGGTATTTGTGGAAATCGCAGAACATCTTTTCCACTTGCCGGTACAGCACTTCGAGCTGCGGCGCCTGCCCGAATTTGAAAAACAGGATCGCATCGCCCTCAATTTCTGAGATTTCGAGGCCAATCTGATTCGCATTCACCAGCGTTTCGAGCAGCTCCTGGATAATCTGCCGCCCATGTTCGATCTCGGTTTCATGCATAAACCGCGTAAACCCGCTGATATCGGGGATGAAGATAAGGCCCTTATTTTCCATGGTGCTGAAGTTGATGGTGTTAATTTACGGGGAATTTCTGAGGGATTGATGTAGATGCCCGCAAACGAATCCTGGAACTCTAACATTTCACTCGGCGGTTTCCCAGTTAAGGCCTAACTTCGCCGTTGAATTGACATTCGTTCAGGATCATTAACAATCATGCATATAAAAATAGGAACCCGCGGGAGCAAGCTGGCACTTTGGCAGGCGTATTATGTCGAAGAATTGTTGCAGCGAGGCGGTGTGGAAACGGAAATCGTTATCATTGAAACCAAAGGCGATAAAATTCTCGACCGGTCGCTTTCAAAAATCGGAAGCAAAGGCGTGTTTACCGAAGAGCTGGAAGATCAGCTCCGCAGCGGCGACATTGATATTGCCGTGCATAGCGCCAAAGACCTGCAATCGCATCTCGATGACGCATTCGAAATCATCGCTTTCACCGAACGCGAGCAGGCGAACGACGTTCTGGTAAGCCACGATACGACATTATCCCTTAAAAGCGGCGAATCGTTTACAGTGGGAACATCGTCCACGCGCCGGGTAGCAGTTTTGAAACATTATTACCCGCATATCAAAACGGTAGATATGCGCGGTAACCTGCAAACCCGCCTTCGCAAGCTTGAAGAAGGCCAATGTGACGCACTGCTGCTGGCTTTTGCCGGCGTGCACCGGATGGAGTACGACGATAAAATAGCCGAACATTTGCTCCTCGACGAGTTTACCCCAGCCGTAGGACAGGGCAGCGTGGCCATTGAAACCGCCGTGGCGCTCGATCCCGCAAAGAAAAGCAAGCTCCGCGAGCTACTTAACAACGAGCATACCGAAACGTGCCTGCTCGCCGAAAGGGCATTTCTGAAACGTCTTCAGGGCGGTTGCAGCATCCCGGTCTTCGGGATGGCAACGCTTCACGAAGATGAAATCCGCATGACCGGCGGCATCATCAGCCTCGACGGCACCGAATTGATCCGCAAAACCGAAACCGGCGCCACCGCATTTCCGCAGGAACTGGGGACCGCATTGGCCGAGGAGTTGCTCGCTGCCGGGGCGGACCGGATTTTACAAACGATCAGGAACCATATCTGACTCCCAATATTCATTGGTTGTCACCGCGAGATAATTCAAAGCTAGACACAACAGAAGTGTAAGTTATCATTGCCGATATCAACATAAAACGATTTGACAATGACAACGAAACATCTTGCTTACCTAATCATTTGTATATGTCTCATTTGTTGCAAACGCAACGAGTCAGATGATGAACCAGACTTTTCTACGGCATCGAAGCTTATATCCAGGTACCAATCGATAGACGATTCTGTTTTTAACATCAGGAGGCAATGGACTATCGAACTTACTGACGTTAACAAGGTAAGATTGATAGAAAATGTAGATGATTTGAATGAACAGGGAAAGTCTTTCAAGCGGATCTATGAAGAGATCTCGATTATTAAAGAGGGTAACGTTTACTATCTCAAATTTGAGAACTGCAAAATTGACACTCCGAACCAGAAAGTATTGCTAGGATTTGCAGCGCTTGATTCCGCAGAGCCAGATGTCCTGATCGCAAAAATTATAATTGAGGATCTAAAAACACATGCATTGCTACCTAACTGTGCATATGGCACTGTCCTAAAAAAGATTTGAATAAGAATGCGAAATGCGAGGTTTACGACCCCGCATTTCGCTTTTTAACGGTATAAATTAAACTTTATTCCTTCTTCGTCGAATCCGCCGGCGTAGCTGGTTTCACTGGCAACGCGGTCGAATCCTGCTTGATTGGCGTTGCGGGCAATGCCGGACGTGCCGTGCTGTCCGGGCGGACGGTGCTGCTATCTGGACGAATTGTGGTGGAATCCGGCCTTACTTGCGTAGAGTCGCGTTTGATCGAATCCTGACGCATTACAGGTTGTCCTTGTCCGGGAAGGCCCGGAGAGTTACCCTGCTGAACCGGGCGCGCCGTGCTGTCTGCGGCTGGTCTTGCACCTTGCGGACGTCCCGCACCGGGAGCACCTGCTCCACGACCGCCTGCTGCCGGTGCAGCTGCCGGCGCCTGTCCGCCGCCCTGCATTCCTCCGCCGCCAGCGTCCATATTACCGCCGCCGTCGGATTTCTGGTCGTCGTTATTCACTGATTTTCTTCTGCGCGGTTTCTGCTCCACGAACGTCATTTTACCGAAACGATAAGAGAAGTTCACCCGGAAACCGCGGTTGTACAGGTAGTTGGTATTGTTTTGGGTAAATGTACTGGATTCCAGGCTGGTCTTCATTTTAAACGAAGGCGCGAGGAAGTTTTCCATTCCAAAACCGATGCTGCCACGCTTGTTGGCAAATTCCTTGCGGATACCGAAGTCGTACATGCGGAAACCGGCCTGCGTACCTTGCAGCTGCACGTCGCGGCCGCGCATGAAGCCGCCTGCCTGCAAGCCCCAGCCGTTTTTGATGTTCAAACTGGTGCGGAAACGGCCGCTTAACACGAAACCGCTGTTGGAGTTTTGCAATGCGAGATCAGGACTGTTGTTGGAAAGGTCGGCGTAGTAGAAATCGAACCCGCCGCCGAGCTGCCATCTTTTGAAGAAAGTTACATTACCGAAAATATTGGCACCATAGTTCTTCTTCGAACCGATGTTTCCATAAGTCGTCGTGATCACACCGTTTTCGTCGGTGGTACGGATGCTTTCGATGGAGCTGTTGGTGAAGCGCGCGAAAGTCGAGACATTAATGTACATCGAGTTTTTGAAGAAGCTTGTCCCCAGCTCCACCTGGTCGGTCAGTTCCGGTTTCAGGTTCGGGTTACCCTCGGTGATGTTCTGCGGATTGGCCGCATTCCGGTTCGGGTTCAGGAACTGAATGCCCGGGCGTTGGAGGCGGCGGTTATAGGCCAGCTTCACGGTCTGCCCTTTCCCGAAAGTCTGCGAAAGGTTAATGCTCGGTACCAGGTTACCGTATGCCGGCAATCTCAGGTCTCCGGCTTCGCCCTGCTGCGCATCGATGCTCGTGTATTCGTAGCGCGTGCCCGCTTTTACGGTAAATCTGCTTTTGGTAGTGAATGTGTAGGACAAATATCCCGCTGCTACATTCTGATCATAGTTCAGGTTGCTGGCCGGCTGTGGTGTGTCCACCGTGTTGTAATAATCAAAATTACTCACTACCTGACGGAAAATACCCTTTCCACCGAGTTCCAGCATCTGGTTTTCCTTGATCGGTGTCTGGTAATCGACCTGAACGGTGCTTTCCTGGTTGTGGCTGCTATTGTTGTTGCCTTGCTGGCCAATCAATTCTCTCAGCTGCGTATTGTTCAGCGAGAAAATGTCGGCGTCGAAGTCGTTCGTACGGTTGTTACGGCTGTATTGCGTCGAAATGCTCAGCTCCTGGCCAGGCTTGGCAAGGGTTTTCATATAATCGACATTCACGTCCCAGGTGCCGGAAAGGTCCTTGCTGTTCACGTCGCGGAAGCTGGTTCTAGTGGTATCGTTTACGGTATTGTAGGTGTAGAGCTCCTGGTCCACCTTGTTGTTCCGCATGCCATAGCGCACCCCGGCCGACAATGACGTTTTGGAATCGATTTCCCAGTCCCACCCGAAGTTGTAGGAGCCAAATGCCATTTTATTTTTGGAATCGCTCATTTGGCGCACCGTAAAATCGCTCAGCTTGCCAACCTGCAAATTCTCCGATTTACCCGGCATATTATAATTGAACCGGCCGAAACCGCCCAAACTGAAACCCATTTTGCCGATCCGGTAGTTACCGCGCAAGCCCAGGTTGGAGCCGCGGTTACCGATACCCGTGTCGAGGTTAAGCGTACCGCCTTGAATGGTACTCTTTTTGGTGATGATATTGATAATACCCGCAGAACCTTCGGCATCATAGCGTGCGGAAGGCGACGTGATGACCTCCACGGATTTGATCATATCTGCCGGGATCTGTTTCAATGCATCGGCCACGCTGGTAGCGATGATCGTCGAAGGCTTGTTGTTGATCAGCACGCGTACGTTGGAACTTCCGCGGAGCGATACGTTACCATCGAGGTCCACGGTGAGCATCGGCACCTTTTTCATCACGTCGGAAGCGTCACCGCCCCGGCTGGTAATGTCCTTTTCAGCATTGTACACCAGCCTGTCGACTTTCTCCTCCACCATTTGCGCCATCCCCACCACTTCCACTTCGTTAAGCTGCACCACGTCGGGCACCAGTACAACAGTGCCCAGGTTCAGTTCCGTCCTGCGGTCGATTTTGACGTTGCTGATCGTTTTTGTTTTATAGCCGATAAAGGAAATCAGGATCTTGAAGTTGCCCGAAGCCACTTTTGTGAGGGTAAACTCGCCTTTTTCGTCGGTAGTAGTACCATCAATCGGACTATTCGTTTTCGTATCTACGAGCGACAATGCGGCGAATTCCACCGGTTTTTTAGAAGTCGAATCCACGAGCACGCCCGTGATTTTACCGTTGCCTTTGGGGGTGTCTTCTGCCGTTCCCGGAATAACCGTCTGCCGTTGCGGCCTGTTGCCGCCTCCGCGAAAATCGCCTCCACCGCCTCTGGAACCACCGCCGCCACCGCCCGGAAACTGGGCGAATGCCTCCGATGTGAGTCCTGAGAACACAGCCAGGAATGTTAGTTGTAAAACAAGTTTCATGGTTTGGGTTTTAAAAGTGTACTTTTCGAATTTCAAAATAACAACCTATCTATCTGTGATAAAAAAGGAATAGATGGATAGGATAGATGTACCGATCAAAGGCCGTTTTCGGACGATATATCCCGGTAAATGACAGACGGTTCCGTACCCGGACGCACCATAAGGCATGCTTTGACAGCGCTCCGGCCGCAGGGTTTAAACCACACCGCCTGCAGCCCGGCCCATTGATAGATTGCAGCGCGCCATCGGTCGGCATTCGGGGGTACTTTGATCGATTGAAATAGGTGATTTCGTAAATTCCGCGTAAGATTGCAGTGATATGTTGCGTTCAATGCACATTGAAACTAACTAATTGCTAAATGGATACGCGTGCTGCACGGAAATATCCTCCGTTATTCCTCCACTTGCTGGGATGGAGTTTTCTGGCCCTGTTTTTAATGTGGCAACCGCTGAGCTGGCAGATCCAGTTTCCGGCGAGTTTCTGGATCAAACAAGCGGTGTTGTTTTCGCTGCTCATCACCATATTTTACCTCAACTATTACTTCTGGTTCCCCAAATTCCTCGCTAAAAACAAGTATTCGCGGTTTATCCTTTTCAATATCGTGTCGGTTGTGATGCTGGCCGTGATTACCGAGCAGGTGAAGATCGCGATCAACCACGGCGAGCAGATGGACCGGGCATTTAAGCTGGCCCGCGAAGTGAATGGCGACAAGAAACGGCACGACCGCCTCGACTATTTTGCATTGCTCACCGCATTAATGATCATCGGGCTCAGCACCAGCGTGGCCGCCGTACGCACGGCGCAGCTCGACAAGCAGTACCGCCAGAACCTCGAAAAGGAGAAAATCAATTCCGAGCTCTCGTTTTTGAAAGCACAGATCAACCCGCATTTCTTTTTCAATACCCTGAATAACATTTATGCACTCACTGTGATCGACGTGGAGGCTGCGCGGGAAGCGTTGCATAAGCTCTCGCGCATGATGCGCTACGTGCTGTACGAAACCCAGCACGGCACGGTGCTGCTCAGCCAGGAAATAGCTTTTGCGCAGGATTACATCCAGCTCATGCAGCTCCGCCTGACCGACAAGGTAACCGTGCACCTTAATCCGCCCAACCCGCTCCACGACGTTTCCATTGCACCCATGCTATTCCTGCCCTTTATTGAAAATGCATTCAAACACGGTGTGAGCGCCGTACAGCCGAGCCGGATCGACATTCAGATCCGCCAGGAAGGCCATAAGATATTTGTAGAAGTGAAAAATACCCTGTTTACCGACAAAAGGGCCATTCTGGACGAAAGCAACGGCATTGGCCTGGCCAATACCCAACGCCGTCTCGATCTGTTGTACCCCGGCAAATACCAGCTGGAAGTCACGGAGAACAAGGAAGAGAAAGAGTTTGAAGTACACCTGGAACTGGAAACGGCATGAGTGTGACACTGGAATGCATTGCCGTGGACGACGAACCATTGGCGCTCGGCCTGGTGTGCGCATTTATTGAAAAAACACCGTTCCTGAACCTCGCAGGCCGTTATTCCAGCGCAGTGGAGGCTTTGCAGGTGATTAACAGCAAGCCGATCGACGTCATTTTTCTCGATATTCAAATGCCCGACCTCACTGGCATCGAACTAGCCCGGGTGCTTGAAAAAGCCGGTAATAAGGCGCCTAGGATCATTTTTACAACCGCATTCAATCAATACGCGCTCGATGGTTTTCGCGTAGATGCCATTGACTATCTCCTAAAACCCTTTAATTACGAAGAGTTCCTCCGTGCCGCATCCAAGGCGCAGGCGTACGTAGAGCTGGTGCAAAAGGCCTCGTCGGCCGGTTCTGCGGAGCCGAAGGACGAGTACTTGTTCCTGAAAGTGGAATATCAGCTGGTGCGGATCGCCTACGACGACATTTTGTACACGGAGGGGCTCAAAGATTATGTAAAAGTCCACCTCAAATCGGACCCGAAGCCTGTGCTCTCGCTCACGAGCCTGAAAGCGCTGGAAGAAAAGCTGCCCGCGTCCAAATTCATGCGGGTGCATCGGTCGTTCATCGTCAATCTGGATAAAATCAGCGCGGTCACGCGCAATACCATTCAGATCGGCGCTATTTCGATTCCCGTCAGCGACCAGTACAAGGAGGCTTTCAATCAGTTTTTGAGTAAATGGATGTAAGCAAAAAGCCCCGCACGATCACATGCAGGGCTTTTTTATGACTTTTCTTGCAAATTTCTATTTCAATTCTTCTTTCAGGAAGTACCCCGTAAAACTGCCTTTCACTTTGGCTACTTTCTCGGGCGTTCCTTCCGCGATGATACGGCCGCCTTGCGCACCGCCTTCCGGACCGACGTCGATCACGTGGTCGGCGACCTTGATCACGTCGAGGTTGTGCTCGATGATGAGGACGGTATTTCCTTTTTCAACCAGTTTGTTCAATACATTGAGCAAATGGCGGATGTCCTGAAAATGCAAACCGGTGGTTGGCTCGTCGAGAATGTACAATGTCTTGCCCGTATCGCGTTTCGATAGCTCTTCCGATAACTTCACACGCTGCGCCTCGCCGCCGGATAATGTAGTGGCGTGCTGGCCGAGGGTAATGTAGCCCAAACCTACATCGTTCAGTGTCTGCACTTTGCGCAGTAACCTCGGCTGGTTTTCAAAGAATTCCAACGCAGATTCGACGGTCATATCGAGCACATCGGCGATGGATTTGCCTTTGAAACGAACTTCGAGCGTCTCCCGGTTGAACCGCTTTCCCTTACAGGTTTCGCAATTGACATGCACATCGGGCAAAAAGTCCATTTCGATCTTCTTCATCCCTGCACCCTCGCAATCCTCGCACCGTCCGCCTTTGACATTAAATGAGAAGCGGCCCGGCTTGTAACCGCGGATTTTGGCCTCGGGCAATTCCGCAAAAAGTGTCCGGATGTCGGTAAACAGATTCGTGTAAGTAGCCGGGTTCGAGCGCGGCGTGCGGCCGATCGGCGATTGGTCCACCTCGATGACCTTATCAATATGTTCGAGGCCTTCGATGGATTTGTAAGGAAGTGGCTCCCTTCTCGACTTGTAAAAATGCTGATTGAGCAATGGAAACAGCGTTTCGTGGATCAGCGACGATTTACCGCTGCCGCTCACGCCCGTCACGCAGATCATCGTACCAAGCGGTATCGATACCGACACATTTTTGAGGTTATGTCCGGTACAGCCTTTCAGCGTGATGGACTCGCCTTTACCTTTCCGGCGCTTTTTGGGTACCTGAATGGCTTCGCGACCAGCCAGGTAATCCGCAGTTAATGAGCCATTTTCAAGGAATTTCTCCGGTGTACCCGCCCCCACCACGCTCCCGCCATGACGCCCGGCTCCGGGGCCAATGTCGAGAATGTAGTCTGATGCGAGCATCATATCCTTGTCGTGCTCCACTACCAGAACCGTGTTACCCAGGTCGCGAAGGCTTTTGAGCGAGTTGATCAGGCGTACATTGTCGCGCTGGTGCAGCCCGATACTCGGTTCATCCATGATATAAAGCACGCCCGTCAGCTGTGTACCGATTTGCGTCGCGAGGCGGATGCGCTGTGCTTCGCCGCCGGACAATGTCCTCAGCGAGCGGTTTAAGGTGAGGTAATCCAGGCCTACGTCGAGCATAAAGCCCACGCGTTTGCGGATTTCTTTCAAAACCTCGTGACCGATCACGCGCTGCTTTTCTTCCAGGCGGTCTTCCAGCCCTACCAGCCATTCGGCCAGCACGCGGATGTCGCTGTCGGCCAGCTCGGCAATGTCTTTTTTATCGATTTTGAAGTGCAGCGATTCCTTTCGCAGGCGTTTTCCCTGACATTCGGGGCAGGTTTGGGTTACCATGAAATCTTTCAGCCAATCCTGAATTTTTTCGTTGCCCGACTCCTGCTGGCGCTTCAAAAAGTTGATGATCCCGTCGAATTTCGTTTCCCATTCCGTGCCGGGGTATTTTTTCGAAGGCACCGGAACCGCTTCCTCGCTTCCATAAAGCACGAGTTTCAGTGCCTCCTCGGGAAATTTTTCAAGCGGGGTAGTAAGAGTGATTTTGTATTTTTTGAGAAGAACTTCCAGCTGCTTGAATATCCACGCCTCACGATATTCACCCATTGGTGCAATACCTCCGCGACTGATGCTCAATGACTTGTCCGGAATGATCGAATCCTCGGTAATTTCCTCGATAATGCCTAATCCCTGGCACGTAGGGCACCAGCCGTACGGTGAGTTGAACGAAAACGCATTCGGCGCGGGATCGTCATAGCTGATCCCCGATTCGGGGTCCATCAGGTTTTGGGAAAAGTAATGCGTGTTGCCTTTCGCATCCAGCACCATCAATGCGCCCTTGCCCTGCTTAATGGCCGTCGCCACCGACTGGCTCATCCGGTACCGTGACTGCGAATCTTCCTCCTCCTTTTTGGGAATCACGCGGTCGATCACAATTTCGATATCGTGCACCTTATAGCGATCGAGCTGCATTTTGGGCGTAATGTCCTGCACCTCCCCGTCCACACGCACTTTGGTATAACCAAGCCGAGCGATTTGGACAAACAGCTCGCGGTAATGTCCCTTACGACCTTTCACCGCCGGTGCGAGCAGAATGATTTTCTGGCCTAGAAACTGCGTCATCAGCTGGTTTACGATCTGGTCTTGCGACTGCTTGATCATCCGCCGGCCCGTCACATACGAGTACGCCTCGCCCGCACGCGCGTAGAGCAGGCGCAGGAAGTCGTAAATCTCGGTCACCGTGCCCACCGTGGAGCGCGGGTTGCGTGAAGTCGTTTTCTGTTCAATGCTGATCACCGGCGAGAGGCCGCTGATTTTGTCGACATCCGGGCGTTCCATTTCGCCGATAAAACCGCGGGCGTACGACGAAAAGCTCTCCATGTACCTGCGCTGGCCTTCGGCATAAATCGTATCGAATGCGAGCGAAGATTTGCCGCTGCCGCTGATGCCCGTTACCACCACCAACTTATTGCGTGGAATGGCTACGTCTATGTTTTTAAGATTGTGTTCCCGGGCGCCTTGTACCTCGATGAGGTCCTGTTCTGCCACTTCGAGGCCATTTAAGTATTCCAAAGTCCTGATGATGGTTTGTGAGTTAGTTTGTTAAATGAAGTTGTAATTCTGATAACCACAAAAATACACTTTCAGTTGCAAATTTTCTCACTCACAGGCACCTGCGTATACAGTTAACGTATTGATTCTTTCCAAGAAAAAATGACGAATGCAAACGATTGCATTATAAAACTTTTCCAAGACTGAATATTATGTAACCACTATTTTATTTATATTAATTATAAAAATATTCCTAAACACAGGGATGAATTTTCTATTTTAAACAGTATATTGACAATTAGTAATACATTTTTAACATCATCCCCAACTTAATTTATGAACAAACATTTACTAGTCCCGCTTTTCCGGGGTGTCATGATTATGCTGTTTGCAATAGCAGCGCATTTATCGTACGCCCAGGATCATCAGGTCAAGGGTAAAGTATCCTCCTCTGCTGATGGAACCGGCATTCCCGGCGTAAACGTACAATTGAAAGGAACGGCTGTGGGTACCGTTACCGACGCGGACGGTAGCTACGCTATCGACGTAAAAGGTACCGACGCGGTCCTGGTTTTCTCCTCAATCGGATTAATCAAGAAAGAAGTAACGGTTGGTAACCAGTCGACGATCAACGTTTCGCTCGAAGACGACATCAAAAACCTGAGCGAAGTGGTGGTAACCGGCTACGCGGCACAGCGTAAAAAGGACATTACCGGCGCGGTAACCGTGATCAACCCCAAAGAACTGACTTCCGTGCCCACTGCGAGCGTTACGCAGATGCTGCAAGGGCGCGCTTCGGGTGTAACCGTCGGAAACGACAACTCGCCGGGTGGCGGAACGATGGTCCGTATCCGCGGTTTCGGTTCGATTAACAACAACAGCCCGCTCTACGTGATCGACGGCGTGCCTACGCAGGGAACGCTGAACCAGATCAACCCGAACGACATCGAGTCGATGCAGGTACTGAAAGACGCTTCGGCAGCTTCCATTTACGGCGCCCGCGCTGCGAACGGGGTGGTGATCATCACAACCAAAAAAGGCAAAACCGGCGCTCCTAACATTACATTTGACTTCTACACCGGCACGCAACGTCCCGGCAAGATGCTCGACCTGCTCAATACGAAAGAGCTGGGCCAATATCTGTACGAAGCTGACCTCGGCGCTGGTAAAAACCCCTCGGTGACATCGCCCTCTGCCCAATACAAATTCGATGAAAACGGCAACCAGACCGTCGCTGACTACATTTATCCGAACATCTACGGCACGCTGCCTTCGGACATTATCTATACCAACGACATTGCCGATCCAAGGCTTGGTAAAACGGCATTCAACATCACCCAGGCCAACAAAGAAGGAACCGACTGGCAGGACGTGATTTTCGATCCGGCACCGATTTCAAACTACCAGATCGGTGCTTCGGGCGGTTCGGAAGCAGCTAAATATGCACTTTCGGCCAATTATTTCACGCAGGACGGTATTTTGAGATACACCAAATACAAAAGGTATTCCGTACGCGCCAACACCGAATTCAAGAAGGGGATAGTAACTGTGGGTGAGAACTTTACATTCTCTTACGACCAGAGACAAGGCATCACCAACAACGACGAAAGCAACCCGATCATGTTCGCGATCCGCGTGCACCCGATCATCCCGGTGTTCGATATCTCCGGCGGCCCGAAGGCGCTTGGCGGAAACAACACGTCCGATTACAATGGATTTGCAGGAAGCCGCGGCAGTAACCTCGGTAATGCGCCTAACCCGCTGGCCCGTTTGTACCGCGAGAAAGACAACCTGACCAAAGGCACGCACGCATTCGGTAACGTGTTTGCGCAAGTGGACATTCTTCCGGGGCTTTTTGCACGCACCAGCCTTGGTATCGAATACAACCAGTCGAACCGCTCGGAATATTTCCACCGCGACATTGAAGCGGCCGAAGCCCGTAATGCGAACAGCCTGAACGTGATCAATAATGTGGACCGTTCGTTCACCTGGTTCAACACTTTGAATTATGCTAAATCTTTCGGCGTGCATAATTTTAATGTCTTACTGGGTACAGAAGCTGTGAAGACTTACGCAGCGGAATTCCGGGCGAGCCGGAGCGGATTTGCATTCGACGACCTCGATTACCGCTATCTCGATGCAGGTTCGGCGGCCGGTTTGAGCAATGCAGGGCCCGGCGCCACGGAAAGTGCGCTGTTCTCCCAATTCGGAAAAATCAATTATGTGTTCAAAGATCTCGTGCTGGCCGACTTCACATTGCGCCGCGATGGCTCATCCCGCTTCTCGGAATCGAACCGCTACGGTATCTTCCCGGCATTCTCTCTGGGTTTGCGGATGACCGAGCTGGCATTTATGAAGCCTGTGAAGTTCGTCGACGATTTGAAAGTGCGCTTCGGCTGGGGTAAAACCGGTAACCAGCTCATCCCTAACGTTTATAATGCTTACACGCTGTACGCGGCCGATCCGCAGAACAATGCTTACGATATCAACGGTACCGGTACGTCCATCGTAGGTGGTTTTGACCTGGTGCAGTTCGGTAACAGCAATGGCAAATGGGAAACGAATACCTCTACCAACATCGGTCTGGACGCGTCGTTGTTCAACAGCAAGCTGGAAGTGGTGCTCGACCTTTATAACCGCATTACCTCCGATATGCTAACGCAGATCGCGATCCCGAGAACAGCCGGTACCGGTACGATCCCTTACACCAACATTGGCGAAGTACGTAACCGCGGGGTGGATTTGGGTATTAATTTCAGAGAGAAAAAAGGCGATTTCAGCTACATGGTGGGCGTAAACTTTGGCCACTATAAAAACGAAGTATTGAAACTGAACAACGACCCTAATGCGACGATCTTCGGTTTCACAACACGTCTGCCGGCCATGTCGGCCACGAAAGCCGGCCTGCCGATCGCTAGCTACTACGGCTACTTTGTGGATGGTGTGATCAAAGACCAGGCGGAAGCGGATGCCGCACCGAAATTTGGCTCTTACACGAGAGAAGGAACCTTCAAGTTCCGCGATGTGAATGGCGACGGCGTGATCACCGCCGCCGACCGCACGATTATCGGCAACCCGCACCCCGACTTTAACTACGGTATCAATGTGGGCGTTGGCTACAAATGGTTCGATCTGACCTTATTCGGACAAGGCGTGCAGGGCAACCAGGTGTTCAACTACGTGAAATACTGGACGGATTTCAACGTATTCCAGGGTAACCGCTCGAAAACAATGCTTTACGACTCCTGGAAAAAACCGGGCGACGATGCCAAGCTGCCCCGCCTGAACTCGGGTGACGCTACCAGCCAGCAGGTTTCTTCCTACTTCCTCGAAGACGGCTCGTATTTCCGCCTGAAAAACATCCAGCTGACCTTCTCGTTGCCGTCTGCCTGGCTGAAAAAAGCGAAACTGGGCTCTGCGCAGATTTACATTCAGGGACAAAACATGTTTACGCTCACAAAATATACCGGTCTGGACCCGGATATCAACCTGAGAAGATCCGGTGAAAACAACCAGGATACCCACATGGGCGTCGATGAAGGCTCCTACCCTGTGGCCAAATCCTACCTGGCCGGCCTGCGTTTCAGTTTCTAATTATCTCTGATCTTCATTATACAGAACATACAATGAAAAAGACCTTATTAATATGCATGCTGGTCGGCCTGAGCTTCTCCTGCTCCGACGATTTCTTCGATCTGAAACCCCAGGGGCGCGCGTCGCTAGATCAGCTAAGCAATAAAAATGGTGTGAATGCCCTCCTGATCGGCGCATACTCACTGCTTGATGGCGTGGGCGCGGGTAACACCGGCCGCCAGTCGACCATCTCCAACTACGTTTTCGGTGGAATCAGCAGCGACGACGCCGTGAAAGGCACCGACGCCGGCGACCAGCCCGAACAGTCGTTTATTGAACAATACAACTGGCTTTCGGACAACACCTATTTCCTCGGTAAATGGTGGCATTCCTACGACGGCGTTGCCCGCGCGAACGAAGTAATCCAGATCGCAGGCAACCCGAATGTGAAAGACATGTCCGACGCCGAAAAAATCCAGGTGGTGGCAGAAGCACGTTTCCTCCGCGGACACTATCATTTTGAGGCCAAAAAAATGTGGAACAATGTGCCTTTTATCGACGAGAAGATCTACAATGCAGGTGATCCCAACTCGACCAAAGTGCCCAACACGGAGGATATCTGGGCGAAAATTGAAGCGGATTTCCAATTTGCGGCGGACAACCTGCCTGTAACGCAGGCTCAGAAAGGCCGTGCAACACAATGGGCGGCCAAGGCTTACCTGGCGAAGGCCTACCTATTCCAGAAAAAGTGGGATAAAGCGAAAGTGCTGCTGGATGATGTCGTCAAAAATTCGGGCAAGAAACTGGTAGCGAACTACCACGACAACTACCGCACAACCGGCAACAACAACAGCGAATCGATCCTGGAAGTGCAGTTTTCGGTAAATGACGGCACCAATGGTAACAACGGTAATGCTGGCGACAACCTGAACTGGCCGTATTCAGCTGGCGCACCGGGACGTGGCTGCTGCGGTTTCTACCAGCCTTCTCACAACCTTGTGAATGCATTTAAAACCGAAAACGGACTTCCGATGATCGGTAATGCAGCGGATGGAACACTGGATACTTACAACAAAGTAGATTTGCCGAACGATCAGGGAATTGTAGCCTCGGCGGCATTTACATTGGACAAAACGGTTCCCGTTGACCCCCGCCTCGACTGGACCGTCGGTCGCCGCGGTGTGAACTTCCTCGACTGGGGCCCGATGCCCGGCTCGACCTGGATTCGCGACCAGGCATATGCAGGTCCATTCACCGGTAAAAAATGGATGTACTACCTGGCCGAAGAAAACAGCACAACCCACTCCACCAGCAAACGGAACGTGAATAATAACTACCGTTTGATCAAACTGTCGCACGTGCTGCTGTGGCTGGCCGAATGCGAAGTAGAACTGGGCAACCTGGCCACCGCGCAGGATTTGGTAAACCAGATCCGCAACCGCGCGAAAACCGGTTCGGTGCAGGACGAAAGCGTGACCTACAAAGTGGAGCCTTATCCTGCGGGAACATTCGCTTCCAAAGGTGCCGACTTCGCCAGAAACGCGGTGCGCATGGAGCAGCGCCTCGAATTTGCGATGGAAGGTCACCGCTTCTTCGACCTCGTTCGCTGGGGCATTGCCGAGAAAGTATTGAACAAATATGCTGCGGAAGAGGCCGTGCCGGGCAAAGAGCCATCGGGACGGGTGTTCAACAAGCGGGGTTATATGGCAGGTAAAAGTTTCACACAGAAAAACCTGTATTTCCCGCTGCCACAGGACGAAATCCTCAACAGCCAGAAAGACGGCAAACCTACTTTGACACAAAATCCCGGATATTAACCCCGGCATAACCCACTAATGCACCCCAAAAGAGCCGGCCTTCGTGCCGGTTTTTTTGTGCATTGAAAAACAATAAAATACTTTTGACGAATCATTCAAACACTTGCGAACATGAAAATCACGAACGAAAGCGAATATGAAAAAGCCTCGGAGCGGGCTGATGAAATATTTAATGCAAAAAAAGGGTCAGCCGAAGAAAAAGAGCTGCAAGAACTGCTGAAAGCGATCAAAGAGTACGAGGACGATTTTGTACGGATGCTGCGCGACAACAACTAGTCGCCCAGCTTTACCGAAAGGCCTTCGACATTACCCGCGCGCGTGATAAAACGCTCTACCAGTGTGGAGCGCACCTCTACTTCCATTTCGCATTGCATTTCGAACTCCTGCCGCCGCACCGGCAGCTCCATTTCCTTCACGATCCGCATGACGTCGTTCATAAGCGGATATTGAAATGTCAGTTTGTAAACGCTGGAATAATGCCGCGTCACAATTTCCGCCGAATCCAGCGCGAGTTCCGTTGCAGTTTTGTACGCATTGATCAGCCCCGGCACACCAAGCAGCGTCCCACCGAAATACCGCACCACCACGACGAGCACATTGGTCACATTTCTGGAATATAATGTATTGAGGATCGGCCGCCCCGCCGTGCCCGATGGTTCACCGTCGTCGCTCATTCGATAACTCATGCGATCGGCGCCGAGGCGATAGGCATAGCAATGGTGAACGGCTTTCGGATGCAGTTCATACAATTCGGCCAGGTGGGATTTGGCCTGCAAATCGTTTTCTACTGGAAAGGCGTACGCGAGAAATTTGCTGCCCTTATCCTTGAAAAACCCTTCCGCGGGGCCTGCGATGGTCTGAAAAGTATCGTCAAATAACACGGGCGCGGCGCTTTTTAAACTGATAAATAATGACGGTGTAGCAAAGTCCCGCCAGGGCAAATGCCGCCATGCAGAAAAACACAAGCGGGAGGTTCTGGCGCTGATTTTCAAATAATTCGGCCGAAAGGAATGCACCGAGCCCGATACCGG
Organism: Dyadobacter fermentans DSM 18053; assembly: GCF_000023125.1. Taxonomy (NCBI): domain Bacteria; kingdom Pseudomonadati; phylum Bacteroidota; class Cytophagia; order Cytophagales; family Spirosomataceae; genus Dyadobacter; species Dyadobacter fermentans. Next base: position 4,031,202 of record NC_013037.1, read on the forward strand.
CTTCCAAAGAAATAAACATCGTAGCGATGGCCCGGCCGCGGTTGTGATCGCCGCTCAGATCGACCGTCCATGCCGAAAGTACCGGCGACAGTATGCCCATGGAAACGCCAAAAAACGCGGCGCCGGTCAGGAATGTGAACACCGAATCGGCAAATCCGGTGATGATCATCGCGATGATGAGGATAATGCAGCCTACGATCGTGACGGGCATCCGGCCATGACGGTCGGATATTTTCCCGGCAAAAAGGCGGACCATGATGGAAGATATCGTGAACATCATGAAATACAGCCCACGGTTTTCCAAGCCCAGGTAACCGCTGAAATCCGGGGTGATCGTCGCCACGGCCCCGAATCCGAAATAGCAGAGGAATGTAATGAGCGCCGGGCTGAACACATCAGGTTCAAAAACGTCCCGCCAGGTGATTTGAAACGACTTCAAACTGAGTTTTTGCTTTTCCTGCAAGGTTTCTTTCATATTCAGAAGGATAGCGATGGAAAGAAATGCGAGCAGAGACGATGTATAAAAAAGGGCATTCAGCGAAAACTGCTGGCTGATCATACTGCCGATCGCCGGCCCGAACGCCGAGCCCACGCTCATGCACATGCCATGGATGCCCATCGCCTCCCCACGCCTGTTGACCGGCACAATGTCCGCGACGTACGCAGCGGTGCCGGTGGGTTTGAAGCCGGTTGAAAACCCGTGAACCAGCCTGAGCAGCAGGAACGGCATTACAGTGGTAAAAATCGGATACAGAAACCCGCAGACAAAGCACACGAGCGAGCCGAAAGCCATTACCGGAACCCGCCCGATGCGGTCGGTAAGCCGGCCGCTGAACGGCCGCGAAAGGCCGGCCGTCAATGTAAAAAGACCGATAATGGCTCCTTTATATTCAGCCCCGCCCATGCTCGAAAGGTAAGCTGGCAGTTCGGGGATCAGCATGTTGAAGCTGGAAGAGAAAAGAAACGAGCTAAGGCCCAGCAACCAGAACTGCGTCGTTAATATTCCCGGGGAAGCTGTATTTTGCATTACGCAAAAATACGAGAGTTTCAGGAAAGTGCGGGAGTTAGTCCCAAATATCGTCGATCGGCGTTTTCAACGACTTTAATACTCGCTTCGCTTCTTCGATTTTGCGGACAACGAAAGGGTCGTTCGCATGGCTTTTCAGATTTGGATTAATCTTTACTTTCGACAAATCAAGCATGTAACTTTTTGCTCTCGGTTTCATTGACCTCATTTTTGCGTTTAACAAAGAAACTTTCAAATGCAATATTGCTTTGAAAAGGAATGGCCTTCCCATCATATATGCCCCTAATCTCGAAGATGGAAGACCAACTGCCAACTTCCCTACTTAGCACAACCCGGTAAAGCCTGGTCTTCGCGCCGATTCTGTTAAACTCGACGGATTTTGCCACCACGCGGTCTTGCGATCTGCTTTCAAACGAAAAGCGCATGTAATCCTCCGATGCCTCAAACGGGTAAAATTTCTCTTTCACAAGTGTGTGTTAATTAGCGAATACAAGTTAGCTTTAACCGGTGGGCGTTCCAAGCCAATGCAACACCGATGAACGAACGGCTAAGCGTATGGCTTTTTTTTACCAACTTTAACCCATGGTACGCATATTCTATAAGGACGGTAAAGTCATCAAGCGCGAAAACGATATCCGCGAGTTGGGGAAAATCCCGAACCTGGTTTGGGTGGATTTGCAATCTCCGAGCGCCGAAGAGGAGGAATGGGTGGAGAACAAATGCAATATCAGCTTTCAAACACCCCAGGAAATCGTGGAAATTGAGAGCAGTTCACGTTTTTTTGAGCAAAACGAGACGATCAACGCCAACTCCAACTTCCTAAAAATCGACCGGGATGGATACGAGACTTACCCGATTTCGTTCATTCTCAACCAGAATGTGCTTTTCACTTACCGGCGCGGCGATTCAAAAACGTTTGCCGACACCGTGAAGAAGATGAAAGTGAGCCCCGAGGGCATCCAGGGTGGGGTTGATTTTATGCTGCTTTTGCTCGAAACACGCATTGAAGCGGACGCCGACGCGCTCGAAGGCATTTCCAAAGACATCTCGGCGATCAGCAAAGACCTTACCCACGAGCAGAAAACGCGGCAGGAAGTCCTGATCCGCATCAGCGGCTTGCAGGAAATCACAATGATGCTCCGTGAAACCAGCATCGACAAGCAGCGCGTGCTTTCTGGCATTCTCAGGAGCCAGTATTTTCCCGAGGACCGCAAAGAGCACCTCCGGATCATTCTCAAAGACATCAACTCCCTCCTCGAATACACCACCTTCAATTTCGAGCGGCTCGAATACCTGCAAAACACATTCATGGGTTTGATCAACCTCGAACAAAGCCAGGTGATCAAAATCTTCACCGTGGTGACGATCATCTTCATGCCGCCCACCCTTATTGCGGGTATTTTCGGAATGAATTACCAGCACATACCCTCGACAGGTGAACCGTGGGGCTTTTGGCTTTCGCTCTTTCTGATGGTCTTTTCATCCCTCGTTGTCCTTTGGTTTTTCAGAAGAAAAAAATGGATTTAGAAAGGAAGTTTTCTCACACGCATAGTTTTTTCTATGATTATACGTTTCGGGCATAACTTTGGTGTAATCTTTTATGTTAAGAGGGAATACAATAAAATTTTCGTCATAGTGTTAGTATAGAAGTTATATTTCGGCGGCCGGAGTTTATGCCAGGTAGTACCGACCCTCTTCCAACCATTTCCCTAACAATAGAGTCATAAGTCCAGGCTGCGTAGCTCCCACAAACGCTGGCTTGATATTTGTATAAAAAAATATCCGCAAGGGTATGGGAATGAGCTATATAATTTCACCAATGGATAAGATCATGAACGCCATCCTGTTTAGAGGAAGTATTACAGAATCGGGTATTAAAAAAACTCTCAACTAACTTGATAACCGATTATCTATGAAAAGTATATCAGTAGTAATCCCCAACTATAACGGGAAACATCTGTTTGAAAAATATTTTGAACATAATTATAAGGTCCTTCAAAAACTTGAAACCAGCGTTCAGATAATCGTCATCGACGATGCATCTACGGACGATTCGGTGGCTTACCTTGAAGAACATTATGGCGATAAAATCACGCTGATCCGTAAAGAAACCAATTCCGGATTTTCAGAAACCTGCAATATCGGCATCCAGAATGCCACCAACGATTTAATATTCCTTTTAAATACAGACGTAACCCTTGAACCGGGTTACATGGAAAAACTATATAAGTATTTCGAATTGGAAGACACTTTCGGTGTAATGGGAAGGGTAATCGGAATGAACGACGACCTCATCCGTGAAGCTGCGAGAGAGCCCAAAATTTCGGGAAGAAAAATCAAGTCATCCGATTTCTTCCATTTACAGAATATCAATGCATTTACGCCTACATTTTATTTATCAGGCGCCATTGCATTAATGGATACGCAAAAGCTGAAAGCTATCAATGGATTCAACGAAATGTTCAATCCCTATTATGGCGAAGATCAGGAACTTTCGATTCGCGCGTGGCGACTGGGCTGGAAATGTTATTATGAACACGATGCCGTTTGCCGGCATGAAGTTTCGGCCAGCACGAAAAACCATAACCATAAAAAAGCGATCAAAAGAATCCATTTCCGCAACCGGTATTATGTTCATTACCTGCATTTGCAAGGTATGGACCTTAAATTATGGCACCTGCAAATTCTGCTTTGCGACGTGCTGCTCGGCATGCTGACGCTTCAATTTTTCAAGGTCGAAGCCTATTGGGATTTCATTAAGAACCGGGGAAATTTGCAAGCGAAGAAAGTGGCTTTCAACCGCGAAATGAAGAAACATCAGTCCGAAATCGGCATTATCGATGTGATCAATAACTTCCGGATGATGCTGAAATATCAACAGGTCATTAAGCTAAACTAGCGAGGTTCCGGTACAATTCAAGGTATTCGGAAGCAGCTCTGTCCCAGGAGAAAAATCTTGCCCGATCGCGGATTTTTTCCCTGGGCTTTGTTTTATTATAGTCTTCCAGGCTCGCGTGGAGCACGTTACGCATATGCTCGGGCTCGAAATTATCGAAGTAATAGGCACAATCTCCACCGATTTCCGGCAGCGAGGTGCAGCGCGACAAGATTGCCGGCTTCCCGTAATACATCGCCTCGATCACCGGTAATCCGAATCCCTCCGCGATGGATGGAAACAAAAAAGCCGTACAATTGCTGAGATACCACTTTTTATCATTCTCAGTAACCGGCCCTGTAAATATCAGCCTGTCCAGCACATTCCATTTCTGGGCTTCTTTAAGGATCAGCTTTTTATATTCCTGACTGCTTTCGATACCGGCAATGACTAATTTAAAATTATTCCCAGCCAGCAATGCGGGCAACACATGGAAATTCTTTTTGCCGACAATCGTACCTATTGTAAATAAAAATGGTCCTTCAATGTGTTTTTCAGGTGTGGCAATAGTCGCAGTATCATCGATATTGCAACCGTTGTAAATCACCGACGCCGGTTTGTTACCTAATTCCAGGTTCTTTTTTAGATCTTCCAGAACGAAATTCGAAATGGCCACAATGTGATCGGCCCTATCGATTTTCAGTTGTAATCTGTTTAAATACTTATTAATTCGTTTCTCCGATCGCTTGCCGTCATACAGGAAATTCAAATCGTGAATTGTCAAAACCACTGATACCTTTTTGCCAAACGGATAATAGCGTGAACCCTGGTAAGTACAATGCCAGATATCGACCGAGCTCGTATCTGGAAAAAACAATTTGTGCATAAAATGCTGGGAGACGTAATTCGCATTTTCTCCAAAAACATGTTCCGCCGAAGTAGGTAGGTAAAAAGCGATCTTATCCCGTTCTTCCCCAACCCTTTTCAGGATCGAATTCCCCAATTGAAGGCAGTAATGATAAAGCCCGGTATGAGGGTGCCTCATCCTTTCGCAATCAATCAGAACTCGTTTCAACATAAATGCTTGTTCATTTTTTGTACGCTTCCAGCGCATAACAAAAGCCGTTGATCGGCGTATAATTCACTTCATAACCCAGCTCCCTCAGATATTGGCTGAACGTCACTACATTATAGCGGTCATCAATATCGTGCACCTCTATTAACAGGATTTCACACCGGCAAACGATATCCGCAGGCGTGTTCAAAATAATATCATATTCACTTCCCTCGCAATCCATTTTCAATAAATCGACCTTCGTCCGCGGCATACCGGCCATAATTTCCGAGAATGAAACGGCCGGAAACCAGCGTTCGCTGGTATTATCACCACTAAAATCTTTTAACGAAGAAGCGACCACCTGATTATCATCCGTATCCTGTGCGTATAGCCGCAACATTTCGCAGGATGTTCCGGTTACGGCAAAAGGCTTGATGATCACGCTTTTATCGAATCTGCGATTGGAGGAGGCAACAGAACGCATGCGTTCGATGTTGCTGCTCAGAGGCTCGTACGCATAAATTTGGGCATTCTTTACCTTAGATAAAAGCAATATATCAAAAAAACCGGCGTTCGCGCCGATATCGATCACCAGCGGATCATCGGGCAATACGCGGGCAAGCGGCCGGATGTTGTACACGTCGGCCATGAAAATTTCCTTGAATACCTGGTAGAGACTGGCCGGGACCTCGAATGTGAGCCTGGCGGGTTTGGTGGCAAAATGTAGCGTTCTGCCACGATGGTGGAATTTGTCGAAAAGGTACTCGAACGGATTGCCGGTGTTCCGGACCAGGTTCACGTACCTCCTCAGGCCTGTGACGGGCATAAGTCTTGCTGTTAACGATGTATTTGCGATATTTTCGGGGTAGACATCCAAAGGAGCTACGCCTTTCTATATACCCACACGCTCATTCACATCGCTTTAATAATTAACCAATGGCCCGGCTCCAATTTTCCTGCGGCGCCATCACGGCACTTTATTTGAATTCTAGCCCAAAGCGTGTAGCTTTGTTTTCCTCCGGCCCGGCATTCTGAGCTGTGGCCAGTACTAACGTTATATTCATTCTGATTCCAGCAAAATACGCTAATTAATTATGTCACAAGAACTTAGCAGACAGGAACCCCTGTTGACCGAAGATCCCCTGCGGTTTGTCCTGTTCCCGATCAAACATTCCGACATATGGGAAATGTACAAACGTCACGAAGCCTCATTCTGGACGGCCGAGGAAATCGACTTGTCGCAGGATATGAAGGATTGGGAGAATCTGAGTGATGGTGAAAGACATTTTATTTCCCATGTACTGGCGTTCTTCGCGGCGTCCGACGGGATTGTCAATGAAAACCTGGCTGTCAATTTTCTTAGCGAAGTGCAATATGCCGAAGCCAAATGCTTCTACGGTTTCCAGATTGCGATGGAGAACATCCATTCCGAAACCTATTCGCTGCTGATTGACACATACATTAAGGATTCGGCAGAAAAAGACAGGCTGCTGCGTGCGATCGAAACCATTCCATGTGTACAGAAAAAAGCCGACTGGGCATTGAAATGGATCGATAGCCCCGTATTTGCGGAGCGCATCATCGCATTTGCGGCGGTGGAAGGTATCTTCTTCTCGGGTTCATTCTGTTCGATATTCTGGCTCAAAAAACGCGGCCTGATGCCCGGACTTTCGTTCTCGAACGAGCTGATCTCGCGCGACGAAGGGTTGCATTGCGAGTTTGCATGCTTGCTTTATACCAAACACATTCTGAACCAGCTTCCGCAGGAACGCGTGATCGAAATCATGCTGGATGCGGTGGAAATTGAGAAAGAATTTGTCAGTGAGGCACTTCCGGTGTCGCTGATTGGCATGAATGCCGATCTGATGAAGCAGTACATCGAGTACATCGCCGATTTCTGGCTCGAAAGACTCGGCTGCCCGAAACAATTCGGTTCAGCCAACCCATTCGATTTCATGGAGCTTATCTCGCTTCCGGGCAAGACCAACTTCTTCGAAAAACGTGTGGGAGAATACCAGAAAGCCGGCGTAATGAGTGGTGTGAAGGACAAAGAATCCGCGCACAAAATTTCGTTCGACTCTGATTTCTAGCATTATGTCATGCTGAGCGGCCCGGTCCGCTCAGCATGACCATACCATTAAAATACATCATAACTCCCCTATTTCCTTCCACACCAGTTCACTTTCATAGCCTTTTCCCAGCGCGAACCTCGCCAGCTTTTGTTTCAATTTAAATGGGTCGGTTTCTGTTTTAGAAAGTAAATTCCGCTTCTTCGCAAGCAGTTCGCGCAAACCGGCCACATAATCGGCATCACCGATTTCGTCCATCCCTTTTTCAATGCTATAAGTGCTCAGGCCGCGGCGGTTGAGCTCCTGCCGGATCTTCATGCGGCCCCAGTTCTTGATCCTGAATTTCCCACCGGCATAGGTTTTCGCAAAGCGCTCTTCGCTGAGGTAGTTCATGGAGATCAGCTCGGCGATGATTTCGTCGGCCTCGTCGCCCCACACATTCCATTTTTTCAACCGCTGTTTCACCTCGTCCTGCGTCCGCTCCTGGTAGGCACAGTAGGAAGCCGCTTTTTGTAAAATAAGCCGGTCCATGCGTTCAGTTTTTCATTAAATCTTCATAACAACCTGCAACATTAAGGAAATATAATGGACGAATAGCTATTTTTGAAAATACAAAAAACCCCTGATCCGATCATCCCAACCCGATAAACCATGCCTTTCCAGAGACGGTCTTTTCTAAAACTTCTGCCTGCATTATCCGGAATCACGCTATTATCAGAAACCGCAAAAGCACAGCCGGCGGCGAATATCAGCCTGCGGTTCATCGTTGCTTCGGACGGGCATTACGGACAGCCCGGCACGGAGTTCAAGAGCTTCCATACAGATCTGGTGAGTTGGGTAAACCGCGAAAAGCTGCAAAAAGGCGTCGATTTCCTCTTCCTGAATGGCGACCTGATCCACGACGACCCCACATTGCTGTACGATTTCAAGAACACAATCTCGAACCTGAGCGTGCCTTACTATGTGAGCCGTGGCAACCATGACAGAGTGGCGCCCGATGTGTGGCAAAGCACCTGGGGATATGCTACCAACCACAGCTTCGCAAAGGGCGAATATGCGTTTGTGGTAGGCGATACTTCCAATGAAAAGGGAGAGTATGTGTGTCCCGACGTGACCTGGCTGCGTAACGAGCTTGCCAAATACAAGGAGAAAAAAGGCATTTTTGTGTTCCTGCACATTACTCCGTCCAAATGGACGGTCAACGGCATCGAATGCAAGGAAGTGATCGAGCTTTTTGAAAACACGCCCAATGTGCGTGCCATTTTCAACGGCCACGACCACGACCAGGACAGCACGAAAATCTACGGCAAAAAGCCCTATTTCTTCGACGGCCACTTCGGCGGGAGCTGGGGAACGACTTATAAAGGTTACCGAATTGTGGAAATCTACAAAGACTACACGTGGCAGTCCTACCAGTACAACCCGACAGCCGCACCGGTTTTAAACACGTTTAGCGGGAAGAGTTGAAAGTTATGATTTCCGTTTGACGATCGTTTCGCTAAGCTTTGTGATCAACGTCACCACCCGAAGTTGATTCGCAATGTGTATGCGCATTTCAGGCGTCACATTTTCCATATTTTCTGTGAACAGAAATGCCTCTACCAAAGTGTTTAGTGAATCTACAATTTCGGCGCTGCCGTCCCGTTTGAAAAATTCGGTTACCGCTTCATACTGCTGATAAAGCATTTGAGTTTCGACATCTCTGAAAGGTTTGAACTCTTTGTTTTGTTTGGTTGTGATGGTCATTTCGATAGTGATATAGTGGAAATTGTATGAAAATCTTACAAATTCAATTCAAAAAAATTTACCTTTTGTAAGTCACTAAAATTTTGACGTCAAATCCATAACGCTCTAAAATTGAGATCATTCTCTTCTGGGAAATTCCCTGGTTGAATGTAAAGCTCCGCCATGCGCTGACGAGCTCACCTTTTTTTTCGTCAGCAGGCAAATTTTTATAGACGTTTTCCAAAAACCAGGCAAATGCCTCTTCAATAGAACTAAATGACTTTGACATTCAAATATAATATTTGTAGGAAAATCTTACAAACTGTTTACTACTAATTTTCAAATCTAAAAAAGATAATGACACTGGTGCAAAAAACAGGAGGCTCCTGACGGAGCCCCCTTATTAATGCATTGCTTTATTCTATAAACAGGATGCTCCTAACGGAGCATTTTTTAACTACAAAACCCTATTCAACCCGGATCAAATGGTTCTTCTTACCCTTTGAGATCAGCAAAAACTTGTCTTGAAGCAATGCAAACTCGCTCAATACCTGCGCCTCCGAAGTGACTTTTACCTTATTGACGCTGACAGCATTTTGCTGAATCGCGCGTCGGGCCTCACCCTTTGAAGGGTAGATTTCAGATTTGGTAACAGTTGATACCAAATCGAGCACATTAGCTGCATTATCCCATTCTTCACGCGAAATTTCCGTCTGCGGAACGCCGTCGAAAATCGCATCAAATTCATCAATCTCAATGCTTTGCAAAGTTTCGAGCGTTGCTTTTCCGAATAAAACTTCCGAAGCTTTCAGAACCGTCTGATATGCTTTTTCGGAGTGAATGCGGATTGTCAGCTCGGCAGCCAATGCCTTTTGCATTACCCGCAAATGCGGCTCAGCGGCATGGCTGGTTTCCAGCGCTTCGATTTCTTCGCGGCCTTTCAGCGAAAACACGCGCAGGTAACGCGGCATATCGTCGTCGCTTTGGTTGAGCCAGAACTGGTAAAACTGGTATGGCGAAGTCCGTTCCGGGTCGAGCCAGATATTGCCGCCCTCGCTTTTTCCGAACTTGGAACCGTCGGCTTTGGTCACCAGCGGCGTGGTCAATGCGTAGGCTTTGAAATACCCTTCGTCATCGCCTTCCTTGCGGCGGATGATCTCAGTCCCCGTCGTAATGTTGCCCCATTGGTCCGAGCCGCCCATTTGCAGCCGGACGTTTTTGTGTTTATATAAATGATAAAAATCGTAGCCCTGCAAAAGCTGGTACGAAAACTCGGTAAACGAAATACCGGTTTCCAGACGCTTTTTCACAGAATCTTTGGACATCATGTAATTGACACTCAAATACTTGCCTGCATCGCGCAGGAATTGCAGGAATCCTATATCCTTGAACCAGTCGTAATTATTGACCATTTCAGCCGAATTGTCGCCGGAATTGAAATCCAGGAACGATTCGAGCTGCTTGCGGATACCCTCCTGGTTGATCCGCAATGTATCCTCATCGAGAAACGACCGCTCGGCAGCCTTGAAAGACGGGTCGCCGATCATCCCCGTGGCGCCGCCCACCAACGCGATAGGCTTGTGGCCCGCGCGCTGGAAATGCACCAGGAGCATGATGGTAGCCAGGTTACCGATGTGCAGCGAAGGAGCCGTCGGGTCGAAACCGATATAACCGCATGTCATCTCCTTTTGAAGTTGCTCATGTGTTCCCGGCATCATGTCGTGCAGCATGCCCCGCCAGCGTAGTTCCTCTATAAAATCAATCGCCATTCTAAAAACTGTTGCTTATTTCAAAATCGACCGCAAAGGTAAAGGTTATCAGTTTTAAAACTTCTCAAAGACGCGATCGTTTTACTTGCGGCAACCATTATTAATTCAAAAACGGGTAATTTTGAAGAAATACAAGATAAAAATGAACCCTATCATCAACAAGATCATGGCTTTACGTCGCCCCGGCATACTCACCGCATTCATACTGCTGCTCAGCTCGCTGGCCACCTCCGCGCAGACGACCTATTGTAACCCGATGGACATCGATTACAAATACAACTTCGAGCAGCTCAATGAAAACATCAGCTACCGCTCCGGCGCCGATCCGGTGATTATCAACCATAAAGGCGAATACTTCCTGTTCGTGACCATTTCGGGCGGCTACTGGCATTCGAAAGACATGCTCAACTGGAAATACCTAACCGCCAACCGCTGGCCGTTTGAGGATATGTGCGCGCCGGCGGCGGTGTCCGTGCGGGATACACTGTTTTTGTTCCAATCCACATTCGAATCGCGGCCGATACTGTATTCCGTAGCACCGGAAAAAGGCATTTGGGAGTTCTACAACCGCTGGACGCCACGCCTGCCGAAGGATATCGGCCCGTGGGACCCCGCATTGTTCCATGACCCGGACACCGACAAATGGTATATGTACTGGGGCTCTTCCAACGTGTACCCGATCTTCGGCTCAGAGCTGGATTATTCCAAACGGCTTGCATTCAAGGGGCAATATCAGGCCATGTTTTGGCTAAACCAGTATGAGCACGGCTGGGAGCGCTTCGGGCCCAATCACTCCGACCCATTCAAACCATTCACCGAAGGCGCCTGGATGACCAAGCATAAAGGCAAATATTACCTGCAATACGGCGCGCCGGGCACAGAATATAATGTGTATGCCAATGGCACTTACGTGGCCGATCAGCCGCTGGGGCCCTTCACCTATGCGCCCTACAATCCTGTTTCCTATAAACCCGGTGGATTTGCAACCGGAGCCGGGCACGGCAATACGTTTCAGGACAATTTCGGAAATTACTGGAACACCGGCACGTCGTGGATCGGCCTGAACTGGGCCATGGAACGGCGCATTGTTCGCTACGCGGCCGGTTTCGACAAAGACGGACAAATGTTCGCCAACACCCGCTTCGGCGATTTCCCGCACAAAATGCCCACTAAAACATGGACCGGCAAAGGCGACGAGCTTTTCACGGGATGGATGCTGCTGTCCTACAAAAAACCCGCAACGGCGTCCTCCACGCTCGACACCATGGCTGTGCATAAGATTACCGACGAAAATCCGAGGACATTCTGGGCCGCGAAACAAAACAAACCCGGCGAAACGCTGACGATCGACCTCCAAGCAGAACAGGAAGTAAAAGCCGTGCAAGTCAACTACACCGACTATAAATCCGACATTTTCGACAACAAGCCCGAAAAGGTTTACACCCAATTCAAAATCTGGACCTCGAAAGACGGCAAGAAATGGGACCTCGCCAGCGACCTTACCAACGAACCGAAACGCGACCGTCCGTGCGCCTATATTGAGCTCGCGACGCCGGTACGCGCGCGTTACGTACGCTACGAGCACGTGTACGTAGCCTCGCCGGTCCTGGCCGTCAGCGAATTCCGGATTTTTGGAAATGGCTTCGGCAAAGCCCCGCAAACGCCCGCAACCTTCACGGCCGTCCGCCAGAAAGACACCCGCAATGCGGATCTGGAATGGGAGAAAGTCCCCGGCGCAATCGGTTACAACGTGCTATGGGGCATCGCGCCGGACAAGCTGTACCAAACCTACCAGTTCTGGAACGACGAGCCAAATACCTTCGAGTTGCGTGCATTGAACGTAGGAGTGCCTTACTATTTTGCGATTGAGGCTTTTAATGAGAATGGGGTGAGTGCTGCGAGCAAGGTCGTTTCGGTCAAGTAGCACTACTCCTGTGCGGCAAGCCTAATATGCTCGTAAATCGCTTTGAGGCCGATTTCAAAATTGAACACGTCAAAGCTAATTACTTCCTCCAAATTCTCGTACAAACGGTAGCTCCAAAGATCGCTCCCTTCGTTCCGCGAATAGCACTCTACTTTATATTCGGCCTGGTGTATGATCAAATAGTGATAAAGCGTAGATATCGACTTATGCTGATTTAGTTTAAAAACCCGGTCTCTTCTGCCGGAAGATTTCGATATCACCTCCACCACAATGCAGGGCTGCTGCACAATATGAGTCCCTGCAAGATCTTTCTCCGAACAGGTAACGACGACATCGGGGTAAAGGTAGCAAATGTCCGAAACCTTTAATTTCACAGTTTCGGCGAAAGCACGGCAGCCACGCGGACGGAAGATACTTCTGAAAACATTGCCCAAATTCCCAACAATGTCATTGTGATTAAAACTAGTACCGGACATGGCGTACACCTCGCCATCGTAATATTCATAGCGGATATCACTTTTTTCGTCCAATTCGAAGTATTCCTCGACAGTCATTCGCCGGTCAATTGGCTTTGCACATCCCATAATTTACTGTTTTTTAAACAACAAATTGCGAGAAAAGCTCAACTAATAAAACTACGATACATCACCGTTTAGCCAAAGGAGCGAAGAATCGCCGTAGCTTAAAAAGCGGTAATCGTTGCTCAATGCCTCTGAATAGATCTTTTTCCAGTCATTTCCGACAAAAGCGGCGACGAGCAGGATGAGTGTGGAGCCTGGTTGATGGTAATTAGTAATTATCCCACGGCACAATCTGAATCGGTAACCCGGGAAAATGAATATCTCCGTTTCGCCGACGATCTCGTGCAGGCCTCCGGCGTCCATATGATCGGCGATGGCTTGCAGGGATTGCGCTGCGGTAGGCAATTCCGTTTCTCTCCAGGGGTAAGGGTATAGTTTTTCGATATGGAAATCGGTCGTTTCGCCTGCGAAAAGCTTCACGCCGTACCAGTACAAGCTTTCCAGCGAACGCAATGACGTAGTGCCCACCGGCACAATGTGATCCACCGATTGAACCAGGTCATTGATCAATTCTCTGGTGAATACCACCTGCTCCGAATGCATCCGGTGCTCGGTAACCTTCTCTACTTTGATCGGCTGGAATGTGCCCGCGCCCACATGCAGTGTCAGGAATGCCTTTCCGATGCCTTTCTTTTCCAGTTCATCGAACACCCGCGGCGTGAAATGCAGGCCGGCCGTCGGAGCGGCAACCGCACCGTCGTGGTTCGCGTAAACGGTTTGGTAGGTTTCCTTATCCGGCTCTTCGGTGTCGCGGTTGAGATACGGCGGCAAGGGAATCTCACCCAATGCTTTCACCAGGTCGAGGAAGGTGACGCCGGCGTCCCAGGTGAGCCGCACGAGGTTCCGCTCATAGTCGTGGTACGAAACCTGTAAATGGACTTCAAATCCATTCACCTGAATGACGTTTGATAAGCTATCCCCGGCTTTCCACCGCTTTTTATTACCGATCATACATTCCCAAACGCACGCATGCGTCACAAGCATGGCGTCGTTGATCACCCGCGTGGGCAATTCGGGATGCAATAGCAGCAATTCGATAATCGCCCCGGTTTCCTTTTTGAAATGCGCGCGGGCAGGTATCACTTTGGTATCGTTGAAAACGAGCAGCGTTTTTTCCGGCAGCTCCGAAGAAATGTCGGTAAACCGTAAATGGCCGAGTTCCCCGCCTCGGTACACCATCAGCTTCGACTGGTCACGGACCTCCATCGGGTACTTCGCGATTCGGTCGTCGGGGAGGTCGTAAGTGTAGCTTTGCAGATCAATCGCCTCCGCTTCTTTCCGCCACAAAGCTGCTTCGTCAGCTGTCCTGTTCCCTTCCATTTTTGGCAACATTAAAGCTTATCGTCGTGCAATGGAGGCCAAAGCAACCGGAGCGGAAGCAGGAAAACGATTAGCACGAGCGCGAGGCTGGTGTAGTAAAGCCAGGAGAAATCGAAGACGTCCAACTTGTAAGCAGTGCTGTTGATCGTCGCCAATGCGAGCAAACTAAACCCGGTAATGGTGTTGATCACCGCCACGAGGCAGAAAAGCCAGTTGGTAAGATGCTCATTCAGTTCGGCGCGGTGCCTGGCCCATTCTTTGCGTTTGAGGATCGGCAGATGCAGCGGGTCCACATTGGGGATGTGGCGGGCAATGCCGGTGATCACCACGTTGTTAAGCAAAAAGAGGCCGGTTACAATGTAAAAAATATTTCCTTTTTCCACATATCGCTCTGCGAGCCCGCTATCCGCGAAGTCGACCGCGACCATTTCCGGGAAAAGTGAATAGGTCCACGCCAGCGCCCCGATAACGAATAATAAAGAAGCCCAACGCCAGATCTTTATTGCAAATGTTGTAATTTTCATGAATTGGTAACCTTTAGAGAGGTTTTTTCGCCATAGTAAATCAGGGTGCAAAATTAGGTCGGGGAGTTTCTAAAACCTAATTGAAAAAAGTAAAGACCTATTTCACCTATGAAAATCTACACCAAAACCGGTGACAAAGGCACAACGTCGCTTATCGGCGGCACGCGCCTGAGCAAAGCGCATGTGCGCATCGACGCCTACGGGACGATCGACGAACTGAACAGTTACATCGGAATGCTGCGCGACCAGCCGGTAAACGAAGGCCGTAAAGATCTGCTGAAAGAAATCCAGGACCGGCTGTTTACCATCGGCTCGCACCTGGCCTCGGAGTCGGACCAGAAAAAGAAAATCCTGCCCGATTTGCATGACGAAGACATTGTCCTGCTCGAAAAGGAAATGGACCTGATCGACGCGAAAGTGCCGCCGCTGCGGGCATTCATTCTGCCCGGCGGACACGCCTCCGTTTCATTCGGGCACATCGCCCGGACCGTCTGCCGCCGGGCCGAGCGCGCGGTGATCCATTTGCAGCAGGGAGAGGAAGTCGAACCGATCGTCGTCCGCTATCTGAACCGACTCTCCGACTACCTTTTTATGCTCTGCCGCGCCATGACACACGAGCTCGGAATCGAAGAAATTACCTGGCAGCCGAGGGTCTCGCGGGAAAAATAATTGTTATACTAAATATCAATAATTTACAGATTAAATTCTTTAAATTGCGGGACTTATGAAAGAATGCGCCGGGACTTCCAAACCCTGCCTTTTTTCGAATTGTAAGCTCGGAAAGCGTTTGAAAAATTAAATTTTGGCATCATGACAGCCGACACAGTACAAATAGAAGTTCAGCAAACCACCCAATCCCGTTTGCAGGAGGTTGACTTCGACAACCTCGTTTTCGGGCGGAACATCTCCGACCACATGTTTATCGCCGAGTATAAAAACGGCCAATGGCAGGACCTCCGCATTGTCCCTTACGGCGATCTATCACTGAGCCCCGCCACTGCCGCACTGCATTACGGCCAGGCCATTTTCGAGGGAATGAAGGCTTATAAAAACGAAGCCGGCGAAGTGCTGCTTTTCCGTGCGATCGATAACTGGAAGCGCCTCAACAAATCTGCCGAGCGCCTTTGCATGCCGCAAATCCCGGAAGACGTTTTCATGAACGGCCTTACCGAGCTCCTCCGCCTCGATGCAGGATGGGTGCCGTCACAGCCGGGCTGCTCGCTTTACATTCGTCCCTACATGTTTGCCACCGATCCGTACATCGGCGTCAAAGCATCGGATTCATATTATTTCATCATTTTCACCAGCCCGGTTGGCACCTATTATGCCAAACCGCCGCGCGTGAAAGTGGAACAACATTTCATCCGTGCCGCAGAAGGTGGCGTGGGTGCTACCAAATGCGCAGGTAACTACGCAGGCTCTTTGTATCCGGCAAAACTCGCGCAGCAGGAAGGCTACGACCAGCTGATCTGGACCGATGCCCGTGACCACGCCTACATCGAGGAGTCGGGCACGATGAACATCATGTTTATGCTGGACGGCAAGCTGCTCACACCGCACGTTTCCGAAACGACGCTCGACGGCATTACCCGCAAAAGCATTGTCGCTATCGCCGAGCATTGGGGAATTCCTGTTGAAGAGCGCCGCATCAGCGTGGCTGAGATCATCGACGCCCTGAAAGCCGGCAAACTTGAAGCCGCATTCGGCGCAGGAACCGCCGTGGTAATCTCCCCGTTCGCGACCATCGCTTACGAAGGCGTGGATTATCCGTTGCCAGAAATCAAGGAAGATTCGTTTGTGAACAAAGTGAAAAACTACCTTACAGACCTGCGCACCGGGAAACAGGAAGATATCTTCGGATGGATGCTCAAAGTGTAAAGTTTTAATGTCGCCAAATGGCGATATCGATAATAAAAAGAGTTCTGAGCCGGGAATTGCCCTAGGCTTTGAACTCTTTTTCATTTAAACCCCAATCACAGCGCTTCATCTTTTTTACTTCCTGAGGCATCTTTCTGTTTTTTATCCTATTTTTGAGCTTCACCTGATTCACTAATTACATCCCGGTTATGATACAATCGTTTGCGGCTGATGCCGATAAAACTGAGGTTTTTGAAAACGTACAGCAGTTTATAGATAAGCAAGGCTTTACGGTTGTCGCCAAAGATCATTCACGTCCGTGGGGCGGCTTTTTTGTGCTCGACGAAAGCCAGGCACCGCAGTTCATTTCCACGTTTTTCCCCCATTTGTCGCTCGCCGATTTTGCCGGTTACGAAAAACTCAGTCCGAAAATCCTTGTGGTGGCGCCGAACAAGCGCCTTTCATGGCAATATCACCACCGCCGCGCCGAAATCTGGAAGGTAATCGGCGGGAACGCAGGCATCGTGATCAGCGATACGGATGAGGAAACCGAATTGCAGCAACTGCCGATCGGCACGGTTGTAAACCTGAAAAAAGGCGAGCGCCACCGCCTGGTAGGCGTTAACGAATGGGGCTTCGTGGCTGAAATATGGCAGCACACCGACCCTTCCAACCCGTCGGACGAAGATGATATCGTTCGCGTGCAGGACGATTTCGGAAGATAGTGCGTTCAAAAGCCGGCCAGGCAGCATCTGGTCGGCTTAATATTTGTTCATCCTAACCTAGCCAGTCATGAAATTCGGAAAAGTTGATGATGCCGATCATATAGATTTCAAACTGCCGGACGATGCGCCTGCCAACAAAGCGCTGCTGAATGCGGCGAAGGGCGGAAAGCCGGAAATCTACATCGGCTGTGCCAAATGGAACAGAACCGATCTCAAAGGTTTTTACCCGCGGGGCACGAAAGATGAATTGGAATACTACGCGAAGCAATTCAACAGCATCGAACTAAACGCGACCTTCTACAACAATTTCCCCGTAGAAACCATCGAAAACTGGTACGCCAAAACACCGGCGGGTTTTAAGTTCTTTCCCAAACTTCACCAGGGCATCAGCCATTGGAAACGACTGAAAGAAGCCAAAGAGCCAACGGATCTTTACCTAGACGGCATTGCCCATTTGCAGGAAAAACTCGGCATGCTGTTCCTGCAAATGCCCGATAATTTCGGCCCGAAAAACTGGGATATCTTACAGGCCTATCTCGAAGAATGGCCATCCGGCTTCCCGCTGGCCCTCGAATTACGTCACAAAGGCTGGTATGATAACTCTTTCAACAGCGAAGAGTTGTACAGCTTGCTCGAAAAGCAGAAAATCACGCATATCATCACCGATTCGGCGGGGCGCCGCGATTTGCTGCACATGCGACTCACCACACCCACCGCATTCATCCGCTACAATGGCGCCAATGTCGATTCCGATTACACCCGCCTCGACGACTGGTTCGAAAGGCTCAAACTGTGGATCGAAGAGGGCATTCAGAATATTTACTTTTTCGTACACCAAAACCACGAGGAAGCGTCGCCGCTGCTGTCGTCGTACCTGATCCAGAGACTGAATAAGGAACTAGGAACGGATTTGCACGTGCCTTTCGACCCGCGTGTGGACAGCGGGCAGGTCACATTGTTCAAATAGCACGAAGGCGGGAACCGACCCGCCTTTCGCATGCTATTTCAGTTCCAATTTTATGCCTTGCATTGCAAAGATCAGTCGCAGGCCGAAGCTGTTGGCTGCGTTCAGCGCCTTCCGTATTATTTCCTCGTTGTTTCCGGTCGGTTTAATGTGCGTTACCACCATATTCAGGTTTCGCAAATGCTGCTTTCAGTCGAGTTCCGCCAGTGTTTCACACTCATTCATATACCACTTGGGCGTCAGATGCCCGTACAAATGCCGGTCGGGCTGCGCACTGGGATACAGGACTTCCGGACACCCCCCTTTCAACCGCCCCGACTTCACGAGCGGCATCACAGCGATCCTAACTTGCTTCATGCGGTCGGATTTCTCTACCTCATCCGGGCCGGTATCCGTAAAGTGCATACTCGTCACGATATTTTATCAGGAAAGCAGTACTTGAATAGGGTTTGGAATGGCTTAGCGTAAATGCCTGCACGGTCATTTCTGGTCCCGCGGATCGTCTCCACCCTTCTTCGAGCTGTTGGTACCGGTATTTGTTCAACGTGGGCTTCGGACCGTCGCCGGTAAGATTGGGCCAGCTCTGCCAATTGAAGTAATGCGCTTTCATGACGTCAATGCAATGCGCCCTGGCATAAACGTGTTTGACGGTACCGCATTAAAAAAAGAGCAGAATCTCACCGTGGGAACCGAAGGTTAATTCGCCCGATCCGGTTGTTCATTCTTTGAAACCGCCATTCCGAAGAGTGCCGTAATTAGTCATACTAATCGCAAATAAGGCACAACAGATTTTAATCAAACCGGCATCGCCTCTGTCATCATGAAAAATTTTTTTTGCTTGTTAACCATTTGCATGGCTGGTATTCAATTGGCATATGGCCAGGTTTTTCCCGAAACTTTCACGAGTGCCGTTTGCAGTAACTGTGTCCCGCTTGGATACAGCATCGTGTCCGGCGAACCGGCCGTCTCCAACATTGTAGGGTATCAGGGCGTCCAATGGGCTTCCGCCATTCCATTTCCTCCTTCGAAAGACGAGGTAATTTTTCCCAACACCAATAGTGTGTTTCTATCCTTGAAAAGTACCGGCACCCAAAGTGCCAAAGTAAAGGTTATTTCAGGCGGGTTTGTACCTGGATTCGAGTACACGATAAGCTATTACGTACTCACGTCCAGGGAGCAGTTCTCTTCCTACGGTAGCTCCGCCACATTACAGATCGCGACAACCGACCAACTTCCGGCGATTATTGCCACCGGTGTTACTAACTTTAATTCTAATAATGCCAATCAATGGCTCCTGCAAGAGCTGACATTCAAGGCCCCTGCGGCAGAGCTGCAATTCACGCTCTATGGAGCTACAATCGGTGGCACGGGTCACGTAAATTTTGATATTTACTCACGACCGTTCAAATGTAAGATTCCCGGCGGGCAGGTTAAGTTTATTAGAGACTCAGACATTACGCCGTTCCCGTGCGAGACCGAGAACCTTTACGAGAACATAAAGTTGCCCATCCCCGCAGGCGCACAGGTAATATGGAAAGCAAATCCGGAGGTGACCTCGGCTACGTTAACGACCCAGCAGGCGTCCAATGCCAGCCCGCTCCCTTCCGGCCAGCACTATTACGCTTTCTATAAAGGCGAAAACATTCCCTACGAATGTTACAACACGGAGTTCTCAAACGCCGAATATTCGTTTACGTCTGTCGAAACGCAAGCGCAACTCATAAGCAATTCTGCCACCATCAATTGTGTCGACAAGAATTCGTTCGATCTGACGAGCCAGAAAGCGCAGTCACCGTATGAGGTCCGATGGTTCAATAACGACGCCCATACCGGCTCCATGGTCAGCAACCCAACCCAGGCACCTTTGGGCACGTACTATGCATTCTATTACAATTCCGACGGCAATTGCTATTCGACCAACAAAGCGCTGTTAACTTCCGCGTTTACGGTCTCGCCGGCGACGATATGCTGCAACAACCCCAACAACCCCGCCAGCCAAATCCCGCTGTCGGGATCTACCGCCGACGTTGCATGCCCCATGCAGACCGCCGATTTGACCAGTTTTCTCCCTCAACCTTTAAATTTACCTCCCAACACGGTAATCGAGTGGTTTACTACCGCAGACCATTCCACCGGCAAAGTGGACGACCCTACTGCCGTAACTACCGGCACTTACTACGCCTTTTCACACGATCTTACTTACGGTTGTTACAACACCATCCTTTCCAGCTCTTTTGTTAACGTCAATACGCCCTGTGCTGCGGCTGAGCTTACCACGACGCTGGACATAGACGGGCTGAATTTCAAAGAAGGTACCGAAAGAGACTTTGTGGTCAACATTTTTGAAACCGCGGGCTTCGGAACGAATGGAAACACTTCATTCAGGATCAGCAAAGTCGGTGCTTTTGATATCACTTTTCCCACCAACAGCGGCACTTCAAACGTGTTCGGGGGCGTAAACAATAGCAACGGCAACTGGGCATTTTCAGAAGACCCCAATTTTATTACCGCCAGCTCAAACATGGCACTGCCTGCCAACAGCCAAACTACTATCGGTTTCAAAATCAAAAGGAAACCGGACAAACCCGCCGGCATCATACAAAATGTAACCGCGGTGATTGTGACCAGCTCAGGCGGAGACAAGAATGGCTATAACAATGCGGCAGTAACGGCCGTCTCCACGACCAAGTAGCCTATCGATATTTACATCGCAAAGTTTCAAATTCTACATCTAAACCATGAAAATAAAAGTGACAGCCCTGGTAATGCTGATGATTGTCGGCCACTGCGTACACAATAGCTACGCCCAGGACCTCGATATCAATCTCGATCCGCAACAGGCCTCTGTTCTGGACAAAACATACGGGGCTTTGGAAGTTAAAATATGTAACTGCCACACCGCAAATATTACGGCACCCGCCAATAAAGCAAGGCCGCTAATCAGTTTTCCCGACAACCTCATCATAGAAAACGTGACAAACCCGGACGGCTCGGCCATTACAGATTTTTCCGTGCAAAAGCTGAGTAACGATCCCGGCGATCATGGTGTACGTTTACTATTGAATACTCCACTGGCCAACACCGCCTGCGCTTCATTCCTGATAAATGTCAAAGGGAACGGGGTAGGTGATGGACCGATAATAGCCACTTTGGGCTTCATGGGCCCCCAAACAGTCGGGAACCTGACTGCCAACGACAATGCCGTAGCGGCGCTGCCGGTTATGGTAAATTTTCCGGTCGAGCTCGATGAATTCAGCGTCAAAAAGGAGGAAAACACCGCTATTCTGGAATGGAGCACCGCCGTTGAGATTAATTCAAGCCAATTCGACGTTCAGCGAAGCAGCGACGGACATAATTGGCGTACATTGGCGAGCGTTACAGCGAAAGGGAATTCCCAAACGCAGGTGCGCTATTCGGCCAGGGATACCGACCCTTTGAACGGCGAAAATTTGTACCGCCTCCATATGATAGATACGGACGGCTCTTCGACTTACAGCATGATACGCAACCTGAGATTTGAATTCGAGCCTGTCGCCTTCTTCCCAAACCCCGCCAGGGACATGCTGCAAATCAAGACCAGCGATTGGAGCAAAATTCAGCAAATCTCTATCAAAAACACAAAAGGACAGGCTGTTTATATCTCCGCCGGCAGCAAGGCCAGGCAGATAGACCTCAGCTCATTAAAGGTCGGCATTTATATTTTGGAAATCCTTACGCATAACGGCGAAATCAATACATACAGAATAGCTATCGCAAAGTAGTACCGGATGCTCATCTTTCCTGGTATTGAAGCCGTATCTTCGGGAAATTTACCAGCAGACCACGCATGTATCAGATCATCCGCACGAACAGCGAACACCCCGGCTTCCGCGTACTCACGAACGAACTGGACGACGAACTTTGCCGCATTTACAACACCAACAAGGCTGATTACGAAGCATACAACCGCATTTCCGGCCTCACAACCGTGTTACTCGCATACGAAAACGGCCTAGCTATTGCCTGCGGCTGTTTCAAAACCTTCGATGCAGATCGCATTGAGCTGAAACGCATGTTCGTAAAACCCGCATTCCGCGGCAAAGGCATTGCCTCAGCGATGGTCGCCGAGTTAGAAAAGTGGGCGGCGGAGCTGGGCTACCAATCGGCAATCCTGGAAACCGGCATTGGGCAGCCGGAAGCCATTGCATTATACCGGAAGCTTGGATACCACGATATCCCGCATTTCGGAGAATTTCCGGAGGAGTCGCGGAGTGTATGTCTGGGGAAAAGTTTAACTTAAACGTGCTGTAAGATAAAGTCAAACTTATTACTCATTGGAAACTTCTACCCCGCCCTTCTATCAAAAACTTTCCCTAACCCTCCTGGCAATCGGCATTATGATGGTTGCCATTTACCTTGGGCAGGACATTATTGTTCCATTGGCGCTGGCCGGACTGCTCGCGGTGCTGCTGCGGCCGCTCGAACAGCGGCTGATGCGAATGGGGATTCCCAAACTGATCGCAATTACCCTGGCGCTTACGCTCGCGATCCTGGTTGTGTCGGCGGTGGCGGTGCTCATTTCCATGCAGGTGGCCGATTTTTCGGACGAATGGCCTAAGCTGAAACGCAATATCGATCACTTTTACCGCGATGCGCGCCGGTGGATTCGCCGGGAATACAGCGTAAGCTACCGCCAGCAGGCCGAATACCTCAAAAACGCGCAAACGAAAACCCTCGAGACGTTCCAGGGTCCCGAAACCCTCGGTGCGGTGACAGGTCCGCTCGGTACACTGATCCTCATTCCGATTTACACGTTCCTGCTGCTTTACTACCGGGCTATGCTTATCCATTTTTCGGTGGTGCTCTTCGCGGAGGAACAAAAGCACCGCGTTCTGGAAATTCTTGGAGAGATCAAATCGATCATTCAGAGTTACATGGTGGGATTATTGCTCGAAACCACCGCGGTGGCCGTGCTCAATTCGGCTGGTCTGCTGGTGCTGAATGTGCAATATGCGATCCTGCTGGGCGTGATGGCTGCCATCCTGAACCTCGTACCCTACATCGGCGGGCTCGTGGCTACGGCCCTCGCGGTAATGGTGACGTTCATCAGCCATCCGGAAATAGATGTGCTGCTGGGCGTTGTGGGGATTTTTATCGTGGTGCAGATCATTGACAACAACTTCCTCGTGCCGTTCATCGTCGGTTCGAAGGTGAAGATCAATGCCCTGGTGTCAATTGTGGGCGTGCTGGTGGGAGGTGCGCTCGCGGGACTGTCCGGGATGTTCCTTTCCATTCCGGCCATTGCCATGATGAAGGTAATTTTCGACCGCGTCGAGGGATTGGAGCCGTGGGGCATTTTGCTGGGCGACCAAACGCCCGAGCAGGCGAACAACAATCTGTTCCGGTTTGTGAATCTCAAAAAACCGGCCGCGGACGACGCAAAAGAAGAAAACCAGTCGTGAAAAGTATCACGACCGGTTATTGGTGTCAGCTTACAAATTGCTTGGTATCTACCACCGCTTTCAAGTCATGCAGCAGGCTGAAAAGCCCGAAGAATGTGCGGTTGATATAAATAAAATGCTTCGAGCCGCGATTCATGTTCATCTTGCGCAGCTCCTTGTCGTTCGCATATTTCTCCCCTAACGCGGCCAGTTTCAGGAAAAATGCTTCGTCCGAAAAATCGAACGTCTCGGCCTGGAATGGCTGGGTGAGCAGCGCGAGTATGTCCCGAAACAGGTTCGAGAAATAAACGATTTCCGCCTGGGTGTCCTTCTCCGTGAGAATTTCGAGCTCGGCCAGTTTGGCGTGGAAAACGGCTGGATTGTTCAGATTTTCCGGCTCGGCGAGTTCGAAATACGGTACGTAAAACTCCTCGGGTATTTCTTTGATACAACCAAAATCAATGGCGATCAGGTTATCGTTTTCGTCGATCAGAAAGTTGCCCGGGTGCGGGTCGGCGTGGACTTTGCGGAGCTGGTGCACCTGGAACATATAGAAATCCCACAATGCCTGCCCGATTTTGTTGGCCGTTTCCTGGCTGGGGTTTGTTTTACAAAACTCCGACCAATGCACCCCGCTCATCCAATCCATCGTGATCACGCGCTCGCTGGAAAACTCAGGATAATATTTCGGGAAGCGCAGGTTTGGGATATGCTCGCAAGCTTCGGCGATTTCGGTGCTCTGGGCTATTTCAAGGATGTAATTCGTTTCCTCGGTCAGCTTCGTTTCCACTTCTTTGAAATACTTGTCCGAATCCTTCGCCTGGATGTTGAACATTTTCATCGCAATGGGCTTCACGAGCGCTAAATCGGTCGAAATGCTTTCCGCTACTCCCGGATACTGGATTTTTACCGCCAGCTCCTTGCCCTCGTGCGTGGCCTTATGCACCTGACCAATGCTGGCCGCATTGATCGCATTCGGATTAAATGTGTCAAACAATTCCAGTGGCGACTTGCCGAAGTATTTGCGAAAAGTCTTCACCACCAGCGGAGCCGAAAGCGGCGGTACCGAAAACTGCGAGAGCGAAAACTTCTCCACATAAGCCTGCGGCAAAAAGTTTTTCTCCATACTCAGCATTTGCGCCAGCTTCAATGCGCTGCCTTTCAGGCTTTTGAGGCTATCATAAATATCCTCCGCATTGTTGCTGTTGAGGTTGTCCCGGGCCGTTTCCGGACTGGTGATCTTCTCGCCGTAATATTTCAGATAATTTCCCCCAATCTTAACCCCTGTTGAAATAAGCCGGGTGGCACGCCGTATTTTGGAAGTAGGGATACTGTCAATTGTTTCCATTCCTTACTTCAATTTTTCTTTAATGAGAAACTTCCCAAAATCGATCACGCTTTCGAGCGGCGTGGTGTCGATCAGGTCAAACGTCGCGCGGATTGATTTTTCAATGAACAGGTCCGTTTTTTCAAAACCAACCGATTCATCGTCGATCCAGAATTTCAGGGTAAGCAGCAGCTGAATCCACGCGCCCTCTTCAAGCGCGTCCTGCTGCGCCTTGCGGATGCGTTCGCTCCGGGCTTTGAGGTAACCATCGCTGATCTCGTGAATGTATTCCTTGAAACTGTTGCGAAATTCTTTGAGCTTCAAAATGCCGTTCAGCCTGTTTTTGTCCTGTTTTAATGCAAAAACCACGTAGCTGCGGTTGGCTGTCAGGATTTCCACGAGCGTGAAATAGTACGCCAGCAATTTGTCCCTGAAACCCACGCCGTCGATCTCGCCGCTCTGATTGATCAGGTTCACGGCCAAGTTATGGAAACTCACAAAAACGCGCTTTTCAAGCGAATCGATCGAAGTGAAGAACTTGTAGAACTCACGCTCCGTAAATCCGTGCGCCTTGGCAAACAAATAGACGGATTCCGGCTTTTTGTTGTTTTCAAGGCAGTAATGCATATATAATTCGGTGATCTTGTCGGCAGTGAGCTCCTCGCTCGCAGGTGGTAATGCCTTCATTTTAGTAGCCATCAGAAGTATTGGTTTACTTATGGAAGATGAGTCACGTTAAAGTAAACGCTCGAAGCGGCTATTTAATTCGGCAAAACCTCACTTAATTCCGCTCATTTTCAGCCTATGCCTTAAACACATTCAAATTCAGAAATGCATTCCGAAACTTCCCTTTCGGGTCCATTTGCCCGGCCAGTTCGCGGAATTCCGGCAGCTTTTCGTACCGCTTTTCCAGCACCGCGGGCGACACCGTGAACAGCTTGCCCCAATGCGGCCTCGGATTGAATGGCGCCAGCTCCCGCTCGATCACCGGCAGCAACTTGCTCACCGCCGGCCAGTCCTGCTTCCAGGTAAAGTGGATCGCCACTGAATCCTGCTTGTAACACGGGCTCAGCCAAAGGTTATCGGCCGCAATGGTCCTGATTTCGGATGTAAACAAATGCGGGCTGATTTGTTTACCCATTCTGGAAATTGCCAGGATCGCGTCCACCGCGTTTTTTCTCGGAACAAAATACTCCGATTGCAGCTCTTTGCCGCTGCTGGGCGTAAAACCCATTTTGAAATGCGGCATCCGCTCGTACCAAGGCCCCGGCACGCCCATCTGCTCGGTGCAGTTTTCGGCCGAGAGCTCAGGGATCGGGTGCAGGTTTTTGGTAGCGAGCTTCCCGCCGAA
Organism: Dyadobacter fermentans DSM 18053; assembly: GCF_000023125.1. Lineage (NCBI taxonomy): Bacteria > Pseudomonadati > Bacteroidota > Cytophagia > Cytophagales > Spirosomataceae > Dyadobacter > Dyadobacter fermentans. The sequence continues at coordinate 4,057,717 of NC_013037.1, forward strand.
AAATTCCTTGTCGGGCAGCGCTTTCAACGGCTTGGCACTATTGGTTTTAAATTTAACCCACACCTCGGTAATGTCATCGGCGGCCCAGTTGGTAAACAAACTCACGCTGTAACCGCTGGCCTCTATCTCATCGAAATGTGCTTTCAGCTGGCTCAATGGCACATTTTCATACACATATTGGCCCATCATAAACGTCGGCTGCACGTCCAGCGTCACTTTTGTCACCACGCCCAAAGCGCCCAGATGCACCACCGCCGCATTGAATTTCTCTCCGTCTTTTTCCCTGCTCAACTTCAACACTTCCCCGTCGGCCGTCACCATTTCAAATGCAGAAACTGCGGTAGCCAGGTTGCCGTTTTTTTCGCCGGACCCGTGCGTGGCCGTTGCACAGGCGCCCGCAACGGAGATGTGCGGCAGCGAGGCGAGGTTAGGCAGCGCGAAGCCTTGTTCATGCAGGTAAGGCGCCAGCTGGCCGTATTTGAGCCCTGCGTTCACGGTCACGGTTTTATTTTTGGTATCCAAATCCATCACCTCCTCCGCACCGACTACGGAAATAAACTGGTCTTTCGTATCCGCAATATCGTTGAAGCAATGCCGCGTTCCGAGTACTTTCAGCTTCGGGTATTTCTTGACGATCGTTTGTACCTGCTTCAAATTTTTGCCCAGATCCAGCCTATCGGTGCTGTATTCAAGGTTGCCTGCCCAGTTGCGGAGCTTATCGGCCTGGGCCCAGCCTGCGAGCGGGGAAAGTAACGGAGCCGTCATTAATGCCGATGAAAGTTTGATGAAAGTTCGTTTGTTCATGCGGTAGCTAGGTTGAAATGCACGAATAGGAATTTATCCCAAATTAATTGAATAAATCGGCATTGCAACGCTGCGCAGTCGATCAGGCGGTCTTTTCCAATGCCGCTTTCAGAATCCGCACCGCTTCCCGCAGCTCTTTTTCGTCCAGATTGCCGAAACCCAGCCGGATGGCGCTCAGCCGGCCCGTTTGGAAAAGCAGCGTCTGGGGCAAATGCAGGTTTTCGCGCAGGCATTCCTTGCTCACACGCATGAGGTTAATGTCCCGCCGCCACTCCGTCCAGATCGCCAGTCCGCCCGGCGGCGCCTTAAAGGTGAGGTAAGGGCTGAAATCGTTTTCCAGTAATTCCGTAAACAAATCCCGCCGCAGGTGATACACTTTCTGCGCTTTCTTGATGTGCCGCTGGATTTCGCCCTCATCGAGCAGCTCGGCCAGGGCTTGTTCCATCATCAGGTCGCCCTGCCGGTCGATAATCCGCCGCATTTTGCCCAATTCCCGGATCAGGTTCTGCGGCGCCACCACGTATCCCGACCGCAAACCCGGCGCCAATGCCTTGCAAAATGAACCGACGTACACGACCATCCCGGCGCCGTCCGCACTCGCCAGCGGCAGCACGGGACTGCTGTTGTAGTGAAAATCGTAGTCATGGTCGTCTTCGAGGATGATAAACCCGTACTGCACCGACAAATTCAGCAATTCCACCCGTCGCTCGGCGCTGAGCGTGACGGTGGTGGGATAATGGTGATGCGGCGTAATGTACAGCATTCTGATGGCCGTACGCTCGCAAAGCTGGCGCACCGCTTCTACGGAAATCCCCTGATCATCCACCGGTACCGCAAGGATATTCGCACCGGCTTGTTGAAAAATCATATTGGCTACATAATAGCTCAAATCACCCACCACCACATTGTCGCCCTTTTTGAGCAGCAGCGTCGAGGCCAGGTAAATGCCCATCTGAATGCCTCTTGTGGTAATGATATTCTCCGCGCCGATGTGCAGCCCGCGCGTGTTGTTCAGGTAAGTTGCGAGGCGCTCGCGGAACCAGACGTTCCCTTCCACGTGCGAATAGCTAAGGTATTTCCGGTTGTTATTTCTTCTCAACACACTCGAATAGGCTTTCGCTAGCTTATCCATAGGCGCGAGGCGGACGTCGGGAAGGCCGTCGGTAAATTCCAAATCCACCCGGGAAAGCGAAACGGGCCGGTCGAGCAGCATACTCTCTTCGAATGCGAAACCGGTGCGCTCGGGGTATTGTTTCAAATCGCTCACGCTCGCGAGCGCACTGCCGCGGACTACCGGACTTTTCCGGGTTACGAACGTCCCGCGGTTCGGCAACATTTCTATCCACCCTTGCGCGTCGAGTTCGTTGTAAGCGGCCACCACGGTTTTACGGTGCACGTCGAGCATTTCGGCAAGCGCCCGTGTTCCAGGCAGTTGCACGCCGGTAACCAGCACGCCGCGCTGAATGGCGTTGATCATCTGGTGTGCGATTTGCAGATAAACAGGGGTGCCGGACGCACGGTCCAGCAGGATCACATTTCGGAAGGGAATTTCAACCGGACTACTCATTAGATTTAAACCGGAGCATATAAACGGTCCGGCAAGATAATAGTTTTGCATCGAAATCATTCCAGATATGAAACTACATTACCTCAGCATCACCTTCTTTCTGTCTTGCATTGCGAGCCCCGGCCTCGCGCAGGAAATATCGCTCGACCCTGTTACCGTCACCTCGTCGCTCGTCGAAAAGCGCGCCTCGCAGACCGGCCGCAACATTGCCGTCATCAAAGGCGAATACTTTCAGCAACTGCCCGTCCACAGCATCGACGACCTGCTCCGCTACGTGCCGGGCGTGGAAATCCAGGCGCGCGGCCCGCAAGGTTCGCAGAGTGACATTGTGCTGCGCGGCGGCACGTTCCAGCAGGTGCTTGTGATCCTCGACGGCATTCGCCTGAACGACCCGAACACAGGCCATTTTAATAGCTACATTCCCATCTCCCCGGCCGAAATCGACCGGATCGAGGTTTTGAAAGGCGCTTCATCCGCATTGTACGGTTCCGATGCCGTCGGCGGGGTTGTTCATGTTATTTCAAAGACATTTGCGGCGCGGCTTGCCGGCGCAGGAACGGATAATGCTGTACAAAAAACGCAAGTTAACGGCGGCGTGAGCGCTGGGGAATATGGGCTGTTTAATGCCAATGTGGGCGCATTTGTACAGCGGAACAAGCTGGCGGTTTCCGGAGGATTTTTGTCCAACAATGCCTCAGGCGTGCAGCAGCGGGGCATTAAGGGCTATTTTCACAATAATACGGCCTCATTATCGCTGAGCTACGCGATTTCTCCGAGCTGGAACCTATCCATCCGCAGTGCCTACGACCACCGCGATTTTGCCGCGCAGAACTTTTACACCGTGCTCAAATCCGACACCGCGAGCGAAAAAGTGAAAATGTCGTGGAACCAGGTGCGGCTGAGTTACCAGAAAAACAAGACGGCATTTTCGGTAGACGGTGGATTTAAATCGGTGCAGGACACCTATTTGTTCAACCCGCATTCCATTGCCAACAGCAGTAAATCGAAGCTCTGGCAGGGGCTGGCTACTTTGCAGCAGGGCCTCACCGCCAGCACGAACCTGATCGCCGGCGTCAACTTTCAGCAGCGTAATATCCGGTCCAACGACCGCGGCAATCACACATTGAACCAGCTCGCACCATTCGTTTCGGTGGTACAAACGATCGGGGAGCATTTTACAGTGACACCTTCCGCCCGCCTGGATTGGCGCGAAAACATTGGCACCGAAGTTTCGCCCCAAATCAATTTATCCTACAAAAAATCGAACTGGCAGCTGCGGGCGAGTGCAGGAAAAACCATTCGCGACGCCGATTTCACGGAACGGTTTAACAACTACGCCAAAACGCTCGTCACCGGCGGCAGCGTCGGCAACCCCGACCTGAAAGCCGAGCGCTCGATCAGCTACGAAGCCGGCGCCGACTGGTTCCTGACCAGCAACCCGACGGCTCAGCTCAAAATTTCAGGCACGTTTTTCCAGCGCCTTCAAAAAGACCTGATCGACTACGTCACCACACCATATGCACAAATGCCCCGCAAGGATAACCTCTCGCCAACTGGCACATTCGGCCTTGCATTGAACATCGCCGAAGTAAACACGACCGGCTTTGAGCTCGATATTCAATCGGCCAATGCGATTTCGGATAATCAGAAACTGCTCCTCAACGCAGGCCTTACCTGGCTCGATAGCGACAATAAAAGCAATATCCAGTCTTTCTACCTCTCGTCACACGCCCGTTTCCTTGCCAATTTCTCGGCCATTTACCAGGTCGGCGCATTCTCAGTGAGTGTGAATGGTTTGTACAAAAAACGGGCAGAACGGGAAGCATCGGCCATCGAAGCCACGATTTCTAAAAACTACTTTTTGCTGAATGCACGCGCCGAATATGCGTTTCTGAAACGTCAGCTGGGTGTGTTCGTGCAGGCCGATAATGCATTCGACAAGCAATACAGCGATGTGCTCGGCTCGGTAATGCCCGGTCGCTGGTTGATGGGCGGCGTTCGTTTCAGCTTTTCAAAATAGATCGGCATTCTTTTTGCAGGCGTTCGTATATTCGTAAAGACAGCCCCCTTTTATGTTTTTGAGTATACGTAACTCCTGTTTTCTAGTGGCATTATTGGCATTTTCAGGATCACAGGCAGCCGGCGCAACGGATAGCGCCGGCGTAGATCCTGCGGCCAAAAAAATGAATGTTTACTTCATCAGTGGTCTTGGCGCCGACGAGCGCGTGTTCACCAAACTCAAACTCGATCCGCGACTGAATGTGAAGTACATTAAATGGGTGAAGCCGCAGAAGAAAGAGACGTTGCAGCATTATGCAGCCCGGCTGAGTACGCAAATTGACATGTCGCAGCCGTTTCAATTGGTAGGATTATCATTCGGCGGCGTAGTGGCTTCCGAAATTGCGGATATCGCCTGTCCGCAGCAGGTTACGCTCATTTCGAGCATGTCGACCGGCGTTCCGCTTTCGAAGTTCTATCAGTTAATGATTAAATTCCTGCTGATGTCGCCGCTGTCGGCACCATTGCTGAAATCAGCGAATCGGCTTACCTACAACTATTTTGGCGCGGATACGCCCGAATTAAAGAAGCTGCTCAAAAAGATCCTGCACGATACCGACGCCAAATTTCTGAAATGGGCGCTGGTGCGCATGAGCGGCTGGAACCGGAAGGAGCGCATCGATAACGTTTTTCACATCCACGGAACCGCCGACAAGCTTATCCCGATTATCATCGTAAAGCCGGATATTGTGATCGAAGATGGCGGGCATTTGATGATTTACGCCCAGGCCGACCAGATTTCCAAAATTCTCAACCACCGGCTTACGGCCATTGATTGAGCAGAATGATCTTGCCGATATGGTCGCTGCTTTCCATTAATGCATGTGCTCTGGCAGCTTCCGCCAGCGGGAATGTCTCCGCAATCACGGTTTGAAATGCACCGCGTTCCATAACCGGCCACACGTTTTCCCGTATTTCATGTGCTAATGCTGCCTTGAAAGCATGGTCGCGGTTTCGCAGCGTGCTGCCGGTGACGGTGAGCCGCTTGCGCATGATCAGGCTGAAATCTACCACATCCTCGCCGGTGACCTTTCCGCCTTTCATGGTATTGATAAAAACAAGCCGGCCTTCTTCGCGCAGCAAACGCAGGTTTTTGGGGATATAATTTCCACCGACCATATCCAGGATAACGTCTGTACCGAGCTCGCGCAGCTGTTCTTCGAAATCTGCTTCCCGGTAATTAATGCTGATATCGGCCCCCAATGCATCGCACGCAGCACACTTTTCTTCCGACCCTGCGGTGGTAAACACGCTGGCACCGAATGCCCTGGCCAGCTGGATAGCCGTAATACCGATTCCGCTCGTGCCCCCGTGTACGAGGAAGCGCTCACCCTTCCGCAGCCGCCCCCGTTGAAAGACATTATGCCAGACGGTGAATACCGTTTCCGGCAACGAGGCCGCCCGGGCAAAAGCATCGCTATAATGGTTGAAAGCAACGGGTATGGGCAGGCAATGGCTGGCTTCCGCGAGGGCATATTCCGCGTAACCGCCGCCCGCCAGCAATGCGCAAACGGAATCGCCGGGTTTCCAGATGGTAACCTCCGGGCCCGTTTGGTCGATGATACCAGCCACTTCCAAACCAGGAATGTCCTGCGGTGCATCCGGCGGCGGTGGATAGTTGCCTTTCCGCTGGAAAACATCGGGGCGATTTACACCTGCCGCGAATACCTTGATGCGTACTTGCGAACCGGTCGGATGCGGCATGGCTACCTCCTGCATTTGCAATACTTCCGGCCCGCCGGGTTGAGTGATGACGATCGCTTTCATGAATAAATTTCTTTTCCAAACGGTGCGAAAGAGAGGCTCATTAATTTGAAATGCTGCTTCGCAAATGGCAGTCCGATGATGGTAATGGCGAGCAAAATGCCGAAAACGAGGTGCGTCAATGCGATCCAGATCCCGCCCAGAAAGATCCAGATGATGTTGAACACGGTAGACAAGCAACCCGAATCGCCAGGGACATCCCGCACGTGCTGACCAAACGGGAAGAGCGTCATGATCCCGATTTTGAAACATTGAATCCCGAAAGGAATGCCCACGATCGTCAGGCAAAGCGCCAGGCCCGCGGCCATATATTCCAGAAAGACGACAAATCCGCCGAAAATAAGCCAGATAATGTTCCCGATGAGGTTCATGGTGCGATCAGGTTAGATGTGAGTACCGCTTAAAACTAATGCCGTGAACAACTAGTATGCCTGATTTTCGACAGACGGTTCCAGGCGCAAATCGCCGGACGAAATCACTGACTTCCAGTTGTCTATTTTCAGCAATCTGAAAAACTCCTCCTCCCCGATTTCCCTCACCCCTCCCGGCGGCAGATCGCCGAGTTCCAAATCCTCGATACTGGCCCGGACGAGGCGTTTACAGCGGTGATTCGCCTCCCGCACCATTTTGCGAACCTGGTGGTATTTGCCTTCGGTGAGGGTAATGCTCAGCCAGGTGTTGGGCACACCGGGCTGGCCTTCGCTTTGATGCCAGGGCAAAATCGCCGGGCGTTCGATGACCTCCACCTCGCAGGGCGCTGTTGTGTAATAACCGCCACCCTTCACGCGGATAGGAATGCCCGTCCGCAGCAACTGCACCGTCTCCGGTGGCACGATATGGCCCACATTCACCCAGTACGTCCGGGTATGCGGCACTTCGCCCAGGAAAAGCAAGTTGGTAACTTTTTTGTTGGTAGTCAGGATCAGCAGCCCTTCCGACATGCTATCGAGCCGCCCCACGGCGTGCGTACCTTCTGGAAAATCAAAATCCAGCTCCCCCAGCAACCGCACATCATGCGAGCTGACGAACTGCGAAACCATGTTGGGTGGCTTGTTGATAATGAAGTAGCGGTGTGGTACCATGCCCAAATGTACGATCATGGTACCACATGCTGCACAAAAGCAGCAAGAACTTTATTCAGTTATGCTTCGCCTTGTAATGCGCTTCCAGCAAATCCTCTCCGAAATCGTTCGTGAGATCGCGGACTACCGAGTGGATGTGGTTGCCGCCGTTTTGGGTGTTGTCGAATTCGATGAGGAATGTGGGGCCGTGGATGCGGTAGTAGTGGCCGTGGCCGGTGCCGATCTCGGGCTGGTGGTCGCCGAGCCATGCGAAACGGATCTTTTCGAGGCCATGTTTTTCGAGTTCGGCCCATTGCTGGTTTTTGAGCGTGACATGATAGCGCTGCAAATAGGCCATAATGAGTTTTTTGAATGCGGCTTGCTGGCTTGCATTCAGCTCGGCCATCGGGATGCCTTCCATTTTGGCAAGGGAGGCTTTCCGGCTGTTGGAAGTAAATATTTCGTTCGGTGCTTTGGCACCGAGGTTCGCTTTTTCGAGCTGGGAGGCGTCGAGGCTGTGCAGAAGCGCAAATGCGAGGTCCTGCTCGGCTTGGAGGATCCTCCGGCCTTTTTGCGGTACATCGGCCATGACCGTCCCGGGGTTACTGCCCATAAAACTGGGTGTGTAGGATAGCTGATTGTCTATCGACGAGAAGTGCAGCGACAAATGGTGGCCTTCCACGCGCCAGCCCCACGGCTCGCTGCCCGGCGTGCCGAATATGAGAAATGCATAGTTTTCAGGATCGCGGTAGGTGTCGTTCGCCGGCCGGGATTCTACCACCCGCAGCACATGTTCGAGGTCGATGATCTGCACGGCTTTGTTATAACCTTCCTGGCTGAGTACCACGCGGATGAGCGCCATTGCGGCTTTACGCTGCGCGGCATTCATCGTTTTGAGCGTAATGCCTTTGCGGGCGCGCGGCGTGAAGTTCCAGTCGAACCGGGCAAGGTCGGTGTAGGGCAGCTGGGCCTCCTTTCGCTGTTCGGCGGAGAGTGTATGTAGAAAAGCTGCGGCAGCGGCCTGCATTTCACGGGCAAGCCTGGCATCACCCGGCCCGCAACGAACGGGTGGCTTGCCGAAAACCTCCGGCGTAGCGATTTTAAGGCATATTAATCCAAAAAATAAACACTGGATCAGCTTTCTCATAGCGCTTCGGTTTGAAATAAATCGTTGTGCATTACCCATTTAAAAGCCGCGCCGGCGTTCGTTTCTACCTGATAAAGCCCCCAGCCTTATTTCCGCGTATTTTCGACGAAAGGCATTAGTTTTGCGGCTTATTTGAAATTAATATGATGCAATGGGAAAAATTGCTGTCGGCCAAACGCTGGGGCAGTGAAGACAAATACAATTCCGACCCGACCGAAGCGCGTTCGGAATTCCAGCGCGACTACGACCGGCTGATCTTTTCATCGCCATTCCGCCGTTTGCAGAACAAAACGCAGGTTTTTCCGCTGCCAGGAAGCATTTTCGTTCATAACAGGCTTACCCACAGCCTGGAAGTAGCGAGCGTGGGCAAATCGCTCGGGCGGATGTTCTACAATCATTTGCGGACACAAAACCATCAGATCGACGACGATCTGCCGCTGATCAGCGAGATCGGCAACATCGTGTCGGCGGCCTGTCTCGCGCACGACCTCGGCAACCCGGCTTTCGGGCATTCCGGCGAGGCGGCGATCTCACATTATTTCACCGATGGCGACGGTTTGAAATACCAAAAAGAAGTAAGCGAAGCGCAATGGGCCGATCTCACGCACTTCGAAGGAAATGCCAATGCGATCCGCATTCTCACCCATCCGTATGCAGGCAAGGGTTACGGCAGTTTTGCTTTGACCTACTCCACATTGGCTGCCATCGCAAAATATCCCTGCGAAGCCAGTGCAGGACATCAAAAAGCAAATATTTATACCAAAAAATACGGCTTCTTCCAATCCGAGCAGGCTGGTTTTCAAAAGATTGCCACTGAGCTGGGGCTTTCGCAAGTTTCGCAATCGCCGCTCGTTTATAAGCGGCACCCGCTGGTGTACCTGGTGGAAGCGGCCGACGATATTTGTTACAATATCATCGACCTCGAAGATGCGCACCGCCTCAAAATCCTGTCTTACCAGGAAGTGGAAGCGTTGCTGCTGGCGTTATGCAACGATCCGCGCATGCCCGGCCGCCTGGCCGAAATCGAGGATGACGATGCCAAAATCGGGCTGCTGCGGGCGAAATCCATCAGCGTGCTCATCGGCGCATGTTCCGAACTATTTATTAATGAACAAAATACAATCCTGAAAGGCGATTTCAATGCAAGCCTGATCGACCGCATTCCCGAGCCTCACCGGTCGGCCATGAAGGAAATTGCCCGGATTTCGGTACAGAAGATTTACAACTATTCATCGGTGGTGCAGATCGAGGTGGCGGGTTACAAAGTCATGGGTGGATTGCTGGAAGAATTTGTGCCTGCATACCTCCATAACAACTCGCATTACACCCGCAAGCTGGTGGACCTGATACCGAAGCAATTCATCACGTCGCGCACCGACACTTATTCCAAAATTCAAACCGTACTCGACTTTGTATCAGGCATGACCGACCTGTATGCCGTAGAATTATTCCGAAAAATCAAAGGCATCTCGTTCCCATCTATTTCGTAGCAGTTACCCAATTACAGTGGCTGCATATCGCCTTGCGTAAAAGTAGTTCGTTCTCAAAAGTTTTTATGTAAATTGTAGATCGAATTAAACAGCCGCAACCGCCTGTACGTATGCAGATTGAACAATTTGTCTATTCGGATAGTCAATCCGAAATCGCATTCTCCTTTTCACCGCAATTGCTGTTCATTTTCGGCGACCGCGAATTGCTTGAAACGACGGGAATTGCTCACCAACTGGCCTCGGAATTTCCGGGTGCGGTATGTTCCGGATGTTCCACAGCAGGCGAAATCGCCAACGAATCGGTGCGGGAGCACACGGTGATCGTAACAGGCATCGCATTCGACTCCGTGATGGTGCGCAGCTCCAAAATCCAGCTGACCGATGTGGCTTTCGATAGCACGGAAGCGGGAAAACTGCTCGTTTCCAAGCTTCCGCAGGAAGGTTTGAAACATGTTTTCGTCGTTTCGGATGGCCTGAAAGTGAACGGCACCGACCTCGTCAAAGGCATGACAGAAGGCCTTTCCGATGGCGTTACCATTACCGGCGGCCTCGCTGGCGACGGTTCTCACTTCTCCCGTACGATAATTATTGAGCCCGATGGAAAAGTCGCGACGGAAAGTGTAGCGGCAATCGGGTTTTATGGTGAAAAATTGACGATCGGTTACGGCTCGCGCGGCGGATGGGACAGTTTCGGGCTCGACAGGGAAGTGACGCGTTCGCAGGACAACATACTTTACGAAATCGACGGCCAGCCCGCACTTGACCTTTACAAATCGTTTTTGGGTGAAAAAGCCAAAGAATTGCCGGCGTCGGGACTGCTGTTTCCACTGAGCATGCGCGATAATGAAGACCGTGTTCCCGTGGTGCGCACCATCCTGGGAATTAATGAGGAAGAAAAGAGCCTCACATTCGCGGGCGATATTCCGCAGGGCTCATTTGTGCGATTAATGAAGGCCAATAACGACCGGCTTGTGAACGGGGCCGAAGAAGCGGCCCAGGAAGCCGGCCGCGCACTGGGCAATAGTCCGGACTTCGCCATCCTGGTGAGCTGCGTCGGGCGCAAGCTCGTGCTGAAACAAATGGTGGAAGAGGAAGTGGAATGCGTGTCCCAAGTGCTCGACGGGCCTGTCATGACCGGCTTTTACTCATACGGGGAGCTGGCGCCATTCAACCGCGATTCGCTTTGCGAGCTTCATAACCAGACTATGACCATTACCACCTTCCGTGAATGACACCCATGCAAACGCTCGAACTGACCGAAACCAATTACCACCGGCTGTTGAAGCGGCAAATCCGGAAATCGCTGCCGCCCGACCTAGCCGAACACCCCGACATACAAGATTTCCTACTGGCTGTAAACCAGGCATATACCGAATACCAGGACGATCTGTCGCGCATGGAACTGATCCTGGAACAGAGTTCGGGAGAGCTTTTCAAGGCCAACCGCGAGCTTAGCCGCATTGCCCAGGAAAAAACAGAAGAGGCTGCCCTTACCAGTAAAAGGCTCGAAGAAGTGGTAGGCAGCATTTCGGAAGTGCTGGTGCAGCTCGATCGCGACGGTAATTTCACTTACCTGAACCAGGCGTGGGAAAGCATTACCGGCTACCCGGTGAGCGCCAGCATGGGACAAAGCTTCGCAGGTTTTTTCCCAACCGCCGAAGCCAGGGAAAAAGTGACCGAAATACTCTCCCAGGAAACCGAGGGAAAGGAGGAAACGCTGCGGATTTATACGGTGGGCGGCCAGGAAAAATGGCTGGGCGTTTCACTTACCCCTTATTTCAGCAACGGGCAGCACATTGGCTTTACCGGTACGCTCGCGGACGTGACCGCACGGGTGACCGCCGAAACGAAACTAAAATCCTACACCCGCGACCTCGAACGCATTAATGCGGAGCTCGACCAGTTTGCCTATGTGGTAAGCCACGACCTGAAAGCGCCGCTGCGGGCGATCAACAACCTCTCCGAGTGGATCGAAGAGGACATTGCCGATATGCTCGAAGGCGAAACGAAGGACCAGTTCCGGCTGCTGCGCGGGCGCGTTCACCGGATGGAGAACCTTATCAACGGCATCCTGTCCTACTCGCGCGCCGGAAGAATGAAAACCGTGAAGGAGAAGTTCGTGATCAGAGGACTGGTGGACGAGCTGTGCGAATCTTTCAGCACCAAAAAGCCGCTTTCTTTCAGCATTGAGGGCGACGCATCTATGGAAATCGAGGCGGAGAAGATCGCATTGACGCAGATTCTCCAAAACCTCGTTTCCAATGGGATCAAATACAATGATAAAGATGAAATCCGCATCAGCGTCGGCTGGAAGGACCTTGGGAAAGAGTACGAATTTCACGTCGGCGACAATGGTCCCGGCATCAGCCCCGAGTTCCACGAACGCATATTCGTCATTTTCCAGACGCTTCAGGCGCGCGACGAGGTAGAAAGCACCGGCGTAGGACTCGCGATCGTCAAAAAAATACTCGACGAAAAGCACAGCAAGATCCGCATCGACTCGGTAATGGGCGTCGGCACGACTTTTTACTTTACCTGGCCGAAAAACGAAGCAAAAGACATTTGATATGTCCCTGATAACCCAATTAAATACAATTCAAAAACAACAAGATGTCCCTTTCCTCCCCTATCCCGATGACCATATTACTGGTAGAAGACGATGAAGTAGATGTAATGAATGTCAAGCGGGCATTCAAAAAGAACAATATTTCCAACCAGCTCGTCGTCGCATCCAACGGCATCGAGGCGTTGGCGCTGCTCCGTTCCGACAGCCTGGATTATCCTAAGCCGAAGATCGTGCTGCTCGACCTTAACATGCCGAAAATGGGCGGAATCGAGTTTTTGAAAGAAATCAGGCAAGACCCGTCGCTCAGTACGCTGTCTGTATTTGTGATGACCACCTCGAATGAAGACAGTGACAAAATCGACGCATTCAACCTGAACGTCGCCGGCTACATCCTCAAACCATTGTCGATGGACCGGTTCATTGCCGCAGTATCCACATTAAACAGCTACTGGACCCTGTGCGAATATCCTCAATAGCCGTTATTCACCACTATATCTGAACATTATGCCCCCTCTTTCCATTCTGCTTGTTGAAGACGACGACATCGACGCTATCAAACTGAGCCGTGCAATCAGCAGGGCGCAAGTTGAAATAGGGGAGATCCGAGTATGCAAATATGCCGAAGAAGCGCTCCGGATGCTGGAAACGTGGACGCCTGGCTGCATTTTTCTGGACTACCAGCTGCCTAAAACCAACGGTTTGGAACTGCTCAAAACCGTGAAACTCCGCGCGCCCCACCTGCCCGTGATCGTGCTAACCTCGCATGGCGACGAGCGCATTGCCGTCGAGATGATGAAAGCCGGGGCGCTGGATTACTTTCCAAAATCGGAAGTGAACCCCGAAAAACTCACGAAGGCCTTCCACACCATGAGCCAGATGCTCGAAATGGAAAAAGGCCGGGAAGTAGCGGAGCACGAATTGGCTGAGAAAGAGGAATTTATTAATAAAATCGCGCTCCTTTCGCCCAATATCATTTATGTGATTGATATTGAAAAATGGACCAATATTTTCCACAACAAGCAAATCTGGAAAATACTCGGCTACTCGGAACACGAGGTAGAAACCGACACCCGCAAGGGCCTTGCGCGGATTATCAACGAGCGCGACCAGCATACTTTCCGCGCGCATTACAACCACATGCGCTACAGTGTGAAAGATGCGGAAGTGGTTGAAAAGGAATTCAGGTTGAAACACAAAAACGGCTCGGAAATCTGGATTATCACCCGTGAAGTGCCTTTCAAAAGGAACGCGCGCGGGCGTGTGCAGGAAGTGCTGGGCACGGCCATCGACATTACGGCCCGCAAAATCGCCGAAAAGGAGCTCATTCAGGCGAAAAAAGATGCCGAAGAGGCTACCCGCATCAAATCCGACTTCCTATCGACGATGAGCCACGAGATCCGGACGCCGATGAATGCGATCATCGGATTCACCGACCTGCTCCTATCGAGCGGGTTTACCGGACAGGAGCAGCAGTATTTGAACACCATTAAATATTCCGCTGATAATCTGCTGGTTATCCTGAACGACATCCTCGATTTTTCGAAGATCGAAGCGGGAAAATTCGGTCTGGAAAACTTCGAATTCGACCTGCGCGAGAAGTTGGGATACCTCATGAAAACGTTCGAAATCCGTGCGAAGGAGAAGTCGATCCAATTCACTTTCCAATGCAGCACCGACGTTCCGCAGATCGTCATGGGCGACCCTTACCGGCTGAACCAAATCATGGTCAACCTGATCGGCAACGCCATCAAATTCACCGAAGAAGGCGGTTCTGTGGAAGTATCCGTGCACCTCGATAAAGATCACGGCGACAGCATCGACCTGAAAATCGACGTGTCCGATTCAGGAATCGGCATTTCGGAAGACAAGCTGAGCGTGATTTTCGACAGCTTTTCCCAAGCGCACAACAACAATGCCGTCCGCAACTTCGGCGGCACGGGGCTGGGGCTAAGCATAACCCGCAAGATCACCGAGCTCATGAATGGCTCCATTTCGGCCCGCAGCACGCTGGGCAAGGGAAGCACATTCACGGTGGTCCTCAATTTCGGCAAGGGAAGCACGTCCTATGAAGAAGAAAAAACCAATGCGCCGACGAAACTGTCTTTAAAAGGCTATCGCATTCTGGCCGCCGAGGACATTTTCGCGAACCAGATCCTGCTGAAACACCTGCTGGAAAAATGGGAAGCCGAGTTTGTGATTTGCAACAACGGAAAAGAGGTGCTGCACATGCTCGAAACGGAAGATTACGACCTGATCCTGATGGACATCCAAATGCCGGTCATGGACGGCGTAACGGCCATGAAGAAGATCCAAAGCTCCTATCCGCGCCATCACCACGTCCCGGTAATCGCGCTCACCGCCGATACCTTCGCGGAAAAAACACCCGAAATCGCCGCCTGCAATTTCAGCGGGTTTGTGACGAAACCGTTTAAAGCGGAAGAGCTGATCAGGGCAATTAATAAGCATCTGAAAGTAAAGGTCCCGCCGAATCATGCGGTGATTGGGTAATGGGGGTGGGCTTGGAAAATTGCCGTATATTTGCGGTACATTTAACTATACACCACCATTATGAAAGCTTAGCCTCGATCAGTTCCAGCTAGCTGATTACTCCCATTATTTTCCTGAATGGAAGCGATTCCAGGAAAAAATCGGGCGACCGGGATCCAGCTACAAAATGGACATCAACGATTTTTTCGAAAATTACATTGATGAAAAAGGTCTTTTCAACGATAGTGAAGAAGATTTGGAAAATGTATTTGTCCTAACTTCGGAAAAAAACACGCCTACTGCTTTGTAGGAAACTCGAATAATGATTATATTTGAATGAAGAAGTTTGATTCAATTCCGGAAGCGTTTGACTGGTGGATAAAGAATGTATACCCATCACTTCCGCCTGACATTAAGAAGGGAAAGCCGGTAGTTGCTTGGAGAGATTATACCTACAAACAGGGGATTTCCGAAAAGCGAATGCGTGACATCCTGCTCGAATTCGGAAATTTCAGAATTGAGACTTTGATAGTTTACGAGCCGTGATTGCGGCTTTTTTTTCTGAAAGTCTTTTCTAAACCCGTATAGACAAAGTAATCCGATGATCACAGATCGATGTAAGCGCTTTTCCTCTTAGAGAAAAATTTTTTCTACGTGCTCTATGGCAACAGCTGTGGGTGCTTAGCGTCTGTTATCAGTTTTGTTTACGGGGTATAGTCCACCAAAAAAAGCCTCGACCTTTCTATTGGGACGCTAATATTTTCAACTTCCTTACGCGGTTTTCTAACCGTTGGATTTCAGCTTTCCTTCTTTCGATCAGGATTTCTGGTCTCAGGGCTGGTTCCTTGTAAGGTAATTTATCCCGGAGGATATGGTATGATGCTGTGAGTATGTGGTGGGCAATCGCCATTGCCGCTTTCTTCTTTCCCCGTCTTTGGGTGAGCTTGTGGTACTTGAATGACAGGTAGGTATTCATCGTATGGCTTGCCGCCCAGGCTGCTTCGATCAATGTTGTTTTCAAATAGGTGTTGCCATGGGTGGTCCTTGCCGATCTTACTTTTCCTGCACTCTCGTTGTTGCCTGGGCATACCCCTGCCCAAGAAGCCAGGTGCTTGTCTGAGATAAACTGGGACATGTCCAGACCGATCTCGGAAACGATACCAATAGCTGATTGCCTGGATACGCCTGGGATGGTTTGCAGTAGTGCGAGCTCGGCCTGCTTACCGGCCAGGCAAAGTTCAATCTGCTGGTCAAGTTGTTCGATGAGCTTTTCCAGGGCGCCCATTGTCTGTGTGAGCAACTTTAACATAAAGCGGTGACGCTCACAGAACCGGCCGTAAAGCGCCTGTTGTAAAACCTGCTTTTTATTTACCAGCGAACCTTTGGCCTGGTTTGAGAGAACCACGGGGTCAGTAATTCCTTCCATAAGCAGATCTACGATCCCCTGTCCGGTTTTGGAAAACACATCGCTAACCACGCTGCCGAGCTTGATGTTGGCATCTTCCAGAATATTCTGTAACCGATTTTTCTCCCGGCTACGCTCATTGACAAGCTTCTTACGGTGGCGTAGCAATGTCCTTATCTCCCGCACCCATCCTTCCGGGACAAAGCTGTGCCGAAGAAGTCCGCTCAACAGCAGCTTGGCGATCCATTCGGAGTCCTTTTTATCAGTTTTGTGGCCGGGAACGTTCTTGATATGACGGGCATTAACCAAAATGATCTCAAAGCGGCCTTCCAAAACATAATACACAGGCCGCCAGTAAACGCCCGTACTCTCCATAGCGATGTGGGTAATCTGATGGCCTTCAAGCCAATGCGACAAATCTTCCAGGTCTCTGGTGAAGGTGGCGAAGGTCCGGGTTTCTTCCTGGATTCCCGTCCCTTTGATTGAAGCAACTACTGTATCTTTGTGTACATCCAGGCCACAACCTCGGGCTATGAGCTGGGGGAATTCTACTACTGCCATGTCGTTTGATAGATTGGTCTCTAATTAAAACGACTTTCATGCGCGTGGGTGAATTCCCCCAATTCATAATTGTTTTGTTTAAGCAACATTTGTAGAGTTTCCTACAAAAACAAAACATTCACGAACTATGACCACACTACACACCACTTCACCACACAAGCCCTATTAGAAGAACACGAAATCATCCAGTCATTCTTCCAAACCGACAGCGCCAGCGAGATTATCAATTCGCTGACTTTCATAACCGAAAGCCTCCTCTGCATGGAAAACATGGAGAATGTGAGCGGTGAAATGCGAATGCATATTGTAAATCAGCTGCGTGTTGCGAATCTGATTTCCCAACTAGGCGAGAATTATCGATTTGATGGTCGGTAATGGTAACGGTTGATGCATGTAGGAGGCTCCGTTCGGAGCCAAGCACATTGGTGCCTTTTGGATTGCTATAAACAGGGTGTTCCCCCGGAACAGTGCTACCCTACGTGGTTGTGATTCATTCGATTTTGAAACCACGGGATTTAACAGACGAGGCCTACACTGCAAAACGATTGTCGAAATGCATAATTCCGGCGGAATGCCTGTTTATAGCATCCCGATATCCTGCCCGTTCGCGGCTCCGAAGGAGCCTCCTAACTAATGCGGAATACCGGCACACTCAAACATTCCGTCGCAGCAACTCAAACCAATTCAGAACGTTGATCCCATTCGAGCGCTCCTCCGTCTGGTTACCGGCGTAGGCAATGTAGCCGGTTTGGGCCCCGCTCAGTTTGTTCCAGTAAGTCATATTGCTGAAAAATTCGTTATTCACGGTCTTGCCGGCTTTGATTTCAACGGGGATCAACGACAACCCATTATCAACAATAATATCCACCTCATGGCCGGTTTTGTCCCGCCAATAATAGAGATTTACGAGTTTACCCGCGTTCGTGCGCTGTTTGACGAGCTCGGTAACCACGAGCGATTCGAAGAGCGCACCTCGCAAAGGGTGAAGCGCAACCTGTCCCGCATTGGAAATACCCAATAGAGAACAGACAAGCCCGGTATCATAAAAATACACTTTGGGCCGCTTGACGAGGGTTTTGTTGAAGTTTTTATAATGCGGCCGCAGCAGATAGATAATAAAACTGCTTTCGAGAATGCCAATCCACGACTGCACGGTTTTCGTGTCCACGCCGGTGTCGACGGCCAGCGACGTAAGGTTAAGCTCCTGCCCATTCCGACCGGCCAGCAATCTGACGAACCTTTCGAAGACAATGAGATCGGTAATATTTTTGATTTGCCGTACGTCGCGGTCAATGTAGGTGCGCAGGTAATTCGGAAACCAGTCGGCAGGCGGGATACCGGGCTCGTAAATTGGCGGATAAAGCCCGTTGAATATCAGCTCGTTTTCGTCCGGCACATTGCCCAGCTCTGCAAATAGCTCTTCCGTGCTGAACGGCAACAGATTTAGAATGGCAACACGTCCGGCGAGGGTTTGTGAAATATTTTGCTGCAATAAAAAGTTGTTGGAGCCGGTCAGGATGAAGCGGCCTGGTTCGGGCGATTCGTCCAGGATTTCCTGTAAGTAGGAAAAAAGCTCGGGCGCTCGCTGCACTTCGTCGAAAACCGCGCCGGATTGGTACCTCGAAAGGAACCCGCGCGGATCTTCCAATGCAAACCGGCGAACATCCGGATTTTCAAGTGACAGGTAAGTTTTATCAGGAAAAAGCGACTTTGCCAGCGTCGTTTTCCCCGATTGGCGCGGACCCGTAATGGCTACGGATTTGAAAACCGATGCCAGCTGGTCGATTTTTGAAGCTGCATTTCGTGCTATCATACACCAAAAATAAGCAAATCTGGAAAAATATGGAATCTGATTCCAGATTTTTCCAGATTTAACATAACTCCTTAACTATCAAATCTTAACAAACAGAAAATACCCGAGTCTCCGTAGTAATATAAATCTTCCGATCATCCGCGAGCCCCATTTGATACCCTCCCGTGAACACGCCGAAGCTCGGCAGGATAGCCTGGTGCTTGTCAATCACGAAGCAGGGCAGCCGCACGCTTTGCCGGCCCCGCCCGTAGGAAGTGAAAACGGGATGCACGTGGCCCGCGAAAACGAATTTTGATGGGTCGAATTCTACTCTCGGGTGGTGGGTGAAAATAAATATATCTTCTTCATAATCATTTACATAAACCTCCAAATCACATTCAAGGAGCAGGCTCATGGGCAGTATGTCGTGGTTGCCCATGACGATGATCATGTCGATGTAATGGTGCTCGGCGCGCCATTCGCGGAAGGTTTCCCATTCCGAATTGTATTGGTTATGAAAAAGGTCGCCGAGGAAAATGATGCGTGTGGCGCCTGTTTGCTGCACGATTTGATTGAGCCGCTCGAAATTGTTGGCCGCGGCATTGTTCGGGATGGCGATGCCCTCCTTTCTGAAATGCGTCACTTTGCCCAAATGCAGGTCCCCGATCAGTAATGTTTGCGTTTCTTCCCAAAAAATCGCCCGCTGCGTCAATAATAAAAAATGGTTGCCTCTGATCTCAATCTGCATTACTGTACTGTTTGATCATTCTCTGGATCCTGTCATCCAGTTTTTCCGAAGTTAATTGCTCCCGAAGCCGGTCCACCATGATCGGAAATGAAAATGGCGTGGGCCTGTCGGTGTGTTGTATCACTATTTTCTGATGCTCGATCCGGGCGAGCGCGTCGCGCATGCGCACTTCTTCGAGCTGGTAGGTCAAAACCTCCTGGTATGCCTGCTTGATGAGCAAGTTGTTGTCCTCATATTTGCTCATCACAGTAAATAACAGCGAGCTGGATGCCTGCAATTGCCTGGTTTTGACGTATTTCCCCGGATACCCCTGGAACATCAGCCCCGCTATCGCGGCGATCTCGCGGAATTTTCGCTTGGCCATTTCCGTCGCATTTACGCTCTGGTAAATGTCGTCCACGAGGTGTTTGGTCGAAAAAAGATCGGTTTCGCCGAGGATTTCACCTATATCAACAAACTGATCACTCAACAGTTCAAATCCGTAGTCGTTCATCGCCACCGAGAACGTGATCGGTCGCAGCTGACTGATGCGGTAGGCGAGCAGAATCGACATTCCCTCGTGCACGAGCCGGCCTTCGAACGGAAATATAAATATATGATATCCCTCGCGGGTTTCGCATTGTTCGATCAGGAGTTGGTTGGTTTTGGGGATAACCGAGCGCTTGGCCTGCAATTCGAGCAACGGCTGCATTTTGGCCAGTTCCAGTTCTTTATGCGGATTTTCAATGGCGTCGGCCAGGCGCTCGCGGATGAATGCCGACAGTTGCGAGGAAAGCGGCATACGCCCGCCGGCCCAGCGCACGAGGAAGCCCTTTTTGCCATCGGCTTTTTTGACGGTCACGGTCATTTCATGGATTCGTACAAATTCTACGCTCATGCCCGCGAAGAAGAACACATCGCCCGTTTTCATCCAGGTTACAAACGATTCCTCCACCGCACCCAGATATTTGCCGCTTTGGAGCTTCACTTTGAGCGAAACCTCCGAAACAATCGTCCCCATACTGAGCAAATGCCGGTGTGCAATGCGGCGGCTCGTCACCACGTAGCGGCCATTCACGCGCTCTACCTTCTTGTATTCGTCATAAACAGTGAGTGAAGAACTGCCGGTCGTGATGTAGCCCAAAAGCCATTCCCATTCCTCCCGGTTAAGGTATTGATACCCATAAGCACTGCGTACTTCTTCAAAAAGCTCCGCCTCATCAAACCCTTCTCCGACGGCAAGCGTGATCATCCATTGAGCCAGCACGTCGAATGCGTGAGCAACCGGCGGACGGTCCTCGATCATGTTTTTGAGCACGCCTTCCCGCAGCGACACCGCTTCGATCAGTTCCAGGGCATTGGTCGGACAAAAAAAGATCTTGCTATCCACGCCCGGCCGGTGTCCGCTCCGCCCGGCACGCTGCACAAACCGCGCGATGCTTTTGGGGCTTCCCACCTGGATCACCGTGTCCACGGGGCGAAAATCGACTCCCAAATCGAGGCTGGCGGTGCAAATGACGAGCTTTAATCGTTCGTCGTGCAATGCCTCCTCCACCCAATCGCGGATCTCCCGGTCGAGCGAGGCGTGGTGCAGTGCCATTATCCCGGCGAACTCCGGGTATTTTTCGATGATTGTCCGGTACCAGATCTCCGTGCCCGATCGCGTATTGGTAAAAAGCAGCGTCGTGCGGCTCTGGTTCACGATCTCCACCACCTTATCCACCAGCCTGATGCCCATATACCCCGACCACGGTAATGTTTCCACCCGTTCGGGTATAATGCTTTCTACCAATATCTTTTTCTCGGTATTGGCCCGGATCGTCACTGCGTTTTCCTGCGGAAACTGCATGCCCAGCAGCACCTGCCGCGCTTCTTCAAGGTTGCCGATGGTTGCGGAAATGCCCCACGTCTGAAGGTCGGGGTTGATCGTGCGGAGGCGGGCCAGTGCGAGCTCGGTTTGCGTGCCGCGCTTGCTGCCCATGAGCTCATGCCATTCGTCCACCACCACCGTATGCAGGTTTTTGAAAAATTCGGAGGCATTCTTCTGGGTGAAGAGCATATGCAGGCTCTCGGGCGTGATAATGAGGGCATCGGGCATTTGCTTTTTTTGCTCGTTGCGCTCGCGTGTGCCCGTATCGCCCGTACGGATGCCCACACGCCACGTAAGGTTCATTTCCAGCGCAGCCATCTCCATATTGCGGAACAAATCCTTTGAAAGCGCGCGTAGCGGCGTTATCCAAAGGACTTGCAGGCCCTTTTTGGTCTTCAACGGCTTCTTGGGTAATGAATTGATATGCCGGATCAGGATCGGCAGCCAGAGCGAGTAGGTCTTGCCGCTGCCCGTAGGAGCGTTCACCAATCCGCTTTTCCCCGCTAGGTAAGCCGCCGCGGCCTCCTTCTGAAAAGCGGCCCACTTCCACTTTTTATCTTTAAACCATTGCTCAACAATGCTATGTCCGCGGGATTTGGTCAAAATGTTCAAGGATGTTTTTCAGTAAAATACAAAGAATATCAAATTCCATTCCATATCTGCCGGAATAGGCGAAATAGCCATCACTTAAAAATATTGACTAATTTCGCGGTGGACTGCCAAACCGGCAATGCGGTTATAGCACACTTACTTTTCCATCATGCTTAACAGTATCCAGATTCTGCGGGCAATCGCCGCACTTTTTGTAGTATTCGCACACTTTGAATATATCAAGCCAACGATCGGCGGATTCGGTGTTGATATATTCTTCATCATCAGCGGATTTATCATGGCGTACATCGTCGACAAAAGCACGGCGTCATTTCTCTACCGCCGCATCATCCGGATCGTACCGCTTTACTATTCCATGACATTGCTGACGACCGGTCTCTATCTGGCCAAACCTACATGGTTTCGGAACGTCATTATCACCCCTGAGGCCATTGTAAAATCGCTGCTGTTCATCCCCTACCGCATCAAAGGAAGCGGCCCCATTCTGTCGCTGGGCTGGACACTGAATTACGAAATGTTCTTCTACCTCGCTATCGCCATTTTTGTAACCATCTTTAAAGGAAAGAAAGGCATGATAGCCTGTTTGACAGGCCTGTCGGCATTTGTGTTGATTTCCACTCTGTTCCCCTCCGACAACCACATGCTGCGCTTTTGGGGCGGAACGATCGTTCTTGAATTTGTAGCGGGCGGCATCTTGTTTTATTTGTGGAAAAGCAAACTGCTTTTCCTGTCCAAGCCGGCGAAAACCGCGGGGATCGTCTTAGGGTTTCTAAGTCTCCTTTTTTTGATGTACGCCGACTACACAACAGATCCTTATTCCATCCGTTTCCTGCTGTTCGGAATCCCGTCATTTTTCCTGGCGGCCGGCTTTTTATTGCTGGAAGGCCGCGTTGACAGCACTAATAAAGTTCACTCCAAGATGATACTCCTGGGTGATTCCAGTTATGCTATGTATCTGGTACATCCATTCGTGATATATGGTTTTTTGCGACTGATATTCGTGCGCCTCAGTCCCGAAGGGGAGATCTACGAACTGATCGGCCTGATACTTTCGATGATCGCGGTTTGCCTGGTAAGCATTGCAATTCACAAATGGTTTGAGAAGCCTGTTATCGCGCTGCTGAAATCATTTCTGGACAAGCGCTTTGATCCAAAAAAAGCCAAACTGAACGAAAAGGCGGTCATTTGAACCCTTCCAGAATCGCCCTGAGTGATTGAAGGCTATCCGCCTCCGCCGCCTTCTTATCCTTCCTCCATCTCAAAATCCGCGGAAAGCGTACGGCTATTCCCGATTTGTGGCGGGAGGATTCGTTGATGCCTTCAAAGCCAATTTCAAAAACCAGTTCCGGCTTTACCGTCCGGACAGGGCCGAATTTTTCGAGGACGTTGCGCTTGATGAAGTAATCCACCTGACCGATTTCGGCGTCGGTGAGGCCGGAGTAGGCTTTCGCGAATGGAACCAGCTTGCCGTCGTCGCCCCAGACCGCGAAGGTGTAATCCGTGAAGAGCTCGGCACGGCGACCGGAGCCTTTTTGGGCGTAAATGAGCACGGCGTCCACGCTCAGCGGATCGATTTTCCACTTCCACCAGTCGCCTTTTTTCCTGCCAACCTGGTAAATGCCCGCTTTTCGCTTGATCATAAATCCTTCCGCGATATTCTCGCGCGATTGCGGATGCAGCTCCCGCAGCTGCTGCCAGTCCGTGAAATCGATCAGCGGCGACAGGTTGAAATGGTTTTGCGGCGGCACATTGGCGTGGATCGCTTCCAGCTGCGCGCGGCGCTGCTCCTGTGTGAGGCCACGAATGTCCACGCCGTTTGCTTCAAGAATATCATAGGCCAAAAACGCCACCGGCGCTTCTTCAAGCACTTTTTTAGAGAGATTTTTCCTTCCAATGCGCGTTTGCAGCACATTGAAAGGCATCGGCCGGCCATTCATGTAAGTCACGATCTCGCCGTCGAGCACAGTGCCTTCGGGCAGAACGTCGCTGAGAAAATGCAGTTCGGGGAATTTCTCAGTGGATAGCTCTTCGCCCCTCGTCCAGATGAACAGCTCCTGATTCCGGTAGATCACCTGCGACCGGATTCCGTCCCATTTCCATTCGGCAAACCAATCGATTGCCTCGCCGAGGTCCGCCACGTCGCCTTCGATCGGATAGGCGAGAAAAAACGGGTAGGGCCGCGATGCATTGTCGTTTTCGCCTTTGTCGAGAATGAGCTGCTCGAAAGTGGTTTCCAGCGGGTCCCATTGGCCCATTACGCGGTGCGCAATCACGTTGGAATCCGTTTCAGTCGCTTCCGCGAGCGCACGCACGACGAGCGTCTGCGATACGCCAATGCGGAAACTGCCCATGAGCAGCTTGTTGAAAACAAATGTCTCGTGCTGCGAAAGCTGCATCCAGGCCTGCATAATGTGGTCGCGCTTCTCTTCGTCGCTCATGCCGGGCAGCATACCGAGATATCGGAACCATTCCGAGAGCGATTTGTCCGAACCTCCCAGGCTGGTCCGCGGCAAAAGGAGCGAAATGGTCTCGCCCAAATCCCCCACACTCTGGTAGCTTTCCTGAAAAAGCCACATCGGCACGCCGGCTTCCGCTGCCGCCCATCCCTTCACCTGCGTACGATTGACCTTGAACGACGGCCTGCGGCCGGTAAACAATGTGAGCGCCCACAGCTTATCCTCGTCCGACGCCGTCAGGAAGTAGTTTTTCAGCAGTTCGACCTTCGCATTGGTTTTATTCGTGCGGTCGAGGTTCATGAAGAGTTCGGCAAACTGTTTCATGGCTCAAAATCGTTATGTTCCGCATGTTTTTCGCCTTCCAGCTGCTGCTTATGCTCCTCGTAAGCCTCCTTGCCGGCGCTGGCGTCCTGCACGGTTTCCTCTTCTTCATTTTCATCCTCATTGCCGTACATCGTAGTCACTTCGGCCGCTTCAATGCCGTTTTCGTTGAGCCAGCGGGAGTAAATGCTCGTATAACCGTGGGTAACATATACTTTTTCGGCACCGGTTTCTTTTACGGCCCGGTTCAGGTCGGGCCAGTCGACGTGGTCGCTCAGCACAAAGCCCTGGTCCACTGCGCGGCGATTTTTGGCACCCCGCAAAGCCATCCAGCCCGAGCAGTAGCCCACTGAATACGGTGCAAATTTCTTGATCCACGTCGTACCGTCGGCCGACGGCGGGGCCAGTACCAATGCGCCACGGAACAATTTTCGGTCGGTTTCTTTGGTAACCAGCGTGAGTTCGGGCAGATCGAAACCTGCCTCCCGAAGCCTTTCGTTTACGGTGTAAATGGCGCCGTGCGCATACAGCACGTCGTCCTGCAACTGAATGTTCTTCAAAATACGCTGCATTTTACCCAGCGAATAGCCCATCAGCACGCTGGTTTTGCCGTCGGCACGGTTTTGCGCCCACCAGTCGTCGATTTCCGACATGACCTGCTGCTGCGGCTGCCATTTATATATAGGTAGTCCAAACGTGGATTCGGTAATGAACACATTGCATTTGACTGGTTCAAAGGGCGTAGCGAAATGATCGTCTTCGAGCTTGTAGTCGCCGCTCGCCACCCACACTTCGCCCTGGTACTCAACCCGCACCTGCGCCGAGCCGATGATATGCCCTGCCGGATGCAAAGAAAACTTCGCGCCGTTGATCATGAATTTCTCGCCGTACTGCACGGTTTGCAGGTTAATGTCCTGCCCGAGCCGCAGCCGCAGGATCGGCTCGCTGTCCTGGTGCGCCAGGTAATGCCGGCTGCCCCAGCGCGCGTGATCGCTGTGTGCGTGTGTGATGATCGCCCGGCCAACCGGAATCCACGGGTCGATGTGGACGTCGGCAACGGCACAGTATATGCTTTTTCCCGTGAACTGTAAGAGTGGCTGTTTTGGCATAGTCGGTAAATTATCAAAAGTATGCCAGATCGCCACCCGCATTTGCGCCGCGTCCCACGCCGAATTTCGGGCACAAGGGTCGAAGCACTTAATAAATCAGTAATTTTGAACGGGCGAATCATTCACTCAACACAAAAACATGCTTAGAATCATCAGTCTGCTCTTTCTTGCGGGCCTGCTTGTGCAGGGCTGTGCGCCGTCCGGAGAGGGCCAGCAAGAGCAGTCAGCTGCCGCCGATACGTCCACACAGTTTGTAACGACGGACATCCATCACGCCCGCGGTTTCACGATCCGCTATTTCCGCGATTTCAAGCTGGTGAGTATCATCAATCCATTCGGTGCGAATGGCGACACGATTCAGTATATCCTGCAAAAAGCGGGTGCAGCTGTTCCCAAAAGCTACCCGAAAGCGCAGCGGATCACGATTCCCGTAAAAAGCCTGGCGGCAATGTCGTCCATGCACATCGGCCTGCTTCACTTTCTCGACGCCGAAGATGTTTTGACGGGCCTCGGAAGCCTCCAATATGTGTTTTCACCTTATGTAATCGACAGGATTAAGGGCGGAAAGGTAGTCGGAGTGGGCCGCGACCAGGGTTTGAATGACGAAAAAGTGGTTGAAATGCAGCCCGATGTGGTCATGACCGTCGGCAATCCGGGCGGAAAAATGGACCATTACAAGGTGCTCCGGGAAGCCGGCATTCCTGTGCTTATCAACTCCGAATGGGTGGAGCAAACACCCCTGGCCCGTGCCGAATGGGTGAAGCTCATGGCCGCGTTGCTGGATAAAGAACAGCTGGTGAACGAAAAATTTGCGAAAGTTGAATCAGAATATCAGCGACTTACAGCCCTGGCGGCCAACGCTGCCAAAAAGCCCACCGTTTTATCAGGCCTGAACACCAAAGATGCCTGGTTCGTACCCAGCGGCAACAGCTATATGGCGCGCTTTTTCGCCGACGCCGGTGCCGACTATCCCTGGCAAACTACCCAGTCGACAGGCAGTTTGCCGCTGCATTTCGAAGCCGTTTACCCAAAGGCATTAACGGCCGACTACTGGCTGAACGTCGGCTTCGATCCCGCCGACAGCCGGAAGAGCATTCTGGCGCAAGACTCGCGCTATGCCGATTTTAATGCATTTAAAAACAGGCAGATGTACAGCTACAACAACCGCGTGAATGCACTGGGCTCCAATGACTTTTTTGAATCGGGCAGCGTTAACCCGCATATTGTGCTAGCCGACTTGATCCACATTTTCCATCCCGGGCTACAACCGGGTTACCAGCTTTACTACTACAAACGACTTCCCGAATGACGCACGCCGGTGATAGCAGAAGGTGGATGTTTGGCTTGCTGGGTGTGCTGGCGGTCGCGCTGTTCTGCCTGGACATTATGCTGGGTTCGGTAGCCATTCCGTTCAAGGAAGTGTTCCGCATTGTCACCACGGGCGAGTCCGAAAACCGTGCATGGCTTTTTATTATTGAAAAAATCAGATTGCCGAAAGCGCTTACCGCTGTGCTGGCTGGCTGCGGCCTTTCCGTGAGTGGCTTGCAAATGCAAACGCTCTTCCGTAACCCGCTGGCCGGGCCGTCGGAGCTGGGCATTACCGCCGGGGCCGGGCTGGGTGTTGCGGCCGTGATGCTCGCAGGCGGAAGCAGTGCGAGCATGTATGCGATCAGCCAACTGGGCATTTCGGGGAGCTGGCTTATTATCGGCATGGCCTCGCTGGGCTCGGGGCTGGTGCTGTCGCTCATTCTGCTCATTGCAGGCAGGGTCCGCGACAATGTGATCCTGCTCATCGTAGGCGTCATGATCGGCACCATTACCCTATCTATTATCAGTATTTGGCAATATTTCAGTCAGCCGGAACAATTGCAGGAGTACATTATGTGGACGTTCGGCTCGCTGGGCGGTGTTACGGGCTATCATTTATACGTGCTGTCGGGTGTAGTAACGGCGGGCTTGATGCTCGCATTTGCTTCTTCCAAATCCCTTAATGCATTGCTTTTAGGTGAAAACTATGCGCGAAGCATGGGGCTCACCGTCGGGCGGACCAGGCTTGTGATCATGCTTAGCACGAGCCTGCTCACGGGCAGCATTACCGCCTTTTGCGGTCCTATCGGCTTTGTGGGCATCGCCATTCCGCATATTGCCCGGCCGCTTTTCAAAACGTCCAACCATCGGGTGCTCATTCCGGCTACCTGTCTGGCGGGGACGGTGCTGCTGCTGCTTTGTGATATCATTGCACAGCTCCCCGGTTCTCAAACCGTCATTCCGATTAATGTGGTGACCTCCCTGCTGGGTGCGCCGGTGGTCATCTGGATCATTATTCGCCGCAATAATATACGCTCCGCATTTTCATGAAAGAGCCGGCCATTATACTCGAAGCGCATGATCTGGCAATCGGCTACCGGTCGGCGGGCAACGTACGGACCGTGGCGAAGGGCCTTCACCTGCAACTTCGGACGGGCATGCTAGTGTGCCTGCTCGGCTCCAACGGGGCGGGCAAATCCACGCTGATGCGCACATTGAGCGGCTTGCAACCGGCACTCGACGGCCAGGTCGTGATCGGCAACCGCGCACTCGCCTCATTGAAACCGACGGAACTGGCCCGGCAGCTAAGCCTGGTCCTCACCGACCGCACCGACACCGGCAATCTTACCGCGCGGGAAGTGGTGGCGCTCGGCCGCACGCCTTACACCGGCTGGCTGGGTTCGCTCACAGCCGTCGACCATGCAAAAATCGACCTCAGCATTGCGCAAACGGGCATTGCCCCCCTGCTCGACCGCCCTTTGCACCAGCTTAGCGACGGCGAAAAGCAAAAGGTAATGCTCGCGCGCGCGCTCGCGCAGGACACCGCGCTGATCATGCTCGACGAACCCACAGCGCATCTCGATCTGCCCAACCGGGTCGAAATGATGCGCCTGCTGCACATGCTTGCCCGCGACACGCGCAAGGCCATCCTGCTGAGCACCCACGAGCTGGACCTGGCCCTGCAAACCGCCGACGAGCTGTGGCTCATGCACCCCGACGGCCGCATTCTGGCCGGGCTCCCGGAAGACCTCGTGCTGAATGGCGCATTTGAAGCGACCTTCGCGCAAAGCGGCTTTCCATTCGACCGCTCTACGGGCACATTCGTCATTCACCAACCGGCAGACGAGCCGCAGATCTACCTCGAAGGCGCCGAACGGCCGCTATTTTGGGCAAAACGTGCATTGCAGCGTGAAGGAATGGGCATCGGGCGGTACCGCGATGCCCCCTGCCGCGTGACGGTTACAGAATCGGACAGCGGCTTCGAGGCTGAAATAAACTTCGGGACAGCGGCCTTCAAAGTCACTTCCGTTCAGGAACTTATTGAAAGGTTGCGGCTCATTTTCCCTTCCCCGGCAAATGCTGCGCCGTGAGTTAATGTGGTTCTTTGCAGCGAAATAGTTAGTTTGCGCCCGATATTGCCTCACAGGACCTTTTCTGACCTATGATTCTTTTGATCCCGCTGGCGATGATACTGGCCACGGCCAGTTGCTACGTGGCGCTCTACAAAGATTCCGAGCAATCCTTTCGCCGCTCGCTGATTACAGCTTCCATACTCGTTTTCTTCTTTATCGCAGTCAGTACCGAGCTGCTGGGGCTGCTCAATGCCGTCAACCGCTTTGGCATTGCCCTAAGCTGGCTGCTATTCGACGCCGCGCTGGCTGCGACATGGATTAGGATAAAAAAGGCCCATCGTGTAACACACCGGTCGCTGGGTCAAAGATGGCTAAGCGGCATCCGGCGTTTTTATCAAAGCGTCGGTCCGCTCACGGTCTTCATGCTGGGCGTACTTTCAGCTATTACCTTGTGCGTGGCGGTGGTGGCGATCCCCAACAATCAGGATTCGCTCAGTTACCATCTCAGCCGGCTGGGTTACTGGGCTCAGCAGGGCAATGTGGCGCATTACGCCTCGCACATCGAACGGTCCATTTCATTCAGTCCGTTTTCGGAATATGTTCATTTGCACACGTTCCTGCTATCCGGCTCGGTCCATTACTTTCAGCTACTGCAATGGGGCTGTCTGGCGGGTATATTACTGCTCGTTTCGATGATTGTGAGGCTGTTTTCAACGTCCGCGGCGGCACTGCGTATCGCATTGTGCTTCGCCGCGACGCTCCCGATCGTGGTTCTGGAGTCGATGACCACCCAGAATGACCTTGTCGTGGCATTCTTTCTCGTGGCAACCGCTTTTTTTGTATTTGATTATCTCCAAAACAAACAACAAACGAGCCTGTACCTCATTGCGCTCTGCTGTGCCGCCGGCATGTTCACCAAAGGAACGTTCCTATTTTACGCCCTCCCTTTCGGCGGCTACCTCATCATCCGGATGATCGGGCAACCGGCCATGCGGAAACACCTCTTAGGCTTTGTGGCCGCTGGTGTGGTGCTCACGCTGGCGCTCAACACACCGTTTTGGTACCGCACTTATGTGCTGTTCGGCTCGCCCGTCGGCACAATCAGCAATGGCAACCAAAACGACCTGCAACGCCCCGCCGACTATGTTTCGTCGGTAAGCAAGCATGTTTTCCTGCATCTCGGCTTCGTTTCCCCCGGCAACCGCTATAACGATTTCCTTCACACGCAGCTCAAAAATCTGCATGCGGCGATGGGCATTCCGCTCGACAGGCCGGGCCTGGGAATGCCGTTCAAGATGAATAAGCTGAATTTCAACGAGGATTTTGCCCATAATTTTTTCGGGATCTGGCTGATCCTCGCCGGTATTCCGCTGCTCTGGTGTGCACGTTTGCAACGAGCGGCCAATTGGTACGCAGCGCTCACATTGCTCAGCTTTCTCACCTTTTGCTTTTTTATCAGTTATCAAACGTACGGCTCGCGGCTGCATATCGCATTCTTTCTGCTTGCTGCGCCTGTGGTAGGCATTGCGTACGCTGCGGTGCTGCCCGCATTCCTGTCGCGTTTGCTGCCCGTGGTGCTCTGGCTGGCGGCGCTGCCATTCGCGTTACTCAGCGCATCGCACCCGCTGCTTTCCACCCGTTGGTTTTTTGAAAAAATATTTCCGACGGTTAACAATGCCTTGCATTTGAACATGCGCATCGACGCTGCCAACCTGAACCTCAAACAGGAAAGTGTACTGCACGCCACGCCGGGCCGGCTGTTCTGGGGCGACCATTGGGCCGGGCTGCAAGGACTTTTCGAGCGGGCAAACGCACTCAATCCCCAAAAAATCGGTTTTGCTTTTACGGAAGCCAGTTTCGACTTCGCCTACCAGTTTTTGCTTCGGAAGCCCGGGCGTGAATTTGCCCACGTGATGGTCGGTAATCCGTCGCGGGTGCTGGAAAATCCCGTATTTCAGCCGGATTTGATCATTTCCGAAAAGAATATGGGTAACGGGTTTGATTACAATGGTCAATCCTACCGGCTCGACTGGCAAAGTGACGACCGATGGCTGTACGTTTCAGTGAATTGACCCGATTTGAAAATATGCTAAAAAACAAGAAAAATCTCCTGCTGATCGGAATAGCGCTTCTGGTAGGCTACATCGTCTACGATTCGAGCACCCAGCCGACTGTGAACGACCTGGAAGGCGGCTTCCGGGAGGTGGCGATGTACCGCAATGAAAATAACACCGGGCCGATCGTGCGGGTGTACGCCGTGACCGTGGACGATACCCTTTCCAAGGACATGCTCCATTACGGCAACCTGATGCCTTACAACAAGTACGGCAGCACCACGGTTTACTTCTTCGACAGCGCCAAACCGACCCCGAAAACGCTGGCTGCCAGGGAACCACACTTCGATGCCCAATTTTCGCTGGGCTGCATTGCAGTGTACCGGAAAGACGCGAACGGGCAGGTATCGTTGGATCACAGCCCGTTTTAAAGCAAATACCTTTATTTTATCCCCATCATATTTTAAATAAACATTACTATAATGACTGCACTGGAAACCGTTCAGCAATACTATGAGGCCTTTAATGCGAAGAACTGGAAAGGCATGCTTGCGCTGCTTCATCCGGAAGTAAGGCACGAGGCCAACCAGGGCGATGTGCGCATTGGTTTGGAAAAATTCACTGAGTTTCTTCAAAAAATGGACGAAGCATACGAAGAAACGCTGACGAACATGGTGTTTTTCTCCGAGCCTCAGGACAAGCGTGTTGCGGTGGAGTTTGTTGTAAATGGCATTTATAAAAAAGCGGAAGATGGCCTTCCCGAAGCGCACGGACAGTCGTATGTGCTGCCCGCCGGGGCATTCCTGGAAGTCACCGATGGCAAGATCAGCCGTGTAACCACCTACTACAACCTTCCGCTCTGGATCGAGCTCGTTTCAAAACCATGACCAACGAACTGACATTCGTCCGTAAGACCGGCGCCGGCATTGCGGACGTTTTCGATGACCTGGCCGGGCTGCGGATTGCTGTTTTCAGGGATTACCCTTACTTGTACGAAGGCAGCTTAGATTATGAAAAGGGCTATTTGCAAACATACCTTCGCTCGGACCGCTCCTTTCTTTTTGCTGTTTACGATGGCCATGAGATGGTTGGCGCAACGACCTGCATTCCATTGGAGGACGAAACGGCGGAAATCCGCAAGCCGTTCGAAGATGCAGGCTTCGACATTGCTTCGGTATTTTACTTCGGAGAAAGCATCCTGCTGCCCGCCTACCGTGGAAAAGGACTCGGGCACCGCTTTTTCGACGAGCGCGAGGCACATGCACGGACATTCGGGCAATTCGCCCTGTGCTGCTTCTGCTCCGTCGACCGCGGCAAAAATCACCCGTTGAAACCGGCTGACCACCGGCCGAACGACGCGTTCTGGCTGAAACGCGGCTACCGCGAAGAGCCCGCATTGCAAAGCGTGATGGAATGGCCCGATCTCGGAGAAACGGCGTCCACGCCCAAAAAGATGATTTTCTGGACAAAACCGATTACCTATTGACCATGACCCAGGCAGTTACCATTACTTCGGCACAATACCCGATCACCGAACACGCAGATTTTGCTTCGTGGCAGCGGCACACCGAAAAATGGGTTGCCGACGCCGCCATCCGGGGCGCAAACCTGCTGCTTTTTCCGGAATATGGCGCCATGGAGCTGGTGAGCATTTTCAACGCGGAAATCCGCGCCGACATTCGCCGGCAAATCCAGGAGCTGGATGCCTTGAAAGACGATTTTTGCAAGACATTCGAAATGCTTGCCCGGAAATACGGTGTCATCATCGTGGCACCGAGCATCCCGGTGATCGAGCATGCGAGGAATCTCAACCGCGCATTTGTGTTCTCACCTACGGGAATGGCCGGTTACCAGGACAAATTCTTCATGACGCGCTTTGAAAACGAGCATTGGGGAATAGAAAGCGCCCCACGGCAGCTCACCGTTTTCGAAGCCGACTGGGGCAAATTCGGCATTCAGATATGCTACGACGTGGAATTCCCCATCGGCGCGCGAAAGCTCTCCGATGCCGGCGCGAACCTGATTCTCGCCCCCAGCTGCACCGAAACCATTCGCGGCGCCACGCGTGTACACGTGGGCGCCCGCTCGCGGGCGCTCGAAAACCAGTGCTACACGGTCGTATCACAAACCGTCGGCGAAGCATTATGGTCGCCAGCCGTCGACGTTAATTACGGCTATGCCGCTTGTTACACGACCCCGGACAAGAACATGCCCGAGGAGGGCATTATCGGCACCATGCCCGCACAGCAAGAAGGCTGGCTCATGCAAAACCTCGATTTCGCGCTCATTGAGGAAGTCCGCGCGGACGGGCATGTTTTTAACTTTAAGGACCAGTCGCGCGTGACGTTGGAAATGAAGGATGCTGCAATTTCCGTTGTTCATACAAAATTATAAAACTAACTGCGGCTACGGATGGCTGCCGCAGTTAGTCGATTTATCGAACAGCTACTTTGCTGTTGTTCCAGCCGGAGCAACTGTGGCGGCCAGTTGGTCTAATCTGGCAGTTAAAGCCGCAAGCAGAGCTTGTATAGCCACATTTTCACTTTTGATTCCCGCATTTTCCGAACCCAGCTTCGCGTTCAATGCGGCAAGGGTCTTCACCGACTCGATGAGGTGCGGGATAAGCCCCGTATAATTCAATGACTTAAAGCCCTTTGCATCCGTTTTGACCAACTCTGGGAATAATGTCTCCACATCCTGCGCAATGAGGCCGGTTTGTAATGACTGGTCACGCTCCTTATCTTTCCAATAATAGTGATAACCTTCTAGTTTACTCAGCTTTTCAAAACTGGTTGATAAAGGAGAAAAGTCGCGTTTAAGGCGGCGGTCGGAGGATTCACTTATGATTCCATTAACACCCAGGTTCCCGTTTATAAGTGTACCGCCATTTCCATAAACTTGAAGCTTCCAATCATTTCCAATATAAAATCCTATCGAATTATCGCCCGACATACCTACAAAACCGACGGAGTTATGCTGTGAATTATCGAAGTATATTCCGGCAGTGCTTCCGTTGTGCCGCATACGGGCACGTCCTCCAACATCCAGAATATGACTGGGCATAATACTTTCATTTCCAATCCCCACATAACCATTCCGGAGTACTGTGAAGGCATTCGATAAATTGTTGAATGCTGTACCGTTTCCAATTTGAAAAATTCTGTCTGACGCTTTCAGGCCCGCCTTTGTCGACACCGAATTATCCTGGACGTTGTTCCATGTGCCTATCGTCATTGCACCCCAGGCTTTCGCCATTGTTCCTTCTCCAAAAGCAACCGACTCATTGCCATCCGCCCATGTACCGTTCCCTAGAGCTATGGCATTGGTTCCGTGGCAGTTTGCGTTGGTACCTGCGGCAATTCCCGCAAGATCTGTTACCTGAAAAGCCCATTTGTTGCCAATATATAATCCTACCTTATTATCGGTAACCATACCTACAAAGCCACTCGGCACACCGGTCGAATTGTCGAAGTGAATACCCGCAGTAGCACCTCTATGCCTCATCCGCGCGCGTCCGTCGACGTCTAATCGGTATTCAGGAGTCGCAACATCAGCTCCGATTCCGACATTCCCGTTGTCTGCAACATGAAGAATCCATTTGTTTCCGATGTACAGCCCCATCTTGTTATCGGTGATCATACCCACAAAACCTGACGGTGCATTCGATGAATTGTCAAAATGAATGCCTGCGGTAGCACCACTGTGATATATACGCGCCCTGCCGCCAACTTCAAGCGGCTATGTGGGGTTTACCACATTGGCTCCGATGCCAACAAACCCGGTGCCTGTCACCTGGAATCTCCATTTGTTGCCAATGTAGAAGCCTACCTTTTCATCAGTAATCATCCCCATAAAACCACCTGCATTGTTCGAAGAATTGTTCAAATGTATCCCCGCAGTTGATGTGCCACTGTGTTGGATCTTAATTCGCCCGCTAACTTCAAGTGGAAGGGAAGGTGCCAGAACACCATTTCCAATACCGACGTTACCATTTCGAAGGACTGTCAGTGCATTTGAAGGGTTTTGCGGTCCGGCCCCATTTCCAACCTGAAAGATGCGATCAGTTGGCGCAATTCCAGAGGCGTCCGGCACCGGATTATCCGTATTGTCATTAAAAGCACCTACACTCAGAGCTCCCGAAGCCTTTGCCACGGTGCCATTACCAATGGCTGCCGAGGCCTCTCCCAAGGCGAGAGTATAGCTTCCCAATGCAATCGAGCCGTTGCCAATATTATTGTCGCTCCAAAGACTTTCCAGCGACCTTCCAGCTAACAACGCTGCCTTCTTTGGATACCAGACCAGCCTGGGACCGTCACCGATACCTCCTAGTGACGGTCCTGAACCATACGTCCCATGCTGAACGATTGGTGCATTCTGCCGCCAACTTTCCGCGACAGTGCTATGCATGGCATAAGGCACACTGAGCAACTGGACAGCACCTAAGTCATGTGTTTGTCCATCTCCTAAAGTGAACTGAATTTGCAGATAATATTTGTCACTACCCCAGTCGATTATCTTCATATCTCCCGTCAGCACCTGATTGCCAGCGCCAATTTGCAAGTTGAATATGCCGCCATCCATGATCAAGACGTTGGAATGAATTTCTTTGTATTCGACCGGCCCGTCAATGGCTCCTTTTCGGATCATAAAACTTACGCCCTCTACACTGCTTCCGCCGGTAAGGACTTTTCCCGTCTGATCTCTTGCTACACCTTGAAAACTGAATTTTTGAGGAGACTGAGCTAGTGCAGCGTGCAAAGTGCAAAGCCAGGAGAGGCCAATTATAAAAATGAATCTCATAGTGAATGTTAGTTATAGTTAGACTTATTTAGAAAATCTCGTCTCCGGTTTCTGCCCGGTGCTGGCTGTCCTTGCTTCTGCGGGGCGTCGCCTGCAATACATCCTCGATCCGCCGTAAACGCTTCTGTAAATTTGCATTTGAAATTGCCAGGGCTTCGTTGTGCGATTTCAATGACTTCACCGCCTCGATCAAATGCGGGATTAATCCGGTGTAGTTCAGCGATTTGAAGCCCTTACTGTCTGTTTTGACCAATTCAGGGAACAGTTTCTCCACTTCCTGCGCGATGAGTCCGGTTTGCAATGATGGGTCACGTTCCTTGTCCTTCCAGAAATAATGGTATCCGTTGAGGCTGGTCAATTTGCCGAGGCTTGATGACAGCGGCACGAAATCGCGTTTGAGGCGGCGGTCGGATGTCTGCACGATGGCATTGTTGATATATCCGGTTCCGCCATTATCAACCCAGAACATCCAGGAATTGCCGAGATAAAGCCCTACCTGATCATCCGTTTTCATTCCCACGAAGCCGTCGACCTGGTGTTGGGAATTATCGAAATGAATGCCCGCCGTGCTCCCGTTGTGATGGATACGCGCGCGGCCGCCTACTTCCAGAATGTGGGTTGGAAACAAGGCATTGTTGCCTATCCCGACATTCCCGTTCCTTTGAACGGTGAGGGCATTGGAAAGGGCCTGATTTCCCATTCCATTACCTATTTGAAAAATCCGGTCCGAGGTTTTGGCCCCCGCGTAATTGCCTACCGAATTGTCCTGGACATTATTAAATGCGCCAATCGTGACAGCGCCATACGCTTTGGCGGTTGTCCCCGGCCCCAGCGCCACCGATTCATCGCCGATGGCATTCCCGCCTCCCGTAGCAACCGCGCCGTTTGAATGCACCTGCCAGCGCCACTTTCCGAGATAAAATCCAACGTTATCGTCTGTAATCATACCCACAAAGCCAGTAGGAACCGCCGACGAGTTATCGAAGAACAACCCTGCCGTGGCGTCCTTATGTCTGATCCGCAGCCTCCCTCCGACGTCGAGGATGTGTGTTGGACTGGTTGCGACACTGCCGAAACCAATGTTGCCATTCCTTAAAACGGTAACTGCATTCTTGCGTGCATTGTTATCGCCGTTACCGATCTGGAAAATCCGGTCGGCGGGGTCAAGCAAGGCTGGGTGTGGGTTATCGGTGTTGTCGTTGAAAAACCCGGCTGTGAAAGATCCGTTAGCTTTCGCTGCGGTGTGGCTACCGAAAGTAGCGCTGGCCCAGCCGGAAGCGCTTGTTTCGTTTCCGGTGGCGAACGAATTCGCGGTTGTCGATAACGAAGCTGTTCCAAAGGCCGCGCTGTTTGCTCCGGAAGCGAGGGTGTTAGTTCCGAAGGCTGCCGAGAAATCGCCGATCTGCGCATCTTCCCAGGCGCCGTTCCCGACAATTCCGGCCCTGAATGCGGCTTTTTTAGGATACCAGATCAGCCGCGAACCGGCGCCTACCGTGGGGAGACGATGTTTTGCGATGTCAGGATCGCCTGGTACTAAAACATCGTTCTTTTGAACTACGGGATATCCGTCCGACCATTTCGCTGCCTGTTCTGAATGCAGGGCATATGGTACGCTCAGGAGCTGCGTTGTCCCCAAATCAATGTAGCTGGCCCCGCCGGACACATCCATTTCCAGTTGAAGATAGTGGGCATGCTTCTTCCATAGAATTGCTCCCACATTGCCTACGATGCCGTTACCTTCACCGATCTTGATATTGAAAATCCCGTCGTAGCCTGTCAACGGCGCCTGGGTCTCCTGGTACACGATCTCTCCGGCGGGCGATGCTGAGCGAATGGAAATTCGTATTCCGACAACTGCATTGCTTACAGTTTTCCCGTCGATGCTTCGGGCGATTCCCTGAAAACTGAACTTCTGCGGCGATTGGGCCGTGCAGGGAAGATGGTACAAGAGGAGACAGATACTAGCCAGAAAATTTCTCATGAATAAAGTTTGAGTTAGCTGAATTTAAAGCGCTCCCAAACTGCAACCGTCACCAACTAGTTTTAGAAAAGAACCAGCGAATCACCCGTTCTGATTCTCAAGCGGAAACCTTAATCGGAGCGAACCTTTCCCAAGACTCATTAAAATCTTACCATCCGTTTGTATTTTTCCAATACGACCAAAAGTTACTCTCTATGTATTCCGACAAGTATCAACTAAGTGCCAACCAATTTTATATTTAGTCTTGATAAAATTAATCTAACTGATAAAAGTACTTTTGTTTAATATACAACTATCTATAAAACAAGTAACTAAAATATTTCGATCACTAATTTGCAAAATATTTTTACATGTTAATGTAAACGTTTATTGGATAGGGTGATTTATTTTGATGCCGACGTATAGTAGTCTTCGTTTTTGTTTAAAAACTTTTTACATTCACCCGCAACTTTCACTATTTCAAGATATTGCATGTATATTCAACAGTACTTTTTTTGGTCACTAAACGTCCTCTATCATGAAAACTTTCTACCGTTTGATGTGCATTACCTTGATAGGTATTTCTATGCATTTCACGTCGCAAGCACAGTGCACGCTGACCGATCCCGCAATTGAAT
Organism: Dyadobacter fermentans DSM 18053; assembly: GCF_000023125.1. Lineage (NCBI taxonomy): Bacteria > Pseudomonadati > Bacteroidota > Cytophagia > Cytophagales > Spirosomataceae > Dyadobacter > Dyadobacter fermentans. The sequence continues at coordinate 4,096,346 of NC_013037.1, forward strand.
TAAACCATGTTGGTGACAGTAACGGGAATTGTGTGGTGAACATTAACCTCTCCTTCACCATCAATAAGAATTTTGGAAACAAGTTTACGTATGTTCACATATGGGCTCCTTCCTCATATCCCAACATCGACTACAAAAAAGCACCGGACAAAACTGCCCTCGGTGCTGTGCTTGCCACGCTCGCGCTTGATACGCGTGGAGCAGTTACCTTATTGCCAGATTATAGTGCTGACAATCAAATACAGCCACTATTTACAGGCTTAACACTATTGGAGGAAGACTTGGGTTCGGGGCTGGTCCGTGTCACGATCGACAATATCCAGTTCACTGTTCCCGGTGCTTGCGAAACTCTTCCCATCCTGAAAGGAGATGTGTGGTCTACCCAGGCCGCAACCAATAATCCGGCTGTACACTGCTATAACCGCGGTTTCAACCTACGCATTAACGACCCGATGATAACCGGAAAAATCAACTGTAACGAGCCCGAAGGACCACGCACCTACGACCTGGATATCGTATCCACGAACCCTACTGCTTTTTCCGTAACATATAAATTGTACCTGGATGACGGCGAGCTGACCAACGGCCAGCCAACGTTCAGCACTATGGATGATGAGCTTATCTATACGAGCCCGCCAACTAATTTGTCAACGTCGGAGCCGATCGTGAGCAAAGACCAGCCCTATACGTATGCGTTCCTTGAAGACAAACGCTCGATATGGGTCGTTTTGACAAGCCCTACCTTGCCGAATGCCATCATTGCGGAATTGAAAAACAATTGTACTATCACATTGCCCGTGACGCTGGCGCGGTTCAGTGGCTCTTTGCTCGACAACGCGGTGAGCCTTTCCTGGACCACCACCGAAGAGGCCGGGAGCAGCCATTTTGACATCGAGCGCAGCGCCGATGCAAAAGAATTCATTCAGCTCGGCCGCATTCAGGCTAACGGCAATTCTTCGGTGACAAAACAATACCGTTTCGTGGACACCAAACCGCTGAGCGGTAATAACTACTACCGGTTGCGAATGGTAGATACCGACGGAAGCTTCGAATATTCACGCACGATCGCGATCGATAATGGCTCAAACAGCGTGGCATTCGAGCTGCTGGGTAACCCGGCGCCGAACCGGGAGATCAAATTCCTCCTCAAAAACGAGAAGGCGTCCAACATCCGCCTTTTCGACCTGTCGGGAAAAACGATCGGTTTCTCGCTCAGCCAAAGCGGCAACGAGTTTGTGCTGAGGCCGAAAGGTAGCTTCTCATCGGGTCTGTACATTCTTTCGCTGCAACGTAATGGCGCCAGTATGCTCACGAAGAAGGTTTTGATGCCATAGTGAGCTCCGTATAGATGCAAACGGCCCGGTGGAAGCATTTCCGCCGGGCCGTTTGGCTTATTTACCCAATACCTGCCTCACATCGCCTGCCGAAACCGGGCCGGCGTCGTTGCCGAAGCTCCTGCGGATGTAGGTAAGCACCTGGGCCAGCTCCTCGGCTTTCAGGAAATCATGGCGTGGCATCAGGTCGTTATATGGCTTCCCGGCAACCTGGATGGGCCCTTCAAGGCCGTTGGCCACGACTTCGATCAGCCGCTTTTTATCGCCCGTCACCCATTCGGAGCCTCCGAGGGGCGGGAACCGGCTGCCGTCGCCCATTCCGTTGCGCTGATGGCAGGGCGTGCAGTAGGTGTTGTAAATGCGCTGGCCGAGTTCCTTCGTCTGGGTATCGAGGTTATCGGCCACTTCGTCGGGCGTGCGGATATGCGCCAGCAGCTTGTGCTGTTCCATCGAGGCAAGTTGTTTTGTTCCAAAAGCCTTTCTATCCCCTTTGAACATAATGCGCCAAACCTTTCCCACCTTCGAATCAGTGATGTACAATGAGCCATCGGGGCCTTCGGCGAGGCCCATCGGCCTGAACTTCGCATCACTTACATTGATGATCGGATCGACGCCCGCGAAACCGTCCGCGAAAACCTCCCATTCGCCCGAGGGAACGCCATTTTTGAACGGCACGAAGCCTACAAAGTAACCCGCCTGCGGATATGGCGCGCGGTTGGTGGAACCGTGGAAGGCAATGAATGCACCATTTTTATATCGTTCGGGGAATTGACTGCCCTGATAAAAAAGTACGTCGTTCGGTGCCCAATGTCCCGGAAACCCTATGAGCGGCTTCTGGTACTTCGCGCCCTCGCCCTCCTTTTTACCGTCGCCTCCGTATTCGGGATTGAGCATTTTCCGGCCTTTCATCTGATCGTAGTAATAATACGGCCAGCCGGAGTTGGTGCCCTGCGTTACTTTCACAAATTCCTCGGCAGGGAGCACCGCGCTCTGCCACGACGTGAACAGGCCCGGAAACAGGCGATGGAGGTTATCCCGGCCATGCACCACCGCATAAAGGCTCTTGTCCGCAGGATTCCAGCGCATTCCGACGATACTTCGCAAGCCGGTGGCATACAAGGAGCCGTCGGCCTGGGTTTGGTTGGGCTTGTCGGCACTGAACTTCCATATCCCGCCGTGCTTTTCGAGTTCGGGGCACGGGTCCACGCCGCGGTTGCCGGGTTTTCCGCCTGGTGAGTTCACCATATCCTGGCAGGCATCCGAAGGTGCGCCGAACGGGACGTACATATTCCCGGCGTCGTCGAAGGCCATTGGTTTTGTGATATGCCAATGCGGGCCGTGCTCGTGGTCATCTTTCAGGATGAGCTCTGTTTTTTCGTCGGGCAGGAGCTGGCCGGGGATGAGCTTGCTGCGGTAAACAGCCAGTGAGGAGCTGTAATAAAGATATCCGTTGTGAATGGTGATCCCGTTGGCGAGGCTGCTATGGTCCTGGTAATTACCGAAATTCCGCATGACATCCGCCCGGCCGTCGCCGTTGGTATCCCTGAGCGCCACGGTGCCGCCGCCCTGCCCTTTGCCGAAATAGCGGAGTTTGATATAAATGTCGCCATTATCATTCACCACAATGTGCCGGGCAAGGCCGGTGCTGTCGGCGACCACGAGCGTTTCAAAATCGTCGGGCGTTGTGAGGCCGCCCTGGTCGGCGTCGCCGGCGGGCAGGGTATCGTGCGGCAAATGCGTTGCGCCGGCCAATGCGAGCGCCAGGAGCCCTATGCCCAGATATGCCCGGATTCCTGTGCGTTTTAATTTATAAAAATGCATGATTGTTTCGGTTAAAATCCCTTTTTCTTCGCTGCGAGCCCATTCAAATCCCACACTACCTTTCCCTCGCGGACGGTCATTTCCACTTCCAGCTTCCGGCTGCCGCTGATGCTGTTTCCGACAGAATCCATGAAACCGAATGTACCTTCCCGCAACCGGAACAATGCGATATCGGCCGGATTTCCCTCGCGCAGTGCACCCAGCTCGGGATGACCGATTGCCTGGGCCGCATTCCACGTCGCGATCCGCACCACCTCTTCAAGCGAAAGGCCCATCGCCATGAACTTCGACATGACGTTTGACATATCCTTCATGGCAGAGTTCATGCTGAAACGATGCAGGTCCGTCCCAAACGAATTGGGCCAAAAACCCTGCTTCACGGCGGGCACCGCCTGATCGAACCAGAAACCAGCACCGCCATGACCGAGGTCGAACAGCACGCCGCGCTTCCGGGCTTCGAGCACGAAGGGGCGCACGCGGCCGTCGTCGCCTACAATCGGCATTCGTTCTTTGATGTTCTCGAACGTGTGGGTGATCATATCGCCGGGCCGCATTCTGGCCAGCTGATCTTCCAGGGAATATTCCGGTAAATGGCATTCGACAAAAAGCGGCTTGCCGGATTGTTTGGCAGCATTCAATGCATTATCGAACGGCGTCCATTCCTTCCCGTTATAATGCCCGATCTTCACGCCTGCGATCACAGCCGCATATTGCCGGATCGTGGCAACAGCCGAATCCACATTCATGTCCTGCAAGTTCTGCTCATGCGCCGCGCCCGTCATACCGCCGCCGGAGATGTTCAGAAATGCCAGAATGCGGGTTTTGGACTGATCAATCACCTGTTTTTTAAACAACGGAAAGCTCCGCCAGCCGGAAGTTCCCGCGTCCACAACGGTGGTTACACCCGAGCGGAATGTAAAATCGTCGGGCGAAACACTGTTTACACCATTGGCAAATTGTCCCGTCTGCGCGCCTACGAACACATGCGTGTGCGGATCGATAAATCCGGGCGTGAGGTACAGGCCGTCGGCATTGATCACCTGCGCCGCCGAGCCGCGGATATCAGCCGCCACCCGGGCGATTTTCCCCTGACTCACGGCAACGTCCATCCTGGCATTGACCGAGCTGGCCGGATCGATCACGTGCGCGCCTTTGATGAGCAGGTCGTAGGATTGGGCACGGGCATTTACAGCGACCAACGCCGCGAATGCGAGCCAGCATCCCGTGATTTGGAATAATAATGCTTTCATACCTATTTCGCCTGCATTTCCGATTCCCAACCCGCTACGCTGATCCCGTTGAGATCCCACACGACCTTTCCGGCACGTATCGTCAGTTCGGCTTCGAGCTTTTTGTCGCCTTTGAGCTTCAATCTGCGGGCGTCTATGAAGCCGAAATCGCCTTTGCGGACGTTAAAAACCGTAATGTCGGCCTCGCTGCCCACGGTAAGACTGCCCAGGTCGGGGCGCTTGATCACCTGCGCGGGGTTCCAGGTGACGCGCAGGATCGCGTCCGGCAGCGGTACGCCCATGTTCAGGAATTTGGAGATCACATTATCCAAACCCTTCATTCCGCCGTTCATGCTGTCGGTGTGCAGATCGGTGCTGATCACATTCGCGAGAAAGCCCTGCCTGATTGATGGGATCGCCTGCCGCCAAGCAAATGCGCCTCCGCCGTGACCGACATCGAATACGAGCCCTTTTTTCTGTATTTCCAGCACGAAAGGCTTCACTTTGCCCTGCTCGTCCACCACGGTTTCGCGGTCGTTGGGCCCGTGGGCATAGGTATGCGTGAAAATATCGCCCGGCCTGAGGTATTCCTTAAAAAGCTTTTCGATCGACAGCGGCGGCCGGTGCTCGCCAAAATCGACCATTACCGGCACGTCGGCCAGCTTACCGGCTTCCACGGCCCGCTGCACCTGGCTGTAATCGCCCCAGAAATGCGCCGATTTGATACCTACGATGATATTGGGATACAATCTTTTGATCATGTTTGCCACCATTACCGGATTCATGTCCGTCAGGTCCTGCTCTTCGTAGCGGCTCGCCATGCCTGTGCCCACGATGTTCAGGAATGCCAGCACGCGCGTTTGCGCACGATCGATCGTTTGCGCTTTGAAAAGTTTGAAATTCCGCCAGCCCGACGAACCGGCGTCCACGACGGTGGTGACGCCCGTCCGGAATGTAAAACCATCGGGCGCGACGCTCGTGTGGCCGTTGGCGATGTAGGCGTCGGGCGTGGTGCCATTAAAAACGTGGGCATGCATGTCGATAAACCCGGGCGCGACGTACAAACCTTTGGCGTCGACGACTTTTTTAGCATTCGCGGCGGGAATGTCCGCGGCCACCTGGGCAATTTTCCCGGAAATAACCGCCACATCGCGCACGCCGTCGATCTGGTTTTTCGGGTCGATGACGTGGCCGCCTTTGATGAGCAGGTCGATGGATTGGGAATGCGCCGGTGATAGCGCGAGAAGCAGGAAGGCGAAGACGGTCCAGCCGCGACAGCCGTGCCTTAGAAAGGCAGTCATTGAAGTAATCATTTTCATTAATCTTTAAGGTTCAGGAATGTCGTGACGCCCGGCGAGGCGTCATTTCAAATTATCTTTAACACAGAAAGCCTCCAAAATCAATGACTTAATACTGCTCTGACTGAAAATATTCGCGTTTGTGGGAAATAGCACGATGACAAGACCTGCTCCCACCGGATCTTTCGGAAGTGGGCGATCGCATTATCCCTTAGAACCAGAAATAAACGCTCAGTTACTACAAGAATTTATGTATGTAATTTTCGAAGAAAAAAAGTGATTATTTATTTTTAAGCCTATTTAACTTATTGATAATCAAAAAATTAAATTTTTGTAGAGATATTTTTATTTTGAAAATGAAATCCAATGCTTTAAACTTGTTGTAGATTTTATTTTACATGAATGTAGCTACACGTAAAATAAAGTCTACGCATTGCGAATGTTGGAATTTTCGATCGAGCGGAAACGCTGCCTGAAAAGCAACTCACTCAACGTTAAAAGACATGACGAACAATCGTTATCTACGGCTTTTGCCACAAGGCAGCATGCGGCACCCGGCGGTGTGCTCCGATCCGGAGCCCGTTCCCTCGGTGGAAAGTGATAATCCTACCCTACCTGTTAAACGTTCTGTTTCAAGGACATTCCATCCGGAACCGTCCCACCTTCTTCCTCCTACTGATAATGGCCGGAGTTCCTCGCGGAATGCGGGCAAGGCACGTGCGGAGCTGATCATGCTTTACGACCAGACGGGTTGTCAAAGAGCATGACAGAACACATATAGGCGTATCCGTTCGCTCATTTAGCTTGCCCCGCGAAGGCAATGCGTGGCATTCTTGTGCGATAAGATATCCGACTGTTTGCGACCGGCAACCAGCCAATGAGAACCAATTTAATAATCCGCCACATAATTTTTTTCACTAAATCTAACGCGTAATGAAAACACGTACACTGAAATTACTTACCCTTCTGATGTTCCTTACATTCTTCCTGTATGATTGTAAAGACAAAGAAGCGGATTCGCTCGAACCCGCTAACACCGAGCTATCCAACCAACTGGACAAGCTGGAACTTCCCGCTACCACACTGGAAGAAACACCGGACATTAAATTGGTGCCCGGCAAAGTCGACCCTTCCGCCAAAACGAAGGAGCTGAACGAATCGCTTGGCGCTGTAACAGTCGGCAGCATTCCGGCCAGCGTGACCAAAGCCGCTGAAGAAGTGGCAGGTTCGCTGTCGGATGCCGAGGTGAAGGCATTGAACCAGGTGAGCCCGTCGTCCAAAAACGAGCTCAATTCGGCCCAATTGCGCACGATCCTGAAAAAGGCTACGGCTGACGTTAAACTTCAAAGCTACCTGTCGCTCCTCACCGCCGCCAAAGTAGACGGGCTTCCGGACGGCGGCAGAACCGGTGCCGTGACGGAGGGTACGCCTTCCAACCCGGCCGTTGAAGCTGGCAAAACGGACGATTGCATCGCCCGCGCCAACGAGAAGTTCGACCGCACCAAAGAGCGCCTCGACGACGCCAAAGCGAGAGAGCTCGGCAAGATCAACGATGCGTACGCAAGAGACCTGGAACGCATTCAGCGCAACCTGGAAAGATGTACGGGCGAAAACGGCGCGGCACATTTCGAGGCGCTCCGCCAGGTAGGCATCAAGATCGCAAACGATGCCCTGGCCGCATTGGAAAGAGCTAAGCCATTCCTCCGCCCGGGCCAGTACGAATACCTGAAAGCGCTGATCAACATTCAGTTGCTCGATTACCTCGACAAAGTAAACCAGCTGGAAGCCGCTAAAATCGGCAGCTGCACGGAAATCGCCGAAATCGCCAGAGCCCGCGCAGAAGAAACCAAAAACTCCAACACTGCCCGCGTAGAAGCAAACTACAACGAAGCCCTTGCGAAAGCGGTTGAATTGAGAGACAAAATGATCGAAAACTGCCACAACCAGGGCAGCGGTATCTAACAGCAAGGCGGATGATTCAATTTGTTAGAAGCAGAAGGGGGAATGTATGGTTTCCCTTTCTGCTTGCTCTGTGTCTGAGTGTGCCAGTTCATGCGCAAACGAACATTTCGGGCAAGCCCGGGCTGATTTACATTCCTTCGGCCCGGCAGACCGACGACGGCGCATTTGAGCTCGGCTACCATTTCAACCCGATCCGGTACGGGTTCAGGTACAACCGCAGACATTCGGAGGGGATCTATTTCGCAAACCTTACCTTGCTTCCCAGGCTGGAAGTGAATATCAACCTGCTGCGCGTCAATAATGAATTGAAGCGCGGCCAGAAAGGCATCGGCGACCGGCAGCTCGACCTCAAATACCTGCTTTTAAAAGAAACCCACAAGCGCCCGTCCGTGGCGGTTATCCTCTCGGCGCCTTTCGGAATCGACAATTCGCTGTCCACCAACGCGCTGGTAGCGAGCAAGACGTTCCGCCTGAGCAATCGCATATTCGCTGATGTGACAGCAGGTTTCGGCAGCCCGGTTTTTATCCAGCGCGACGAATCCGAGAAGAGCAATTACAATATTTTCAACAGTCTTGAAATCGTCAGGAAAAAGGATTTCGACTATCGTTACCTGTCGGGACCATTCGGTGGATTTAACCTCCGATTCGAAAACAAAGCCGGCTTTATGGCTGAATGGGACAGCCAGCATTTAAATGCAGGGATTTACGCCACACTTTTCAAACGCTGGACAATACAGGCAGGTATTCTCAACTTCGACCAGATCACCTTCGGAACGTCCTATGCGGTGAACGTGCTGCCGCTTCCCCGGAAGTTCCACGGCTACCAGGAAGCTGCCCGAACCGCGCCGGCAGATGCCGTCGACCAGCAAAAATTGCTTAACAACTTTGAAAATCTCTCGATCGATTCAATAGCCGGAAAGGTCGCTTACGAGCAACGGCTGTACCGAAACCCGTATTTGGGCATGCTCGAAATGCAGCGCGCATTGGGCGATTCTTCCGTAAAAGAATATGTACCGATGTTCCAGGGCGTGCCTATTGGTGCTTACCGGATGGACAAGCGGATCAGCTACCGTCCGTTAGCGAAAAGGGAAATGCGTTCGCGACGCTTTTTGCTCAATCAATATAAATTCGATTTCTGGCTGCAACCTGTTTTCGCCGCCAGCTTTGGTTACCGGGAAAAAAACCTGCAAAGCAACACCAGCCTGCTGCTGCAAACGCAGTTTTATCTATGGAAAGGGATGTCGGTCAACGCAGGCGTGCTGTTCCCGATCACCAATGACCTGGACAACCGACCAAAGATCGTCCGTCCGGCACCGGTTTTCCTGAACCAGTTCCTGGCGTCGGGCAAGCATTTCGTCAGCGCGTCGGCGGGTTATTTTTACAATGATCAGTACGGCTTGAATGTCCAGTACCGCCATCACGACCTCTCGGGCCGGTGGTCGTTTGGGCTGGAAGGCGGGCTCACTGGCTTGTATTATTATACCAAAAGCGGCATTTACTACGAAAACATGGACAACCTCCTGCTCATCGCCGATGCCGCGTACAAATTATCCCGTCCCGACCTCACGCTGAAACTTTTCAGGCGGCAGGTACCTGGCCGGTGACGAAGGCGCACGCTTTGACCTGATCCGCCAGTTCACGAATGTGGAAGTAGGGCTGTATGTTATGAAAACAAACAACGGAACTACGGCCGGCTTCAATTTTGCCATTCCTATCCCGCCAGGCAAGATCGCCCAGGGCAGAAAGGTCAGGTTCCGCACGACCGACGAGTTCCGGTGGGAATACAGCTACACCCGTGGCTTCCGCATCGGTGAGCGGTACCGGACCGGCTATCAGCTCGACCAGAAGCTGCGGCAATACCATACCGATTATCTCAACAGACAAAGACCATAATGCCAACGCCCCGCGGCACCGTTACGGCTCCGCGGGGCGTGTTTTGGCAAAATGAAATTCTATTGCCTCGCTAGACCAGTTTTTCCTTGAAGAAATCGACGGTTCGCTTCCATGCCAGCTCGGCTGCCGCCTTGTCGTAGCGGGGTGTGGTATCGTTATGGAAACCGTGGTTTACATCGGGGTAGATGAATGCGGTGTAATCTTTCCCGTTTTCCTTCAATGCCTTTTCATACGCTGGCCAGCCTTCGTTCACGCGCGTATCCAGGCCTGCATAGTGCAACAGTAACGGCGCCTTGATCTTCGGCACATCCTCCGTGGCCGGTTGTCCGCCATAAAACGGCACTGAGGCGGCGAGGTCGGGAACGCGCACGGCCATCATATTCGCTATGGCGCCGCCGAAGCAGAAGCCTACCACGCCGATCTTCCCATTGCAATCCTTGTGGTTTTTGAGGTACTCGTATGCCGCGATAAAATCCTCCTGCATTTCTGCGCGGTCGCGCTTGCTTTGCATTTCCCGCCCGGCATCGTCGTTCCCCGGGTATCCACCGAGCGGTGTGAGGGCGTCGGGCGCGATGGAGACGAATCCGGCCAGCGCTGCTCTGCGCGCCACGTCCTCGATATGCGGATTAAGGCCCCTGTTTTCATGCACCACCACAATGCCGCCCAGCTTACCCTTCGCGCCCGCGGGTTTCGACAACAGCGCCTTGATATTCTTCCCTCCTTTCGGAGAATCGTAATTGACATACCCAGATTCCAGGCGGGGATCGTTGGCCTGCACCTGGACGGCCCCCTTGTAATCGGGCATAAGGAAGCTCATCAACGACGCCACGGTAACACCACCGACGGCGTAGGTCGACAAACTTTGCATAAAATTCCGGCGGTCGATGCGATTGTGGGCATAATCGTCGTAGAGATCGAAAACCTCCTGCCTGATGTCTTCTTTTTTAAGCTGGCTCATTGGTTCGGGTGTAAGTTTGTACCGAGATGGATTCTGCATAAAGTTCTCAATTTTAGCGGAAAATTACACGAGGTGGGTGGAGGGTGCGGTGCTAATTCTGTTCTGTTCGGCACAAGTGCGATCTGGAATGTCAATTATCTACATGGAGCCACTGCTGCAATACGGGAGACGAAGCCGCTTCACTTTGGCGATAAGTACCTATTGTAAATGGAATTTGTGTCGCCCAGATATTGAAGCGCTTCGGTTTGGGTATATTTTGCTTTCAGCATTTGATAGCTGTTTGCATAGGTGTGGTACGGAATCACGGGGAAGGTTGTTCCCAGGAGATACGCGGTAGCGGCATTATGCTCGAACTGCTTTTTTAGGACGTCCATTGTGGAAATGATCGTGATGAACATCAAACCGTTCAGTACGATGAAATATCTGCTGCGCATCTGTGCCGCTTTTTGTTCGCTGACTAAACGGGCGATTTCGAAGTAGATGAGAAAAAGCGCCGGCATGGATGCTTTGGCCACCAGATCGTTGTAGAGGCCTATTTTGAAGAAGGAAATTAGGCAAAGAAAACAAAATGCGCTTGCGAGCAGCGGCGAAAGCCGAATGCCGGATTTACCGGACCGCATAATCAGATAGAAGAAGCATAGGAGATTGACTGCCAGAAATATCAGATAACCGATCAGCCAGTAGGGCCCTGATCGTGCGACGGTGGCTAGCCCGGACCGGTTGTTTGAGCTCATAAAATAAACTACCAGCGGCAAAATATAAATGAAGCTCAACACATCGGTCTTCTCCCAATATTTGTACAATAAGCATCCACCCTTTCCTCTGACCCATTCGAATATAAAGGCTGGAAAGATAATTCCCAATGTACCAAGCGATACGAAAGGCCCCCAAACAAGGCAACTGCAAGCCAGAAAACACACCAAACCGTAACGCAGTTTAAATGAGGTGGTGTGTATCATTACCGCAGCGAGCAGAGCCGCCGGAATGCACTGATGGGGCTGCCAGAGCATGGCCTGCGCGAAACCAAGGAAATAAAGTTTATGCTGCTGGATAATCGCACCGTGGTAAAACGGGATGGCATTGAAGAAAAGGTATGGTACTCCTCCAAGCAGAAAGAGCGATACCGCTAACAGCCGTCTGCGGAAAAGCAAGAAATACCAGATCAAAATCAGATAGATGCCCAGCCCCGACCAGATAATAACCAGCCAGTTCAAATGCCCCGGGAAAAATTTGTACAAAAGGGCCGGAACGAGGTAGTAGCCATAGTAATAGCAGGCGAACGTTCCCGCTTCGCCATATGAAATAGGCCACGGCTGATTTGCCAGCTCGAAAAACTTGGTATTGTGGCCCCAGTAGTCGTAAGATTGGATCGAAAAACCGCCTATTCCCGAAAAGTAAACGATGGCAGCAGCCAGTATGAGCAGTTTGAGTAACCCGTGAAGCGTAATTTGAAAAAGTAGTGGTTGCTGGGAAGACCTTACCACATGATACGTCGCCAGCGCAATGCCCAGCGACACCGCGACCACCGACACTTCCGGCCTAAACCAGAACCATGTGAATATCAGCGACGGGACTACCAGGTAAATCGTGGTGAAAGCAATTAATGCAGGCCTGATGGATAGCGTTGCATTAAAATCTTGGAAGGGTGTGAGTCGCATAAGGAAACTAGTGTGAGCTATTTCCTGTAAATATAGAGCCGGGCACTGGCATTAGATAGGCAATAACTGGCTCAATGGCAACCGATTATCTAACGGGTTATTTAATGGATAATATCGCTATTGTTATACCAATCGCAGTCCCGGGGCAGCTTTTTTGGGGGAAAAGAAAAAAGGACTTGCAAGATGATCTTGCAAGTCCTTTTCGAAGCTCCCGAAGCTGGGCTCGAACCAGCGACCCTCTGATTAACAGTCAGATGCTCTAACCGGCTGAGCTATTCGGGAATCATTATCCGGTTGTTGTACTCGAATTGTGGTGCAAATCTAGTGATTCAAGTTATACAGCGCAAGTCCTGGGTTCAAAAAATTCTTACGCCTGTACTTTTGCGAGGATTAACTCCTTGACTTTCTTCGCATCTCCCTTCGTAAAATTATTGATAATAATTTCAGGACGCATGCGCGGAATGATCCGGATCGTCGAAAAAAGAACGCCGCTCTCGATTTCCACACCCGAAATGTCGGAGTAGAAAACGAAGTTATCGTTGCTCTTGAAAAGTTTCCTGACTTTGAAGGTTACGCCTTTTTCGCCGAACGTTACCTCGTCGGGGAAAAACGGGTTCATGAGCCCACTGGCGCTGAATCGCTCGTTCATATTTTGAATAGGTTATTAAATGAATGCTTACAAAGGTACATATACGACCTTCTTTGTTTCAAAGAATTCTTCGGTGAAAAAGTCCGAAAGCTCGTAAATCTGAGCCTTTTCTTTGATCTCCGACAATTCTTCGGCGAGGTCGCCACCTTTGAGATATAAAATTCCATTCCTGCGGTCGTGGAAGGAGTTGCGGCTGATGTTCTTTTTCACCCAGCCCACAAACGGCGCCATGCGCGTCACTGCCCGGCTTACCACAAATTCGTAACTATCGTCGAGCTTTTCGGCGCGTACCTGCTCGGCGCGCACGTTGTCGAGTTTCAACGCATTCACGATTTCCTGCACGACGCGGATTTTCTTGCCAATGCTGTCGACAAGGTGAAATTGCGCCTCGGGGAACATGATGGCGAGCGGCACGCCGGGGAAGCCGCCGCCGGTGCCGACGTCGAGAATGGCCGTTCCGGGACGGAATTGCTGCACCTTGGCGATGCCGAGCGAATGCAGCACGTGGCGTTCATATAATGTATCGATATCCTGGCGTGAAATCACATTCACGCGCGCGTTCCAGTATTCGTACAATTCGCCCATCTGCCCGAACTTGTCGCGTTGGTCGGCGGTCAGGTCGGGGAAGTATTGATCAATCAATTCCATGATTTACGGGGTTTTCTTCTCGTCATGGTCAAAAACCCGAAAACGAGGTAATAAACAAAAAGTGCAAAGTCCATCAATAAAAAGCTGAACCACTCCACGGTTTTATCGAGCTTGATATTGATAATGATCAGCAGGAACCATTGAATGACCCACCGCACGCCGAACACGACGCCGAGGGCTTGGAGCAGCCACTGATCTTTGGCGATCAGCGCCCACGCCAGGGTGATCAACCCAAGAAACCACGTCGCAATGTGCGCGCCGGAAAGCATTCCGAGCAGCATTTTGTTGCGGGGTTTGTAATAACGGCTCACCGAAATGTGCCGGCGTTTCTGACGGAACCAGTCCTTCCAGTTGGTTTTCGGAACAGAGTAAACGAAAGAGTCTTCCTCAATCGAGATGGTAGTATTTGAGCTCGTGGATACTTCGTTTAGAAATATATCGTCATCGCCGCCAAACACGTGCTTGTGGGTATAAAAACCCTTGTTGGCGAAAAATACGGAACGCTTATATAATATGTTACGCCCAACGCCCATGTAAGTCAGGCCGGCCAATGCGAACGACAAGTATTGAACCGCCGTGTAAAAGGTTTCGCAGCGGATAAACCAGTTGAGCAGGCCTTTTTGTTTGAAATACGGAGAAAAACCCAGCACAATATCCTTGTCATGAGTTACCCGGGAGGTCATCGCAGTTATCCAGTGGTTTGAAGCGGGACGGCAGTCGGCATCGGTCATGAGCGCGATGGGATATTTGGCCTGCTTCATGCCGACGGTCAGAGCATATTTCTTCGGAGTGACGTGGTCGAACTGGTCGTTGATGCGGATGTAGCGGATGTTTTTCCAGCCATTGATGTTTTCGCGGATATAATCTTCACTTCCGTCGTCGGAGCGGTCGTCGAGCAGGATTACCTCGTATTCGGGATACTCCTGTGCATCCAGCAAGGGAATGAGCTCAGTCAGGTTCTCCCTTTCGTTCCACGCACACACGAGCACGGTAACTCCGGGCATGGCATTGCCATAATTTGCCCCCTTTCCGTAAAATGCAAGCCGTGTAAAAAAGAAGAGGTAATAAAATAACTGAACAGCTACGAACGCCCCCAGCGCATAGAGTAAAGAATCGGCCACAACAGAAGAGAGATGTAAAATTTTATCATATTCATGCAAATATACTGTCGTTGACAGGAATGTTCGAGGCGTTACCCCTATTTTTGCACACCAGCAATTTAAAACCTTTTAATGAAGTTTACACTACAAGTTGAGGATCCCCATTCGAAAGCGAGGGCCGGATTGATCGAGACGGATCATGGGGTAATCCAGACGCCCATCTTCATGCCTGTGGGTACCGCGGGGACGGTGAAGGCTGTTCATCAGCGGGAGTTGAAAGAAGATGTCAAAGCACAGATCATATTAGGAAACACCTATCATTTATATCTCCGCCCGGGGCTCGACCTGATGGAAAAAGCCGGAGGCTTGCATGCGTTCAACGGATGGGACCGCCCGATTCTGACCGATAGTGGCGGTTATCAGGTGTATTCGCTCGCCGGAACCGGCCGCAAGATAAATGAAGAAGGTGTGGTATTTAAGTCACACATTGACGGTGGCGTACACACATTCACGCCCGAAAACGTGATGGACATCCAGCGGACGATCGGCGCGGACATTATTATGGCGTTCGACGAATGCACGCCTTACCCTTGCGAATTCACCTATGCGCGCAAATCGATGGAAATGACGCACCGCTGGCTCACGCGGTGCTGCGACCGTTTCGACAGCACCGAGCCGCGCTACGGACACAGCCAGACGTTATTCCCTATCGTTCAGGGGAGTGTCTACAAAGACCTCCGCAAGCAGTCGGCAGAGTTTATCGCTTCTGCCGGGCGCGAAGGCAATGCCATCGGCGGTCTTTCGGTAGGCGAGCCGGCTGAGATCATGTATGAACTCACCGAGGTGGTATGCGATATTTTGCCCAGGAACAAGCCGCGTTATCTAATGGGCGTAGGTACCCCCGCCAACATTCTCGAATGCATTGCGCTCGGGGTGGATATGTTCGATTGTGTAATGCCTACCCGCAATGCACGCAATGGCATGATTTTTACAACGGAAGGAATCATTAATATTCGGAACGAAAAGTGGAAAGACGATTTGTCACCGATAGACGCCGGACTTGGAGGGCACGTTAGTACATTTTACAGTAAAGCCTATCTGAGGCATCTTGTAAAATCCGGGGAAATGCTCGGAGCGCAGATTGCGAGCATCCATAACCTGACATTCTATTTGTGGCTGGTTAACAGTGCGAGAGAGAAAATTATCGACGGAAGTTTCGCTTCATGGAAGCGGGAAATAGAAAAAAAATTGAATCAACGGCTTTGAAAGTTCAAAAAAGGAGGTTTCTTTCGGGTAAAATTTGAATTAAATATCAGGAAACTTTTCCATTTGTATCAACTTGCGGTTGATTAAGTGATATTGTTAACCTATTTTTGTGCGCACTAGGCATTTGGTTAATGTTGCGATTAGCCGTGAAATAAATATATAACTTTACTCATAAAATTGGATATAGATCAATCCTAGTTAATCTTAATAACGCTAACTTGAATAGTATGAAAAAAGTATCCCAGTTGATTGGTTCGTTTGCCTTGGGAGCAATGATGGCGCTGCCTTCATTCGCACAGCCGCTGGTGCAACCGAATTCTCCGGATTACAATCCAAAAGCGACGTACGATGGCCCTTACAAATTGAACACCTGGTCAATTTCCGCACACTTTGGCCCGTCGATGTTTTTTGGTGATTTAAGAGAATATGACTTCTGGCCTGTTACCAAAACTTCATCCGACAGCCACAAGGAATCCGGTACTTTTCAAGGAGGCCTCACACTGAACAAACAACTTTCCTACCTGTTCGGCGCCCGTTTGGACGCGTCTCTGGGCAACCTGAGAGGTATGAAACGCCGTACTTATAACCGCTATTTCGAAGGCAACTATTTCGATGTTTCTCTTTCAGGAACTGTTAACCTGAAAGGACTTCTGATGGGGCCTAACAAAATGAAGCGCTGGAAAATCGATGCGTATGCAGGTATCGGTCAGGTGTTCTACGACGCTACCGCTTACGATCTTACAGGTGGTGTGAAGCTTCGCGAAACCGGCAACATGAACGACTGGATCGTTCCAACAGGTTTGAACGTAAACTACGAAGTAACGCCAAGAATCGATATCGGTCTTGACTTCCGTTTGACTCACACCAACTCTGATTACCTTGATGCTACTTACGGCGGCGATTACGACAGAACGCCTAACAGCTTCAACATTGCAGACCAGAAAACTTCCCGCAAAGGAAACTCTGAGCTTGACAGCTACGGATACGGTGCTGTTCAGGTAACTTACAAATTGGGTAAGAAAGCCCTGAAAGTTCAGAAAGTGGACGGCAAATGGGATTACAAACCAGAAGAAGGCGGTTACTACCACCTGCGTTACACAGACCCACGTGTACTGGTTAAGCCTCCGAAAATCCTTACACTTGAAGAAATGGACTCTGTTGCAAAAGCAAACCGTCCGAAAGATATCGACCCGCGTTTGTTGCTTGATACCGATGGTGACGGTGTTTCCGACTTCTTCGATAAAGAGCCAAACTCACCGGCAGGAAGCATTGTTGACGGTGCTGGTCGCGTACTCGACTTCGATTCTTACGTGAAAAACGCACTGGCAACCGGCGCGGCTTGCTCCGAGATCTTTGCTAACGTAACATTCGATACTGACAAAAACGTATTGAAGCCTGAATTCCAGGAACTGCTTAAAAACGTAGCAGCGTTGATGAACAAAAACGGATGCCGCTTGCAACTGGCTGGTCACACCGACCGTCGTGCATCTGACCGCTACAACATCGCGCTTTCAAAACGCCGCGTAGAAGCTGTTAAAAACTTCCTGATCAACGAAGCTGGTCTGCAAGACCCAAGCAAAGTGATCGTAGACTACTTCGGATCATTCAAACCGATCGCAGACAGCGCAACCCGTCCAGGTTTGCAGAAAAACCGTCGCGTAGAATTGAAATTGCTTCCCTAATAGTTGAAGTAACGACTTAAAGAGAAAGGCTCCCGTCGGGAGCCTTTCTCTTTTTAATATATTCACACGCAAAATCAATCAGCCACATCATAACAACGCAACGGAGCATTAATGAAACAATATGATTATCTGGTAGTAGGTGCAGGTTTGTGGGGATCGGTATTTGCCCATGAGGCAACCAAACGCGGCAAGAAATGCCTGGTCATCGACCGCCGTGACCATATCGGCGGCAACGTGTATTGCGAGAATGTGGAAGGTATTAATGTGCATAAATACGGTGCACACATATTCCACACCAACGACAAGGATATCTGGGACTATGTCAATTCCTTCGTGGAGTTTAACCGGTACACCAACTCTCCGGTTGCAAATTTTAACGGCGAGCTGTATAACCTGCCCTTTAATATGAACACTTTCTACCAGCTATGGAAAGTGCGCACACCCGAAGAAGCGAAGGAAAAAATCCGCCAGCAGGTGGAAGAAGCCGGCATTAAAGACCCGCAAAACCTGGAAGAACAGGCGATTTCGCTCGTAGGAACCGACATTTACGAGAAGCTGATCAAAGCTTATACCGAAAAGCAATGGGGAAGAAAAGCTACCGAACTGCCGGCATTCATTATCAAACGGCTCCCTGTTCGCTTCACGTTCGATAATAACTATTTCAACGATCGCTACCAGGGAATCCCCATCGGCGGTTACAACAAGCTTACCGAAGGATTGCTGAATGGCGTGGACGTGCGCCTGGGCGTCGATTTCTTCAAAGAAAGAGAATCACTCACCGAGCTTGCTGAAACGATCGTCTACACCGGCCCGATCGACGAGTATTTCGATTTCCGCTTCGGCCAGCTCGAATACCGCAGCCTGCGATTCGATAACCAGCTGCTGGATCAGGAAAATTACCAGGGCAATGCGGTGGTAAACTATACGGACGGTGAAACGCCCTTTACCCGCATTATCGAACACAAGCACTTCGAGTTTGGTACACAGCCCAAAACGGTAATCACGCACGAATACCCGCAGGAATGGGTAAAAGGAGCCGAGCCGTACTACCCGGTGAACGACGACAAGAATACCGCTGTGTTCAACCAGTACAAAGCCCTCGCGGCGGAAGAACCCAACGTGATCTTCGGTGGCAGGCTCGCTGAATACCGGTATTATGATATGCACCAGGTGGTAGCGTCCGCCCTCAAAAAAGTGAAGGTACACTTCGATTCATAATTTTTTTTCGTTCAAAAAGCCTGTTTCAACGCGTTGGGACAGGCTTTTTGCGTTTATGGAGATTATTTTAGAAAATTCTTTGTAGAAGTCGCGTTACCAAAATAACCTGTCAGCGTCTAAATCATACCTACTAAAATGTGTATGCGATGCTGACAACAAAAGGCCCCACCAACGACTACCCGCCATTCCAGGACTGGGCGAACCATCCATTATGGAAAGCCATTCAATTCCGCTGGTACTGGCTGGTCGTCTCGCCCATTGTGTCCCTCTTGCTGGGGACGGCTTTCCTGCGTTACAAAACGCCGCGCTACCAAGTCACTGCTTCCCTCATGGTCCGCGACGATTCCCGGGGAAGCGATTTGCACGAAACGGCCCTCCTCGAAGAGCTCGGGCTGCCCGATGCCGCGGGGAGTGTGGAAAATGAAATTGAAATACTCAAAAGCCGCACATTGCTCGGTCAGGTGGTCGACGATCTGCATCTCACGATCCAATACTTCGCCTCCGGTCTCCTCAAAACCACCGAGCTTTACGAAAAGGCCCCCTATCGCGTAAGGTTTATTCAAAAGCAGCCTCCACGTCCTGAAACATATCATATTGTAAGGCAAGCGGGTGATTTTTACATAATAGAAATTTCCGGCAGCCGCTTTAGAGGGAGGTTTAGCAGCCCATTGGCGCTGCCCCAAGGCGTAGCTGTGATTGTGGACACTACCCGTTTCAAACCTTCTGCTCTTTACCAGTATTCTTTCAGGACACTTGCAAAAGAGACGGTCGTCGATCACTACGCCCGCACGCTCTCCATTCAGGCGCCGAACAAAATCGCCAGCATGGTTAACCTTTCCATTCAGGACGTGCTAGCCCGAAAAGGCGAAGCCATATTGAAGCAACTGATTGTACGGTATCAAAAGGCAAGTATCGACGAGAAAAACAAGGTAGCGGACAATACTATTGCTTTTATTAATCACAATCTGGAAAGGGTTTCGGCCGAACTGGCCAGCGTTGAAACGAACATCGAAGGCCTGCGTAAGCAGCATAAGCTGATCGACATCGCAGAAGACACCCGGCAGGCCCTCCAAAAGCTTGCTGCCAACACGTCGGAAGAAAGGGAATGGGCTACCCATTTGAAAATCGTTCAGTTGCTGGAAGATCATTTACGCAAGAGCCCATCGACGGCCATCCCTTCCCTCCTCTATCCGCAGGAAAGCAATTTCTCCGCTCTCGCATCCACCTTCAATGAAATGCAGCTGAACCGCGTGAAAGCGCTCACCACCCTCGCGCCCAACCATCCTGCCGTTACCACGCTCGACAGCCAGATTGCAGCCGCCAGGGGCAATCTTTTCGACGCGATCCACCAGCAAAAGCAGGAACTGGCGCTCCGCCTCGCCTCCGTTCACGCCTATGGCAAAGGCTTCCATGCCGAAATCATTCAAATTCCGACGCATCAGCGGGCGCTTTTAACCCACTCGCGAGAGCAGGGCATTCAGCAGGAGTTATACCTGTTTTTACTCAAAAAAAGAATGGAAACGGCTATTTCCCGTTCTGCAAACATCGCCAACGCCCGGGTAATCGACCCGCCCAAAGCAGGCATCGCGCCCACATTTCCCAACCCGGCGCTGACCATTCTCGTGGCTTTGTTCGCCGGCATTCTTGCACCCATATCGACGCTTTACGTTGCCCGCATACTGAACAACAAAGTCACGTCCAAAGAGGACATCCTGCTGCATTGCAATGCGGTGATCATCGGCGAAATCAGTCAGCAGAAACCAAATTCCCGTTTCACAGTTGCCGATAGCCGGAGCCTGGTCAGCGAGCAATTCCGCTCGTTGCGGACAAACATCCGGTTCATTTCCGGCGCGCGGCCCCACACCGTGATCCTGCTTACATCCGCAATGGGTGGAGAAGGCAAGTCGTTCGTCGCCGCGCACCTGGCGCATTCGCTCGCGCTCGCGAGCAAAAGTGTGTTGCTGGTTGACCTCGATCTTCGGAAACCATCGCTCGCCCAACTTCTGAAATTGAAAAACGAGGGCATTACCGAGTCGATTGCTTCGAGTTCCAAACCTGAAATTCAAGCCGCCGGTAGGGAGCATTCCTTCGATTTCATTGCCGCAGGCGCGCCTTGCCCCGGCGCCGGTGAAATCGTGCTTTCTTCCCATTTGACCGGGTTGATTTCGTCGCTCAGATGTCGATACGACTATATTCTGCTGGACAGCCCGCCCATAGGCCTGGTGGCCGACGCCGGTGTGTTGGGTTCCCACGCCGATATGACGCTGTACATCGTGCGGCAGCACTTCACATTTCTGCACCAGCTAGCCGACATGAAAAGGCTGCACGAGCAGTCACTTTTGCCGGATCTGCACGTGATCCTGAACGGTACGCGCGACCTGCACCGCTATCAGTACAATTACTATTAATTAACTCACATTCAAATAAACACACTTATGAAACATCAGATTTACATCATTGGCGAGGTTGGGCAGGCGCACGAGGGGAGCTTGTCGCTGGCGCATTCGTACATTAATGCACTCGCCCAGTCGGGTGCGAATGCGGCTAAGTTTCAGGTTCATATTGCCGAAGCGGAGAGCAGCATTTACGAAGATTTCCGCGTCAAAATGCCTTATTTGAGCGGCTCTCGCTTCGATTACTGGAAGGCCATGGAATTTTCCCGCGATGAATGGGTCGGACTGAAAATGCATTGCGAAAAAGTAGGGCTTGATTTTCTCGCCAGCCCGTTTTCCCTGGCTGCGGTGGAATTGCTCACTGATATCGGCGTTTCCGCATTTAAAATTGGGTCGGGGGAGGTGGATAACCTGCTGATGCTCGACAAGATCGCGGCTACCGGCAAACCGGTCATTTTATCGTCCGGCCTGAGTTCATGGGCGGAGCTGGACCAGGCGGTGGCATTCCTGCAATCGCGGAAAGTGATCGTTTCTGTTCTTCAATGCACCACGGCCTACCCTACCAAGCCGCATCAGTGGGGAATGAATGTATTGCACGAAATGGGCCTGCGCTACAAGGTTCCGGTGGGCTACTCGGATCATTCGGGCGACGTTTTTGCCTGCCTCGCCGCGGCCGCTATCGGCGCGCGCATTCTGGAATTCCATATCACATTTGATAAAAGAATGAGCAATCCCGACGCTTCCTCATCGCTGACCCTCCGGCAGGCCGCCACGCTGATTGCCGGTATCAGAAGCATTGAAACTGCGCTCAATTTTCCCGTTGATAAAGATGCGAATGCCGTTTTTTCCAGGCTGAAAAGCATGTTTGGCAAATCCCTCGCCGTTAATCGTGACCTGCGGAAAGGCGAACGGATACAATGCAGCGACCTGGAAACGAAAAAGCCCGCCGGTTTCGGGCTGGCCGTCACGCGCTACCAGGAAGTGCTGGGCAAAACGCTCGCACGGGATATTGCGCAATGGGAATTTCTTACCGAAAACCATCTGGACCATGCGTAAAATCTGCGTTGTCATCACCGCCCGGGCCAGTTATAGCCGCATCAAGACGGTATTGCAGGCGATCCAGGCGCATCCTCAGCTCGATTTGCAGATTGTCGTCGCAGGAAGTGCGCTCATAAGCAAGTTTGGAAATATCCTGCCTCAGCTTGAAGCCGAAAACCTGCCTGTTTCTGCCATTATCTCCAACCTGCTCGATACCGAAAGCAGCACGGCATCGGCAAAAACGACGGGGCTCGCGATCATTGAGCTGGCTACATTTTTTGCCAATCACCGGCCCGACGTGGTCGTGACGGTCGCCGACCGCTTCGAAACTATTGCCACAGCCATCGCGGCAATTAATATGAACATCCCCCTCGCGCACATTCAGGGCGGCGAAGTGACGGGCAATATCGACGACAGGATCAGAAACAGCATTTCGCAACTCGCGGACCTGCATTTTACGGCGACCCGGCAGGCCCGTACCAGGCTCATGGGCATGGGGCTGCCTGCTCAGAAGGTGTATTGTACCGGCTGCCCGTCGATAGACCTCGTTCGGCAGCACAGGCATATTGATTTCGATCCTTATAAGATGTACGGCGGTATCGGGGCGCGACCGGATTTGAATAAGCCTTATCTCGTGGTACTGCAACATCCCGTCACCACCGAAATCATCCATTCGAAATGGCAGATAGTATGCACGCTACGCGCATTGGCGACGCTCGGCATGCCTGTCGTCTGGTTTTGGCCCAATGCCGACCCGGGTACGGACGGAACTGCACAGGGTATCAGGGCATTCCGCGAGGCAAATCCGGGACTTCCGTTTCATTATTTCAAACACATGGAGTCGGACCACTTCATTCAGTTGCTGAAAAACAGCGCTTGCCTGGTGGGAAATTCGAGTGTCGGCATACGCGAATGCAGTGCGCTGGGTGTACCGGCGGTAAACATCGGAAGCAGGCAGCGGGGGCGCGAACGTGGCAGCAATGTCGTCGACTGCATCCCGGATGCGGATGCGATTGTGGCTGCCGTAAAGCAACAATTGGCGCACGGTCATTACCCTCCGGTTGCCATTTACGGTGACGGCGACGCAGGCGTCCGGATCGCCGACAGGCTTGCCACAGTCCCTTTTATTCTCAAAAAACACCTCCTGCCATCATGAATACACGTGTTTCAAAAATCCTTGGGCTCATTCCGGCGCGAAAAGGCTCGAAAGGCGTTCCCGGCAAAAACATGAAACTGCTTGGCGGCGTACCGCTTATCCGTTACACGATCGATGCGGCACTGGAATCAGAGCTGCTGACAACCCTTTTGGTGTCCACAGACTGTCCGGAAATAGCAGCCTTCGCCAACCGGTTCCAGCCCGAATGTGCTCCATTTATGCGGCCTGAATACCTTGCGACAGACCATTCGCCGATGATCGGCGTTGTGGCGCATGCTTTGGATTATGCCGAGGCCATTCACGGGGAGTTTGAATATGTAGTGTTACTCCAACCGACCTGCCCATTCCGGCCGCCGGGCATTATTGACGCCACAATCCGGCATATTACCATGCACAATTTCGATAGCCTGATCTCGGTATGGAAAATCCCCGACGCATTCAATCCGCTCTGGGCTTATTGGCTGAATGGCGATTCTCTGGAAAAAGCATTACCGCAAGGTCCAACCGTTACCCGCCGGCAAGACTTGCCGGACAGCTATCACCGGGACGGGGAGATTTACATTGCGAAGACATCGCTTGTTCGCGCGGGGTGCCTGACAGGCGGAAAAATAGCTGCATGGCCCAATGAGAATGCTTTTGGAATCAATATCGACACACCTGCCGACTGGCTGGCAGCCGAAAACCTCTTCGCAAAATGGAAAGAGCAAACAAAAAACGCATTCTCTTGCTGATTACCAATCCGTTCGCCGCGATCAATGTCATCCATTCGGGACTGTTGAGTGAGTTGGAAAAGTGTTATGAAATCTCGGTGATGTCGGATTTACTGACCGAAGGCGACGTGGGCAGCTTTAACGAGCATTTCAAACTGAATATGCATTTGATGGAAACGCCCGTCGCGTCGGCACCGGGGTTCATCAGGCGGCTGCGCATTTTTCAAACGGTGCTTTTTGGCCTGTTCTTCGACGTGGCCACGATCCGAATCAAGCTCATGGAAAAAGGTGCCTTGGTCCATAAGCTTTTCTGCATAGCAAGACAATCCAGCCTGCTGATATTTCTGAGCGGTCGCTTGCTCATTTATTTAAGACGCTGGCTCATTCGCAAGATGACCCACCCAGCCCGCTATGCATCTCTGGCGGAATGCCAATTTGATGCTGTCCTTTCTACCTCTCCGCTTGATATGCGCGAAAACGAGATCATGAACTCGCTCAAAGCTTACGGCGTGCGCGGCATATCGATGATCATCAGTTGGGACAACCTAACTTCCAAAGGGATTATCAATGCCGATGCCGGACTGGTGCTCGTTTGGAGTGAAACCATGGCGCGGGAATTCGATCGGTTCTACTGGCTTTTTGGAGACAATGCGACCGTCCGGATTGTCGGCGTTCCAAGATTTGACGTTTACCACCGAAATACCTGCAAGAAATCCCTCCCGGCGGCAATGCGAATGGCCGATGAAGGTCGCGCGACGCACAAGATCCTCTTTTCCACCGGAGCCGCCAAACACCATTCCTGCCAGAATTATATCATTGACGACCTCCTGGAATATGCTAAAACACAGCCGGGCCTTGCCATTCTCGTAAGATGCCACCCAGCCGATGACCCGGCGCGCTACGTACGGTACACTTCCTGTGGAAATGTGCGCCTATTCCAGCCGTTCGCAGGAAACGAGACGCCTCCGGCTGACTTCTTGGAAACGTTGCGTGCCCAGCTCAGTCTCTGTAGGGTTTGCGTACAGGTAGCGTCAACGATGTTTCTGGACGCTGCGGCGTGCAACACGCCGGTCATTAGTATTGCCTACGACGCGCGGGACGATGTGCCATATGCGCATTCGGTAAGACGGTATTATGATTATTCGCACCATTTGCCGCCGCACGCTTTCTTACAGGCAAGCGTCGTTCGCAAACGGCAGGAGCTATTTGGCAAACTGGATGAAATCCTGGAAACCCATGCAGCCACAAGCACTCTCAGGAATGCCATAGCACCGCTCGTGCATCACAGCGGCCCCGATTCCGTTTCGGCAACTGCACAACACATTCGGGAATGGCTGGGTTAGTGCTGGAAATGCTCGTAAAAGCATGGCTGGCAATGGGCATTGCCTGGGTGCTCACCACGTTGTTCGACCCTGTGACCGCGCTCGGCGTGGGACAGGGGCAAATCGTGGCTGTATTCGGCTTTTACCTGTACTGCCTGATCGTGCTCGCGCTGCCTTCTGCGCACAAACCATTTCATGTGCTTAGCATTCCGTTTCTCACGCAATTCTTACATCTTTTTCAGAAATACGACTTCTCCGCCGGCGCTAATTCGTTGTGGCGACTATTTCCATTTATAGTGATGGATCTCTACCTGCTATGCATGCTGGCCCGGTTCAAAACCGGCCTGAGTCGCCCGGAGCAAAGCCTGCTGGCTTCGTGGGTGATCGTGCAGTTCCTGTTTATCATCATTTCTCCCAATTTAGAAAGGGTGATCATGGGTGCATTCGTATTGTTCCTCGTTACACTCCCGGCTGGTTTCCTGTATTTCAGCATATTCTCGCGTACACTGGGCTTCACCGGCCGCCTTGAACTGTATTGTTGCCTGCTATTCGTCATCCTCGCGCTCGGGACATTTGGATTGGTATTCTTCGGTGCGCGGTACAAAGGCGCTGAAAACCTGCTGGTGACGCGCAACATTTCGGATACCAATGTAACGATGGCCTATTTTATCCTGGTATGGCCCTTTGCTGTTCGCTATGCCAGCCGGATGAAGCTTCCGCTGCTGGCAACCTCGCTGCTGGTAATGCTCTTCGCCGGTGTGGTGGTACTGTCATTTTCGCGGGGTGCAGTGCTCATCGTCGGGCCTTATGTGGCTGGTACGCTATTCATAATGGGCAGGTTCAGACACCTGCTCTGGTTCACGACTTCGGGAATTGCCTTATACCTCGGCTCCGACCATTTGACCCGCCTTCTCGACGTCGATCTGGCCTATTCCTGGCAACTTCGCTTCGCGGATTTCCCGGTGACGAAGCCTGGAATGGACGGTTTGCATGCAATCAGCGGCCGGGCGGAGATTCGGAAGCTTGCCTATTCGCTGTTCCTGGAAAGCCCGCTCTACGGGCATGGGATAGCGAGTTTTGAAGTGCTCGGCCCCGGCTACCGCGAGGCGCATTCGATGTTTTTCACGATGCTTGCGGAGCAGGGATTGATCGGTACGCTGTATTTGTACGCGGTGCTGCTGGCACTAGGGCGTCAGTTGTTACAAATGGCGCGCGTTGGCACTGAATACTGGCCATTCCTCATGGCGTTTGGTGCCTATTTGCTGTTTAATCACGCCGTCGGGACGGTTTTTGTCATTATTCCTTCGAAAAGCCTGACGGTCAACTGCATTGCGCCGCTGCTGCTGATCTGCCTGTATTACTATTCGAAAAGCCTTTGCCAAAAGCTTGGGTCAGATGGCTAGCATCCTCATCATCGGCAGAATCCCGCCGCCCGTCGGGGGTGTGGCGGTGCATGTGAAAAGGCTGACCGACAGCCTGCGGCGGCAAGGTTTCCCGTTTGAATTTTACGACTACGGGAAAGAACCGCTTTTTAGCCTATTGCTGAAAATCCTGCGGCATCCGGTCATTCATATTCATTTCTCAAATCCTCGCGCACAGCTGATTTTTGCAGTTTTCTGCAAGCTCACATTCAAGAAACTGATCATCACCTATCACGGCTGCTGGGGAAGATACGGTTGGTTGGGAAACTATGCCGTGAGGTTTTCAGCGCGGCTCGCGCACCTACCCATTGTGCAGGAGCACACCAGCCTGAAACAGGCACTGCGCCAGAACCCGCGTGCGTGCGAGATATCGACTTACATCTACGATGTGCATGTAGAACCGCTTCCGGCCGAATTGCAGAACGAGGTATGGCTCCTCCGAACGCATTATAAAGCCATATTTTGCACCAATGCCTGGAATGTCACTTTCGATAAGTACGGGCGGGAGATTTACGGGATTTCGGAGCTTATCGCCCGGTTTGAGGGCCAGCCCGAATTTCTGCTGCTCATTTCCGATCCTTCGGGAAACTACCGTTCATACATTGAAACAAGCTACCCGCACATTCCTGGCAATGTGTTTTTCATTACCGGCCTGCATGATTTCAGAAGCGTACTGCTGCATTCCGATGCATTCATCCGAAACACCACGACCGACGGCGTATCGCTTTCCGTGCATGAAGCGCGGGAGCTCGGCATTGCGGTTCTAGCCTCGGCAGCTGTGGCACGACCGCCGTTTTGCTACGTTTTTGAAGATTTTTCGAAAACAGATTTGGAGAAAAGCCTGGAAGAAGCCCGGCGGCTCATTACCCTTCCCGGCGAGATGAACAATACCGTAGCTGAGCTCACAGCGCTGTATCGGTCCGTTCTGAATGTGCGCTAATTTTCTGATAATCAGTATAAAAAACAAAGGCATAGAAAAATTTCCATGCCCTGTTTCACACTATACACACACTATATTTTTAATATCTATATATCGCTCAGATAAAAGTTCGAGTTGGATTTCAGTACCGCAAAATAACAAACTAAAGTGATCAGAAAAAAACTTTAGATTGTGAATTTCTAAATTCTAATGAGAAAATAATGGACATTTTCCGAAAAAAATCAGAGCCAATTTCGGCGGCACTCAAAAATATCGAAAATTGGCGTAATAATTGCTGAAACTCCGCCACCTGATTATTTTCGTGTCACAAACACTCGCAACTCATTCATGGAATCACTTTTCACCACCGGCGCACCAGCCAGTATGCTGATAATAACCGTGTTGCAAGTGATCCTTAATCCAGACAACGTAATTTCTACCATAATTGTTTCGAAGGTGTTCCCGCTTCATCCGAGCGGCTTGATGCACGCTCCGGGCAAAATCGGCGATTTTGTAAATTATCGCCCTTCGATCCAAATTTTAACGCTCTCATTTTTGTTGATAATTGGTACCCTGCCAGTGGCAGAAGCTTTCCAAAACTATGCGCATTAATCCCGAAACCGTCGAAAGAATCAAGCACGCCGCAGATATTGTGGAGGTCGTAGGGGATTTTGTGTCATTGAAGAAGAAAGGTGCTAACTATTCGGCCTGCTGCCCTTTTCACAATGAAAAAACGCCGTCGTTCAACGTCAACCCCGTAAGGCAGATCTACAAGTGCTTTGGCTGCGGCGCGGCGGGCGATTCCATCAAGTTTGTGATGGACATCGATGGCATCGGCTACGGCGAGGCGCTGCGGTATCTGGCCGGCAAGTATAATATTGAAGTCGAGGAGGAAGAGCTTACCGACGAGGAAACACTCCGGCAGAATGCGCGGGAAAGCTTGTACATCATCCTCAATTTTGCCAAAAATTACTACCAACACCAGCTTCACCATAGCGATGAAGGCCAGGCGATCGGTCTGAGCTATTTCCGTGAGCGTGGTTTTACGAGTGAAATCAGGAAAAAATTCGAGCTCGGTTACAGTCTCGACAACTGGGATTCCTTTTCAAAAGAAGCATTGGAAAAGGGCTATTCCGCTGAAATCCTCGAAAGGGCGGGATTGCTCATTCACAAGGAAGGCAGCCACACGGCCGGCTACGACCGTTTCCGCGGGCGGGTTATTTTCCCGATCCATAATATAGCCGGGAAAACGATCGCATTCGGCGCCCGGATTTTAAAAACCGACAAGAACCAGCCCAAATACCTCAACTCTCCCGAAACGGAGGTTTACCATAAAAGTGAGGTCCTTTACGGCATTTACCAAGCCAAAAACGCGATCCGCCAACTTGAACATTGCTACCTCGTCGAAGGCTATACCGATGTGATTTCACTGCACCAGGCGGGCATTGAAAACGTGGTCGCGTCTTCGGGAACGTCGCTGACGGTCGAGCAGATCAGGCTTATCGGCCGGTTTACGCCCAATATCACGATTCTTTATGACGGTGATATGGCGGGGATCAAGGCGGCGCTGCGCGGTCTGGATCTGGTGCTGGAAGAAGGTTTGAATGTAAATGTCGTCCTTTTCCCTGATAACGAAGACCCCGACAGCTATGTCCGCAGAGTGGGTGCGGAGGCTTTTAAGGCACACCTCAAAAGTGCGTCGAAGGACTTTATCACTTTCAAAACGGAAATCCTGTTGCAGGATGCCGGCAACGACCCATTCAAGCTGGCGGCTGTGATTCAGGAGGTTGTGAACAGCATTGTAAAGATTCCCGATGCTATCAAACGGCAGGTGTTTTTCCACCGGACGTCGGAAATGATGCGGGTGGATGAGCAGATGCTGATCACGGAGGGCAATAAACTACTCCGAAAACAGCATTCGGCCAAACCGGCGGAGAGGCCGCGGCAGTCAAATGCGGGGGGCCAGGGTTCTGCCGGGACAAGAGGGCCCGAATTTGATGGGCCGCCGGATCTGGATGCATTGTTCAGCGACGGTTTCGGACCATTCGGCGGTGAGCCGGATGATAACCCATTCGTGCCGACCGAACACGCGCCGGAAGCGTTCCAGCGTACCAAGCTGCATTACCAGGAAGAAGCCTTTGTGCGCCTGCTCGTGGTGCACGGCGCGCGTGAGCTGGAGCCAACCATTACCGTTTGCCAGTATGTATTGGGCCAAATTGAAGGAATTGAGCTGAAAGATCCCGTTTACAGCCATTTACTGAACTTGTTCCGCGAGAATTTTGGCAAAAACAATGTCCTCACAACCGACTATTTCCTGCAACATCACGAAGCGGAAATCAGGAACCTGACGATCGAATGGCTGACGCAGAAGCACGAATTGAGCGAGTTATGGAAGGAGAAATACGAGATTTATGTACCTTTTGAAACCGATGTACTCGACAGGACCGCCTTCAACAACATTTTGAGGCTCAAAAAGGCATTTGTAGAAGAAAAAATGAAGACCTGCATCCAAAACATGGCCCAGGCCAAAACCGGCGAAGAGCAGGATGCCATCATGAATGAATACCAATTCTATAAAGGAATCAGCATGGCCGCCGCCAAGGAATTGGGAAGCGTAATCGGATAACCAACCTAAACATCGCTGTTATGAAAAACGCATTGGCCATTCTGTGTGCCGCTTTGTTGCTTACCGCGTGTAATCCTTCTTATAAACTCCTCAAAGTGGAGAAGGAAGATTCTTTCAAGCTCTCCGACTACCCCACCTACGGCTTTTTCGACATCGAAGCGCAGGGCGACACCGTTTCAGGAAATTTTGAAAAGAATGTGGGCATTATCAAGGAAGCCATCGCCAAAAACCTGCAAGCCAGAGGATTGGACGAAGCCCGCGACCCGAGCCTGAAAATCAATATTGCATTGAATGTAAAGGAGCAGCTGCAAACCCGGCAGACTGATTTCCGTACCGACGGCCTGCCGCGCTACATGGGCCAGCGGCGCTATTCATGGAAAAGCGAGGAGATCGTAACCGGCAAATACCGCGAAGGCACCATCGTGATCGACCTCGTGGATGCGGCGAATAACCGGATGGTGTGGCAGGGCGGCGCCGGCGGCATTATCCCGGAGAAAACGAAGAATTTTACCGAAGATATCAATCAGGCAATCAGCGAAGTAGTTGCCAAAATCCCCTGACAGGCCAGCAAAAAGGGTCGCTTCCCGGTGAGAAACAACCCTTTTATAATGTCGTGAATATCGGAGTTACTAAGCATTGTTGTTAACTACGCCGCGCGCTTTTTCAGTCACGTTATCGGCTACGCCATTTGCTTTTTCTTTTGCGGTATTTACATTTTTGAGGAACCCATCTTTGAGTTTGTCGGCTAGGTGCGACAGCTCTTCAAGGCTTTTTTCATACGTATCCTTTGCATTTCCGCCAAGGTCATTTGCCTTATTTTTGATCAATTTCCGGGTTTCTTTACCGTTTTTGGGAGCTACCAAAAGGCCAATCGCGATGCCTGTCAACAGTGCCCCGATCGAGCCAATCAAAAATTTTTGGTTCTTGTTCATACGAATTCCCTATTTTGTGTTGATAATACATTACACCTGAAAATAACAAAATACTGTGCCACTTCGCAAGCCAGCGCGCCGATTTTCTATGAACGGCTTCTTCATCGTCTCTCTTTTGACGGCACTTATGATGACAATGGGCGAAAGCTACGCGCAATGGAAAGTCATCGACATTAAAACGAAGATCCATATGCGTGCGGTACATGCCGTATCGCCTACAATCTGCTGGATCGGCGGTACGCAAGGCACTGTTTTGAGGACGACGGACGGCGGCCATACCTGGACCACCTTTAAAGTCGCCGGCGCCGACTCGCTCGACTTCCGCGACATTCACGCCTTCGATAAGGATGTGGCGATCGCCATGAGTGCCGGGGAATCGGAGAAGGACAAAGCTAAAATTTACAAGACCGACGACGGCGGCCAGAGCTGGAAGCTTGTGTACCAAACTACACAAAATGGGGTTTTTCTGGATGGAATCGACTTTTGGGATAAAAATAAAGGCATTTGCCTCGGCGATCCAACACAGGGACGACTCTTCATTTTGACAACCGAGGACGGCGGAAATTCCTGGCAGGAACTCCCGCTCGACAAGCGCCCGGCCGCCGAACCCGGCGAGGCCTGCTTCGCTGCGAGCGGCACGTCTATTCTTGTAAACGGCAAGGGCAATGCATTCATCGGAACCGGCGGAAGCAAAATGGCCCGCGTTTTCCGCACGGA
Source organism: Dyadobacter fermentans DSM 18053 (assembly GCF_000023125.1). Lineage (NCBI taxonomy): Bacteria > Pseudomonadati > Bacteroidota > Cytophagia > Cytophagales > Spirosomataceae > Dyadobacter > Dyadobacter fermentans. The sequence continues at coordinate 4,128,296 of NC_013037.1, forward strand.
AGATTACGGCCAAAGCTGGCAGGTGTCCGCTACCCCATTACCCGCCGGGCCTACTGCCGGTATTTTCGGGTTAAGGTTTTGGTCCAAAAAGAATGGCATTGCTGTGGGCGGTGACTATAAAAAAACTACCGATTCGACCCAAAACGTACTTGTGACGAACGACGGAGGCATTACCTGGACTTTATCCGGCATGACCAAACCCGCCGGTTTGAAAGAATCCGTAGCCGTTTACCACAAAACCAACGCCACCTGGAACGGCGACACGCAGATCCGCTCCGACAACTATGCATTGGTTGCGTCGGGCCCGTCCGGCAGCAGCGTTTCCCTGGATCGTGGGAAAAGCTGGATCCTGCTCGGCACGGAAGGTTTCCACTCGCTCAGTTTCGCCGGAAATGTGGGCTACGGCGTCGGAGCGAATGGTTTAATCGGGAAAATCGAAAAGATTTCTTCCAAAAAGAAAAAGAAGAAGCTGGTGCTTGTGGACCAATAAAGTCATAGTTTTCATTCGTGTCCATTCGTGTCTTCGTGGCATTCTAAATCCGGTCAATGAGCTCATTCACTTTACGAACTTCGCGGCCAGCCAGATGATCAGCGATAGCAGCCGCGTGCTCACGGCCATTTTCAATAAACACCTTTTCGGTAAACACACCAGCCAGTACAGTCCCGCACAAATACAGCCCCGGCACATTGGTTTCGAAGGTTTCTGAATCATATTCCGGCACTTTGGTCAGCGGATCGAGCGTGACGCCGCAGCGAGCAAGCAAATGCTCGTCGGGCAGGTAACCTACCAATAGAAAAACGAAATCGGCCGGTAACCATTCCTGATCGCCCGTTTCCACATTTTCAATGAGCATGCGCCCGGGTTCGATCGCCCGCGTCACGGAGTTGAAGCGCGTGTGGATTTTGCCCTCTCTCACCCGGTTTTTTACGTCGGGCACGAGCCAGTATTTCACTTTGGTACGGAAATCGGCCTCTTTGTGCACGATCGTCACCTTGGCATCATGGCGATAGAGCTCCAAGGCCGCTTCTACCGACGAGTTGGAACCGCCTACCAGCACCACATTGGTGTAGGAGTATTTAAATGGCTCATCATAATAATGTGAAACATGCGGCAGGTTCTCGCCCGGTACATTCAGCATGCGCGGCACGTCGAAATAGCCCGTTGCCAGGATCACATTCTTGGACTGAAAAACCTGACCGTCATTGGAATAAGTCAGAAAAGTACCGTCGGCCTGCTTTTCGGAACGGTCGACGTCCACGAAGAGTTTAAAGTTCAAATGGTAGTAACCGGCTACCTTGCGGTAATATTGCAGGGCTTCGTTGCGGTTGGCCTTCACGTCGGAAATCGCGAACGGAATGCCGCCTATTTCGATATTTTCAGCGGTAGAGAAGAATTTCATGCGCCGCGGGTACCGGCGGATGGATTCGGTGAGGTTGCCTTTTTCGAGGATCAGGTAGTCGAGCCCGCTTTTGGCCAGCTCCACCCCCATTGCGAGGCCGCACGGGCCGCCGCCGATTATGATTGCGTCGTAAATGTGCATTGTATGGGCTGACGACCCTTTTGCTTGCGGCCGCCACTAGTCTTTTAACCCTCTAATTTAGCTATTGGTTTCTGAACTTTGTAAATTAGCTAACTGTTCAGAAAGTCTGATAATACCACTTTTTAGCTTGGAAAACGCGGCCGGCGATTTTACGAAGAAACTGAATGAATGGGGCAAAGCGAAAACCCCGTTCTTTTTTTTGGTGGACTACCTATTCCAAAACCCGCAGGCCTGGAAGCTCGAAGACGTCGACCCGAATGAGATTCTTTTTAGCTTGAACGGGTTTACCAATGATCATTCGGCATTCCGCAGCGAGCTGCCGGAGCACATCCAGTTCGATAGGCGCCCGCTTCCCTTCGAAGCGTACGAGCCAAAATTCAAATGCGTGCTCAACCATCTGAATGCAGGCAACTCATTTTTGGTAAATCTATCGATCCCTACGCCGGTTGAAACCAACCTTTCGTTAAAACAGATTTTCCAGCACAGCGAGGCGCCTTACCGGCTGCTTTTCCAGGACCGGTTTGTCTGCTTTTCTCCCGAAATATTCGTCCGCATCCGGGGCAACCGCATTGCCTCATTTCCGATGAAAGGCACCATTGACGCTTCCGTCCCAAATGCGGAGCAGGTAATTCTCTCGGATCACAAAGAGGCCGCCGAGCACGCCACGATCGTGGATCTGATCCGGAATGATTTGAGCATGGTCGCTGAAAAGGTGTGGGTGGAGCGCTACCGCTATATCGATCGCATTCAGACTTTTGATAAAACCCTTTTACAGGTCAGTTCGGAGATAGCAGGGACATTACCGGCCACTTTCGATGGCCACTACGGCGATTTGCTGCAAAAACTGTTGCCCGCCGGTTCTATTACCGGTGCGCCGAAACCGCGCACGCTGGAAATCATTGAAGAAGCCGAGCAATACCAGCGCGGCTATTACACCGGTGTAATGGGCTATTTTGATGGGCATAACTTCGAAAGTGCGGTGATGATCCGCTTCATCGAACAGGAAAAGGATGGTTTGGTTTTCAAAAGCGGCGGCGGCATTACCGCATTAAGCAATGCCGAAAGCGAATATCAGGAAGTGATCAATAAAGTATATCTCCCATTTAGCCACGCCCCGCATGCTGTGCCTTGAAACGATCTGCATCGAAAACCGCGAACTCAAAAACCTGTCCTACCACGAAGCCCGGCTGAACAAAACGCGGCGGGAATTGTGGGGTTACGAGGATGAATGGGATTTGAATGCATTGCTGAAAGTACCCGATCATGTGACCGAAAGCATGCACAAATGTCGCGTGGTGTACAGCAAAGGTATCGATAAGATTCAGTGGGAGCCCTATTCGCCGAGGGCGATCCGCAAAATAAGGCGGGTTTATGACGATGAAATTGACTACCGATACAAATACGACAACCGCGACGCGCTGAACACGCTCTTCGCGCAGCGCGGGGATGCAGACGAAATCCTGATCATTAAAAACGGGCTGGTAACGGACTCCAATTATTGCAACGTCGCGTTCTTCGACGGCACGCGCTGGCTTACACCCGCGAGCCCGCTCCTGCCCGGCACGCGAAGGGCGCATTTGCTGGATGAAGGCATTATCCAAACTGCCGAAATCCGTGAAAGCGACATTGCGAAATTCAGCCGGATACGGCTTTTCAATGCCATGGTGGACTGGGCGCATGCCGCTACGCTCGATGTGTCGTTGATTGCTTGACCACAAATTGCGAACTTGCGCCCGAATTAACGATTTGAATCCATGACCTCCTTATTCGAGGAAGAAATCACCCTTTTTGCCGATTTGATCCTTCCGGTACCGATCCCGAACCTGTTTACCTACCGGGTGCCGCGGGAAATGGCGTCGCTGATCAAGGTGGGGGCGCGGGTGATCGTGCAATTTGGGCAAAAGAGGGTCATAACAGCCGTGGTAGCGCAGCTGCATTCCAACCCGCCGGTGAAATACCAGGCAAAATACATTCTGGAATTGCTCGACGAGCAGCCGATTGTGACCCAGCAGCAGCTCGAACTCTTTGCCTGGGTGGCCGAATATTACCTCTGCAATATCGGCGAAGTGATGAATGTGGCGCTGCCTGCCGGTTTGAAAATCACCAGCCAGTCGCGCATTCAGTTAAATCCCGAGTTTGAACACGAAGATTTGCTGACCGACCAGGAACAGCTGGTTGTGGAAGAGATTAAAAAGCATCAGACGCTTTCGTATGAGGAAGTCGAAAGGCTTTTGCAAAAATCGAATATCACTTCGATCATCAAATCGCTCGTCGGGAAGCGGGCGGTTATTTTATATGAGGAGGTAAAAGAGCGCTACAAGCCGAAAGTGGCGAAAAAGATCAGGCTGACGGCCGCTTATACGACCAACGAAGCGCTGTCGAAGCTCGCCGCGGACCTCGACAAGACGCCCAAGCAGCAGGAAATCCTGTTGAAATACCTCAGTTTTATCCCGGTTTACAACAATCCTGAGTTGAATTATAAGGGCCTGGACAAAAGCATTTTCAGTCAGGACGATACCATTTCGGATGCTTCTTTGAATACTCTCATCAAAAAGGGCATTTTTGAGCAGTTCGAAGTTTTCGTCTCCCGCTTTGACGACATTCCGGCCGGCAACATGGGCACCATTACGCTCACGGACACCCAGCAAGAAGCCTTCCGCCAGATCCACGAGCTATTTGCGGAAAAAGAAGTGGTGCTGCTGCATGGCATTACCGGCTCAGGCAAAACCGAAGTGTATATCGAACTGATCAAACAAGCGCTCGAAAGCGGCTCTCAAGTCTTGTTTCTACTTCCTGAAATCGCATTGACCACGCAGATCGTTGTGCGGCTTCGGAAGGTTTTCGGCGATGTGATGGGCATTTACCATTCCAAATTCTCAGATAATGAGCGCGTGGAAGTGTGGAAGGGCATTCTGGACGGCAAGTTCCAGTTTGTGGTCGGTGTGCGCTCGGCGATATTCCTGCCGTTTGATAATCTTGGATTAGTTATCGTCGACGAGGAACACGAAACATCCTATAAACAACACGACCCGGCGCCGCGCTACAATGCACGCGATGTAGCGGTGATCATGTCGTACATGCACAAAGGCAAAACGCTGCTCGGTTCAGCGACGCCTTCGCTGGAAAGCTATTTTCATGCCCAAAGCGGCCGGTATGGATTTGTGCAAATGAAGCAGCGCTACGGAAATGCGGCATTACCGCGTTTTGAGCTGATCGACACCAAGAAGGAAAAGCGCCAGAAGCAGATGAAGAACGAGTTTTCTTCCGTTCTGCTAAGCCATTTGGAATACAACCTTAAAAACAAAGAGCAAACCATTCTCTTCCAGAACCGCCGCGGCTACTCCCCTTACCTGCAATGCGAGGAATGCAACTGGATTTCGGAATGCGCGAATTGCGACGTAAGCCTCACATACCACATGAAGGCGCGGGAGCTCCGCTGCCACTATTGCGGACATAAGGAGGAAGTGCCGCGCACCTGCCCGCATTGCGGCTCGCCGAAAGTAAAAACGATGGGTTACGGCACGGAGAAGATCGAGGAGGAAATTAATGTAATGTACCCCGAGGCGCGCGTGCAGCGCATGGACCTCGACACGACGCGCGCTAAAAATGCCTATCAGCAAATCATTTCCGATTTCGAGGAAGGCGGGATTGACATTTTGGTGGGGACGCAAATGGTGAGCAAAGGCCTCGACTTCGACAATGTGAGCGTCGTAGGCATTTTCGATGCCGACCGCATTATCCATTTCCCCGAATTCCGCGCTTCGGAACGGGCGTTCCAAATGCTGACGCAGGTGAGCGGGCGCGCAGGCAGGCGGGCCGACAAGCCGGGGAAAGTGCTCATCCAAACGGCCAACCCCTCGCAGCCGCTGCTCGAAAAGATCATTAATAACGATTACGAGGGAATGTACGAGGCCGAAATCGCCGAGCGCGAGAAATTCAGCTACCCGCCATTTACCCGGCTGATCAAGGTTACGGTGAAGCATATCGACGAAGGAACCGCCCTCCGCGCAGCCAAAGTACTGGCCGAAAAACTGACGTCGCATTTGGGCGCCAGCAGGGTTCTGGGGCCGCAGCCGCCGCTGGTCGAAAGAGTAAGAAATCAGTTTTTGTTCGATATTCTCATCAAACTTGAACGAGAAAAGATTAATTTTAAGGCGGCAAAGTCATTTATACAGGAAAAAGTAATTGACACTCTGACTGACAAGACGCTAAAAAGCATCCAGGTCGTGATTGACGTGGATTGTTTATAAAACATCATTTTTACTGCACATTAACTTTATGTCTTCCAAAAAAACCAGAATTGTTGCAACCGTAGGCCCTGCCTCGGAATCGAAAGAAACGTTATATGCATTGGCCAAAGCAGGAGTGAACGTGTTCCGTCTCAACTTCTCCCACGGCACCCACGCCGACCACCTGCAAAGACTCACCAATATCCGCGAGATCAACGAAGAGCATGGCCTTAACCTCGCCATTCTGCAAGATTTACAAGGGCCGAAAATCCGTATCGGTCTGGTAGCTGAGAAGGACGGCGTTCTGATCGAGGCAGGCAAAAAACTGATCCTTTCCAACACCGAGGTGCTGGGTACTGCCGAGAAAGTGAGCACACCTTACGACGGGATGTACAATGATGTGAAGATCGGTGACCGCGTGTTGATGGATGATGGTAAACTGGAAGTGCTGGTAACCGGCATCGAAGGATCGGATGTGATCACGGAGGTGATTTATGGCGGTTATCTGAAATCTAAAAAAGGTGTTAACCTGCCAAATACAAAGGTTTCGATGCCTTCGGTAACGCCGAAAGACTGGGAAGACCTGGACTTTGGTCTGGAAAACAATGTAGAATGGATCGCATTGTCGTTCGTTCGCACGGCGGAGGAAATCCTGAAAGTAAAAGAATATATTGCCAACAAAGGCAAATTTGCCCGCGTGGTAGCGAAAATCGAGAAGCCTGAGGCGATCCTGAATATCGACGAGATCATCGAAGCAACAGACGCGATTATGGTTGCGCGCGGTGACCTCGGGGTGGAATTGCCTGCGGAAGAGGTTCCGATGATCCAGAAAATGATTGTGGAGAAATGTAACCGTGCCGGCAAGCCTGTAATCGTGGCTACGCAAATGCTGGAATCGATGATCGAGAGCCCGCGCGCCACCCGCGCCGAGCTGAACGACGTAGCGAACTCGGTACTTGACGGCGCTGACGCTGTAATGCTTTCGGCTGAAACAGCTTCCGGTAAATATCCGATCCTGGCCGTTGAAAGCATGAGCCGCACCATTGAAAAAGTGGAAGCGTCTAGCAAAAGCATTTATTTCAAACACCACGCGGCAGTAAACGACACGCCTGGTGCCTACAAACTGAACGACAATGTGGTAATGAGCGCATGCCGTCTGGCGCGCGATACCCAAGCTGCGGCGATCATCGGCATCACGCGCTCGGGCTACACATCATTCCGCCTGTCGCACCACCGCCCGAAAGCCAACTTGCTGATTTTCACATCCAACAGAATGCTGATGAACCAGCTGGCGCTTTATTGGGGCACCAAGGTATTCTACTACGACCGCGACCAGGGTGTTTCTACCGACGATCTGATCGAAGACATCAAAACTTTCCTCGTTGAAAAAGGCGAGCTGCAAAAAGGTGATGTGTTCATCAATACACTGAGCATGCCGGTTTCAAGACAGCGCAAGACGAATACGGTGAAATTGAGCGTGGTGGAGTAACATCACGGATGTTCATACTACAAGGGCGACGGGATTTGATTCCGTCGCTTTTTTTATGTTATGCCGCCTGCTCATCGAGCGATTGACTTTGCACATTCTACTGAAAATCAGTTATAGATTTTTGTATATTTGATAATGGGCTAAACGATTCAAATCATGATCGCTTCACCAAGACCTGGCTTCGACATTCCTGAAAACGCATTGGAGAAAAGCATTCCGACATCGCTAATCCGCGAGATTATTGATGGGAAGCCTTACTACTACAAAGGCTACCAGGAAGTGCTCGCAGGCAATGTCAATGAAGAAGGTGTCATGGGTTGCAGTATTTTACAATCATTCATCGTCGCTTATCTGGTACGTGTTCTTCTTCGTTCGATCGACGAAGACAGATATCTCATAGCTTCCAATGAACCCGGTCTCCACATTGATAAGAAAAACAATCTGTCTTCCGACATTCTGGTTTTTGACTACAACGTGTTGACAATCGATGAGATCAATCTGCGTTATGCGCAAGTTCCCCCTATAATATCAGTCGAAGTAGACACGCGCATTGAATTGGAAAATGTCGCTGAGAGTAAGTATGTGGCGATGAAAACAATGAAGCTGCTAAATTTTGGCGTAAAAAAAGTCATTTGGTTTTTTACTGAGACAAAGCAAATTATGATCGCCACACCCGGCAACTGGGCGACGTTCGGCTGGGATCATGAAGTTGCATTAATGCCTGGCGCTCTGTGTAATGTAGGGCAATATCTTCGCAGCAAAGGCTCAAAGTATGCCTAGCATAAAATATTCATAATCAACATAAACCGTCGACTTTACAACCCGACGGTTTTTTTATTTTTTCATAATAACTAATAAAATAGTTTTGAAACTAACGAAATAGTAATACCTTTGAAATAAGCATCATTAATAACCCATTTTAAAAGAAAGAACAATATGGAAATCCGTAACCTGACGAGGGCTGAGGAAGAGGTCATGAGAATTCTCTGGCAATTGAAGAAAGCATTTGTGAAGGACATCCTTGCCGAAATGCCCGAGCCCAAGCCTGCCTATAACACCGTATCGACCATCATTAGGATACTCGAAAAGAAAGAGGTGGTGGGATATAATGCCTACGGCAAGACACACGAGTACTATCCGCTCATCTCGGAAGAAGAATATAAACGACACGAAATGAAGCAGTTAATGGTCAATTATTTCGATAATTCGCTGCCTAATCTCGTTTCCTTTTTCGTGAAGGACAATGATCTTAACACCAAGGACCTGGACGAGATCATGAAGCTCATCAATCAACACAAAAACGACCAGTAAAAACATCTGTCAGCCATGGAAACATTACTTTACATCGGCAAGGTGAGCCTATACTGGACGTTGCTATACGGCTGCTACTGGCTGATGCTGCGCAAGCACACCTTCTTCCAGTGGAACCGCGCCTATCTGGTCGCCTCGCTGCTCGCAGCATTCCTGCTTCCCGAGGTGATTTATCCGGCATCGGGGCCGGAGCTGCCGGTTATTTACGAGGTCAATGCCGCTGCGTTCACCGTGTCGGCCGCGCCCAGGGAGCCGGCGAGCGGATTTAACTGGTGGCAGGGAATTGCGATCGTTTACGCATTCGGGCTGGCGATCTTCGGTTCGCAGCTTATCCGCGAAGTCGCAAAGCTGGTACGGTACCTGAAATCGGGGGAAGTGATCGGCCTTGAAGATTGCACGATCGTCCTCATCGATTCGAACCAGGTAGGCTCGTTTTCCTTCCTGAAATGGATTGTCATCAACCGGAACGACTACGAAAATCACTTCGACGCGATATTAAGGCATGAAATGGTGCACACGCACCAGCGCCACAGCCTCGACATCCTGCTCGTGGAGGTGCTCCGGACCCTATTCTGGTTTCACCCGGTGCTGCCGCTGTACAAACGCTCCTTGCAGGAAATCCACGAGTACCTGGCCGATGCCGAGGCGCCGAATCGCGAGCATTATGCCAAATTTCTCGTTGCCTACGCCCTCAATGCGCCCGTGGCTGCGCTCACGAACCATTTTTTCAAACCATCCCAAATTAAAAATCGGATCAAGATGATTTACAAAAGCAGAACTTCGAAGTGGATGCTCGGCACGTACGCCGTGGCAGCCGCGCTGATTGGCAGTGTTGCAGTATTCGTTGCCGGTTGCGAGAGCCAGGTTTCCAAGGAAACGGAACCACCCAAAGTGGAGCAAAAAGAAGCAGTGGTAGTGCCCGACGAGGCAGTGAAAGACGAAAAAGTTTATACTGTGGTCGACAAGCATCCCCTGTTTCCGGGAGGCGTCAAAGAGATGTACAAGTTTCTCGGACAAAATATCAGATATCCTAAAAAAGCGATCGACGCGAATGTACAAGGCCGGGTGTTTCTGGCATTCGTGGTGACGGAAACCGGCGAGATCAGCGACCTCCGCATTCTGAAAGGATTGGGCGCTGGCTGTGACGAAGAGGCACTGAGGGTCGTTTCGACGATGCCCAAATGGGTACCCGGCGAGGTCGACGGCAAGCCGGTTCGTGTTAAATATAACTTGCCGATCAATTTCCAGCTGGAAGAAACGCCTTCTAACGACACGACGCAGGCTACTGTGCCGGGCGTTGCTAAATCCCCAACAAAAGTTACGTTGCGCCTGAACGACCAGCTGACGCTGCCCGGTTCGCAACCGCTTTACATCCTGAACGGTGAGGAAATGGAAGAAGGCCTATCACTTAATACGATTGATCCCAACACCATCGAGAGCCTCAACGTTTTCAAAGGCGCGGAGGCGACGAAAATCTACGGTTCGAAGGGCGCAAACGGTGTCATCTCCATCATTACCAAAGACAATAACAAATAATTCTCTCCCGGCATGGAAACGCTCCTTTATTTGTTGAAAGTCAATTTGTACTGGGGCGCATTTTACGCCTGCTACTGGCTCCTGCTCCGCAAGCACACTTTCTTTCACTGGAACCGTTTCTACCTGCTGGGTTCGTTACTGATCGCCTTCGCATTGCCTGCATTACGCTTCTCAGCACCGGTAACGACCATTTACGTACCCGAAACCGTCTACCAGAAAGCGACTATCTCAGTAGCCGTGGTGGCCGGCCATGCTCCGCAAACAGGTAGCGGTGAATGGCTGTGGCTGATCGCAGCTGCGTATCTTGCCGGCGTGGTCGTGCTGGGATGGCAATTCCTTTCCGGTTTGAGGCGGTTGATCCGGATAGCGCGCCAAAGTGAAACAATCGGAATGGGCCAGTACACGCTCGTAATGCTGCCGGAATGCAATGTTAGGCACGGCGGAAGCTCTTTTTCGTTTTTCCACTGGCTATTCCTGAGCGCACACGACTACCGGCACAACCCCGACGCGGTGATCCGCCATGAATGCGAGCACATCCGGCAATGGCACACGGCGGACATACTGGTGGTCGAACTGCTCAAAATCGGTTTCTGGTTCAATCCGGTGCTGTGGCTTTACAAACGCTGCATTCAAACCGTGCACGAGTACCTCGCCGACCAGCCGGTTCCCGACCGGCACGGTTACGCGTCGTTTCTCGTGGCTTATGCGCTCCGCAGCCCGGATATCGCGGTGGCTAATCATTTTTTCAACTCGTCGATGCTCAAAAACCGGATTGATATGATCTACAAAAAGCGCAGTTCCCGTTGGCTGCTGGCCAAATATCTGCTAATCCTGCCGGTGCTCATGTGCTCTATGGCCATTTCAGCTTCCCGGTCGCCGTTGCAAGCGATCCAGCGGCTGGATGCCGCTATCGGACAGAACATCCGCGTAAAGGGTAACCTCACCAATGAACAGAAAGAGCCTGTTTCGGATGCGATAGTGATCGTAGCCGGAACCACACGCGGCACCACTACCGACCGGAACGGCTGGTTTGAGCTGGACAATGTGCCGACCGGCGCCAAACTGGTCATCACGCATGTTGCCTATCAAGCGGTTGAAGTGACGGTTTCTGATAATCAAACCGAGCTCATGCTGGTTATGAAAAAGGCGGTGAATCAAATCACCGGCCCGGTGATCGTCGGGAAACCGGCAACCGCCACAGCGCCGGTAACTGCCTCCGCGCCCCCTTCGACGGTGGATCGCAATATGAAAGTGGTAGAGCAGCAACCACAGTTTCCCGGCGGAAGGGAAGCCCTCATGCAATATTTAATGCAAAATCTGGAATATCCTGAAATTGCCCGGCAGATCAGACTGGAAGCTATCGCGCTGGTTTCATTCACGGTGGATAAAAACGGCGAAATCCGCAATGCCAAAAGCCTGAAAAACATCGGCTATGGCATCGACAAGGAAGCGTTGCGGGTGGTGAACGATATGCCGAAGTGGAATCCGGCGGTGCAAAACGGTAAGCCGGTTGAAATGGAATACACCCTTGAAGTGAATTTCAAAATGGAGGACAAAAGTGAGGATAAGCGCCAGGGGTTCATGAATTTCAGAGACATTACTCCCGCCTCTTCGATGGAAAAAATAGGTAAGCTGTTCGGTAATCCATTAGACATTCTGGCATCCGGCAAAGTGCCCGAGGTGAGGTATGGAGCAGTGAATTACAAGACTTCAAGCAATGCGGCTACCGAGTACATGTCGAATGACAATGGGACATACAGGTATCTCAACTATGGCCTCACATCCCGGCGATATGCCGCGCCAGTCTTGAAATACAGGGCAAAATAGAAACGCGTAATGCCGGTTTTCGCAGCGCATTTCGCGTTTTAATGCGGATATTTGGAAGATATACCAAACCTATTCTTCCTTTCATGTCAATCCTAAAAGCGGCCATCATTGGCGGAGGGCATATTGCCGATCAGAACCATCTTCCGGCGCTAGCTAAACTGTCCGATCGCGTCAAAGCCGTATCGATATGCAGCCGCGACATCCATAAGGCGCTGGCGCTGGCCGACAAACATGGCGTACCGTTCGCCTACGATAATCCCGATCAAATGTACCGGAGTGAAGGCAAGCCCGACATCGTGATTAACTGCACCGCTAATAACCTGCATTACCCGTTCACGATGCAGGCCCTCGAAAACGGATGTCACGTGTTCTGCGAGAAGCCGCCAGCCATGAATGCGCGCGAAGCCCGCGAAATGGCCGATCTGGCTAAAAAGAAAGGATTAATACTAGCCTACAACTTCCAGCGACGCCACGCACCGGAGTATGCGACATTGAAAAACTACCAAGCGACCGGTAACCTGGGCGAGATTTATCATATCAAAGCCAACTACCTGCGCCGCCGCGGCATTCCCGGCTGGGGCAACTTTACAAACAAAACCATCCAGGGAGGCGGTGCGCTCATCGATCTCGGCGTACACATCCTTGACCTCGCATTAGGCCTCACCGGCTATCAGCAACCTACTCGGATCGTCGCCAACACGTACGATTTTATCGGCAAAAGCGGCGGAAAGGGCTTGAAAGGTGCCTGGAATCCATCGACATTCGAGGTGGAAGATGCCTGCTTTGCACATTTGTCGTTCCCGGGGAACGTCAGCATTTCGCTGTCCACCTCATTTGCGCTCAATATGGAGCAGGAAGAGACGATCAACCTGGAAGTGTTCGGTACCAAGGGCGGCGCCCGGCTATTCCCGCTTTCGGTCCACACCGAAATAGCAGGCGAGCTGGCTGATATCCGTTTCCCACATTTGGCCGATGTGGATTTTCAGCTGGAAAACACAACGGCGTTCCTGGATCTTTGTGATGGGGAGACGGCCAATATCTGCGACGGCGAGCAAGGCGCTATCCTGCAACAGATCGTTGAGCAAATTTACCAAAGCGCAGCAAATCAATAAGCAAGAAAAAGGGCTTGGAGATCCGATCTCCAAGCCCTTTCCATTCTCCTTACTCCCTCGTCCTTTCTCCCAAAAATTCTATTTAGCGGTAGCCATCACCATCTTGATATCGTTCTTGGCCCCGATTTCGAGCACATCCACCAGATCCTGCACGGCAAGGTTTTTATCGACTCTCAAAACGACGGTGCGCTCCTCCACGCCGGCAAAAATGCTTTGCAGCTGCGTTTCCAGATTATCGAAAGGGATCGGCTCTTTATCGATAAAATAGGCCTTATTTTCGTCAACCGACAGGGTAATCTGCTTTTTGTACATCTGCTGCGTTGCCGATGCCTTGGGCAGCATCAGTTTGATCACGTTCGGATTGGACATCGTCGAGATGATCAAAAAGAACAACAGCAGGAAGAACATGATATCGTTGAGCGAGTGCGTGAACACCTCCGGGGCAAACCGGCTCTTCCGACGTATTTTCATATTGGAAAATGTAATGGGTTGTCAGATGGGGCAGATTGCGCGAACCTGCCATCCTTGAATATCTATTTTGCAGCAACTGGCTTTTGGAGCACATCCAGGAAATCGGACGCGGCCATTTGCAGGCGCAATGCAAAACGGTCGATCTTCATATTCAGCAAGTGGTAACCCGCGTAGGCGATCAAACCGATGATCAGACCGGAGCCGGACGTGATCATTTTCTCATACATACCACCGGCAATGGTGCTGATATTGAAGTCATTGGAAATCGAAATATCGTAGAAGATACGGATGATACCGGAGATCGTACCCACGAAACCGAGCATCGGCGCAATACCGGCGATCACCCCGAGATAAGGCAAATTTCCCTCCATGCGCTGGATTTCGATCTGGCTGGCGTTTTCGATAGTCGTTTCAATGTCTTTGATCGGATAGCCAATCCGGCCGATCGCCCTTTCGAGAATGCGGCCTGCGGCATTACGCTGGTTTCTGCAAAGCGACTCGGCCGATTTCAGGTTACCCTGCTGGATAAAATCTTTCACATTATCGACAAATTGCGGCTCAATCCTACCATTTGCGCCAATCCCGAGGAAACGCTCGATGATCAGGAACAGCGTGGCGAGGAACAACAGCCCGAGTGGCAACATTACCCACCCCCCTTTGGCGAGCAGATCGATTACGGAAAGGCCCTGCTCAGCGACGGGTGCAGCCGCAGTAGAGTCAGTAAGTGCTTGCAGAAGCATCATATCAGAAATAAAAAGTGAATGGTTAAGCGAATGAAACAGAGGTCGATTCTATTCAAAAACAATTTTGATCTTAAACGGAGCAAAATGCCCCTTATTGTTCAAAGGGCAAATATAGGAAAATTACTCTTTTGGTGGGGGAACGAGGCTGGTTACATTCTCGGTGCCGTCATAAAGATCGGCCATTTGCAGGGTTGCGCCAATGGTTTGAATTGTAATTGTTTCGGTCAGGGAGAATGCATCATCGGCCAGTATCCATTGATTACCGGGCATACGGCGGAAAACCTGCGCGTCGGCTTTACGGGAATCTATCGTCACATATTCCTGCAAGGTTTCAATGTCACGGTACAATTTGAATTTCTGCCCGCGGTCGTACTCGCAGGTGAATGGGGAAAGAATTTCAATAATTACCGACGGGTTAATAATCGTGATGCGATCAAGCTTTGAAAACTGGTTAGCCCCGCAGACAATCACAATGTCGGGATAAGTGTACAGTGAATTGGCGGGAATATGAATGCGCTGGTCACTGGATGAGCTTCGGCAGGATTTGTTCTTTTTCAAAACCTGATAAATTTCCCCGATCACATTCTCCTTTACCCGATTATGATTCGGTGCCGCACCCGACATTTTAATGATCTGCCCCTGAAAATATTCGCTCTTTTCAAAGGCGTCGTTTTCAAGGCGGAGATATTCCTCTTCTGAATACATGGTCGGGTGGGGAAGTGCTAATGCGCGCGCTGCTATGGCCATAGTGTGTTTCTTTTTACCAAATATACATTTTGCAACCTAAATCGAATGCACATTCAAACACCGATTATCCTGCGGGACTGCAATGCGTCACAATGAAAGCGGCCCGTTTGCAGTTCTATCATTAGTTGGAACAAATTCTTTGTGCAATTTTGCCGGCTCAAAGCCCGTGTATTGTCTGTGGGTGGTTTTTTTATTAAACAAATATTTATGAAAAGGACATTTTCAATATTGCTGGCGATAGCGTCGGCACTATGGATGGCTTCATGTCAGTTTCCCGACGAAAAAGATGATACCGACCCCATTGAAACGGGTACGATCCAACTGCAATTCGACAATATCGCAGGCAACCAGGATTTACAGCTCGATAGTGTGAGATACCAGAACTCGGCAGGAGAAGATTTTACAGTGAGCATACTCAATTACTACATTTCCAATATCAAACTGATCAGAATGGACGGCAGCGTGTTCACGGTGCCACAGGATTCGAGCTATTTCCTGATCCGCGAATCGAACCGCGAATCGCAGAAACTCACGATCAGGAATGTGCTCACCGGCGAGTATACCGGCGTGGAATTCACCATCGGCGTGGACAGCCTGCGGAGTGTCATGGACCCCTCGCAGCCCGGACGCAAAGGCATTCTCGACAAGGATAGCGGCCCTACCAACGAAGAGGCCATGTATTGGGACTGGAACCCAGGCTACATTTTCCTGAAAATGGAAGGCTCGTCCGATTCGTCGACGACCGCCAACGGGAAATACTTCTACCATATAGGAGGCTTCGGCGGCTTAACGGCGCCAACGCTCAATAACATTAAAACCGTGAAACTGAATTTCCCCGGTCAGAAAGCCATCGTCACTACGAGCATCGTATCCAATGTACTTATTCAGGCCAATATCCTGAAAATATTCGACGGTCCGACGCAGCTGAGCATTAAGGAGAACCCCGGCGTGATGTTCACACCGTTTTCAAAAAATGTCGCCGACAACTATGCAGGCATGTTTAGTGTCAAGGAAATAAAAATCAACTGAAATCACGTCCGCGAACGATGATGAAGAAAATTGCAGGCATATTGATCGTGATGGCGGTAGTTTCCTGCGGCAGGAAGCCCGACAACCCCGAGCCGGTGGCCCCGCCCGCCAAAACGCCCACGCCCTTGCAATGGACGAAGCCGTCGTATTTCCCTGACCCGGTTTATGATTTGTCCAAAAATCCATTGACCGTCGAGGGTGTCGAACTCGGCAAGTTCCTTTTTTACGACGGCATACTTTCCAGAACCGACAATATCGGCTGCGGCACGTGCCATCAGCAGCAGGCGGCATTTACGCATCACGGCCACGACCTGAGCCACGGCGTGGACGACCTGATCGGTACACGCAACGCCCCGTCGGTCCAAAATATGGCTTGGAGCACCTCGTTTTTCTGGGACGGCGGCGTGCATGACATGGACCTGGTGCCGCCGGTGCCCATTCAAAACAAGGTCGAAATGGATGAGCGGGTTTCCAACGTGATCGAAAAATTGAGGAAAACCCCGGTTGCTGGTGCCGCCAAGCAGGTAGATTACCCCAAAATGTTCAAAGCGGCGTTCGGAAGCGATAGCATCACAGCCGACCGGATGATGCTTGCATTGTCGCAGTTTATGATGACGATGGTGTCGGCTACATCGCGCTACGATTACTATGTGCGCGGCGACGCTTCGGCATTAACTTCCCTGGAACAGAACGGCTTAACCATTTTCAAACAAAAATGCGCCTCCTGCCATGCCGGAGAGCTTTTTACCGATCAAAAGTTCCGGAACAACGGCTTGAGGCCCAACCGGATCAACGATCAGGGCAGGTACGACATCACTTTGAACGAAAACGACCGGCTGAAATTCAAGGTGCCCAGCCTCCGCAATATCGGCCTTACCGCACCCTACATGCACGACGGCCGGTTCACAAACCTGGAACAGGTCCTCGACCATTATGCCAACGACCGGCCGGGCAACAAGGACAGCATCCACGTGTCGCCCACCCTCGATCCGCTGCTGAATGTAGCTGGCCAAAAACGCGGAATCAGCCTGACAAGTGCCGAAAAACAATCCATCGTCGCATTCCTGAAAACATTGAATGACGACGATTTCATCAAAGACAAACGTTTTTCCGACCCGGGTGTGGGGACGTCGTTTTGATGCAACCGATGAACCGCTGCTTTGCCTGTCCCAAACGCACCGCCTTTCACGAACCCGGCCATTAAACCTTCATTAAAATCAAGGATTTTTGAGATTCGCGTTGTTACTTTGCAGGAATTCCAGTAGCAGTCAATACAATAACATATATGCAAAGCGGAGAAAAGAATGCGCAGCCCTGGTTGGGCAAAATGCAGGAAAAATGGGGATTGGAAACAACCAGGCAGGTTTTATTGGTACTCGCGGTGTTCAGTTTGTCGGGCTCGTCGGTAGTTTGGCTCCGCAAAGGGCTGTTTAACCTCCTCGGGTATGACGATGCGACGCCGATGTGGCTCAAAACAATCACTTACATTCTGTTCATTTTCCCGACTTACCAGAGCCTGTTGCTGTTGTACGGGTTTCTGCTCGGCCAGTTCTCGTTTTTTTGGGAAAAGGAAAAGAAAATGTTCCGCTGGATCGCCGCCAAGTTCAAAAAATAGACATTATGCAGGCCTCCGGGCCAGTGAATATTGAGGAGTACGGGAGCTAACTATCCTGTACTCCTCATTTTATTTATACCTTTGTGTTTTATTTCAAATTCAGGTTCAGATTCATAGATATTACTCCATGTTTGAAAACTTACAGGACAAGCTTAATAACGCCTTTCGCACACTAAAAGGAAAGGACAGGATATCCGATATAAATGTTGCCGCCACCACCAAGGAAGTCCGCAAAGCGCTGGTTGATGCCGACGTAAACTTCAAGGTAGCCAAAGAAATTACAGACCGCATCCGTGAAAAGGCCATCGACAGAAAAATCCTGATTTCTGTTGAACCCGGGCAGATGTTTGTCAAAATCGTGCAGGAAGAGCTCACTGAACTGATGGGCGGCAATGCCGAGGGGATCAATATCAAAGGCGACCCCGCGGTGATCCTGATCGCCGGTTTGCAAGGTTCCGGTAAAACCACATTCTCCGGAAAACTCGCTTCATTACTAAAAAAACAAGGGCGCCAGGTACTTTTGACTGCCTGCGACGTGTACCGCCCTGCGGCGATCGACCAGCTGAAAGTGCTCGGAGAGCAGATCGGCGTGGAGGTATATTCTGAGCCTGAGAACAAAAATGCGGTAAGCATTGCGCAGAACGCGGTGTCGCACGCTAAAAAATCCGGCAAAAAGATCGTGATCGTCGATACGGCGGGCCGTTTGGCAGTGGACGAGGTGATGATGAAAGAGGTGGAAGACATTAAAACTTCCGTAAAACCTTCCGAAATCCTCTTCGTAGTCGACTCGATGACCGGTCAGGACGCGGTGAACACGGCTAAAACCTTTAACGAAAGACTTGATTTCGACGGTGTAGTACTTACCAAACTCGACGGTGACGCCCGCGGTGGTGCGGCGCTTTCGATCCGCCAGGTGGTCGAAAAACCGATCAAATACATCAGTACCGGGGAAAAAATGGAAGCGCTCGACTCCTTCTACCCCGATCGTATGGCAAGCCGGATCCTCGGCATGGGTGACGTGATCTCCCTCGTGGAACGCGCACAGCAGGCATTCGACGAAGACGAGGCAAAGCGCATTAACGCCAAAATGCGTCAGAATAAATTCGATTTTGACGACTTCCTCGGCCAATTGCAGCAGATCAAAAAGATGGGTAACGTAAAAGACCTCATCGGAATGATTCCGGGCATGGGCTCAGCCATTAAGAACCTCGATATCGACAACGAATCGTTCAAACCCATTGAAGCGATCATTCAGTCGATGACCAAAAAAGAACGCGAGAACCCCGATATCATCGACGGCAGCCGCAAAAAACGCATTGCAGCCGGTAGCGGCACCACCATTCTGCAAGTCAACAACCTGATCAAACAATTTGATGAAATGCGGAAAATGATGAAAAAAATGAATACCATGCAGGCGGCCGGCAAGCTTGGCAAAGCAATGCGCCGCTAAAAACTCTCCTCGATGAAACGAGTTCTTTTTGTACTGATGCTGATCGCCCTGCTGGGCCAGGGAAAGCTGCGGGCGCAGGCATCGGTGGGTTACTACCCGTGGAGCAGCCTGCTGACCGTCAGCACGAACGCGAAAAAAGTGATCTGGCTCGATACGCGGCTTCAAACCAATTCACTGTTCAGCAGTCTTAGCATTGACCTGCTTCCGATGATCAACCTCAAAAGAGGCGAAGTAGCCCAATGGTACATTGGTGGTGGCCTCCGGCTAAATCCTCTGTACCGCATTGCCGATCCCGACGCGGATGTAATCACGGTCGACGGCTATTCTGTCAACATAGGCGTGCGCATTGCGCCGCTTCCGATGAACCGCCGCATTATGCTCGCATTGGAATTGAACCCGTATGTCAAAGACAAGTTCGACAGCGGTGTTCTGAAAAGCCATTTTGGGATTGTTTATGCATTTGGTAAAAAGAAAAAGACGGACGCAGCGCCGGAACAACCGGTAAGCCCCTAGAAAACATCATTCAATTTGTGAAAACCCGCATTTCCTTCCTGTTAGGACTATTGTTGGCTGCAAGCATTGCCCCGAATGCTTTTTCGCAGGCTGCTAAAACCAAAAAGGTCGTCTTCGTGATTGTGGACGGCATTTCCAGCGACAGTAAGGAAAAAATCGCGACGCCCCATCTGGACGCGATCGCGAAGGTGGGCGGGTACACACGTGCGTACGTAGGCGGAGGCAAAGGCACCTACTCGCAAACGCCGACCATTTCGGCCGTGGGTTATAACAGCTTGCTCACGGGCACCTGGGTGAACAAGCATAATGTTTGGGATAATGATATTAAAGACCCGAACTATCACTACTGGACACTTTTTCGCTTTCTGGAAGAGCAATATCCACAAAAACGCACCGCTATTTTCTCGACCTGGCTTGACAACCGCACCAAGCTTGTGGGTACCAACCTCCCACAAACCGGCCAGCTGCAAATCGACTATTCTTTCGATGGTTTCGAGCTGGACACCATGCATTTCAAGCACGACGAACAGAAGGAATACATTCACAAAATCGACGAGAAAGTTGTGAACGAGGCGGCCGCTTACATCCGCGACAACGGCCCGGATATGTCATGGGTTTACCTCGAATACACCGATGATATGGGCCACAAATATGGCGACAGCGAGCAATTCCACAAAGCCATTCAAATGATGGACGACCAGATGGGCCGCCTTTGGAAATCTGTCTCCTACCGCGAGAAAACTTATAATGAAGACTGGCTCATCGTGATCACAACCGACCATGGCCGCGACGCCAAAACCGGCCAGGGCCACGGCGGCCAGAGCGATCGCGAACGCAGCACGTGGATCGTGACGAATGCAAAAAATTTGAATGCAAACTTCAAGGCGACACCCGGCGTAGTGGACATTTTCCCAACCGTGGCCCGTCATATGGACATTCATATCCCAAAAGAACAGTCGTTTGAAGTGGACGGCGTTGCATTTACAGGCAAGCTTTCAATCGTATCGCCGGTTGTTCAAAAATCGGCGGGCAAGGTGGATATTTCCTGGAAAGCCGTTGAAAAGGAAGGAAAAGTAAAAATCTGGCTCGCCACGACCAATGAGTTCGAAAAAGGCGGTCGTGACCTGTATTACCTGATGGACGAGGTAGACGTGGCCAATGAAAAAGCCGGAATAGACATTTCGCAATATCCTTCCGGCTTCTTTAAGATCGTTATCGAGGGCAAATACAACAGCGTAAATCGCTGGGTTGTGGAAAAGTAGGCTAGTTACCGCCGCGCCCGGCCTTGTAAGAATCATATTCTTCCAACAGGCGAATGAGGTCGTCTTCGCCGGCAAAGTCCAGCTGCTGCTCTTTAATTACGTAATTTAGCTTATTCCTCTCGTCTGTGAGCAGTTTCAGAAAACTGTTACGGTTACTGAGCTGCACCGCATTCATTTTCCCATCCTTCAAAAGATACAATTTCGCGCCGGCATCCATTTCCCTTGTGGCGCTGGCTTTTTCCACTTTAATAGGGTTGGTATATTTTTTCAAAAGCTTGGTGTTCCCATCGTAAAGTACGCGGTAGAAGCTGTTTTCGGTTCCATTCCCAACTGCCGGGTACCCGCTTCTGAATGTGTACAACTCCACGCCGCTCGGAATCGTGAACTCCTTCACACCGGACGACACCCTGTACATACCGGAACCCGTTTTATATTCTATTTCATCTTTCAGATAGTCATACCGCAGCTGAACGCCGTCATGAACGCGGTCGTCGCTGGTCCGGACGGCGCCCGAATACCATTCTTTCAATAAATACGGCGACTTATCACCTGCCGCAAGTTGTGTTTCCTGATAGGGCGTTCCCGCCAATCCCGTCGAATCCTGCGCATTCACCTGAGCGGCTGCGATGCAGGATGCCAGCGTGAAAATTCTTAGCAAATATTTCATGATTTAAGTTGGTTAATTTGATAAGTTCGAGGTTTGGAAGCCTAAGGGCTGGATTCCCCGCCCTCTTTCTGTACTTTTGCATAAAAATTGTACCTGCTCTCTTGGACATCAACGACCAGCTCATACATATACGCCAGAGCCTCGGCGGAATCATCCCTGAAATATTTCTGGCCATTTTCTTTTGTGTGTTCCTGCTTGCAGAACTGCTTTTTGTGAAACGCTTCGGCAAAGAAAAAGCGACGTCCTACCTCCTGAGCGTGGCTTTGGCAGGGAGCCTGGTAACATTGCTGCTCGTCGTCGGCCAATGGAATTCCGAGCCCGCATTCCGGTTCCAGCCCCTGCTGTTCCTCGACAGGCAGGCCGTATTCTTCAAAATACTGATTACACTCGCCTGGATTTTTACATTACTCCACGTCCGCATCCTCAAATACGATTTCCCGGCTGAGTACCATGCCTTGCTGATAGCCGCCGTGGCAGGCTTGCATTTGCTGACAATGTCCACACACCTGCTGTCGATTTACCTCTCGCTGGAACTCATTTCCATAAGCTCCTACCTGCTGGTAGCGCTTTCGCCGTACAAAAAAGCAGCTGAGGGCGGCATTAAATACCTGCTTTTCGGCACCGCCAGCTCGGCGGTAATGCTATACGGCATTTCGCTGATCTACGGCCTGAGCGGCACGCTTGATATCACGAGCCAAGACATGACCGTCGCATTAACGAACAATTCCGACCTTGTTGTAACGGTCACCATTGTACTGACGCTCGCAGGCCTGCTTTTCAAACTTTCGCTCGTGCCATTCCACATCTGGACGCCCGACGTTTACGAAGCGGCGCCCACGCCATTGGTATCCTTCCTTTCCGTAGCTCCAAAGGCCGCTGTGGTGCTGGTGCTCATGCGCCTTGCCGGCATTTTGCCTTCCCAATACTTCCCTGTTTTGGGCGGTATCGCGCTGATCAGCATGACGATCGGCAATGTGGCTGCGCTTTGGCAAACCAATGCACGCCGCCTGCTGGCCTACTCCTCCATTGCCCAGGCAGGTTATTTGCTGGTAGGCATTGCCGCATATAGCCGTTTCGGCTTCGAAGCGGCCGTATTTTACACATCCGCTTACCTCGTGATCAATCTTGCGGCGTTTTTCCTGGTGGATCTGCTGCAACCGAGGCAGGAAACCCAGCTCAAAGACTACGAAGGCCTCGGCCGCAACTACATCTGGATCTCCGGCATTCTGACGGTCGTGATGGTGGCGCTGGCTGGCCTACCCCCTACCGCCGGCTTCACTTCCAAGCTGCTCGTTTTCTCCGCCCTTTGGGACAGCTACCATGACCAGGAGCTCACCTGGATGCTGTGGTTGCTGGTTGGCGGCATTCTTAATGCTGCCATTTCACTGGCTTACTACATGCGGCTGCCGTACCTGCTGTTTTTCAAAACAGTGCGCGCCGAAGCGGTGAGCACCAACAACAGCGCTTCCGGCAAATTCATCGCCGGGATCTTCCTCGTGGCCTTGCTTATGCTCTTTTTCAACCCCGAATGGCTCACGCGCTGGATCTCAGCGTTTTGATCGGACACTTGACTGATTTCGTTTTCTGGGTAATAAATGCTTAGGTACCGGATTGGATGTCAAAAATTCAATTGCCATTCTTTGCTTTCTCAATACGAATGGGTCATTGGATAAATCAGGAAGTGGCGGAAAGCATTTCGCTGCAACGTCTTCCAAAACCTGGCTTTGTTCGTTTTCCATAAGCTGGCAGTTATTTTGATCTAAAAAACTTCATTTATGAAATAGTAAGAACGCATCGTAGCTGACACCCTTCTTAAAAGATTGCCACTTTTTATTGCAGCTTCCGCGAACAACAAAGCGGCTATTTATCTCTGCCAAATGTTTCGCAATGCTTATCCTGTACAACCTGTTTCGCGCTGCACTGTTGCCTGCCGCAAAAATCACCGCCCCGGGTCTTTTTGCTAGAAAGGACTCAGCAACAAAAGCCACGGTACTCAGTATTTTGGGCGTATCCAGGTTATTTGAAATAATTGTGTCATCCAGCTTTTGAGTGAATTCATTCCAATCCCCAAACGAGAGATTGTAGTAATTGTCCGTCCCGACAAGCTCCGTAAAAACTACGATTTTTTGAATTTTGCCTCGTGGCCCGTCGCTGATGAATCTGAATGTAAAGTGATCGTCGTCAAAATTCAGGTCGTATTTTTCCAGATTCATGTAGCAAGTGTGTTAGCGAAAATTTACAACACTCAATTTATCGCTTTACCTGCTAATAACGTGTGACGAATCTGCAACGGTTTTCAAACGGCTGGCGCTAATTATCACCGAACCCGCCGCGCGTTACTTGACCGCTCGAACCTGGAAGCCTTCTTTCCTCAGCAAGGCGATCACACCGCGTTCCCCTCCCAAATGCGCAGCACCGACGGCGAAAAATGTTGGCTTCGCACTGGCGATACGACGGATGCGGGGGATCCATTTTTGGTTGCGGGCAAACAGCATTACTTCTTCATTGCCGTCCATTCCAAAATCACTTTTCATCGTCAAATCGTACAGCTTGCTGATGTCCTGCATTTTGTACAATGCAACCAGGCTCCGGAATTCTTTTTTGGCGGAAGGTAAACTGTCGATCAGGGTGAGCAGCATTTTTGCCTGATCTTTGTAAGGAATCGTGTCGAAAATAGCCATTTGTTCTTCCAGCGTTTCAATGCCGATCACCTCGGACTTCTGCTTGCCGGCGAGCTCCACAAGTGCCATTTCGTAGGATTGCGGCTGGCAGTCGAGCAATGCATTGAAGAGCGGGCCCATCAGAATAAATGGTTTGGCCCGTTCGAACATCGCCAGACCTACGTGCACAGAATCCGTAAAAAAGCGGTTCAGCCGCTCGTATTCCGACGCGGTAACGAGCTTTTTTAACTCGTTACCGTCGGTCATATTCATTGTTTTCATCATCCCGGTCATCATACCCGGGTCGTCCATATCCATTTCGAGCGCCACCTGCTGGGTGCGCGCGAGGGTGCTTTTCAGGGAGTCGCTGATCGAGAAATCGGTGGGGCAAATGAGGTGGATCGTGCCAAACAAATACGAAGGTTTAGCCAGCCCGCGGCCGCTGATTTCCCAAAGCAAAGAATTCTCCACCGGCACCTGTGCCCGCGAAGCAATTGTAAACGCACAAAAAATCAGCAAAAACAAAACCCGTTTCATATCAATATCAGTTTAAACACCCCATTTCCCGCCTCCTCCATTCTCCTTCCTCCCAACCATCACCTACTCCTTATGGCTATCCACCACAATGCGTTCATCGCGGTTCACAAGCTCCCAGGCAGTGTGGAAAACCAGTTTCACGATTTCCGTTTGCTTATCGAAGAGGATTTTCTCCACATCGTCACCCGGCCGGTGGTAGTCCTCATGCACGCCTGTAAAGTAGAAAATCACGGGAACGCCCATTTTGGCAAAATTGTAATGGTCTGAGCGGTAGTAGAAGCGGTTGGGATCTTTCGGGTCGTTGAATGTGTAGTCGAGCTTGAAGTTGACATACTTTTTATTCGCCTCCTCACTGATCTCGTGCAATTTCGACGAGAGCTTGTCCGAGCCGATCAGGTAAACATACCGGTGATCGTTTTTGTGCGCCTCATCCACGCGGCCAATCATGTCGATGTTCAGGTTGGCAATGGTGTTTTTGAGCGGCAGCAGCGGGTTTTCGGAGTAGTATTCCGAACCGAACAGTCCCTTTTCTTCGCCGGTAACATTCAAAAACAGAATGCTCCTGCGCGGCCCTTTACCCTCGGCTTTGGCTTTACCGAACGCCTCTGCCAGTTCCAGCAGCGAAACCGTACCCGAACCGTCGTCATCCGCGCCATTGTTGATCTCCCCGTTCTCCGAAATACCGATATGGTCCAAATGCGCGCTGATCACGAGCACTTCATCTTTCTTGTCGGTCCCTTCCATAAATGCGGCCACGTTCTCCGTATCGATCGTTTCACTCACGCGCCCTACTTTCAGGGAAGCCGTCCCGCTGAAGTCTTTCGACACCGGTTTGCCCGATTTGTCGATCCCGGACTTCAATTTATTCAGTTTCTGAACCGTCGTGCCGAGCATCTCCGCGGCTACTTTACCGGAAACGACGAATGCAGCCGTTCCTGCCGGATTTTCCTGAACTGGTTTCAGCGTGGGTGCACTAAACCGCCGCGCCATTACCGCGCGCTGGCGGATCTCCTTGTCGAGATCCTCGCCGGTTTTATCCGTAATAATGAAAATGTACCGGGCGCCCTTTTCACGCGCCAGCTTGGCTTTCACCTGCCATGAGACCGGCCCGCTCCACTTGCTTTTCTCCGAATTGCCGGTGATGAGGTATTTGCCGCCCGAGGTCTGAGGTTCGCCATCGAACAGCACTACCGACTTGTCTTTCACGTCGATGCCGGCGTAATCGTTATATTTTTCATCTTCAATTCCGTAACCCGCCGTGACCAGGCTGGTTGTAATCTCTTCCGGAATATCGAGCAAACCGTTGAGATAGAAGTCTTTGTTAAACTCGTATTTCTTTCCGTTCGACTTCACATACACCTCGCCCCAGCTGCGTTTGTAGAGTTTATATTTTTGCAAAAAGCTTTTGGAACCGTCGGCATCGGTCACAATGGGCTGCAATCCGTATTGTTTAAAGTACTTCGAAACGTATTCCGCAGCCTTTTTCTGACCCGGCGAGCCGGTATCCCGGCCTTCGAGGCTGTCGGAAGCGATAATGACCAGGTGCTTTTTAAGATCTGAGGGAGTTATGCTTGCCGCATATTTGGCTGCATCGTCCTGCGGCAGGCGTTCCTGCGGCAGGCGTTCCTGCGGAGCGGCCGTCTGCGCAAGCGCCAAAGTGTTGATTGACAGGAATAATCCGGCCAGTAGGTTTTTGTTCATCATGAGGTTTAATAATCATTCAATCCCTACAAATTAACAAAACGCGCAGGCGATTGCAAAATGGCGTGATGCGGTGATTTTTCATATCTTTGATATATGGATCTATGCTGCACTACATCACAAATATTATCGAAGTACATGACTACGCTGTGACATGCCTGTTCAACACGGGTGAAACACGCGTTGTAAACCTGACAGCGATAATTGAAAAGTACCGCAGGATAAATGATGGTTTGATAAGCCAACTGTCAGATCCCACTTATTTTAAAACAGTGAAGCTCGACTCCTACGGAACATTGACGTGGGATAATGGTGTCGATTTCGACCCTGACAACCTCTACGATATGTCACAAAAAGAACCAGCTGCATACTGACCGCATTTCTTCCATTTTGCACTTCTTTTAGTTTAAAGGCTGTTTTTCACGGGATAACAATTAATTAATTGTAAAATACTGTTATTCAGGGAAAAACTACGTACATTTGCACCCTGTTTGGCAAAATATATCCAGACAAAAGCCAAATCGGCCATTGGAGCGTAAATCGACCGTTTCGTGACAGTGCCGTAAACATCTGATCCATAAAACAATGCAAGCCATTCGTAACATCGCAATTATTGCGCACGTTGACCACGGTAAAACCACTTTGGTCGACAAAATCATCCACGCGTCAAAGCTGTTTCGCGACAATCAGGAGTTCGACGACCTGATCCTCGACAACAACGATCTGGAACGTGAGCGTGGGATTACAATTGTTTCCAAAAACGTATCGGTGCGTTACAAAGATGTGAAAATCAATGTAATTGATACACCAGGTCACGCAGACTTCGGTGGTGAGGTAGAACGCGTACTTAAAATGGCGGATGGCGTTTTGTTGCTGGTCGATGCATTTGAAGGTCCGATGCCGCAAACCCGTTTCGTGCTCGGCAAAGCCATTGGCCTTGGCCTGAAACCCATCGTGGTTGTCAACAAAGTAGATAAAGAAAACTGCCGCCCGGAAGAAGTTCAGGAAAATGTATTCGACCTGATGTTCAACCTAGGCGCTACCGAAGACCAGCTCGACTTCGTAACCGTTTACGGTTCGTCGAAACAAGGCTGGATGGGCCCTGACTGGCAGAAACCAACCGAAGATATTACATTCTTGCTCGACACGATCATTGAGCAGATCCCTGCGCCGGTGATTCCGGAAGGTAACCTGCAAATGCAGATCACCTCACTCGATTACAACGCATTCGTTGGCCGTATCGCCATCGGCCGCGTGAAAAGAGGCACCATCAAGGAAGGATCGACCGTAACGCTTTGCAAAGCCGGTGGTGTAAACAAGAAGGTGAAAATCAAAGAAGTACAGGTATTCGAAGGTTTGGGTAAAACCAAAGTAACCGAAGTAGGTGCAGGTGATATTTGCGCTGTAACCGGTATCGAAGATTTCGAAATCGGCGACACCATTGCTGACGCTGAAAACCCTGAGGCACTGCCGCGCATTGCCGTGGATGAGCCTACTATGAACATGCTCTTCACAATCAACAACTCGCCATTCTTTGGTAAGGAAGGTAAATTCGTTACCTCACGCCACATCCGCGACAGGTTGTTGAAAGAAACCGAGAAAAACCTCGCATTGCGCGTGGAAAACACGGATACGGAAGACAAATTCCTCGTTTATGGCCGGGGTATCCTTCACTTGTCGGTATTGATCGAAACCATGCGTCGTGAAGGTTACGAATTGCAGGTAGGTCAGCCACAGGTGCTTTATAAGGAAGACGAAAACGGCCAGCGCCTCGAACCAATCGAGACATTGGTGGTAGACGTACCGGAAGAAACCGCCGGAAAAGTGATCGAATTGGCTACCCAGCGTAAAGGTGAGCTGTTGATCATGGAACCGAAAGGCGATTTGCAACACCTTGAGTTCGAGATCCCTTCACGCGGATTGATCGGTCTTCGTTCAAACGTACTGACCGCCACACAAGGTGAAGCCGTAATGACCCACCGTTTCAAAAGCTTCGAGCCATTCCGCGGACCGATCCCGGGCCGTCTGAACGGATCGATCATTTCGAAAAACACAGGTCCTGCAACGGGTTACACCCTTGATAAACTGCAAGATCGCGGACGTTTCTTCGTTGATCCGGGCGATGAGATCTACGGTGGACAGGTAGTAGGCGAGCACAACCGCCCTAACGACATCGTGGTGAACCTGCAAGAAGCGAAAAAGCTGACCAACATGCGTGCTTCCGGCTCGGACGACGGCCTGCGTATCGCTCCGAAAATCAACTTCTCTCTGGAAGAATCAATGGAATACATCCAGAAAGACGAATACCTCGAAGTTACCCCGCAGAACATGCGTATGCGGAAAATATACCTGGATGAAAACGATCGCAAGCGTTATGCATCCAAACTGGAAATGGCTTAATCCAAGCCCGACATTCCAAACCCGAAAAGGAGGCAATTCTTTGCCTCCTTTTTTATTTTTTCTGCATTTCAGAATTTGCCCCGATCCCGCCACATTATTTGGAAGAATCGCTAAAAGCGTTGGTATAATTTTAGTCTTGGTCACAAGGCTGAAACATTCTACTTCGGCTGGTTTTTATTACTATTTCAAGAAAAACTAGTTTTTTGTTTTTATTATAACAAATACCGTAGTTTGTATCAGACGCTCGGATACACTGAGCTAATCTGTTTATTATCAACATTTTATAAATCAAATAATGTCTTACATAGAACCGGCTCCGATTAAGGATAAAGACAATCCGTTGGAGTCAATGATGCAGCGATTCGACAAGGCGGTAGACCTGCTCGGCATTTCGGAAGAAATGTATTATATCCTCAAAGTGCCCCGCAAACAAGTCACGGTGGGCCTGCCGGTAACGATGGATTCCGGCGAAATCCGCACCTTCGAAGGTTATCGTGTGATCCATTCCACCATCCTCGGCCCCAGCAAAGGCGGCATTCGTTTTGACCCCGATGTAAACCTCGATGAAGTGCGCGCATTGGCCGCGTGGATGACCTGGAAATGTGCCGTGGTGGACATTCCCTACGGCGGCGCCAAAGGCGGTGTAGCCTGCAACCCACGTGAAATGTCGGCCGGCGAGATCGAACGTCTCATGCGCGCGTACACGACGGCATTACTCGACGTGTTTGGCCCCGACCAGGACATTCCCGCACCCGATATGGGCACCGGTCCGCGCGAGATGGCGTGGCTCATGGATGAGTATTCCAAATCGAAAGGAATGACGGTACCCGCCGTGGTGACCGGCAAACCGCTGGTCCTCGGCGGCTCATTGGGCCGTACGGAAGCAACCGGCCGCGGCGTAATGGTATCCGCATTGGCTGGTATGGAAAAGCTCCGCATCAATCCTTACCGTGCTACGGCGGCGGTGCAGGGCTTTGGTAATGTTGGCTCGCACGCAGCGCTGCTCCTGCGCGAGCGCGGCACGGCCATCCACGCGATCAGCGACATTTCAGGGGCATATTATAATGATAAGGGCATCGACATTGCGGATGCCATTGCTTACCGTGATGCCAACAAGGGTTCATTGGAAGGTTATGCCAAAGCGGAGCTCATTTCCGGCGACGACCTGTTCACATTACCTGTGGACGTACTCGTGCCCGCAGCGAAAGAGGACGTAATCACCCGCAAGAACGTGGCGGGCATCCAGGCTCGGATGATCGTAGAAGGCGCCAACGGCCCCACATCCGCCAAAGCCGACGACATTATCAATGACAAAGGCATAATGGTCGTCCCCGACATCCTCGCCAATGCCGGCGGCGTAACGGTATCCTATTTCGAATGGGTGCAAAACCGCATCGGCTACAAATGGACACTCGAACGCATCAACCGCCGCACCGACCGCATTATGAAAGATTCCTTCGACAAGGTGTATGAAACGTCCCTGAAATACAAGGTATCACTGCGCATTGCGGCGTACATCGTGGCGATTGACAAGGTGGCGAGTACATATAAGTACCGTGGAGGGTTTTAAGGTCATAGTGGTCAGGGGTAGTCAGGTATTGCCACTGTTGTACTCCTTCATTGCTTCGCAAAATCGCGTAGCGATGGAATATTGGTAGCCGCCAGACCAGAAGTTCTACTTCGGCAAATGCCGTCAGGCATGCAACAACAATGCTCGGTTGTTACATGCCTGACGGCATTTTGACACAATCGGGCAGACTGCGTTTGCTACCAATGTTAGATGCCTAACGGCATTTACTTCTCCAAAACGGCGCATACAACTACACATCACAACAACCTGATAAATTTACCCTTTGATAATACCTGACTACGCATAACAACATCTGACCACCCTTGACTCCCCACCAGCGACAGATAACACCATAATCGCTTAACAATTTCTTAATAAACCACTTCGGGTGCGAAACCGAATCGAAACCGGTTTCAAAGTGTTAACTTTAAGGCTAAATTTTTAACAGATTCGCATTGCGCCCGAGGATAATCTGCCGGCGTAATGCAAGCTTTAAAGTACCATGTCTTTAAGTCCGCGTTTCATCGCCGTTATTCTGGCGTTTCTGATTTCCCTCATTACCACCACATTTCTCGCGTTTGTGGATGGTGTTTCGAAAGGGATGCTCTTTGTGTCGGCCATAGCCTCGTTTGCTTCCTCGTTTTTCCTTGTGCTCTACGCCGTCGATATCCTGGTTTTTCGCGAGGTGAACAAAATGTACCGGACCATTCATAAGCTCAAAATGCGGGATTTCAATATGGCCCCGCGCAAGAAGCTGATCAGGGAATCGAACCCGTTGAAGACCATCAACGATGAGATTTTTGTTTATGTAACCAAAAAACAAAAGGAGATCGACGAGCTGAAAAAGCTGGAACTCTTCCGCCGGGAGTTCCTGGCCGACGTTTCCCACGAATTTAAAACACCCATTTTCGCCGCCCAGGGGTTTATCCACACTTTGCTCGATGGCGCAATGGACGATGATAATGTGCGCGAACGCTTCCTGCGTAAAGCCGCGAACAACCTCGACAGCCTGGATGTGCTCGTGAAAGACCTGCTCGTGCTCTCGCAAATGGAAACCGGGGATATTAAAATGAATATCGTCCCGACCGACCTCCGCAAACTCACCCTCAGCATATTCAGCCGCTTGGAACACATCGCCAAAAACCGCAATGTGACATTGAAAGTTAAACCGGACGATATGCAGGAAGTGTGGATCAAGGCCGACGCTGACCGCATGGAGCAGGTAATGCTCAACCTGATCGAAAACGCCATCAAATATGGCAATGAGAATGGCAAGGTGATCGTGCATTTCAGCGAAAGCAAAAAATACATCGAAGTAGAGGTGAAAGACAACGGCCCAGGCATTCCGCACGAGCATTTGAACCGTATTTTCGAGCGCTTTTACCGGATCGACAAGAGCCGCAGCAAAGAAATCGGCGGTACAGGTTTGGGACTTGCCATTGTTAAGCATATATTGAATGCCCACGACACCAAAATCGCCGTCATGTCGAAGCCGGACAAGGGTACAACGTTTTCATTCAAGCTCGAAAAAGCGTATCACCTGGCGGAACCGAAAGCGGACGATGTCGTGAACCAGGTGAATCCATAATCAATTTCTAACACCATAATCCATTATCCATGTTTATCCACAACGTATTCTTCTGGTTGAAAGAGAAGGACAACGAAGAAGCAAGACAGGCCCTTCTGGCGGGCATCAAATCGCTGGAAGCTATTGAATCCATCGAATCAGCCTACATCGGGCCGCCGGCTGCTACCCGCAGACCGGTGATCGACGCTACTTACGACTTCGCGGAGATATTGGTTTTTAAGGATGAGGCTGGCCATGACGTGTACCAGGTTCACCCATTGCACAAAAAGTTCGTGGAAGAATGCGCGCACCTTTGGGAGAAGGTGGTGATCTACGACGTAGAAGCATAATCCTAATATTTGTTAACAAGTTATCCACACGCCAAATGTGTATAACTTGTTAACAACTTCAAAAAACCCACTCTTTCAATCGATTAACCTACATTTATAGGTTACTCACAATGTGGATAACTCATAAGACACTATCGGTTACTGATCCTCCCGGCACTATTCTGGCGTCCAATCCGTTCTAAGAACAGTACAAAACGAACTAGAACCGTGAAAAAGAATAGTGTTTTGCTGTCGGTCATCATGACGGTGATTGCAGCTATTTCGATCTCATCCTGTACCTACCGATCCTACGATCCCGGTTACGACTACGGCTACCGGCACGGTTACAGGCATTACCATGCCCCCCCTCCGCCACCACGTGTGGTTGTGGTAAAACCAGCACCGCGTCGCATCATATATGCCGACCGTCACCGCCATTACCGCCACGACAACCGGGCTTATCGCAAACAATACCGTCGCAACGATCACTACGGCAACAACGGACGTCAGCGTGGTCCCAGACGATAATTAATACACCTTTTGATAAAAAAAGGCCAGATACTGTGCGCCAAGCCACTTTATCTGGCCTTTTCTTTCTATTTTGCAGTTTATGGATATACTTGATGTACTAAAAACCAACGCCGGTTTACATCCAGATAAGCTTGCCTACGGATACATTGGCAAGGAGGGTGAAGTGACCGAGCAACTTCGTTACAGCGAACTTCATCAGCAAGTACTGGCTGCCTCTCACCAACTGAGCGCCAAATTTCCCGTCAATGCGCGGGTGATTTTGTTGCTGCCTGCCGAGGCTGCTTTCATTTGCTCCTTCCTGGGCACGCTGCATGCGGGCATTATCGCCGTGCCGACGCCCATCAGCTATTCCGAGCCTGGCATTAACCGCATCCTCAGCATCATCCGTGACTGCGACGCTGCGGGGATCATTACCAATGCGAAGACGTACAAAATGCTGTTTCAGCGGAAAAACGATGCTTCTTCCGCATTGCAGGAATACGACATCGAGTGGGTTTTCACAGACGACCTGATGGCTGCCCCCGCCGCTGCGGCAGCGGTGCGGAGGCATAAGCAATCGGTCGAAACGGCCTATTTGCAATATACTTCCGGCTCCACCAGCCAGCCCAAAGGCGTGATGATCAGCCACCCGAACCTGACCGCCAACTTACGCGCCATCAACAACTGCTTTGGCCGCACCGCGGACGACACTTCGGTTACCTGGCTGCCGCATTATCACGACATGGGACTTGTGGACGGGCTTTTATCCCCGCTTTTCACCGGCGGCACGGGCTACATCATTTCCCCGCTGCTGTTCATTACCAAGCCCGCATTGCTCCTGCAAACGATCAGTAATTATCGGGCCGGCTTCTGCGGCGGTCCGGGCTTCGGGCTCGACCATTGCCTTGCGCGCATTCCGGAAGAACAGCTGCACGCATTGGACCTCAGCTCATTGCGCGTCCTTTACGTAGGCGCCGAACCGATCCGGATCGCTACGCTCGAACGGTTCGCAGCCGCCACGCAAGCAGCCGGTTTCAGGAAAAACAGCCTGGTACCGTCCTATGGCCTTGCCGAAGCAACGTTGGCCGTGAGCCTGCATTTGAACGGCGTTGACTTGACCTACCACAAACTGGGCGATGCGGTCAACAAGGAAGTGGTAGCATGCGGCCCGCCCGTGGAATTCACGGAAGTGCAGATCGTGAACCCAACCAACGGGGTAGTATGCCCGAATGGCCAGGAAGGCGAAATTTGGGTAAAAAACAGCGCGATTGCCGGCGGATACTGGGAAAAACCAGAAGCTACAAAAGCGACATTCCAGGCCTACACCAGCGATGGCAATGGTCCTTATTTGCGGACCGGCGATTTAGGGTTTATGGAAAACGGCCTTCTCTTCATCACAGGCCGCACCAAAGAGCTCATCATCATACGCGGAGTGAACTATTACCCGCAGGATATTGAAGAAGTCGTAAGCGGAAGTCATCCGGACATTCAGCCTAATGCCTCGGCGGCATTTTCGGTGGAAACGGAGCAAGGCGAAGCGCTGATGATCGTGAGCGAAGTGCGCCGCGTGACGCAGACACCGGATGATGAAAAATCCATCAAAACCAAAATGGCCCAAAGTGTAGGATTGGCCTTTGGCCTCATTCCTCACAATATTACACTCATCGCTCCCGGAAAACTGCCGAAAACATCCAGCGGAAAGATCCAGCGATTGAAAGCGCGTGAGATTTTTGCCCGGAAAACAATTCTAGATTAACGCCGGTTACATAAAAGGTCGTTTGCTTTTGAAAAATTCGCAAAAGTACTAATTTCACCTTTGCATTCGATGCGATCACAAACTTTTAACTAAATGAGTAAAACATTTACCGAGATTTCCGGCTGGATAGTTGAGCGCATTGCACACCACGCGGAAATAGAACCCTCCGAAGTAGATTTGGACGCCGAGATCATCGACTACCGTCTGGACTCCCTCCTGATGGTCGACATCACCACCGAATTGCAGGAATGGCTCGGCATCGAACTCAGCCCCTCCATTTTCTGGGAAATGGGCACGATCAATGCCACTACACAGTGGATCGTAGAGCACCAGGAAGCCTGACGACATGCTGGCCGTTTCCATCCTGGCATATCTGCTCGCCAATCTCGGAATCGGACTCTGGGCCTCCAAAAGAATCCATTCCACGCAAGACTTCGTTCTCGCAGGGCGCAGGTTGCCGCTGGTCCTGGCCGCTTCGGCCACATTTGCAACCTGGTTTGGGTCGGAAACCATCATGGGTGCCCCCACCGAATTTGTCGAGAATGGCGTGCTGGGCATTATCGAAGATCCATTCGGCGCATCGCTGTGCCTCCTGTTGGTAGGACTTTTCTTCGCCCGCAGGTTTTACAAAATGAATATCATCACATTCTGTGATTTTTTCAGGCTGCGCTACGGCCGCAATGCCGAGCTCCTCTCCGCCATGCTCATCATTCCGTCCTATTTCAGCTGGATCGCCGCGCAGTTGCTTGCGATGGGTATTGTGCTGAAAGTCGTGCTGGGCTGGTCGCTGCTGACCTGCATTCTGGCCAGCTCTTTTGTTGTAATACTTTACACCATCTGGGGCGGCATGTGGTCCATATCGATCACCGATTTTGTGCAAACGCTCATGATCATCGTAGGTTTGCTGGTGGTGGCGGCGGTATTGTATCAGAAAGTCGGTGGTTTTCAGCCGCTGATCGATAAGGCGCCGCCAGGGTTCTTCCGCTTTTTTCCGGAAAATACATTGAAAGGCCATCTCGAATACTTCGCCGCCTGGATCACGATCGGGCTCGGCTCGATCCCGCAGCAGGATGTTTTCCAGCGGGTGATGTCGGCCAAATCGGCCCGCGTGTCGGTACAGTCTACGCTGTTATCCTCGCTCATGTACCTCACCATTGCCCTCCTGCCGCTGTTTATCGGGCTTTGCGGGCATCATTTGTATCCGAACGAGGAGCAGGACGGGCAGATGATCATCCCCAACATGATTTTGAAACACATGAGCCTGCCGCTTCAGATATTGTTTTTCGGGGCACTCGTTTCGGCCATTCTAAGCACAACCAGCAGCGCGATCATGGCGCCGGCAGTGGTGCTGGGAGAGAATATTTTCAAATTTTTCAACCCAAAACTCGACGACCGCCAGCTGCTTAAAATCATTCGTACAGGGATCATCGGTATCACGGCCATATGCATTTTTATGGCTGCCACGCGCGAGAGCATTTTCGAACTGGTGGCCGAATCGTCGGCATTCAGCCTCGTGTCATTATTCGTTCCGCTGGCCGCGGGGCTTTACTGGAAATCCAGCAATGCGCTCGGCTGCTACCTTTCGATGATCGCCGGCCTGGTTGTCTGGCTGGTTTGTGTTTATATAGAAACCGAGTATCCCGCACTTATTTATGGTCTTCTCGCGAGCTTTCTGGGAATGGTAGCCGGCTGGTTTTGGGACAAAATTAGCCCGTCACCAACCGCCTCCTGAGGCTTTTCAGGCCGTTTCGGCTTCCGCCTTGCGGTCCCAGCCTGCGAGGGCGTTCAAATGGACGGCCTCCCTGTCGGCCTGCATGATCATTTCCAGCTCTTCCATATGCTGCCGGGCGGCGTGAATGTACTCTTCATCGTTGCGGATGCTCGACAAATGTTTCAGCGTCCGCTCGTCGTGCACGAAAAACGTCTTAGCCATGCGGGTCGCTTCATGTGCGCGGTGCCCGAGCAGCTTCAATGCATCCACCCCTAACCTGAGGCTTGTATCGAACGTTTCGCGGTAAATGTGCATCATGCCCGCATTCATCAGGTCGTATGCGTCGTTGCGGTTTGTGGAGCGTACGAGCATGTGCAGGTTGGGGAAATGCTTTTTAACTGTTTCAATGAGTTCAAGCCGCTTTTCCTCGTCGCTGATCGCGATGATGATCATTTGTGCGCGGCTGGCGCCTGCTATATCGAGCAGTTCGTAGCGGGTGGCGTCGCCGTAATACACTTTAAGGCCTATTTTCCTCAGGAAATCGACATTGTCGCTGTCATTGTCCAATACCGTCGCTTCCACGCCGTTGGCCCGGAGAAACCGCCCCACGATGTTGCCGAAATGCCCGTACCCGGCGATGATCACCGGATTATCCTGCTCTTCCACATCACTAGGCCGCTGCGCAGTTTGCAGTCCGGCGCTGACGAGGCAGAAGCGCGTCAGGATAAATTTCTCATTGACCATCATAGCCAGCGGCGTCATCGCCATGCTGATCGCCACCACGGCGGTCATCGTATCCGAAATTTCCTTTCCCAACACGCCCTGCTGCACCGAAAAGCTGAGGAGCACGAATGCAAACTCGCCGATCTGGCTTAGTCCGATACTGAATATGAAGTTCTGCGCATTCCGCACTTCAAATATTTTACCCAAAACAAAGAGAATGGCCGTTTTCAGCAGCATAAGGCCTGCCACTAGCCCAATGATGAGCAACGGCTTTGACATAACCAGTGAAAAATCAATGGAAGAGCCTACCGAAATGAAGAACAGGCCCAGCAAGAGCCCTTTAAACGGGTCAATCGAGCTTTCCAGCTCGTGGCGGTATTCGCTGTTGGCGAGTACTACGCCGGCCACGAACGCGCCCAGCGCCGGACTCAGCCCTACCGAGGTCATGAGCACCGCAATGCCAACCACCAGCAGCAATGCGGTTGCAGTAAACATTTCACGCAACCCGGTGCGGGCCATCATGTGGAAAACCGGCCGTAAAAGGTATTTTCCGGTCAATACAATGCCTGAAACCGACAGCAACACAACGATCGCCTGCTGCCACGCGGACAATGCGCTTACCAGCGACCCGCCGCCACCGTGCCCGTCGGCCACTCCGGCGTGATCCGCCAGCAGCGGAAATAATGCGAGCATCGGGATAATCGCCAGGTCCTGGAACAGCAGCACCGCAAACGAACTTTGCCCGGCCACGGTTTTCAGCCAGCCTTTTTCATCCAGCGTCTGCATCACGATCGCCGTGGACGACATGGCCACGATCATACCCAATGCCAATGCTTCTTTCCAGCCGATACCCAGCAGCATGGCCACGCCCGCCGCGAGGACGGTGGTAATGCCCACCTGCAAGCCGCCAAGCCCCGCAATGCTCTTGCGCATCCGCCACAAGCGCGACGGTTCCAGTTCGAGACCGATCACAAAAAGCATCATCACCACCCCGAATTCGGCAAAGTGCATAATGTCCTGCCCCTCCGTTCCGATGAATTTCAAGCCTGCCGGCCCAATGATCACCCCGGCCACCAGGTAACCCAGTACCGATCCCAATCCGAGCCGTTTGGCAATTGGGACCATCACCACCGCCGCAGCGAGGTATATCATTGCCTGAAAAAAGAAGGATTCCTGCATCGTTGAGGGTATTAGTGTGGAAAAAGTTCATTTAAATATTCTACTCCCGAAAGCGCCCCGGCACTGATCCGGTCGTTCACCAGCGCATCGAGCAGTTCGGCATATTGTTCGCCGAAAGTTTTGAGCGCATAGTCTTCGATGGTGTAGGTTTCATGCACGACAAACGGCGGCAGGTATTCCATCCGGCACAAATGAGCCGTCTGATCGAACGGCAGCAGGTATTGCCCCAGCGGGAACCGGTTGTAGCCCGTTTCGGAATAAGCGTCGCGCCCGCCCCCGCAGGAGACGGCGTTGAACACCTTTTTGCCCTGCAATGCGTATCCCTTCGGACCGTAAGCCCAGTTGTATTCCAACACGAGGTCCTGCCATTGTTTCAGGACCGGCGGGCTGCTGTACCAATAGAACGGATGCTGAAATACGACGATATCGTGCTTCGCCAGCAGCTGCTGCTCTCTTTTTACATCAATGAACAGATCGGGATAATGCTCGTAGAGGTCGTTGAATGTCACGCCCTTCACCTTACGGGCATATTGTTCCAACGTTTTCTGCACATTGGATTTACTGAGTCTCGGATGAGCAAACTGAATAAGGACTTTGGTCATAAAGCTGGATGGATGCGGAAACTTACGGCACCAAAATTACGGAACCAATTGTTTTTCGGGCTTCGAGGTCGGCCTGCGCCTGGCCGGCCATCGATAGCGGATAGCGCGTAATGGCAAGTTTCCCAAAAATTCCGTTGTGAAATGCCTCGAAAGTATCGGCTGCGTACGCGTCGAGCGCATCGCGATCCGAGATGTAAGCGCTGAGCGTGGGCGTTGCCATAATAATGGATCTTTCGCGCAGCAGCGCATGATCGATATGCTCGGGCTGACCGGAGGATGAACCATAAAGCACGATCTTCCCGCCTTTGCCGATCAGTTCCAGCGAATGTGCGAAAGTGTCTTTTCCCACCCCATCAAACACCACATCCACGCCCCGGCCGCCGGTAATTTCCAGCACGGAGTGTACAAATTCGCGGCATTCGGCCAGGAAAACGTAATCCGCCCCGTTGGCGAGCACCACTTTCTTCTTCTCTTCCGAGCCGGTGGTGCCGATTACCGTCGCGCCGAGTGCTTTCGCCCATTTGGTCACGAGCGCACCCACGCCTCCGGCCGCCGCATGCACCAGCACAACGTCGCCGGGCTTTACCGGATGAACTTCTTTAACCAGCATGCGCGCCGTAAATCCTTTCACCAGGAGCGC
The DNA here is from genome assembly GCF_000023125.1 of Dyadobacter fermentans DSM 18053. Taxonomy (NCBI): domain Bacteria; kingdom Pseudomonadati; phylum Bacteroidota; class Cytophagia; order Cytophagales; family Spirosomataceae; genus Dyadobacter; species Dyadobacter fermentans. Next base: position 4,167,723 of record NC_013037.1, read on the forward strand.
CGCCGCCTCTTCCGACGACATGGTATCCGGAATATGGACCAGCTGCTGCGTGGACACCACGCGGCTTTCCGCATACGCACCGGGAATGAAGTGATATCCCACACGATCGCCGACATGGAATTCAGTCACCCACGGGCCCACGGCCTCGATGATGCCTGCCGCCTCCACGCCCGGCGTGTAAGGAAAGGATCTGACGGGAAACTTGCCGTCGCGGTAATAGGTATCCACAAAATTCAGCCCGATCGCCTCCTGGCGAATGCGCACCTGTCCGGGGCCAGGCTCGGTCATTGTTTCCCTTTCATAACCCAATACCGAGGGCGCACCTTGCTTGTAGATTTTTACTATACCTGATTTATTTGCTATTTCTGTAACTAACCCTGACATTTTCGTACGAATTGCCATTATGGAATGCCCGTTCCACCATTGGCAACATTATTTTTTGATCGATTTTATTAAAAACTCGGCTTGCTGGTGCACCAGCTCCGCATCGCCATACACGAGGTAAAACTGCCAGAAACCCGCAAAGCTGGATACAATGAAATGGGCCAGCATGCCCGGGTCGCGCTTGCTGCTGATTTCATCCGCCTTTTGCGCTTTTTTGAGCAGATCTTTCAGCAGGGCGGTCAGTTTGGTGGTGTTGTCTTTCAGCACCGCATGCACTTCCTCATCTGCCGAAGCCAGTTCGAACGTCGACCTCACCCCCATACACGTCCTTTCCTCCCCGATCGTCCGTACCGCCGCCTTTTTGATGATCTTTTCCACCGCCTTAATCGGCGACTTCGACTCCCCGGCCACGTTCAGGTAGTCGTCGAACGTGGTTTCCGTGTAGCTTCGCAGGCATTGGAGGAACAGGCTGTGCTTGTCGCCATAGGTGTCGTAAATGCTGCCTCGGTTCAGCCCCATCGTCTCCACGAGGTCCTGCATGGAAGTAGCGTTATAGCCTTTTTGCCAGAAAAGGCATTTTGCCTTTTCCAGCCTTTCTTCGGGTTCGAATGCTTTGCTGCGTGCCATGATAATCAGACAATTATTTCAGAACGAACGTTCCAGAATGAGTCGAATTCTGGTCAATGCACTTAAAATCAGGCTACACGAGCGTCAGATGATGAACTTCGCCACGCCGCCGTCCACTTTCAGCGCCGAGCCATTAGTACCTGACGAAAGCGGGCTCGCCACGTAAGTAACGAGGTTAGCGATCTCTTCCACTGACGCGAAACGTTGCAGCAGCGAGGTGGGCCGTGCATTTTTGAAGAAATCCTTCTCGGCTTCCTCTGCGGACATATTGTTGGCCTCACCCAGCTGCCTCACAAAGTCGGCCACACCTTCCGATTTGGTTGGGCCGGGCATAACTGTGTTCACTGTTACGTTGGTGCCTTTTGTAAGTTCGGCCAGCCCGCGGCTCACGGCGAGTTGAGCGGTTTTGGTGGTGCCATAGTGGATCATTTCTTCCGGGATATTCACCGCCGATTCGCTGGAAATGAAGATGATCCGGCCCCAATCTTTCGCGATCATCTTTGGAAAGAAATACCTCGCCAGACGTACGCCGCTAAGCACATTCACTTCAAAAAACCGGAACCATTCCTCGTCCGAGATCTCGGTAAACGGCTTCGGTTCGAAAATACCGGCATTATTGATTAGGATATCAATGTCCGGCAGCTGTTGCAGCAATGCATTTACTTCATCGACCTTCGAAAAATCGGCAGCAAAACCTCTCGCATTCCCGCCGGGCGGCATCCCGCTGGGCGGCATCCCGCTGGGCGGCCCCCCGCCCGGCGTCGATTCATTCAGTTTTTGGACCGCTTCCGCTACCTTACTTTCGGTGCGGCCGTTGATGATCACACGGGCACCTTCTTTCAAGAGACTCTGCGCGATGGCAAAGCCGATACCCTGTGTCGAACCGCTGATGAATGCAGTTTTCCCATTGAGTTTCAAATCCATAAAGCTTTGATAATAAGAGTGTAGACGAATGTTTGACCTGGCAGGACGGGCAACGATTGCAATACTACCCGGAATCCATAATTTTATAACACATCACCTAACAAAATGATCGCATGAGAAACATTTATCTTTTGTTACTATTGCTGATTTCCGCGGCCGCTTACGCGCAAGGCCCGCGCGTCCTGATCGTTACGGCGCATCCCGACGACGAGACGATGTTTCCCGTGACGGTGTTCAAAATCACCCGGGAGCTGAAAGGCTCCGCCGATCTCGCTTTGATTACCGACGCTTCGGGCGGCTACAATGGGCTGGTAGCTTCCAGTTACTATGGCCTCAACCTCGTAGACTCCGCTACGGGAAGAAAGCATTTGCCACTGATCCGGAAAAAAGAGCTGATGGCCTCCGGCGAAGTAATGGGCATCGGCAATTTCTTCTTTTTAGACCAGCTCGATGACTACTACAACCGGGACGAAAAGCCCTATTTGCAAGGTAAAAATTGGGACATTGCCTATGTCGAGAAGAAACTGGACTACATTCTAGCCAACGGCCAGTACGATTTCATATTCTGCCTCGTTCCGCACGAAGGCCAGCACGCGCATCACAAAACGGCGTCCATCAGCGCCATCAGGGCTGCACAGCGCTATAAAGGATCAAAAAAGCCTGTGGTGCTGGGCGGGCAATCGCAGAGCAAAAGCTATAACTTCCGGTTTGCAGGCCTTGCGGGCTATCCCGAAACAGATGTGCTCAAAACGGCTCCGGTATTCGAATTCGACCGTTCTTATGGTTTTGGGGAAGATAAAAAGCACAGCTACATGATCGTCGCCGACTGGGTGAAAGCCGCGCATAAATCCCAGAGCGGCGATATGAACCAGGCCATGCACCGCGGCGATCTCGAAGTGTTCTGGTATTTCGCGGTAAACGGCGAGGCCGGTTTGGCTACAACGAAAGCATTGTTCGAGGCGGTGAATTCCTCGGGTTACTCCAAAAAGTAGGTGGATCAGGCTTGTCGCAGGGTCATGAAAAGCGAGCTGCCGAATGGTGCTTTGCCCAGGATGGCGGATTCGGCCTGGGTAACGGCCTTTAATACGGTATTGATGGCGTCGCCCGGATATTCAACGTCCGAATCGAGCTCCTCCACATTGATCTTTTTATTGCGGATACGGTAGTTTTGCCATTGCCGCACGAGCAGAATGGGCAGCGAAAGCGCAAATGGCCAGTAAGTATTGTACCCGATCTTCAACCCCGCCGCTTTGGAATAGGCCTCAAACTGCGCTAACCTGAACCTGCGAGAGCTTCCAACGGCAAGGTCGTGGGTGCCGGAGAAGGCTTCAAATGCGTGTATATTAATGATAATCAATCCATTCCGATTCAACCGATCTTTGAATGCGGCTAATGCGCGGACGATCTCCTCGTCGCTCAGAAAATACAGCGCGTCGTTGCAGGTAATGATGTCGAAAGTTTGCCCGGGTTCGAATGCAGCTACATCACGAAGATCGCCGAAGACCACATTCAGGCCGCGTTCTTTGGAGAAGTCGATGGCATGCTGCGAATAATCGAAGCCCCGCACATTGGAATAACCATTTTCAACCAAAAACCACAACAGCCCACCGGTGCCGCAAGCAGCATCGAGTATGCTCAGCTCCGGGTCCATGGCCCGGAAATGTCTGCGGATCTGGCTCAAAACCTTGCCGTGGAGGATTTTGTACCACCACAACTTCCGCTCGGTTTCGTACATGCGCTGGTATTCGAGCCGGTTGTCGATCATACGTTTTCGGAGCTGTTGTATTTGATCACATATTGCGGCTGACCGCTTTGGGCCATGAAACTCTTGCCGATATATTCGCCCAGCACGCTCAGCAGCATGCATTGAATGCCGCCGATGAACAGGATGGTGGCCGTGACGACCTGCCAGCCTTTGGGGTCAGGACCGATGATCCACTGGATGGTAAGGAAGATCAGCAGGAAAAATCCCAGGCTGAACAACCCCACGCCAATGGGCACGAAAAGGCGGATCGGAAGTGAAGAATAGCAGAACAGGATATTCAAAAACAGCGAAATGAGTTTGTGCAACGTGTAGTTGGATGCCCCCTCCTCGCGTTTCTGGTGTGCCACCTGCACTGTCCCAATGTTTCTCGTGATCCTGAATATCAGCCCGTCGATGTACGGGTAAGGGCCGTGGTATTTGATAATTTCCTGCACTACTTCCTGCCGGATGAGCTTGAAACTCGACAAATACAGGTCTTTGGGCTTGTTGAGAAGATAGCTCGTGAGCCAGTTCACAAACCGACTGCCCGCATTCCGACCGATGGAGTGCTGTTTTTTGGCATAATAGGTGTACACCACATCATAATCCCCGGCTTCGGCGGTTTCTACGAGCTTCAAGATCTCTTCGGGCGGGTTCTGAAAGTCGTCGTCGATCATGACGCAGTAGTTGCCATAGGCCCAGTTGAGGCCACACATTACCGCGTTGAACTCCCCGTAATTCCTGCGCAGCGAAATAAACCGGACATTTTCGTATGTCGCCGACAGTTCCCGGCAAACCTGCTCGGAGCGGTCACGACTGCCGTCGTTGACCATCACGATTTCAAATGATATTTGTGAAAGAGTCGCTTGTAGCTTTTCGATCAGCGGCCGGATGGTTTTTTCGCTGTTGTAAACCGGGATGATGACCGATAACTTCATTGGCGATCGAATTGATTGACGGTTTGTATGATGTAAGCCACCTCGTCGTCGGTAATAACCGGGTTGAGCGGCAAGCTGATCACTTGTTCGTGAATTTGCTCTGTCAGCGGCAAATGTAAATCTTTAAATTCTTTGTAAGCCAATTGTTTATGAATGGGCTGCGGATAATGCACGTTCGTCTGCACGCCGCGCGCTTCCAGGTACGCAACCAGCTCGGCCCGCCGCGGGTGCCGCACTACAAACAGGTGCCACGCGTCCTCGTCGATCCTGTCGCCGGGCGGAAGCATTAAGTCGCTGCATTGTAATTCGCGTAGGTAACGGGCCGCTATCTCCCTCCGTCGGGTGTTTTCGGCATCCAGATAAGGCAGCTTTACGCCGAGGATGGCAGCCTGCATTTCATCGAGGCGGCTATTCACACCCTGATATTCATTCTGGTAACGGATAACGGAACCGTAATTCCGCAGGTATCGGATTTTTTCTGCCAATGCAGCGTCACCAGTGGTAATGGCCCCGGCGTCGCCCAATGCACCCAGGTTTTTGGTAGGATAAAAACTGAATGCCGTTGCGTCCGCCCACGCGCCTACTTTCCTGCCCGTGTGCGTAGCGCCGTGGGCCTGTGCGGCGTCGGTGATCACTTTCAGTTTATACTTTCTGCCCAGGTCGACGATAGCGGCTATTTCGCAGCTTCGTCCGTAGAGGTCCACGGTAATGATGGCCTTCGTCGCGGGCGTGATCGCCTGTTCGATCCGCGCGGGGTCGATCAGCATCGTGTGCGGGTCGGGTTCTACAAAAACGGGTTTGAGATGCAGGTAGCTGACGGGCAGTACCGAGGCAATGTAGGTGTTGGCGGGAACGATAATCTCGGCATCGGCCGGCAGGTCCAGCGCCAGTAATATGAGCGTGATCGCATCCAGGCCATTGGCAACGCCGATACAATGCTCCGTTTCGCAATATTCGGCAAATGCTTTTTCAAACGAATTCAACTCGTTGCCCAGAATGTACCATCCCGAGCGGATCACGCGGAGGGACGCATCTTCGATCGCTTGCAGATAAGGGGCATTTACCTGGTTTAAATCCAGAAACGGGATCATTGAAAGACGGTCTGGATTAGCTGGTTCAGCGGATAGGGCTCGTCGATATAGTCGGCTTTGTCATAATATTCATTGGACAGCACCAGCAGGATCGCGTCATCGGAGAAGGAATCCATGATATGCCAGTCCTTCGGTTCGAGGATCAAGCACGATACAGGGTTATCCAGCGTGAAGATTTCTTCCTTTTCACCATCGTTGGAGTATATACGACAACTTCCGTGGATGCACACCAGCGCATTCCATGTTTTATGGTGCCTGTGACCGCCGCGTTGCGTCTCTCCCGCGCCGTAAATGTAAAAAACGCGTTTGATCGTCCCCGGGATTATTTTTTCAAAGACTGTGAGGTTACCCGATCCGGTATTAAATGTATCCAGCTCAACTAATAGCGGCATATCGAAATTTCTTGAATGTTAGGGTGTGGCTAAACTCTTTCTGGTGTGCGAAGCTCTCTCAGAAGTAACCTTTTAGTAAATGTCAGACATTTTTTTCTCAAAATACAAAAATACCGCACAGTAAAAAAAATCGATTACACACCGGCAAGGCTTAACGATCATTTAATGCAAAACTACTCCCGCTGCAACCCGCCCCTCGCCTTGACCATTGTTACCGGCCATTGGTTGGGAAAGGACGAAAATAAACAACCCGGCCCCTACCCGAACAGCCCCCATTGCATGCGATGGTCGATCAGCATGAACACTTTAATGGGCAGCGGTTCCAGCCAGAGTATTTTGTTGTAACCCATGTAAAACACTTGCGGATGGCTCACGCAGATGATCATTGTGAAAAAGAGAATGAGCCGCACGGTAGAAGTGGAGGACGTTTCGATGAGTATGAAAACCGCCAGGAGAATGAATGGAAAACCGTAGGATAACGCTCGGTCAATGTCGTGCACGTAAATCCCCGTCGCGACGAGCACGGCAAAACCGGCCATCAGCGCCAGCAGGAGCCAGTAGCGGCGGGTCAGGCAAAGCACGGCAAATGCGGAGATGAGGATCAGCCAGGTGCCCTCGAATGCTCCCCACATGCTGCTTCCCAGGCCATTACGGTGCGCATTGGCGAGCAACACGGGCGTGCCGATCGTGGAGTAGGAATGGCCCGGGAAATAGGTCATCTGCACATATTCGCGGATCGTGAAGTAGATCGCCCAGGCGATCCATACCACGAGGCTTTCACCCGTAAATGCCGATTTCAGCAGCGCCGGCACACCGAAATTGTTGTTGCGGTAGGCTTTGGTTCCCATCCACCACAACAGCAGGTAACCACCCGCTACCACGGCCCGTTCGTCGGTAAAAAAAGCGATCTGGAGTGAAAGGAATATCACCAGCGGATTCTTGCTCAGCAATGCCAGCAGGAGGAAGAAAAAAGCATATTCATCGCCATACCCGTGCACATCCGCAAACGCCCACACGCCCACGAAAATATTGGCCATTGCCGTCACGAACAGCGCTGTTATAACCTTGTCGCCCGACACCGAATGCACAAACGCGGCCAGTTTGTACAAAAACAGCACGCCCAGCACGCCTTGTATGATCAGAATGAGCAGCACGTTGTGCCCGGTGAGAAAAGATAATACCGGCAATGTCCACCGGAAAATCATATTCTCGCGCCGGATATCGTAGTCCATGTCCTTCGGATGCAGCAGATCCTGCGCCTGGTTTTGGATAAATACCCAGGCATCCAGGCTCACGCCGTCGTTGCGCAAATGATGGAGGAGTAACGAATAGGGAGGAAACGCGAGAAAGAGCGACACAGCCACCGCAAAAAATGTGAGCTTCCACAACCAGTTTTTACCCGATAGTTGCGCTTCAATCCAAAGTAGAGACGAACCGTAAAAGTTTTCCAAAAGCATAGGACGGCTTGGACAAATAGAGCCAAATATACATTTAATGTGCGATTCTCATTTCCAGCTCGGTACGATCCGGCTGCCTTCTTCGCTTTCGGTAATGCGCAGGTACGTCTGGATCTCCTGTTGCAGGTCCTCCACGTGACTGATGATCCCCACGATTCGGTTCTCCTTTCTCAGCGATTTGAGCGTTTCGAAAACGGTTTGCAATGCGTTTTTGTCCAGCGATCCAAAACCCTCGTCCAGGAAAAAGAAGTTGTGTTTCGACTCGTTTCTGACGTGAATATGGTCGGCCAGCGCCAGCGCGAGCGACAGTGCAGCCTGGAATTTCTGCCCGCCGGAAAGCGTTTTCAGCAGCCGCATGTGTCCGCCGTTGAGCAAGTCCCTGACCCAAAAGCTGTTACCTTCGCCAAGTTCGAGGTGCAGCTGCTGGTGGGTCATCTGATGGAAACGGTGGTTGGCGGCCTGGATGAGGTTTTGCAGATAAATGCTCGATGCATAATCCACAAAACCGCTGGACCGGAAGAGCTTCGCCAGATCGTCCAGATGTTCCTTCCTGAGCTGCAAACGGGCTTTTTCGGCAAGTAATGCCGCTTTTTTAGCCAGGTCCTCCGCCATTTGTTTCAGCCTGCCGCCAATATTGCCTTCCTCTTTCCGCTGCGCATTCAGGTTTTCGGTCAATGCAATTTTTAATGCGATAACTTCCTCGTGCCTGGCCGCGTCGTATTGTTCGCCGGCATGGTCTTCCAGCATGTTTTTCAGCTCGGCATTCGTCGTTTCCAATGCCAGTCTGAACTCGTCGATCGCCTGCCGTTCGGTTTCGATCCGGAGCGGCTTTTGCAATATTTCCGCCACCTGCGCCTCCGATTCGAATGCGTAGGCGGTCAGTTGTTCATCAATTTTTACCTGCACGGCCACCAGTTCGGCCCGGTTTCCTTCCAATGCGGTAAGCATTGCAGCCTGGCTGCCTGAAAGCGTATTCCGCTCTTTTTCCAGCGCGTCGGCCTGCTTTTCAGCGTCCGCGAATGCCGCCGAGAGCTGCGTGTAATCGGTTCTTAATGCATTGATTTTGAGTGAAATATCCGCCTTGTCGGCATTTGCGAAATCCGCCAGGCTCACCCTCGACAGCTGCTCCGAAAGCGTTTGTACGGTATTTTCAAATCTTAAGATCTCATCTTTCAACACTTGGAGCGGCTTTTCGATTTTCTCGGCTTTTTCGGTCAATGCAGCTTCTATTTGCGCCGTTAAACCTTTTAAAATCGTTTCTCCTGCCTTGATTTCGCCCTGCACGCGGCTGCTTTCCGCGAAACGTTTGTCGAAACCCTCGCGATCGGCTTTGTTGAATGCTGGCCACGCAAATCCTTCATCGTGGGCCTTTAATTTCGCCTGCGCGTCGGCATAGCGTTGTTTGATCGATGTTTTCTGTCTCTCAAGATTTTCGATCTGGTTAAAAACACGCTCGATCGGCGATTGCAGCTTCCTCAGCAACCGCTCTTTTTCGTCCAATGCATTCAACCGCTTCTCGATCGCCGCTGTTTCCGCGGACAATGCACCGTCGGCGATGAGCACCTCGGGATGATGCAGCGAGCCACAGAGCGGGCAGGGGGCTCCGTCTTCCAGGTTACCCGCATATCGATGCAAGGCAACGCGGGTATTGATATGCAACAACTGCCGGTTCAATTCCCTCCGGTCAGTTTCACAAGTCTCCAAATAACTAGTAATGCGCTTTTGAAAATTTTCCAACAGCATTTCACCATCAAACGGAATTCCGAATTCGCCGGTAATCTCCTGCAAGCGCTGCGTGAGGCCTTCCGTCAGCGTTTTGATCTCCGCCGCAAGCGTCTCCGCCTCTGTTTTGATCGACTGGCGATCCGCCATCAGATCGTCTGTTTTCACAAACCACGACTTCACCAGCCCCATTTCGAGCACGTCGCCCAGTCCGGCCTTGCGTTGTTCGTTTGCGGCTTCCAGCTCCTGCTTTTGTTGTTTTTGCAGCTCAATAGCGTTTTCCCGTTCCTTCAAATGCTCCTCACCCCGCTGTAATGCGTCTTTCCGTTTGATAACCGATTGTGAATGTTCGATAATGCGGATGACCTTTTCCAATTCCTCGGCGGTGGCGAGCAGTTCCTCGCGCTTTTCAAAGCGCGGTTTAAGCATTTGCAATGTCTCCTGCTGCTTTTCGAGTAAAGCGGCCAGTTCGGTCAGCTTCGCCTGGTTCGCGGATGAAATGCGTTCGTCGCGTGCGATGGCTGTCAGCAGGTTGTTTTTCTGGTCAAAAATCGATTTAAAATGCAGGGAACAGGTTTCAAAAGTCTTTAATGCCGCCTCGCGTTCCTGCATTGCCGCTCGTTGGGAATCCAGCGTAGCGAGCCGGTTTTGGAGCATTTGGGTCTTTTCGCCTGCGAGTTTGAGCTTTTGCAAATTACTTTCCAGCTCCGTCTGCACGTTCAGTTCGGCGCTAACCTGCTGAATTTGCAGCCTGATCTGCTCCAACCGCTGTTCGCTTTCGGCAAGCATTTCCTGCGTTACTTCGCCGAGGCCCATTAACTGGCCGTCCACATTGGACAATGCCAGGTTATTGCGGTTACTCAGCGAACCCACATTGCGGCTGAGGTCGTATTTTTCGAGCTGGAAAAGCTCTTTCATCATCCGCGTCCGCTCGGCGTCTTTCAGCTCGATGAATTCCTGGAAGCGGCCTTGCGGGATGATGATGGTCCGGCGGAAGTTGTCATAACTGAGGCCGATAATGCTTTCGGTCGATTCATTTTCCGCGAGCGGCACCCAGTCCTCTTCCTGCCATATGTAGCCCTTTCTTTCAAATGTCTTTACATCCTTGAAATTCTTGCTGTTCCGTTTTCCGCGCACGGTAAACCGGTAACGGTCCGCATTTTTGCCTGCAATGCATTCAAAATCGATCAGCAGATCGTCCGACCGCAGGTTCATCATGTTGTACGTCCGGTCGTCGCCCGATTTGTTGAGCCGCTCTGTATCGCCGTACAATGCAAATGTGATTGCTTCGAGAATGGACGATTTCCCGCTTCCCACCGAGCCGAAGATGCCAAACAGGGATGCGTCCGTCAATGGATCGAAATCAATTTCCTGCTCGGTCTGGTAAGAGTAAAGTCCTTTTATTTTTAAGCGCTTGGGAATCATAGGCGGCTATCGGCTGTCAGCTTTCGGCTTTCGGCCGTTGGTTTTCGGCTATCGAATACGGTTTTGGGTAAAATTATGGCTTGAAAAGTCCGACAGCCGATAGCCGACTGCCGAAGTACTACAAACTGGCCAGCAGATCATCCAGGTATTCGCGGGTATTGCTCAACCGCGGCACTTTGTTCTGGCCGCCCAGCTTGTGCTTCCTGCCCATCCAGGCGTAGAATGTGCCGGCCGGGGCAAAATGGACCTGCGGGCGGGTGAGCGCCATGTCTTTATAGCGTTTGGCATCATAATCCGAATTCACCTCGCGCAATGCATTGTCCAGCACCTGCACGAACGCCTCGCGGTCGGCCGGCTCCCTCGTGAATTCGATGATCCATTCGTGGCAGCCGCGCGAGCCGTCGCCCATGTACACGGGACCAGCTGTATAATTCGCTACCAATGCATCCGTTTGGTGCGCCGCTACCTTAATGGCGTGGTCGGCGTTTTCGACGATCACTTCTTCCCCGAATGCGTTGATAAAGTGCTTCGTACGCCCGCTTACCTTCACGCGGAAGGGGTAAACCGACGTAAATTTCACGGTATCGCCGATCAGATAGCGCCAGAGGCCGGCATTGGTCGAGATCACCATCGCGTAGTTTTTCCCAACTTCCACTTCATTCAGCAACAGCGCTTTCGGATGCTCTTTGCCCAGTTCTTCAATGGGTATGAATTCGTAAAAAATGCCGTAGTCGAGCATAAGCAGCATTTCACCGACCCGGTTGACATCGTCCTGAATCGCGAAAAAGCCTTCCGATGCACTGTATGTTTCGAGGTATAGCACCTGGTCGGAAGGGAAATACTTGGTCATGAACAGGTCACGGTAGGGCTCGAATGACACCGCGCCGTGCACGAAAACCTCAAAATCGGGCCATACTTCTAGCATATTCTTCTTGCCGGTGCGTTCGAGGATCTGGTCGAGCAGCACGATTGTCCAGGTAGGCACGCCGAGAATGCTCGTCACGTTCTCCTGCGAGCAAATCGAAGCCATTTTGTCCAGCTTGCTTTCCCAGTGGTCCATCAGGGCCACTTCCAGGGGCGGCGTGCGCATGAATTCCGCCCATGAAGGCAGGTTCTGCATAATTACCGCCGACACATCGCCGATCTGCGTGTAATCGTCAAAAGGATTGGCATGTAAAGTACCGCCGATGGATAGCCCCTTCCCGTCGAACACACGCGTGTCCGGCCGGTTGTTAATGAGCAGCGTCATCATGTCCTTGCCACCTTCGTAGTGGCATTCTTCGAGTGCTTCGGGGGAAACGGGCAGGAATTTGCTTCTTGCATTGGTGGTGCCCGACGATTTTGAAAACCATTCGATCTGCGACGGCCAGAGCACATTCGGTTCTCCCTTCAAAACCCGCTCAATGTACGGGTACAATTGCTCATAGGCCGAAACAGGCACCTGTTCCTGGAACTCCTGAACGGATTTGATCTGCGCGTAGTTGTAGCGGCTGCCCCATTCGGTGTAGCGGGCCGTTTCGATCAGTTCGGAAAATATACGCTGCTGGGTTTCAATTGGGTACTTCATAAACTGTTCGATCCGTTCGAAGCGCCGCTTCATAAACCAGACAGTCATATCGTTTACCAGCTTCATAAAGGTCAATTAGTTAGAAATACGCAAGTCTGTAAAAATAGCAATAAAAAATGGTGCGAGAACAGTTGTAAGCCGTTCTCGCACCATTCTTAAAAATTTATCGACCGGCCGCTATTTGTCGAAGAACATATTGCTGCCGCCCGCCTTGCGACTGATCGTTGACACCAGTTCGTTGGCCTCTTCTTCCTGCAATACGCGGGCGTTCCGGGCCTGCCGCACCACATGCGTGCCCGTTATCCGGAACAGCGCCTCGCCCAGCAGCGGATCGCGCGGATCGCCGTAAGGAAACAGGATATTGCCCTCGCTCACCTTCACATCCGGCTCGAAACCAACATGGTAATCCGATTTTTTGTCCTTATTCAATGATTTCGAAACGATGGGTTGCAGGCCAACTTTAATGCCTTTCTTTTCATCACTGATCGTCACCGAGCCTACATTCTTGCCGACTGTCCTGCCACCCACCAGCGTCACATTCATAAATGGCTTTAATCCGTTGATCACCAGCTCACTGGCAGAAGCCGAGCGCGACGATACCAGAAATACCAGCTCTTTCAGATTGCTGCCTACATTCTGCGCTTTGGCGGTAAACTTATCGTAGAAATACGATTCGCCGTATTTTTTCAGGTTCGTTTCGGTGACCTGCTTGTTGTATTCTTTGTAATAGAAAATGTCATTGGCCGAGACTTTGCCGATGAGGCTCGCCAGGTTCGTTGCTGAGCTCACATAACCACCCGGATTATAGCGAAAATCGACCACCAGCGCATTGATATTGCTGTTTTTAAATTCAGAAAAAATGCCGTCCAGTTTCTTGTCATAAGCCTGGTTATTCGCTTTGAATGGCTCCGGAATAAACTGATGGTAAACGACATAACCGATTTTATCGGCCCCGATGGTGTAAACGGTGTCAAAAAACACGGGATCTTCCTGCAATACTATGGGCGTTACTTCTCTGACGGTGGCGGTCTCTTTCAAGGTGCCGTCCTTGATGTCCGCGAGGGTGTAGGAAGTTTTGTTTTCCGTGTTTAACAGCTTCGAATAATTGGCGTCCGTCAGTTTCTGGCCGTTGGCACTGCTGAACACGTCGCCCCGCACGAGGCCCGCCTGCGCGGCCGGAGAGCCGGGAATCACATATAGTACGACGCCTACCACATTACTGGTATTGGCCGGAAAATACACCAGCTTGTACTCCATCCCACTCGTTTTCGATTCGCCTCCGAGCGATGCTTCGAGTTCTTTCGCGCTTTCCTGCATCCATGAGAACCGGTCGCCGTCCGGGCGGGCCGTTGCGTCATATTTATAGAGCAGGGAGTTGAAAAAATCGCCGGGCGTTTTGTTGTAGTCGGGCGATGCGGTGATCTGGTCCGTCCAGTAGTACCAATATTTCATGTTGGCATAAATCCACTGGTTGGTTTCTGTTTCGTTCTTGGGCTCTGCATTTTTCTCTTTACACGAAAAAGCAAATGCGACCAGCAAAATGACAGGCAGGAAAATTCTTCTTTTCATAAATCTCCATTCATTTCTAAAAACACCTCTTCAATGATCCGGCAGGCATGGTCCATTTGCGCCTCATCGATCACCAACGGCGGCGCGAAGCGGATTTTATTGCCATGTGTAGGCTTGCACAACAATCCTTTTTCCATCATTTTGTAGCAAAGGTCCATTGCTGTGCTGCTTTCCTCGGTGTCGTCGATCACGATCGCATTGAGCAGCCCCTTCCCTCTAACGCTTTCGATGAGAGAACATTGCTTTTGAAGATCCTGCATTCTGTGCCGGAAGATCCGGCCCATTTGTTCGGCATTTTCGGCCAGGTTTTCGTCCTGCACCACCTGCAAGGCAGCAATCGTCACCGCGCACGCCAGCGGGTTTCCGCCGTAGGTAGAACCGTGCTCGCCCGGAGCGATCGTGAGCATCACCTCGTCGTCGGCAAGCGCAGCCGAAACGGGCATGGTACCGCCCGACAATGCTTTTCCGAGTACGAGAATATCGGGTTTCACGCCCTCCCAGTCGCACGCCAGGCGCTTGCCCGTGCGCCCGATGCCGGTTTGCACCTCGTCGGCGATAAAAAGGACATTGTATTTTGTACACAACTCCCGCACGCCTTTCAGGTAACCCGCGTCCGGCACCACCACGCCCGCTTCACCCTGAATGGGCTCTACCATAAAACCGGCGATATTCGGATCGCTTTTCAGCAGGTTTTCGAGTGCGCCGAGGTCGTTGTAGGGAATGATCTCGTAGCCGGGCAGGAAGGGGCCGTAGTCGTTGGTGGAAGAAGGATCTGTGGACGAAGAAATCGCCGCCAGTGTCCTACCCCAGAAATTACCGGCCGCGTACACTGTCTTGGCCTTTCCGGGTTCGATACCCTTTACTTTATACGCCCATTTGCGGGTCAGTTTCAATGCCGTTTCACCGCCTTCCACGCCGGAATTCATCATCAGCACCTTATCGTACCCGAAATATTCGCACAGGAACTTCTCGGATTCGCCTAAGCGGTCGTTGTAAAATGCCCGCGAAGTGAGCGTCAGCTTCTGTGCCTGTTGGATCATCGCATTCACGATTTTCGGATGGCAATGCCCCTGGCTCACCGCACTATACGCCGAGAGAAAGTCGAAATACTGCTTCCCTTCCACATCCCACAAAAAAACTCCTTCCCCCCGCTCGATCACTACCGGCATCGGTTTGTAGTTATGCGCACCGTAGCGGTATTCGAGGTCTATGGCGTGTTGGGAGGGGCTGATATCGGTTGTGTCTGTATAGTCAGGCATATTTTGGAAAAATCTTGATGGAGATATTAGTAATAAGATAAGTAAAATTAAGGAAAACCGATAGAAAATCGGGCGCACAACGGATTTAAAGGCTTGACCAACTTTCGTTATCTTTGTTCAAAGCAAGAAGCGACATTATCAAGCTAGCAATTATGAAACTCCAATATTTACCTGAGCGCAGTGGCTTTACCAAAAGCCTGTTCATCCCAATGTCGGAATGGAACGCTCTAAACACACAGTCGGCAAAGGCCGGGAGCGGAGACTTGCCGGAATGGCAAAAACGATTGTTAGATGAAAGAATCGAAGCATACGAAAATGGCCTGGAAGACATATTCGATTCTGAGGAAGTATTTAAAGACATCGAAAAGGACTTGTATTAATAATTTTAATGCACAAAACGGTATTCCTGAGTCGTGCCAGGAAGGATCTTCGGGACACTGCAACTTGGTATGACGAGCAGCAACCGGGCCTGGGCAGGCGATTCACACACGCTATCAGAAATAAGCTAGTCTTGATTAGTGAAAACCCCTATCTATACGCGGTTCGTTACAAAAAAACACGAACGGCATTGGTTTGGCGCTTCCCGTTCATGATTCATTTTCGTATTGACGAGCGGCAAAAAATTGCCGTCGTAATTGGGATCTGGCATACAAGCCAAGACCCTTTGAAAATTCAGGCACGCAAACAATAAATCTTTTCGCTTGAAACATCCCGCCTCAACCCTTAATTTTGCAACATAATCTCAAGGGGTGCCCTACCGAACGGGCTGAGATCATACCCATTTAACCTGATCCGGGTAATGCCGGCGTAGGGAGAGAAAGCCGGAACCGGCTGTTTTCTGTTAACATTTTATCGGACTTTAAGATAGGTGGCCCCTGCCTGTTGTAATTGTATATCGCAATGCGAAAAATTACTACCTATCTGCTGGCGCTGCTGCTGAGCGCCACTTCACTCCTCTCTTTTGCCCAAAAAAGCGTTTCAGGCCGTGTTACCGATGCCGAAGACGGCAAACCACTGCCCGGCGCGACCATTAAGGCCGGCGAGATCCGCGGCACCAGCACCGACAAGGACGGCCGTTTTACATTAAAAAACATCTCCGAAAATATCGACGCTCTCGACATTTCCTATATCGGCTACCAAACTTCCAAAGTGGCGCTGGGCGCATCGAACGAATTGGAAATTAAGCTCAATAAAAGCACCTACCAGGCCGACGAAGTGATTATTAACGCCACCCGCGTGAATGACAAAACCGGGATGGCTTACACCAACGTAACCGCCGCGCAGATCGACAAGCAAAACCTTGGGCAGGACCTTCCGGTGCTGCTCAACTTCTCACCCTCGCTGGTGAGCACGAGCGACGCAGGCGCGGGCGTGGGCTACTCGGGCATACGCATACGAGGCTCCGACGCAACGCGCATTAATGTGACCGTGAATGGCATTCCTTACAATGACGCCGAAAGCCAGGGCGTGTTCTGGGTGAATATGCCCGATTTTGCATCGTCGGTGAGCAGCATCCAGATCCAGCGCGGCGTGGGAACTTCCACCAACGGCGCCGGGGCATTCGGGGCGTCGGTGAATATCAATACCAATGCATTCCGCGAAACGGCTTACGCGGAGTTGAATAATTCTTTCGGCTCTTTCAATACCTTTAAAAATACACTGAAAGTCGGCTCCGGGCTGATCAAGGACAAGTTTACATTCGATGCACGACTGTCGCGGGTTTCTTCGGACGGTTTCGTGGACCGGGCATCTTCGGAATTGCATTCGTACTACCTTTCCGGCGGGTATTTTGGTAAAAAGAGCTTTGTAAGGGTGAATGTGTTTTCAGGCAAAGAGCGCACCTACCAGTCGTGGAACGGCGTGCCGGAGGCTAAGCTGCGCGGGAATCGGGAAGGGATACTGGCATATATAGACAGGAATGGTTTGGGTGAAAAAGATGCACAAAACCTGCTCAATGCCGATAACCGCACTTACAATTCCTATACTTATAAAAACGAAGTCGATAACTACCGCCAGGATCATTACCAGGTAGTTTCTTCCCATAATCTGAGTAACAAGCTGACCTTCAATTTGAATGCATTCCTCGTGCGCGGCCTGGGCTATTACGAACAATACCGCGCCGGGGACGATTACAGCAGTTACAATCTCCCGAATGTTGTTATCGGCCAGGACACACTCACCAGCACCGATCTGATTCGTCGCCGCTGGCTGGATAATTACTTTTACGGAAGCACATTTTCATTTGATTACAATAGTTTTAAAAAGATCACCGCCAGCTTCGGCGGCGGCTGGAACCAGTACGACGGCGACCATTATGGCCGGATTATCTGGGCACGTAATGCCGGGAACATCGAAAACGAGCACCAGTATTACTTCAACACCGGCAAAAAGAAGGATTTTAACCTTTATGGAAAGGTCTATTACGCATTTACAGACCAGCTCACCGCATTCGCCGACCTGCAATTCCGCCGCGTAAGCCACGCCATTCACGGAATCGACAATAACCTGGTGAACCTGGCATTTGATCAATCGTATTCATTTTTTAATCCGAAGGCTGGCCTTACTTACCAATTGGCTGAGCAAAGCTCGGTGTACGCCTCATACAGCGTTGGCAACCGCGAGCCTAACCGCGACGATTTCACGAATTCCACAGCCCTTCTTTTCCCCAAAAGCGAACGTTTGCAAAATGTGGAAGCCGGTTTCCGCACCCAGCAGGGCAAATGGGCATTTGCGGCCAACTATTATCTGATGAGCTACAAAAACCAGCTCGTACTCACCGGCCAGATCAACGACGTGGGCGGCTCTGTGCGCGTGAACGTGCCAAAAAGCTACCGGACCGGCATCGAGCTGGAAGGAGCGGTGGTTTTCAATAACCATTTGAAATGGAATGCGAATGCGACATTCAGCCAGAACAAAATCAAAAACTTCACCGAATACATTGTGGATTATGACAACGGCGGATACCAAACCGTCGATCACGGGAAGTCGGATATTTCCTTTTCTCCGAATGTGATTGTAGGAAGTCAATTCACTTACTCATTGCGCAAAAACCTCGAACTGGCCTTGCTGACAAAATACGTAGGCAAGCAATATCTCGACAACACCTCCACCGAAACCCGCAAACTGGACGCCTACCTGACGAACGACATCCGCCTTTCCTGGACCATCAGACCAAGCTGGGCGAATGAAATTGCATTCAATTTGCTGGTGAACAATGTCCTGGACGAGAAATACGAATCGAATGGCTACACCTACGGTTACATCGCCGGCGGCGCGCTCACGCAAGAGAATTTCTACTTCCCGCAAGCCGGCAGGAATTTCCTGGTTGGGGTGAATTTCAGGTTTTGATTAACCACTTTCTCCCTACCTTTGCCGCATGAATCTGAAAAATGACCTTTTGCTTCGGGCGGCGCGGGGAGAGAAGACCGAACGCACGCCTGTTTGGATGATGCGCCAGGCCGGTCGCATCCTTGCTGAATACCGGGCCGTTCGCGAGAAGGCCGGAAGTTTTATCAAATTGGCTACCACACCTGAAATGGCAGCAGAAGTGACCCTGCAACCCGTAGATTTGCTGGGCGTGGATGCTGCCATTATATTTTCCGACATCCTGGTGATCCCCGAAGCCATGGGACTGCCTTACGAGATGATCGAACAACGCGGACCTGTTTTCCCGAGCACCGTACATTCATTGGCCGATCTCCAAAAACTGCATATAGCCGAGCCGGAAACGGATCTCAAATATGTGCTGGATGCCATTAAAATTACAAAAGAAGGCCTCGCAGGCCGCGTGCCGCTCATCGGTTTTGCTGGCGCGCCGTTCACGATTTTCTGTTACATGACGGAAGGCAAAGGCTCCAAAACTTTTTCGGTAGCAAAAAAGCATTTGTACGCCGAACCTGAATTTTCGCATACATTATTACAACAAATCACCGACAGCACGATCGCTTACCTGAAAGCGCAGATCGCCGCCGGTGCGGATATTGTCCAGCTTTTCGATTCCTGGGCGGGCATTCTCTCGCCGGAGCAATATCGCGTTTTCTCGCTGCCTTATATCAAACAGATCTGCGACGCGATTACCGAAGTGCCGGTGACTGTTTTTGCCAAAGGCGCATTCTTTGCCAGGAAGGAAATCGGGGAGCTGAGCTGCTCGGTGGTAGGCCTCGACTGGAATATGGACATTTCCGAATCCCGCGCGCTGGTTCCCAACAAAACTTTGCAGGGCAACCTCGATCCGTGCGTGCTTTACGCTTCTTACGATCAGATCCGGAAGGAAGTGAAGAATATGGTCGATCAGTTTGGGACGCAGCGCTACATTGCCAACCTCGGCCACGGCGTATACCCCGACACCGATCCCGACAAGGTAAGGTGCTTCATCGAGGCAGTGAAAGAGTATTCTTCCCTTTAAATATGACTTTGCATCAGAATAAATGCGTATTCCTCGACCGCGACGGAGTGCTGAACGAAGATTGCCCGGACTATTTGTACAAACTGGAAGAGCTGGTCATCCCTGACGGCGTTGCGGAAGCGTTGAAAACGCTGAAAGAAGCTGGTTATCTGCTGATTGTGATCACCAACCAGGCGGGCATTGCGAAGGGATTGTACACGGCTGACAATGTGTACGCGATCCACGAAGCCATGCAGAAAGTCTCTGATAGTGCGCTGGATGACATATATTTCTCGCCTTATCACCCCGCCTATTCCGGCAATTCGTTGTCTCGGAAGCCGGGCTCGTTGCTGATTGAAAAGGCAATGGCCAAATATGATATCGATCCCGCGCAATCATGGATGATCGGTGACCGGGACAGGGATATGGAGGCAGGAAAGAATGTGGGTTTGAAAACGGTACATATCATCCCGAATGCAGAAGAGTCCACGGGAGATTATGCCGCTGTGAATTTGCTGGAAGCCGCCAGGCTGATTTTGAAGCAGTAATTAAGCTTTTACTACCGGCGCAGGCTGCGTTTTCTGAACAGAGCCGTAAGCAGGGCAGGCGTGTTTGGTGCAGGATGATGCCACCGCCAATGTTCCGCAAACAGCTACGAGAAGTAAGATCTTTTTCATTTTCCAGTTCGTATAAGATTTTGTCACTACAAAAATATAAAATTAAGTTCTTTGAACGAGCGTTTTAGTCTGACTAATAACGAACTCATTCAAAGAACTTTATATACGGTATCAGATTTTTGTTTCTGCCAGTTCCTCTTCCGGCTCGGCCTTTTTATCGTCGGCCTTAGGCTTGCCATCGATTCCAATGCGTTCTTCCACGCGGTCCTGCGGGCCGAAAGGTTCTTCTTTGAAACCCAGAATCTTCAACATCGAATCGCTGTTTTGCTCTGCCGCAAATACGCGGGTCGTCAACCGGCCCTCATCGTCGCGGTCGATCAGCACGTGCTTCGGCGCGGGGATCAGGCAATGCTGAATGCCGCCGTAACCGCCGAGCGATTCCTGGTAGGCGCCCGTATGGAAGAAGCCAATGTACTGAGGCTCGTTATCTTCGAAAATCGGCATGTACAGATCCGCGCTGTGCATTTCACTGTTGTAGAAATCCTGCGAGTCACACGTTAATCCGCCGAGATTGACCTTTTGATAAGGGTTATCCCAGTTATTGATCGGCAGCATAATGTACTTCTGGTTCATACCCCACGAGTCGGGCAGCTGCGTGATGAACGAGCCGTTGATCATGTACCAGAGCTCTTTGTCGTTTTGCAGCTTTTTATCGATGATTTCATAAATCACCGCGCCGCTTTCGCCGACGGTATAGCTTCCGAATTCCGTGAAAATATGCGGAACCGGGACATTGTTTTTATTGCAAATCCACTGGATATTCTCGATGATCTCGTCGATCATCTGCTGGTAATCGTAGCCCGATTGCAGCGAAGTCTGGATCGGAAGGCCTCCGCCGATGTCGATCGAATCGAGATCCGGGCAAATTTTCTTCATTTCGCAGTATTTGAACATGAAGCGGGTCAATTCACTCCAATAGTAAGCGCTGTCCTTGATGCCCGTGTTAATGAAAAAGTGCAGCATTTTGAGCTTGAAACGAGGGTTCGGCTCGATCTTCTCCTTATACAGCTGCTGTACATCATTATAACGGATACCCAAACGCGAGGTATAGAATGCAAAATTCGGCTCCTCGTCCGTCGCGATGCGCATCCCGAAATGCACCGAATCCGCGGTTACCTGCTGCTCGTAAGATTCAATTTCTTTCAGATTGTCCAGAATCGGCACCACATTGAAACCCTCGTTGATCAGCTCGCTCAGGTACTGCGTGTAGCGCGGCAGCTTGTAGCCGTTCGCGAGGATGTAAGTGCTTTTGTTGACCTTGCCACGGCGGTAAAGCTCCCGGATAATGGGAATATCGAACGCAGACGACGTTTCAATATGGATATTATGCTTCAAGGCCTCTTCCAGCACAAAGCTGAAATGCGACGATTTCGTGCAATAGCAATAGGTATAAGTGCCTTTGTAGTTATGTCTCTTGAAGGCATTCCGGAAAAACATGTTGGCATTCTCAATGTGCTCTCCGATCTTGGGCAGATAATTGATCTTTAACGGCGTACCATGTTCCTTGATGATATCCATCAGAGGTACATTGTTGAACAGCAACTCATTATTATCTACGTTGAACTCCATAGTGGGAAACTCGAACGTCTGCTGAATCAGGTCAATGTAGCTTTTCATTGATTTGTTTGTCGCGATGGCAATTAGTGAATTGGGTGTTGAAAAATAGGAACGAAAACGATCCGAAAATTGCTCAGAATATACATCATTTCCAAACACGGATCACCGGCAAATCATTCCCATCGGAAAGCAATTTATCTCTCTATTTGCCAAGTTCATACCAGAAAATCCCCGCTTAATAATTTTTTAATTGACCAACCGGTTGACTAACCGCTATTTTCAGGCCGTAATTCTGAATCCGCCCGTGAGGCGAAAGCAATGGACCGTGCGGTTGGCAATCAGTATCGAGACTAATTATTCTTAATATAATCCTATTCAAGATCTATTCATTTCTCAACAGCTAAAAACCACTTCATATGAATCTTCTTCCAAACGCAGCGCTGGTTAAACGTCCTAAAAACGTCAAAATCTGCTAATAACCAGCGTTTTCAGGCACTGATAAACGATTTTTGTGCCCTCTTTCCCGACAATGGACTACTAAGGCGTGGAAAACTTTAAACATTCTCAAAGTTTTCTTGGTTTTTGTCATTCGAAAATTTCAACTTTGCCGCTGTGAAAGAGCGTATTATCAAATCGGCACTGAACCTTTTTTGGCGCTACGGCATCCGCAGCGTCACGATGGACGACATTGCCCGTGACCTGGGAATTTCGAAGCGTACCATTTATCAGCATTACTCCGACAAGGAAGCCATTCTCGCATTAGTGATCCAGGAAGAAATCCGCGATCAGAAATGTGAACTGCAAAAGCTGGAAGCGCTCGCCGAAAACCCGATCGAGGAAGCGATGTACGCCACGGTGCAAATGCAGGAGACGCTCGCCGACATGAACCCGACGCTGCTGTACGATCTGAAAAAATATTATCCCAATGCATGGGAGCTTTTTCAGAACTACAAGCAAGAGTACATCATCCGGAACATCCGCGACAATCTGCTGAAAGGCATCGAAATGGGCTTGTACCGGCCTGATATTGACACCGATGTGCTCTCGCTACTGCGTGTGGAGCAGATTGTGCTCGCTTTCGATCCGACCGTTTACCCTGTCAAACGATTCAACATGATGCACGTGCAAACGCAATTCCTGAATCATTTTTTAAGGGGGATACTTTCGGAAAAAGGATTTGAATACTACAACACCATAAAAGATAAACCAGCAACTGAACTTAATATCCATGAAAAATGCCAGAACAATACGTAGCACTTTGATGCTGCTCGCGGCACTGATAAGTTTTGTCCCACTACATGCACAAACCGGCTACTCGTTGAAAGAAGCCGTTGATTACGCGATCAAGCACAATCTGAATGTCAAGAATGCACAGCTCGATGCCGTTTCCGCGGAAGCCCGCATTGGTGAGATCCGCGCGACGGGCTTACCGCAGCTCTCGGCCACTGCTACGTTGACGAACAACATCATTATCCCGAGGTTCTTCCTTCCGGGCGGTAGTCTCGATCCATCGGTGCCGCCGGATGCACCACCGGCGGCACTTGAATTCGGTATCCCCTGGCAGGGAGCGGCTTCTGCGAATTTGAACCAGTTGATTTTCAACGGGTCCTATTTTATTGGTTTGAAAGCGGCCGCAACTTACCGGGAGCTTGCGCAAAAGACCACCACTTCATCGAAAGTGTCGGTGGCAGAGGCTGTTACCAAAGCATATTACTCTGCCCAGGTGGCCGAAGAGCGTGCAAAATTACTGGATCTCAATATCGCACGCGTGGATTCGTCAATGCGCGAGACGAAGGCAATGAACGCAAGCGGATTTGTAGAGCTGCTTGATGTGAACCGTCTGGAAGTGCAAATCAACAACCTGCAAACCGAGCGCCAGAAGGTACAAAATCTCATCGAGCTGAGCTACGCATTGCTTCGTTTTCAAATGGGAATGGCTGCCAACGAGCCTATTAAGCTTACCGATGACATCAATGCAGTGGACGTGGACGCTTTGCAAGCCGCATCGGCCGGTTCGGAAGTCAGCTACGAAAGCCGCATCGAATATTCGTTGTTGAACACGCAGGAAAAACTCGCCGGCCTCGATCTTCGGAATGTGCGGAGCGGTTATTTGCCGAGCGTATCTGCGTCGCTGGGTTATGGATACAACGCGGGTGCCGACAAATTTTCGCAGTTGTTTACCAACCAATGGTTCAATAATATGGTGTTAGCCGTGAACCTCAACATCCCGATCTTCGACGGTTTCCAGAAGAAATACCAGATCAACCAGAAGAAGATCGCGATTGATAAGGTAAAAAACAGCCAGAATTTGCTGAAACAATCCATCGATCTGGAAAACAACCAGGCGGCGATCAATATCAAAAATGCATTTGCCACACTGGAAACGCAGAAACGGAACCTCACGCTCGCCGAAGAGATTGTGCGCGTTTCGAAAATCAAATACAAGGAAGGCGTAGGCTCGAACATCGAGGTGATCAATGCCGAATCCTCTTTGAAAGAAGCGCAAACGAATTACTTCACCGCATTGTACGACCTGATGATCGCGAAAGTTGACCTCAGCAAAGCCAAAGGCGAGCTTTATTCCGAATAATACCATTAACACTTACAAAATTTGAAACAGCTACTTACCAATACCATGAAAAGCAATATTCTGATTATAACCGCTATTGCCACCATTCTGGCCTCGTGCTCCGCCAAGAAAGAAGGTTTGGAAGGCAAAAAACAAGAGCTCGCCGAGCTGAAAGCCCAGCAGGTCGAGAATGAGAAAAAAATTAAGGCGCTCGAAATCGAAATAGGCAAACTGGACCCGAAGAAAGCGACGGAAGCCAAAGTGAAGCCCGTGTCGATCGATACGCTGAATGCAGAGACATTCAAGCATTACGTGGAGCTGCAAGGCACCGTGGACGCGAAAAACAATGTGATGGTTACGCCCAAGACAGGCGGTGCTATCGTGGCGATGTACGTGAAAGAAGGCGACGCCGTGAAAGCGGGAACCGTGATCGGGAAGATCGACAACAGCATTCTGGTGGAATCCATCGAAGAGCTGAAAACGTCGCTGAGCCTTGCCAATACCCTTTTCGAGAAGCAGAAAAACCTCTGGGACCAGAAGATCGGAACGGAACTGCAATACCTGCAAGCCAAAAACAACAAGGAATCGCTTGAAAAGAAACTCGCGACCCTGAATACGCAGCTCGCACAAACCAACATCGTGTCGCCCATGGCCGGCGTGGTGGATATGGTGAACGTGAAAGTGGGCGAAATGGCTTCTCCGGGCGTTGGCGTGGTTCGCGTGGTGAACCTGGGCAACCTGAAAGTGTCGGCCAAAGTGTCGGACGTTTATGCGGCCAGCGTGAAAAGGGGCGACGAAGTAATCATCAAGTTTCCTGATTTGAAAAAGGAATACAAGGCACGGCTCACCTTTGTGAGTACCGCCGTGGACCCATTGTCGAGAACATTCACGATCGAGGCTAACCTGCCTTCCGACCGCGACATCAAGCCTAACATGATGGCGCAGGTGCAGATCAACGATGCTACGAGCAAAAATGCACTGGCGATTGACCAAAACTACGTTCAGAGCACGGAGAAAGGGAATGTGGTGTACGTAGCCGTAACCGAAGGCAACAAGAAAGTAGCCAAGGCGAAAGAAGTGAAAACCGGCCTGAGCTACAATGGCAAGGTGGAAATTCTTTCGGGATTGTCGGCAGGCGACGCGCTGATCACGCTGGGCTACCAGGAAGTGTCAGACGGCCAGCCGATTAGCTACTAATATGAAGAGTGACGACTGTCAAAGGTCAGTAATGGTCAAGAGTTGTCAGGAATTGTCAGGGATTGTCAGGAATGCACAGCCTCCCTATTCACTCATTCATCGCGCCGGCGACCCGGTCATTCAATCATTCAATCATTCAAAATTGATTCTATGAAATTCAACGAATATAAAACCCTAGGCTTCACCAACTGGTGCGTAGAGAACAGGACGACGATCTACATCTTTACGTTCATCATCACGCTGGCGGGGTTCATGGTGTACAATAACCTGCCGAAGGAGCAGTTCCCGGACATTAAAATCCCGCAGATTTACATTAATACGGTGTATTTCGGGACTGCGCCGGCCGATATCGAAAACACGATCAACAAGCCGATCGAGAAGCAGCTCAAATCCCTCAACGGGGTGAAGAAGATCAAATCCAATGCATTGCAGGACGTGTCGGTAATCCTGGTGGAATTTACGCCGGATGTGGCCGTGGAAGTCGCCTTGCAGCGGGTGAGGGATGCGATAGATAAGGCCAAAACCGATTTGCCCCAAAACCTCGACACGGGCCCCACAGCCCAGGACGTGAACTTTTCGGAGTTCCCGATCATGAACGTCAACATTGCCGGTAACTATTCTTTGAAACAACTGAAGGAATATGCCGAAGATTTGCAGGACGGGATCGAAGCATTGCCGGAAATTACCCGTGTGGATATTCTCGGTGCATTGAACCGCGAGATCCAGATCAACGTGAACCTCGACCGCATGAAATCGACCGGTTTGACATTCTATGACGTGCAAACGGCGATTCAGAGTGAAAACATCAACGTTTCGGGCGGCGAACTGAACGTGCAGGGCGTGCGCCGGACGCTGCGCGTGAAAGGCGAATACACGGATGTGGCCGAAATGGCGAATATCCGCATTCGTACCTCCACCGGTGCGACGGTCCGCCTGGGCGACATTGCCGAAGTGGCCGACAGCTTTGAAGAACAACAGGATTTCGCACGTTTGGCCAATAAATCGGTTATTACCCTGAACGTGATCAAGCGCTCGGGTGAAAACCTGGTGGACGCAGCCGATAAAATCGAAGATGTCATCGCGGACTTTAAAGAAAACCGCTTTCCTGCCGGTTTGGATGTAAAAATCACCGCCGACCAATCGATCCAGACGCGGGCTGATTTGCACGATTTGATCAACACCGTAGTACTCGGCTTTATTTTCGTGGTGATGGTGCTCATGTTCTTCATGGGTGTGCGCGACGCGATTTTCGTGGGGCTTTCGGTGCCATTGTCCGCATTGGTAGCATTTGTGTTAATGCCTATTATCGGACCGATGGTCGGGACGGAATTCACACTGAACACGATCGTGCTCTTCGCTTTCCTGCTCGGGATCGGATTGGTGGTGGACGACGCGATTGTGGTAATCGAAAACACGCACCGTCTTTTCAACCAGCATAAGGACTGGACGATCCAACAAGCGGTGAAAGCGGCTGCGGGAGAGGTGTTCATTCCGGTACTTTCGGGAACATTAACGACCATTGCGCCATTCTTCCCATTGCTTTTCTGGACGGGTATCGTCGGGGAGTTTATGAAATTCATGCCGCTGACGCTCATCATTACGCTCGGCGCGTCGCTTTTCGTGGCTTATGTGATGAACCCCGTGTTTGCGGTGTCGTTCATGGGCCGCCATGATGATGAGAAAGAAGCACACGACACGAGTTTTAAAGCCATCCGCAGGCCGCTAATCATACTTGTGGTAGCAGCATTGATCGGCTACGCCATCGACCGGGGTATTGGAAACTTCTTTGTATTTATCCTCCTCCTGTGGGTTTTCAACCATTACATTCTGACACCAAGAATCCTTGTCCCATTCCAGGACCGGCTGCTTCCATCCCTTAAAAATGGCTACCGCAAACTCATCGACTGGCTTTTGAGAGGTTGGAGACCGGTAGTGGCCATTGTGGCTGTGTTCCTGTTGCTGATCGCGACGTTCATCATTACCGGCATTGCCCAGCCGAAAGTGCTCTTCTTCCCGAGCGGTGATCCTGATTATGTGTACGTCTACAACAAATTACCCATCGGTACCGACGCCCGCGTGACCGACTCCGTAACCAAGATCATCGAGCAGCGTGTTTTTGATGTGTTGGAAAAAGAAAAAGCGATGGATATGGTGAACTCCGTCATCGCCAACGTCGGTAAAAACGCCGGTGACCCTTACAACCCCGACCGCTCGGCCACGCCGCACAAGTCGAAAGTGACGGTAGCATTCGTGTATGGTACCGAACGCGGCGGAAGGTCGTCCGAAGCGATCCTTCGCAAGATCCGCGATGCGGTAGCCGGCATTCCGGGTGCTGAAATTTCGGTAGAACGCGAAGCGGTGGGCCCTCCTACCGGTAAGCCTATTTCAATCGAGATTTCCGGTGATGAATTTGATGTGCTTCAAAAACTGGAAAAAGACGTTCTGAAAAAAGTGCAGGATTCGGGTATCGAAGGGATCGATCAGCTCCGCTCCGATCTCGTGACCAACAAGCCCGAAATCGTGATCGACATCGACCGCGAAAAAGCGCAGCGCGAGGGCATTAGTTCGCAACAAATCGCACTGGCGGTCCGTACGGCATTGTTCGGTCTGGAAGTTTCCAAATTCCGTGACGATAAGGACGAGTACCCGATCATGGTGCGCCTCGAAAAAGATGACCGCGAGCAAATCGAAAAACTGCTCAGCCTGAACGTCGTTTACCGCGACATGAACATGGGCGGTGCATTGCGCCAGGTTCCCATTACGTCAGTAGCGAACATCCATTACTCGACCACTTTCAGCCAGATCAACCGGCAAGACCAGCGACGCATCGTCACATTGGGCTCGGACGTACTGCCCGGCTACAATGCCAACGAAATCGTGGCACAAATCCAAACCCTGGTGCAGGAAATGGAGGTACCAAACGGCTATACGATCAAAATGGGCGGCGAGCAGGAAGAGCAGGCTGAATCGATGGCGTTCCTCGGAACAGCGTTCGGCGCGGCGATCATGCTGATTTACCTCATCCTGGCGACGCAGTTCAACTCGGTGGTCAAGCCATTCATCATCTTCTTCACGATCGTGCTTTCGCTCATCGGGGTGTTGCTGGGCTTCGTGATATTCAACAAAGACTTCTCCGTAATCATGTCCGGTGTGGGGATCATCGCTTTGGCAGGTATTGTGGTGAAAAACGGTATCCTGCTCATCGAGTTCATCGAAGAACTTCGCGGGCGCGGGTATCCGATGCGTGAAGCCATTATCGAAGGCGGCGCGATCCGTCTGACGCCCGTATTGCTCACCGCCTCGGCCGCCGTATTGGGTCTGGTACCGCTTGCATTAGGTATTACGGTCGATTTCGTGGGTCTTTTCCGCGATCTCGCGCCCGATCTGATCATTGGCGGGCCAAGCTCCGTGTTCTGGAACATCCTCGCATGGACGATCATCTTCGGCCTCACATTCTCGACCGTACTCACGCTTGTGATGGTGCCTTGCATGTATTACGTGAATGAGCGCGTCCGCGACAAGTGGTTCCGGAAGGGCAAACCTGAGCCGGTAAACCCGAATTGGCAGAACGAAACGATCTGAAATCCGGCCCGGTAATTGTTCATTTCAGGTTAAATCAATTTTTTTCGGCCTGAAATGAACAATAATCCAAAACATTCTTAGATTTGCAACCCCAAAGAATGGCCGTGAGGCATTCAAAAAAAGTTCGGGATGTAGCGCAGCCCGGTAGCGCACTAGCATGGGGTGCTAGGGGTCGCAAGTTCGAATCTTGTCATCCCGACGTTGAAAAAAGCCACTTACGACAGATGTTGTGAGTGGCTTTTTCATTAAGTCGAACAGGGGTCGAGCATTTCTTGGGAATTAATAGATCTCCAAGCCCGAGAACCGGTACTTTGCCAGTTGGTCGTCGTCACTAACTAAATCTGTGATGATGGCATCGACTTCATTCAATTCGGCTACTTTGAAGTAATCTATCATGTTGAGCTTTTCTTGACTGACCAGGGCAATCGTTTTTCTTGAAGATTCAATAAATACTTTTTTTACTTCACCGTCATCTGCAAACTGAGCCGTCACACCAATGCTTACATCAATGGCACAGGTCCCCATCAGGTAAAGATCCGCGACGTATTTTCGTGCTTCCATGCATGTTTGGACACCTACCGTTGTCTGGGTCCCTGGCACGTAGTTACCCCCCAGCAACACGATTTCTATCCCCGAATGATTGGATAGCACATGAGGTAGCGCGACGTTATTGGTAATAACCCTCAACTTGGCATTAACCGGAATCGATGCCGCAACAGCCAGCATCGTAGTACCGCCATCCATCAGCACCGTTTTGACGTCGGCAAGATGTTGTTGTACTTTAAGTCCTATGCGCTGCTTTGCCTCGGTAAACATTCCTGCACGTTGCTGGAATGTCAGCGGGTTATGGGCCGGTGAAATAGCTCCCCCACGCACCTTGACCATCAGGCCGCTCTTTGCCAGGATATCTATATCCCGTCGGATGGTGTCCTCAGAGACTTTCAAGTCGTTGGCCAGTTCTTCAAAAAACACCCGGCTGTTCGCCTTCAACTTATCCAAAATATGTTCAAAGCGGGCTTCTTTTAGCATTTTTTAGTCTCGATGTTTTGTAATAACCGGTAGGCGTGTCCGGCTAAAAGCCGGCAAATGTAAAAAACTAATCCTTTCAACAATTGTATGACTTTGCAATATTATACATATTTGCATGTTTTCGCATAACCATATTTATTTTGATGAAGAAGTTCCTAATTTTCTCCCCATTGCTGATCAGCATCAGTCTGCTGACCGGTTTCAACGCAGATATGCCGAACGAACTTACCGCTCAGGAAAAAAAAGAAGGATGGTCGTTGCTGTTCGATGGAAAGACAACGAATGGTTGGCATTTGTATAACAAGGGCAAAATGCCGTCCGCATGGATCGTGCAAAAGGGAGAACTGTATTGCGATCCTACCCTCACCAGCGCAATGCACGGGGACCTGGTCACCGATAAAGAATATGAGAACTACGACCTGAGGTTTGAATGGAAGATCAGCAAGGCGGGTAACAGCGGTGTGTTCGTAAATGTCAAGGAAAGCAAAGATATTCCAACCGCATGGGCATCGGGACCGGAGTACCAGCTTTTGGAAAAAACGCATTATGATTACAATTCAAACCCCAAAAAACGGGCTGGATGTCTTTACAGTTTTCAGAGTCAAAAAAATGCGGCTACTGACAAGCCCGTCGGACAATGGAACCAGTCACGTATCGTTCAGAAAAACGGCAAGATCCAATTCTTTTTGAACGGGACACTCACCGCTGAGGAAGACTTCAAATCTGAAAAGTGGAAGAAGATGGTTGCGGACAGCCATTTCAAAACTTTCCCCGAATTTGGCAAATACACCAAAGGGCACTTGACGTTGCAAGACTGGGCGAAGGGTATTTCATTCCGTAATATCAAGATCAAGCAGCTATAACTCTCAGATCGTTATGCCGAAGAATTTCGAGGTCGAGAAATATTGGTTTGAGGATGATGGCGTGATACCGAACAATGCATTGCCTGTCCTTGTCTACCGCCAAATCTGCGCAGTGGATGATAAGTCGGAGTGGTTCGAAACCACTTTTATCGCTAACGGATGGACAAATAACTGGCGGGATACTATTCTTCCCTACGATCACTTCCATAGCACCACACATGAAGTACTGGGTGTGGGCAAGGGTGATGTTATGCTGCATGTGGGAGGTCGGTTCGGTAAACAGCTGTTCCTCAATGCAGGCGATGCAATCATACTCCCGGCAGGCGTTGGTCACTACGCATTGCCAACGAAAAATGAATATGAAATCGTTGGCGGTTACCCCGAAGGCAGGGCTTGGGACCTTCTGACAGGCGAAGAAGGTGAGCGGGAAAGGGCGCTGATCGGCATTAAGAATGTGCCTGTGCCCTTCACAGATCCCATTGATGGTGAGCACGGGACTTTGATCAGCTCCTGGTAATAAAGCCGAATTGTAATTTTCTAAATAAAATAATCAGCCTGGCCGGGTCGGGGCCAGGTAAAAACAAAACAACATGGAAAGAAGAGACTTTTTAAAGAAATCCGGTTTTTTAACGGCTGGGGCATTGTCGGTTAGTTCTTTGAGCGCAATTGCCGCCGCTCCGAAGAAAGTGATCGATCCTTTTGGTGTTCAGCTGTTCAGTGTGCGCAGTCTGCTGCCGGATGATCCCAAAGGCGTCATGACCAAGCTGGCCGAAATGGGTTATAAGCAGTTTGAAAGCTTTCAAGGCCCGAAGGGGTTCCTGTGGGGCATGGAGCCGAAGGAAATCAAGAGTTTTCTCGATGGCCTGGGCGTGAAAATGGTGAGTACGCACTTTGATTTCAAAGGCGCTGCCGCAGATCCTGAAAAGCTGAAACAATACATCGATATGGCGCAGGGCGCTGGCTTGAAATACATGATCTGCCCGTGGATCGGCCCGCAAAAGACCTGGGACGAGTGGAAGGTCGTAGCGGACGACTTCAACAAGGTAGGCGAGCAGGTCACAAAATCGGGCCTGAAATTCGGCTACCATAACCACGATTATTCATTCAAACCACTCGATGGAAAACTTCCGCAAGACTATTTGCTAGAAAATACCAATCCGAAAAACGTCATGTTCGAACTCGATCTTTGCTGGATCGACGTGACAGGCGTTTCCACGGCCGACCACCTCAAAAAGTACGGCAAGCGCTACGAGCTTTGCCACGTGAAAGATTACACCAAAGAAAACGGCAAGCCGGTACAAAACGACCTGGGTAAAGGTAGCGTCGATTTCAAAAAGACGCTTCGCCTGGCCATGGACAGCGGTATCAAATACTTTTTGGTAGAGCAGGAAGAATATCCCGAGTCGCCGCTGGTCAGCCTGGCCAACGACGCGCAGTATATGAAAAAGCTCTCAGTGTAACACAAGGGCAATTTCACACAAAGCCGCCGGATTATTCGGCGGCTTTTTATTTCAAACCTAACGTAGTTTTGTAATATTTAACGGTTTGAATCACCGACGGCAGGTTGCTTGGCTTTTCTTGTCGGTCGCGCTCGATGATGATGTGCCCGTTAAACTTCTGCGCTTCGAGCTCCCTGAACACCGCCGGAAAATCGATCACGCCCGTTCCCACCACTACATCCACCAGCTTGGGATCATTATATGCCGCAATGTCTTTCAAATGGATGGCGATAATGTGGCCTTTCAGCTTTTTCAATGCGTCGACGGGATTAATGCCGCTTTTGGGCATGTGCCCCAGATCGGCGCAGACGCCGAAATTCGGATGCCCTTTCAATGCAGCCAATGTCGAATCCGGATGCCAGTAGGCGCTCGTTCCTTTCCAATGGTTGTGGATCGCCAATTTAATGCCGTACACGCCCGCCAGGCTGTCGATGCTGTCCCAAAGGCGCACCGGCGGCTCCGCAGTGACGTATTTTACGCCAAAGTTCTTCGCAATCTCGAACTCCTTTTTCCAGTCATGAATCGTCTTGCCGCCAACAAGATAGATCGACTCCATTTTTAAGCCCTTTTTCTCGACGAAGGCTTTCAATTTTTTAATGCCCGAAGGCGACAATTTCATCACGGCGGAATCTTTCAATTCGGGAATCGACTTGCCGAATGTGAAACCCTCCACATATTTAAGGCCCGCGCTATCGGCCTTGTCCAGTTGTCCCTCAAAAGACGAGGGATTAAACGTGTACAGCGCGACACCCAGCTTCCAGGAGCGCGGATTGTTCGCTGTAAGTGCAACAAGCCCTGCACCAGCAAGCACCACTGCCAACAGCACCAATGCGCCCGATTTCGTCTTCAACGCTTTCCAGAATCCAGTATCCATTTTCGATTAGTTCAGATGTTCCAATCTAAAATAACAAACACCGGCACAATTCCAGCGCTTGAAGTTAAATTCTAAAAAATGGAAAAATAATTTGAGGTCCGCTGCACCGATATCAAACTCTTAAAAAAAGTTAATGAAGTCGAACGTTCCGGTAATTGAGTAATTTTGGTCGTCGGCAACCTTCCAGAAAATGTATTTCCGAATTCATATCTTTATCTCCGGCCGATTTTATTCAACGCATGAAGTTTCTATATTTCCTATTAATACTATTTGCGGCTGGCTGCAAAGAAACCGACCTCGATCTCGACATTCCCTATTCCGGCGACAAGCTCGTTTTGTGGGGAAAACTCAAAGCGGGAGCTCCCGTAAGAATTCAGGTAACGAAAACCTTCAATCCGGTTGGGCTTATCCCGAAGGATGTCAGCGTTCCGGATGCAAAAGTAACCCTGGAAATAAATGGAAAAACGAATATTGAATTGTCTCCGCTGGCAAATGAGAAAGGTATCTATGTATCTGACCATGCGGTCGTTGCCGGTGCCACTTACATTATAAAAGCATCGGCTCCCGCATTACCCGACGCCGAATCCGCACCGGTGAGTGTTCCCCTGAATCTGCCGGATGTTGAAATAGTAAGAACCCGGAATGTGCCCGGTGAAATCAATCATCAATCGCCCCAGGATTTGGTCAGTTTATATTTTAAGGAGCAGCAAGCTGATCCGGAAAAATATTATACCCTCACATTTTTATCATACTACGAAAAAGATACGCTATCGGCAAATACTTATGGCGCCACCGATAATATTCCTGCCAAAGAAGAGGATTGTCACACCTGGGCAAGCGAGAAAATATCGAGCGTTTACATTGAGGTATTAGGAGGAACATTCGATCGTTTCGCCTCGGTATTCCTGGTGAAAAGCAAATGCCTTCCAGACCCCGGCATTCCGATTAAATTTTACGTTGAAGCCGGCAGGGGAACGCTTGATGACCCGCGATTGGCATTAAAAACTACCATGAGACTTGAAGTCGTCACGAAAGAAGCATTTGACTTTGCCAAAATAGAATACGACCAGCCCGAGGGCGTAGACCATCTCGTGCTTCCTCCCCAAAGAGCGCTGACTAATATCAAAAATGGTTACGGGCTGATTTTTGCTTCCAATGACAAAGTGATCGAAATACCATGATGAAAATATTGATCACGATCCTCTTCCTGGCAGCCCAGGCACATCTCGTATTTTCCCAAAAATTAACGATAAGCGGAACCGTTCGGGATGCTGCGAATGGCGAACTTCTTGTGGGGGCAACTATCGCAGACAGCCTTTCTCAAACAGGCGTACAAACAAATGCATACGGTTTTTTCAGTTTGGAAATACCCTCACCGGACCATCCCGTCAAAATCAGTTTTGTAGGCTATACGCCGCTGTATATCAATAATTTAACCAAACATAAATTCCCGCTTGATATTAAATTGGCGCAGTCCAATTTGCTCAAAGAAGTGACGGTAAAAGAAATAAGAAATTCGGATGCGCTTATCGGGAGTTTATCCATTCCGATGGACAAAATAAAATCAATGCCGGCCTTATTGGGTGAGGTGGATGTCTTAAAAGCGCTGAGCCTTACACCGGGTGTTTCGACGGGCACGGAGGGAAGCGCCGGCTTGTATATCCGGGGCGGAACGCCCGATCAGAATTTGATTCTGCTCGATGAAGTTCCCGTATATAATGTCACGCATTTGGGTGGATTCTTTTCGGTTTTTAATCCTAACTCTTTGAAATCGGTTGATTTATACAAAAGCGCATTCCCCGCCCGCTATGGCGGCAGGCTTGCTTCGGTAATAGACCTGACTATGAAAGACGGAAATAACCAGAAATTCGGTGGCGAAGCGGGCATTGGAATCCTTAACCAAAGCCTGACATTGGAGGGGCCTATTGTTAAAAACAAAGCCTCGTTTATCGTTTCCGGGAGAGTTTCCACACTGGGGCTTTCTGCCTTATTGCAGCCCAAAAAACCGAGCGGATACGGTGAAACCCGGAAATATCGCTTCTACGATCTTAATGCGAAACTGAATTACCAGATCAATAAAACGGATCAGATTTATCTGAGCTTTTATAATGGATTTGACCGGTTTACCTACGGTGAATGGAGCGCCAATAGCGGACGGGAAACAGAAACTTCCCTGGGTAATAATTGGGGAAATACGACCGCCACACTCCGATATAGCAAAGTATTATCTCAAAAACTCTTCGCCCGGTTTATTTTGCTCTATTCAAAATACACCAGTGAATTCAACAATGAATTCGAGGACATTAACCCGAACAGGGACCCGGTCAGGCTCTATCGAAATACCAATGCAGGAGTAACGGATTTAGGCAGTAAAATTCAGTTTGACTATTTCGCTTCCAATCGGGTAAATCTGCAATTCGGTCTGGATGCTACAAGGCATTCATTTAGTCCGTTTGTTACAAAAAGCAATTACAGTGGCTCACAGGAAAGTAGCGGAGCAGGTAAGCTACCGGCAACGCAGCTGGATTTTTACGCGGATGCCGATATTAATCTTACTTCTAATTTACGCTTCAATCCCGGCTTCCGGTATAGTTTGTATAATGTGAATAACCAAACTTTTTGGAATCCTGAACCGCGCCTGGGGTTGAACTGGTCGCTTCCGGCAAATTGGGCTTTGAAGGGTGGCTATGCAATTATGAATCAATATGTTCACCTGCTTACCAACAATGGTTTCGGTTTCGGTTATGACGCGTGGCTGCCTTCCACGGACAAGGTAACGCCTTCACGAAGCGCACAGATTTCCATCGGATTATATAAAACTTTTCCCCGGCAAGGCCTGGAATTTTCACTGGAAGGGTATTCAAAAAGGATGAAAAACCTGATCGATTATCCCGACGGAACCAATTTCACGGGCTTACTTGCAGAGTCATGGGATGATATTGTCATCAAAAATGGCGCAGGACGCGTACAGGGAATTGAAATGATGCTAAGCAAAACGACGGGACGTTTCAATGGCTGGATTTCATATACTTTATCCAAATCAGAAAGAAAATTCACAGAAATTAACGACGGTGCATGGTTCCCGATGAAATATGACAGGCGACATCATATAGCGGCGACGGCC
Source organism: Dyadobacter fermentans DSM 18053 (assembly GCF_000023125.1). Lineage (NCBI taxonomy): Bacteria > Pseudomonadati > Bacteroidota > Cytophagia > Cytophagales > Spirosomataceae > Dyadobacter > Dyadobacter fermentans. The sequence continues at coordinate 4,204,177 of NC_013037.1, forward strand.
AACTACGAAATCGGTAAGAAATGGAAATTAAGCGCCAGCTTTGTTTACCAGACAGGCCATGCTGTTACTTTGCCCGAAGGTGCCCTGATAACTGAAAATAGTGGCGGCCCAAGATTTATTTATGACAAGCGAAACAACGGACGAATGCCCGCATTTCACCGCCTCGACATTGGCGCAAGCAAATCGCTGATAACTCCCGGCAAACGAAAAGCGGAACTACGGTTTGGTTTATACAATGTCTACAACCGAAATAATCCGCTTTATCTGGATATGAAGACAGAACGAAAGAATTACACACCGACGGCAATTTCCATTAAGCAGGTTTCATTTTTCCCGATTTTGCCATACATAGGTTACACATTGAAATTTTAACTCAATATTCCCGAATTGAAATCACCATTGCTTATGAAAAGCGTATCCTTCTTCTTTTTGATATGTTTCCTGATTTTTTCTCAAAATGTTTTTGCTCAGCAGGGCGAGGATTCTCTCAGAATTGATGAATCTATAAACATCCCACCTTATAAGAACTTAAAAAAAGGTGCTCTTACTTTTTCATTGAATGGTTCTGCAAATAATAGCGAGCAGAAAGCCGGCTGGTCGCTCACGCCACAGGCGGGTTATTTGATCGCTGACCGACTGGTGGTTGGGCTTCAATTGTCGATAGCCAATCGATTTTCCAAAGAGAGAAGGAGCTGGGCGAGCCTGAAACCGGGAGGGGTAAAGGAATATGCTTTTACACCGGAAGTGTACGCCCGTTATTATTTGCTGCCGTTCCGTTTCACCCCGTATTTCCAATTGTCGACGGGCTATAATTTTGGTAAATTCACAGCAAGAGATGATTTTTTCGATAGAAAAATATCTGTCAGTACCAATAATTATGTCATGTTCGGAGCAGTTGGACTAAGCGTGCGCGTCGGGAAATACATGGGCTTGCAGGCTCAGTACAACTTGCCCATCATCGTGGATTCGCAGAAGAATGAAATGATCAGAGATAACCGCTTCCGGCTTGGATTATCCTTTTACTTTAAGTAGTGCGCCATTCAATTTACCGCTTGAAAATCCTGAACGAGCGTTTGTGTTGCTGCTCTTCAATCGTCAGCAGGTAAATGCCCGACGGCCAGGAATCCGCCGCGATCTGATGATTTTGGCTGGTAATGCTCTCCTGGTACAGCAATGCGCCCGCCAGGGTATAAATGCGAACGTTCCTTTTCGCAGCATTCTGAAAATTCAGCCTGAAAACATCGCTCGACGGGTTTGGTGACAATGTTACTTCCAAAGTCGCCGGACCTTCGGTAGCGAGGATTTCTTCGAACACCAACTCTGCCGGCTCCGCTAACGTTCCGCTGCCGCACACGTTCCAGACACCCAATAGCCTGAAAACGGCCGGACCGCCATTCTGAACGAACACCGTATCCTGCGCCTTGCTGGCTTCCCGTGTTGGAAATGGGGCCATTGTGCCTATGGAAAAACGCCACGGCGAATCGCCTTCGAATTGCAGCGGGAGCGCTATCACAGGGCCACTGTGGAATGGAATGGAGGTCGCGCCGAAGCGTGCCCGCGCACGATGGCGCAGGTAAAGCGGCTCCGCGTGCGCCGAGCTGGACGTTCCGGCGTCGGAAGCCACCACCCTCAGCCGGTAACCACGGCCACGCGGCAAATCGGCCGGCACGATGGCAGTAAGCGGCGCATTGCTGCCGGTAGTCGGGATATCCCTGAAATTCTGCCCGGTGGTGTCCGACAGTTGGACGGTGAAGCGGTTTGTCGCCGAAAAACTGCCGCGCGTGCGGTAGTCCACCCGAATGGTATCGGTAGCGCAAAATGCCTCCGAAGTAGCCGACCACCAGTTTGTGACCGCAATCCTTCGCTCCGTGCGGGCTTGCACCGTCACGACAGCCGAGCCCGAAAACGTGCCCGCGCCGCATTGATTTGTAATAGAAACAAGCTGGTAAGTAGTCGTTTTCGACGGACTCACCGGGATGAAATCATCCGGCACGGTAAACGTCCCCGCAGTGCCATCGGACAACGCATATCCGATCCGTTCATAGGAATTTATATTGTTGATCCGCAGGCCCAAACCCGCCGTATCGCCCGCGCTGATCGTCATATCTCCGAAAAGCGTGGCATCTACCACCGTGTGGATGTAGGTGGATAACTGCTGTTTCAGGTTGTATTTAGGCACGTTCACGATCATGTTATAGTATCCCGCCTTAATGCCTTTTGGAAGGTTAAATGCACGCTGCCCGGACGCTATCTTGCTGGAATCGAGCAGGTAGCTGGCTTTCGTTGCAGGGTCTTCCAGCTCGAACCGGATAAACGAATCCGACAAATCATAATCGCCGCTGAGCTTATAAATCACCTGCATAGACTTCCCGCCCGCACAGGCCGTGCCATCCATGATCATCGACATCGCCAGCACCGGGTTCGGGCTCACCACCACCGCTTGCGAAGGCGGGCCGAAACCACACGCATTGCTCACCGATTTGATCTGAAAAGTAGTCCGTTCCGAAGGTGAATGCGAAAATTCTTCCGGAGTTTCATATTTGTACTGCTTTTCATTGTACTGGTTCACCGTCGTAATCGGGAACGAACCGGTGTAGTCGATGCGGAAAAGCAGCTGCTTGGTGTAATCGAGGACAATCGGGTTTTCGTTCGGATGATTCGGGAAAGTCAAAGATACCGTTGGAGCCTGGCCTACGACCACCGGCACCTCGTTGGAGACTGGCCCCTGTTCCGCACTGATGCGCGAAATGTATTTACCGTGGCCAAAGCTTGCGGGAATCGTGCCGCTGATCCGGTTGTTGTCCTTGCCGGTGAAAATGGTTTGAAAAGTAGTCTCATTTTCCTTCCTGACCTGCCACGAATAGGTCGCGCCGGAGGCATCGCCGTCCTGGATCACGAAAGGCACGCTCACCTGAGCGCCCGGGCACAGGGTCATGTCGGCAAATGTCTCCGTCATCACGATCCGGTAGGGAATTACTTCCATCGATTTGCTCACATTTACTTCCTGCCTGCCGCAAACGGTCGTCACCGACTTGATTGTGAACGTGTTACTGCCCACTTTCGGCCATATTTTAAACGGCGACATTCCGCCGTTGAGCCCGGTCAGTGTGAAATCCTTCCTGCCATCGGAATACACGAGGGTATCGATGGACGCCCCCTGCGAATTGAAATGTATGTAGAAATCTCCGTTTGAAGTAAACTCCGGCTGACCGGTCGCCCGGTTCACAAAATCGATCGACATATCGTAAAGCGGGTAGCTCAGGTATGGAAAATACTCCGTGCCGATCACTTCCGGCACCGTAGAAGCCACGCGTAGGCCAAAGTTTTCGGTACCGTAGGAGTTCGTCCCACGGGTATCGTCGCCCGGGATTTTCAGTTTGATCCTCCCTCCGCTACTCACCGTCGCTATCGTTTCGTAATTGCAGCAATTATCGCCTTTCACGATCTGAATGCGGAATACATTTCCTTCCCCGAAAGTACCGGCCGTCTGAATGTCCAGTTCAAGGCTATCACGGTGGCAGCCGCTGAACGCCACCGGCAGTACCGAGATAAACGGCTTTGTACTCGCGGGATTTTTAACCACCAATTTAGCTTTGGGGAGATCGGTTGTCGTGAAACAGGCATTGCTGACCGACTTTATCCCGAAATCCATCGTCTGCCGCACAAACAGCGCTTCGTAAAAAAGGCTTTCCGCAGGCCGCGGCGTGAGTTGAATGCCCGAGCTCGTCACGACATCATATGGCCCTCCGCCCGACATTTCCATGTACACGCGTGTACTCGTGGGCGTATCGTATTCAAACTGGTTTACGTCCGAAGGAAAAATGAGTTGGGGCTTGGATTGAATGGAAATACCTTCTACCCCCAGCGAGCGAACGGCAGGCGAACTACTCACCAGCGTGAATGTAAACCGGGCCCGGACGCGTGGATATTCCGTATTGTAATCAGCAAAAACAGGGATTTTAAAGGATACAAATTCGCCATCCCTGGTTACCGGAAGCGTTTTGATCTCTCCGTTTTGATGCCTGATCTCCATTGAAAGCGCGCTGGAAGACGGAATAGGCTCGCTGGAAACGAAATGCAGCCGGGCAGTCTGCTGCTCACAAAATGGCTTCGCCGGATTCAGGTCGTCGAGCAGCATTCCCGGCAGTACTGTCACCTTTGCCGACGGAGCGGGCGACGGTGTGTGCACCCCGCAACCCGAACTCACCGATTGAATCGAATAAGTAGTGGTTTGTAAAGGCTTTTTATACAATGGGTTGCTTTCGTCGAATTGAGTGCTCGCGCCATCGAAATAGTCCCTTCCATCGCTAAACTTCACCCGAAATGGTGCTGTCCCGGTCTTTTGTATTTGCAACAAAACCGCCTCGCCGAATGCGACCGTGTATGCGGTTTTCGCAAATGAAACCTGCGGCGGCGTCTGCATCTGCAACAACACTTTACCCCGACCGCCAACAATGCCCCCGCCCGGCGAAAGGACGCGGATGTTTAATGGAGTATTGAATTCGGGTGTGAATGATGCAGGGACGGTGATTTCGAGCGTATTGTCCGAAGTGCGCTTCGCCGGCAACTCCATCGTTCTGCCGCCGGGCTTGTCGTCGCCGGTGTAAATGGCCTCCCGTAACCTTACTTTCCAGCCCGAAGTGGCCGCCGGCAACGGTCCGTCGCCCGAAAACTGAACTGATATGGTATTCCCTGCGCAAATGGTCGACGGTGATACCAGCGTTGTAACCAGCGAAACCGCATTCACCACAGCCCGGGAAACCCCTTTCGTTTGCATGGGGCCGCAGTAGTTTTCGGCATGGGCAATGGTAAAGTCAGTGGTTTTCTCAACCATTTTAGCATCCAGCTGCGGCGAGGTGGGCCCGATGTGGCTACCGTAAATGCGCACGCTGGTACTGTCATTCAGCACGCCCGTTCCGTCGGATGAACTGATCGTCTGCGTCTGAAAACGGTGCTCGTCATACTTATTCAGGGTGTCGGACAGGAGTGGTGATATGGTAATAATTCCCTTGCCGTGCACGCGGAAGTTTTCCTGCCAATTGCTTTCCACAGCCGGTGCCGTGGCGGCAATCCGAATCCAGAGCGTGGGATGCGAAACCAGCGCAGAATCGGAAAATGTGACTTCAATGGCGCCGTTTTTCAAAGTGCCGGCATATTGTGAATAACTTTGAGCCGCAGCGCTTGTTTTGATCTGCACCCAAAACTGGTTGCCCGCCTGAAACAACCCGGTGAGCTTTACCGGAATGCTATGCTTCGTTCGGAGGCATGCGGCGGGAGAATCGGTAATGGAAATGGATGCATTCTGAGCCAATACGCCGGAAATGGCCAGCCAGAAAAGGAAGACGCAGGTAAAGGGTCTGATCATAAAACTGATTGAGAGGAACGGCGGTGTCAAGTGTATCCGTCAGATACACAAATGTACACAAAGGAACCATTCTTCAAACGAATTTAGCAGGCATGCCCAAATACCTTTTTCTCACGGGATTACCGGCCCTTTAACCGCCTCATTTCTTTCATGGAAATGACACTACACCCGACTTCGTGCCGAGTATCTTTTCTTCCTCTCCAATCAAAAAAATTTTGTAAATATACAGCCCCGACGCAGCAGCCCCTCGCTGCCAATACCACTCTAACACCGACGAATTATCCGGGACTGTGAAAGTCTTGTCCGATATCTCATTCCCACGCTGATCATGGATTACATAACGAAGCGATTTCACCGGCAATCCGCCCGTCTTAACCTCAAACCGCAAATAAGAAGTAGCGGGATTCGGACTCAAGACGAGTTCGTACTGCATTTTGCCCGGCTCTTCGACCTTGAAAGGCATTCTGTACTGCTGGACAACCGCATTGCCTGACGGATCTTTGGCATTCACCATTATTTCATATTCACCCGGCGCGAGGTCACTGGGATAGTTGAGCGCCAGCTCCTTGCTACCGGTTTCGGACATCGTCAGTTTGCCTCCGGCATAGGTGATCCGCTCGAAATCGCAGTCGTCGCCGGCACACCTTTTGATAAACAGATCGACCAGCGTGGTGTCGGTATAGAGCAGCCTGTTGTCCGAAACGGCAATACTGATTTCCGGTTCGGGCAGCACGGGCTCGCCCTGTTTGAGTCGGCGGCCATTGACCTTCACCTCAATGATCGGAGGAATGTTGTCCTTGTTATTCGCATTGGAAAACGCCGGTTTGTCTTTCACCAGATCCCACTCGATGTCCAGTTCGGCTACGTTATTGTTGCGGCTGAGCTCGTTTATAGCCCGTTCGGGGTCAATCTCCGCGCGGATTGTCTGAACCTCTTTATCAAGCCGGAAAGCGACTTTCAGCACCTTTTCAGAGGGAAATGCCGTAACATCCATTGTTTTAGCCTGCGTCCCGTTCTTCCCGGCGCTCGTTACTTTGACCTGCACCTGCTGCTCTTTCACAAACCGGCCGAAGTTGGACAGTGCCAGACTTACCCGCAACGAATCCGCTTCCCCGATCGGCTGATCCGCCGCGCCGGAAAGCAGCGTAATCCCTTCTTCACTGCCAATGGCATAGTCCGGCCGGTCGACCGTGATCAGTTTCAATGCCGGATCACCCTGCAACAGCGACTGGTGTACGTGCGCAATGTGGTGCTTGTCCTTAAACTTTTCCAAAATCTCGTTCGATACCAGCCAGTGAATCTTTCCAATCGAAAGATCGGCCGATGTTGGATTGGCCAATGCATGCTGGTAAAGTGCCTCTAAATGGTTGATTCCCGTGTTGGCAAAGCTTTCATACGAGCCCGCTACCACCGCAATGGCCCCGCGTCCCGGCGCAAGCAGCCAATCGAGCGATAACGGAATGCGGTCGGCGCTCTTCGGATTTGGCGGATTTACATTGAACCTGTTACCGAATACATTCCCGACCCCGCATCCCAGGAAAAACATGACGGGGTATTTGTTGACATTGTTATAACCCCTCGCGGCTTCCCTCGCATAGCCGATGTTGGGATCGACGATGACAGCCGCGCCATGACCAAACAGCGTGATCAGCCCGACGCCTTCATTCACTTCCTTCGTAATGTTCACCGATTCCGTCTCCTCCATCGGCTGCTGCTTTACGTAATGCGTCACCTTTCCGCGCAGCAATCCATTCATCACATACGGTTCCAGACCGCGCAAATGGTTTTTGAGCTGCAAGATCTCGGACGTCGTTTTGCCGCCGCTGAGATGCAAAACCTTCTTCCGCCAGGCATATTCGCCCGATTGGTTGCTTTCGTAGGCCTTTACCTTTTCGAGGTAATCCATGATCTGCTGGTTTGTGTTGGCGGACAACCGGCCGACGGGAATGGCCGGCGCATTCACGGGCGCGCCTGCAATGCCTTCCACGAGCAGGATATCGGAACCGGGATAGCCTATCGTAGGCACTTCGCCGGGCAGCTCGCGCACCATTTTTTCATTCTGCGTGATGGATTTACCGATCAAGAAAAGGTATTTATCCTTACTATCCGAGAGCATGTAGGACATAAATCGCTTGATGCCTACCGGGCTGGGCTCGCCGTAATTGAATTGGTCGTAAATATCGCGGATATTGACGATCAATGGCTTAAACGATCCGCCTGCCGGCGATGAACGGTACTCGGCAAAGGCAGCAGCACCGTCCCGGAGCTCGTCGGTGGTGATGATAATGTAGTTGCCCGCTTTGGGATCGTGAGGTTCGAAGTCGATGGCGCTGATTTTTGCAGGAACGACGTCGGTAGTTTCGCTGGTGGCTAGTATGAGTTGCTTTTGGTTTGCCTTGCGCGGGATCATCAGGCTTTCGCCGGTCGCTTTCAACACGATCGGATTGTCGGCATCGGATACATCGAGCGTCATGAATTTGGATGATAGACCCTCCACCGAGGCCCTGCTCCATTTTTCCGTTGTTGCTCCGAGCGCGAATTCTTTCATCGCCAGCTTACCCATTTGGAACGATTGCGGATATCGGACTGAGAAATAAGCCACCGAAAATCCTTCCGAACGTTCCCCGCTCACCGATTTGACCAGCAATATTCCGCTCTTTTCCGCATCCACATCTCCCACTTCCATTTCAAAAGTGCATTCAACTCCCGCGAAATCGGTATTGTCCAATGCTTTCACAAGCCGCAGTGAGCCTTTATTTTTACCGATGTAGACCTGGATTTTCCGGCTGTTGTTACTTCTGCCGTGAAGCAGCAGCTTTACGGTCGGCTTTTGACCCGTTTCTACATAATGTTCCAGTTTAAAATCGAGAATCAGGTCCGTGCCTTCTTTGTATGGCTCACTCGTCCGGCTCGCTCCCAGTTCGAAAAAGCTATTGAAAAAATGCGGGCGTACGGGCGTCTTGGTCGAGAGTGAGTAATCCTCCTGAAAAAGCTTGATAAAATGCTCGTTGTGAGACGCCAGAGGCGGAAGTTGCGCATCTATCGGCTGGTTCACCATGCTTGCCCTGCTGCCGGCCACATCGCCTGCCGTGAGGAAATACGCGCCCTCATCGGAATACATGCTGAAATACGGGTTCATGCGCGCGGTCGCCGGCCGGTAAAGCAGTGAATCGCTCGCGCCGTCGTTCGGGAGGCCATAGAAGACGATTTCCTGATGGTCTGTGCTGATGATCGATACCTGCCTGCCCCGTCGCCATAGCTGCAATTTCTCGGGAGAGCCCACCGGTAAGTTTTTAGGCAGCGCGGAAAACGGTATTCTGTGCAGCCCCTTTTTGGCAACGCCGATTTTCACATAGGGTTTGCCGTACTTGATCCAGCTGTTCGCATAGGGCGCCGACCACTGCGCCCTTACCCCCAGGCTGCCCAATAATACAATTAACAAGAGCGCCGCCTTGAACACGTCCTTCATACCAATGTCTTTTAATTCACAAGGAAACATCTATCCTTGCAAATCACCATAAAACATCGCTCGGCCGTTCTATGCACTTATCGAGCGTTTCAGGTGAATGAACAAGCGGTTTGAGGCTGCCCGGCGCCATTTAAAATACTATTGAAGTATTTCTACCATGTAATTCGATAGATATTGGTATAGTACTATCAGGGCCAAACCAGCAGAAAATGGTGGCACAGGATTTGACTTTTACCTTCCAGCATGAAAATCAACCTCAAAACCAATGGATACTTTGAAGTTTATGAAAGGCGATTGGGTGAAAGAAAAAGGCAACGACCAGCTCATGCAGGTCGATGACTACCAGATCGTCGAAACCGTCGTTTGTCCTGGCGGATCGGCCTCGCTTCCTGTCACGAAGCGGGTGTTCAGTGGGAAGGTTTGGTGTACCTGGGTGAATGAAAACAAAGCGGTGATCACACAGCCGTTTTGGGAAGACGACCTCGAACCTGCCTCCTACCGGCAAGAGAGCGTGCGCGCCTACCCTTCGCTTAACCACACACACTAATCTCCACGAAGCCCATTCTATCTTCTGGACATTAAAAATCAAAGCCCGGACATGGTCCGGGCTTTTTTGTGAGTTGTTCCGTCGATCAGGGCTTCCTGGCAGGATCTGCTGCGGTAGTATCGCCTGTTTCAGCGGTTCCTTTGCGGTTTTTCTTCCTGTCCGACCGGTCTTTCCGCTTGTCGGTGGAGGGCATGAGCGTATCACGTATAACGGCCCCCGAGCTTTTCTGTCCTTTAATCAGCGTATCTTCTGACGGGACCTGGGCAGGTCGGGCCGGTGATTGGGGAGAATTGAAATCAGGCTTCGTTTCAGGTCCTGTGGCAGGCACAGGGCTGGTTTGCGGTACTGGCTGTGGTACAGACGGCTCCGGCGTAACCGGATTTTGGGCGAATGCCCCTGCCATCCCCAGAAGCATTGTGAATATGCACGCAAGGTATCTCATGATCCTCTCTGGTTTAGTGAAAAATTATTTACCAATACAATGGCGTTGATCTCACTAAAACCATTCCAAAATGCGCCTGTTTTGGCAGGTCAATGAATATTTTTTCGCTGGCATGACCCGCTAAGTCGCTCAAAGATAGCTATCCACAAATTGCGTAGCGTTATACCCAAAATGTCACCTGTCCGTGGGATAATTGAGGTGGATATCAATGACTTTCAAGTACGAAATACTTCTAGGTCATTTCATGAATAAACCCTTTTCATGCGTATTTTTTCGCCGGGCGTCAGCACTAGCGGCACTTTCTCTACCTTCACCGAGCTACTGTCCAGCCCAAACCATTTATCTTCGGATGTAGTAATGCTTTTAATCCCGAAATATACCTTCATAATCAGCTCCTCCATGAAGGGCAGGTTGTTTTCCAGCGACAGGTAGCGCTCCAATACAATGAAGCGGAAATCGCCGGTGATATTCTGGCGGTTGAGCGACTCGTAGCGGCTCGTAATATCCACTTCTTTGTTGAGCACCATGTCCTCGACCACCTTCCGGAAGAAAAGGTTGATCCGTTGCTCGATCCGGAAACCGAGCCGGAATGTAACCTTGATCACGTCGTCTTCCGCCAGGATATTCACGTGGTAATCCATCGTGTAGGGCTCGTCGGTGGTTTCTACGTGTACGAACCAGTAAATGTCGGCGCGTTTGGGACGTTTGTAAAAAATGGAGTAGATGATCTTACTCTCGATCTCGCTTTCGTCGGATGCATTGGACATGAATATCAAATGCGTTGAATATTTCGGAATGCTGATGTCGTTGCTCAATTCTTTCAGCGGGCCGATGTATTTTTCCAGCTTTTCAAACTCAGTGAGCCGCAGTTTGATATAATAAGCTCTTAGCCAAACTGTTATTACCAATCCAATAACACTCGCAAGTACCAGCGATACCCAGCCTCCGTGCGTGAATTTCAGCAGGTTTGCGGCCAGAAAAGAGCCCTCGATGGCCAGGTAAACGATCACAAAAACTGCCACCATCCATTTGGCTACCCTTTTCACGTATAAATAGACCGACATGAGAATTGTGGTCATAATCATGGTCAGCGTAATTGCCAGCCCGTAAGCTGCCTCCATGTGCGACGACTCCTTGAAATACAGCACAATGCCGATACAACCCGCCCACAGCAGCCAGTTGACGCTCGGCACATACAATTGCCCTTTTTGATCACTTGGATAAACCAGCCGAACTTTCGGCCAGAAATTAAGACGAATGGCCTCCGAAATGAGCGTGAATGAGCCGCTGATCAGCGCCTGGCTGGCAATGACCGCCGCCGTGGTAGCGATGCCGATACCGGGAAGCAGCCACCAGTCGGGCATGATTTCGTAGAATGGCTTACGGCCGTTCAGCAGATCGCCCGAATGCACGATCAGCCACGCACCCTGGCCGAAGTAATTGAGAATGAGGCAGGTTTTAACAAAAATCCAGCTGATCCGGATATTACCGCGGCCGCAGTGGCCCAGATCGCTGTATAGTGCCTCGGCGCCGGTTGTACAAAGGAAAACGGCGCCCAGCATCCAAAAACCGCCCGGATGGGTGGCTAAGAGCTTATAGGCGTAAACCGGACTGAGCGATTTCATGATCTCGGGGTGGTCTATCACCTGCGCAATGCCCAACACCGCGAGCATCAGGAACCAGATCATCATCACCGGCCCGAATGCGCGGCCTACAATGGTAGTCCCGAAAACCTGGATGATAAACAGCAGCGTAAGTATCCCGATCACGATCGGGATCGTTTGAATATCGGGATACAGTATCCGCAAGCCTTCCACCGCCGACGACACCGAAATGGGCGGCGTGATGATCCCGTCGGCCAGCAATGTACACGCGCCGATAATCGCCGGGACCGTGAGCCACGCCGCACGCCGGCGGACGAGCGCAAACAATGCGAGAATGCCTCCCTCGCCTTTGTTATCGGCCCTGAGAATGAGAATCACATATTTGATGGTGGTCTGTAATGTGAGCGTCCAGAATATACATGACACGGCGCCGTAAACTACGTCGTTTGTAATCTTGTTGGTGCCGATCACCGCCTGCATTACGTAAAGCGGCGAAGTGCCGATATCGCCGTAAATAATACCTAACGCAACCAGAAGCCCGGCTGCCGACGCTTTGTCCAGGTGTTTGTGTGAACCCATTGACCAGTTTATTGAAAATGCGGTGCGAATTTAGAAAAATCCGCCCGTCATGCATTAAAAGGTATAAAACTCGTAGTTGACCTTCCATTTCACCTCCTGGCCTGGCTGGGCGGCGATTTTTATGTAAGGTTCGGGGCAGGAGGTGGTGGGACAAGCCCAGTAAACCAGCTTCTCCAACGGCTGATCGCTCGTAATCCTTACGCCTGCCTTCGTTTTGGTGTTTTCGATCCGGATATCGTAGTCTTTCGCGGTAGGGCCGAAGCCCTGCAAACCGGCGCTGAAAACCTGATCTCCTTTCACCACTTTCCGGGTGTAATTCAGTGTTTTGCCATTTGCCTTGATGATATTTCCAAAGCCGCTGCCCTCGCCCGTTACATCGGAAGGGAATACAATGCGGATGTTCTCATTGGACGGCTCGTTGTCGATCATGAAAAAGTTGTGATTGTAGGTGCTCACCGCGATCGGTTTGCTGCCGGTGTTTTTCAAGGTGTGTTCCAAAACCAGCTGCGGTTTGCCTTTGACCAGTTTCAATGTCTTATGGTAGTTGTACCCGTACCCCGTTTCATCCTGTAATTCATGGGTGAATGCGACCTGGTCTTTGCCTTTCACGACCGACCATTTGCCCGGGTTTTTGATTTCATATTTGGTTGCGAATGAGTACTTCTTATCGTCCGGCCTGGTGAGCACACCTACGCCAATTTTGACAAACTGCTCGCCGGGTTTCGCATAATCGAAATCGAGCGGAGTAAATTCCTCCACCGGCCCCATGATCGCATCGTGCAGCTTGGGGTCGTACGGCGCCTGGTTCCATTTCCCGAAATAGCTATGCCCCTTGTATTCCAAGCTCGGCACCACACCTGCCCAGTCGAAGCGAACCCCGCGGTAATAGCCTTTGTCGCCATCGGGCAGAAACAGCTTGGCTTTGATAATGCCATTGGTGATATCCGTTTCCGGAAAGTCGGCCATGGTGAAGGCCATGATGACCGTGCATAGTGCCGCGAAAAACAGGGTAACGATCTTTTTCATTCGTATTTCAATGGTTTAGGAACAAAAAACAGGGCTGCCAGCCTGCGTGGAAACCCTCTGTAAATAAAAACAGTAAGATAAAAATGTGGTATCACATTTTCACCTTACTGTTCAACAATTAGTATCATTTAATGCTTACGAAATGCCTTTAAAGGCCGCATCGTTTATAAACGGCTGATTCCGAAGCCTTTGTTTGGTAGCTTTGTAGAATGCATTGGCTACCGCCCCACCTGCCGGCGGCAATGCCGGTTCGCCCAAGCCGGTGGGAGAAATGCCATTCTCGACAAAGTGGACATCCACTTCGGGAATTTCGTTCATGCGTATCAACCGGAAACCGTTAAAGTTACTCTGGTCGGGCGTGCCTCCTTTGAACGTCATATTGCCGTACATGGCATGGCCGAGGCCGTCCACCACCCCGCCGCGCACCTGCTGCAATGAACCGCTTTTGTTGATCACAATGCCGCAATCGACGGCCGCAATGATGTTTTTCAATGCAGGCTTACCTTTCTCAACCACCACCTCGCCCACCTGGGCTACGTAGGACCGGTGCGAGAAATAGACCGAGAATCCCTGATGAACGCCTTTTTTCTTACCCCAGTTACTTTTCTCTGCCGCCAGTTTGATCACCGCGATCATCCTGTCCACATCGTATTTCACTTCCCCGGCAGGCGATTTTTTAGCCTTTTCCAACAGCGCAAGCCTGAATTCCACCGGATCTTTACCTGCTGCCTCGGCCACTTCGTCGATGAACGACTGCTCGGCATAGGCCAGGAAGTTGGTGATCGGCGCGCGCCAGGGGCCTGTTGTAATGGCCGATTTATGTTCCACCGAGTCGATCAGCAGGTTATCCACAGAGCCTGACGGGAAGTTATCTTCACGGGTAGGGTTACCCGAGTTAATGCCAACTCCGCGCAGCTTGTACCCAATCAGTTCATTGTTTTTATCCAATGCAGCCTCAAACCGGTAGCGAACCGCCGGGCGGTAAGTCCCGCCAGTCATGTCATCTTCGCGGGTCCATATCACTTTCACGGGCGCCTTCACGAGCTTCGAAACGTGTACCGCTTCGATGGCAAAGTCTGCCGAAAGCCGGCGGCCAAAGCCACCGCCCTGGCGGGTAATTTCCACGGTGATTTTTTCGGGCGGGAAGCCGGTAATCTTCGCTGCTTCTCCGCGGGCGCGGTCGGGCGTTTGCGTCGGGCCTACGAGCTCCACGCCGTCCTCGCGTACGTGCGCAAAGAAGTTCATCGGTTCCAGTGGGCTGTGCGGCAGGAACGGGCACTGGTATTCGGCCTTGATGACCTTCGCTGCATTCTTGAATGCGGTTTCCACATCTCCGTTTTTCCGGCGAACGGTCGCTTCGCCGTTGTCCATCAGATTGGAGAAGATGCGGTTATGATCTTCGGAGCTTTCGAGGTCGGCTGCTTTTTCGTAGTCGATTTTGAGCACCTGACGGGCTTTCTGGCATTGCCAGGTGGATTTCCCTACTACCGCTACGCTGTTTTCGAATGTCACAACATCCACAATGCCGGGCATTGCCTTGGCAGCGGCGGAGTCCACCGATTTGAGTTTGTAACCGAATGCCTTTGGCCGCTGGATAATCGCGAAGAGCATTCCTTCACGGTAAAAATCCAGACCGAACAGTGGCTTGCCCGTTGCTATATTTTTGTTATCCACATTCCTGACCGACTGTCCGATCAGCTTGAATGCTTTTTCATCCTTCAATTTCACGTCCGTCGGCGCGGTGAGCTTGCCTGCGGCCTCCGCAAATTCGCCATAGCTGGCCGATTTGCCCGATGCTTTGTGCATCAGCTTGCTATCCGCTGTGGTAATTTCCGACGCGGGCACGCCCCATTTCGCTGCGGCGGCTTCGATGAGCAGATGCCGGGCTGTGGCACCGGCCTTGCGCAGCCTTTCCCATGAATGCGGTACGGCACCGCTGCCGCCTGTTACCTGGCGCTCAAATTGGGTGCTATCCAGGTTTCCCTGCACGGTTTTTACCCGTTTCCAGTCCGCATCCAGCTCCTCTGCGACCACCATCGGGAAAGCCGTTTTAATGCCTTGGCCGATTTCAGGGTTGGGAGAAACGATGGTAATGCTGTTATCGGCACCGATTGAAAGGTAGCTGTTGAATTTCACCGAACCGGCCGCGATCTGGCTGGCATCCACCACTACCGGCGCCGCCTTCGAATCCGACCAGTTGAAACCCAGGAACAAGCCGCCACCGGCCGCAGCCGCGAACTTCATGAAGTCGCGACGCGAAGTCTGATTTAATGTCTTCATGATTAATTCGTTTTAGAGGCTGCAACTTTTACGGCTTCGCGAATGCGGTGGTAAGTGCCGCAGCGGCAAAGGTTGCCGCTCATCGCGCCCACGATCTCCTCGTCGGTTGGTTTGGGTTTTTCTTTGAGGAATGCGGCGGCGGTCATGATCTGGCCTGCCTGGCAGTAACCGCATTGCGCCACGTCCACTTCGTCCCACGCCTTCTGTACCGGGTGATCGCCTTTTTCGGACAGGCCTTCAATGGTGGTGACTTTCGCTTTTCCTACCGCCGAAACCGGCAGTACGCATGAGCGAACGGCCTTGCCGTCGAGGTGAACGGTGCAGGCCCCGCATTGTGCGATACCGCAGCCATATTTGGTACCTACGAGGCCCAGATTATCGCGCAAAACCCATAGCAGCGGGGTATCTCCCTCCACATCGGCGCTGTATGCACGGTTGTTAATAGTCAGTTTGAATGATGCCATGGTGATTAAGAGTTTGGCAAAAGTTACAAAAAATCATCAAAGAAGCCAAACTCCTTATTCGCGAAGTACCTGATTAATAGCGATATAGCCGTGCTTACGCTTCGCCTCCGGGGCCGCCAAAACTAATGGGGAAATTGAATGTAGGCTCGCTGTCCTGGGAATTTTGTATCGGACCGTACTGATCCTCATACTTTTGAATGTTATCGCGCAATGCGGCCACCAGACGTTTGGCATGCTCGGGCGTTACGATGATCCGGGCTTTCACTTTCGCGCGCGGGACGCCCGGCATGAGGCGGATGAAGTCAAGAATAAATTCGCTGTTGGAGTGGGCGATCATGGCCAGGTTGGAATACACGCCTTCTGCCATTTCCTCCGACAGCTCCACATTGATCTGTTGTTCGTTTTCCTTGTTTTCTTCTTTCATTGCTGGATTTGAATAGCTCTCGCTACTGATTTTTCTTTTAATGGGGAAATTACTAAAAATACCGGGCTTGGGAAAGCCCGGCATGGCAGGCGTCACTTGGGAAGGCAAGCTTGAAAAGCAAAGAGCCGGTCCCGCTAATGCAGGCCGGCTCTTTGCTTACTCATATTCAGTCGGATTACGCCAACTCCTTTTTCTTGCGCGATTGTCTCTCGCGAGAATCGGACAGCGCATCGAATTCTTCTTTCGATCCAACGATCAGGTTTTCGTATTGACGCATACCTGTACCGGCCGGAATGAGGTGACCTACGATCACGTTCTCTTTCAAGCCTTTCAGTTCGTCGCGTTTTCCACGAACAGCCGCTTCGCTCAATACTTTGGTTGTTTCCTGGAATGAAGCCGCGGAAACAAAGCTTTCAGTACCCAAAGAAGCTTGTGTGATACCCATCAGGGTTGGTCTTGCTACCGCAGCTTGCGCGTCACGGGCAGTAACCAATTTCAGGTCACGACGTTTCAGGCTTGAATTCTCATCGCGCAAACGACGAACTGAAACGATCATACCAGGCTTCAATGTTTCGGAGCTACCAGCGTCCTCAACCACTTTCATATCCAGGATTTTGTCGTTTTCCTCGCGGAATACCACGCGGTCAACTGCCTGCATTTCAAGGAAGTTGGTGTCACCAGCGTCCAGGATATCTACTTTCTGCATCATCTGGCGCACGATACACTCGATGTGTTTATCGTTGATCTTCACACCTTGCAGACGGTATACTTCCTGGATCTCGTTCACGAGGTACTCCTGAACGGCGGTTGGTCCTTTGATAGAAAGGATGTCCGCAGGGGTGATAGCACCATCGGAAAGCGGGTCACCGGCGCGTACGAAGTCGCCATCCTGAACAAGGATGTGTTTCGACAAAGGCACCATGTAACGGCGTTGTGTTCCGTCTTTCGATTCGATATGGATTTCACGGTTACCGCGTTTCACGCCGCCGTAAGATACCACACCGTCGATTTCAGAAACCGTCGCAGGGTTAGACGGGTTACGTGCTTCGAACAATTCGGTCACACGTGGCAGACCTCCCGTGATATCGCGTGTTTTACCAACGACACGTGGGATTTTCGCCAGCGGCTGACCAGCTTTGATAGCGGCACCTGCCTTCACAACCAGACGCGCTCCAACAGGAAGGTTATAGCCCTTTTCAGTCTGATCTTTCAACAATGTAGACTTACCTTTCACCACGATCGCCGGGTTTTTGGTTTTGTCACGCGTTTCAATGATCACCGACTCCTGGAAGCCTGTTTGTTCGTCAAATTCTTCACGGAATGTGATACCTTCTTCGATCGCGTCGAAGGAAACCGTTCCAGTGAATTCTGAAAGGATTACCGCGTGGTAAGGGTCCCAGGTACAAAGTTCCTGTCCTTTGAATACGGTATCACCTTCTTTCACCTGCAAATGCGCACCGTAAGGTACATTGTTCGAGATCAGCAGTTGTTTCGTTTCAGGGTGAACGATTTTCACCTCACCTGAACGACCCATTACTACCGTTACTTCGTCGCCTTCTGAGTTAACAGATTGTACCAAACGAAGATCTTCGAACTGGATCAAACCGTCGAATTTCGCTTTGATGTTGGCTTCAACAGAGATGTTGGAAGCCGTACCACCCACGTGGAATGTACGGAGTGTCAGCTGTGTACCCGGCTCACCGATTGACTGGGAAGCGATTACACCTACTGCCTCACCGATGTTTACCATCTGGGCAGACGCCAGGCTGCGTCCGTAGCATTTCGCGCAAACACCGTCGCGGGTTTCGCAAGTCAGTACCGAACGGATTTCCACAGTTTCGATCGCTGTTTCATCAATGTAAGCAGCAATTTCCTCTGTGATTTCCTGGCCGGCAGTCAGGATCAATTCGTTGCTCAACGGATCGAACACGTCATGAACGCTCACACGACCCAGGATACGCTCTGACAATGGTTCTACAATATCCTCATTGTCTTTCAACGCAGAGATTGCTATACCACGGAGCGAGCCGCAGTCTTCTTCCACTACTACCACGTCTTGCGCAACGTCGTGCAAACGACGGGTCAGGTAACCCGCATCCGCAGTTTTCAACGCGGTATCGGCCAAACCTTTACGCGCACCGTGGGTAGAGATAAAGTATTCCAAAACGTCGAGACCTTCTTTAAAATTAGAAAGAATCGGGTTTTCGATGATTTCACCGGCACCACCAGCGATGTTTTTCTGAGGTTTGGCCATAAGACCCCTCATACCACCCAACTGACGGATCTGCTCACGGGAACCGCGGGCTCCGGAGTGCATCATCATATAGATTGAGTTGAATCCGCCTTTGTCTGTTTCCAGCTGCTTCATCAACGTCTCTGTAATGCGTGAGTTAACGCGCGTCCAGATATCGATTACCTGGTTGTAACGTTCGTTCTCGGTGATGAGACCCATCAGGTAGTTGTTCCAGACGTTTTCAACATCGCCTTTCGCCTGCTCGATGAGTTTTTCTTTTTCACTTGGAACCATTACATCGTCCAATCCCATTGACAAACCGCCTTTGAAGGCCATTTGGAAACCGAGTTCTTTGATTTCATCCAGGAATTGAGCCGTACGGGCCACACCAGCTTGTTTGAATACCAAACCGATGATCTGCTGAAGTTTTTTCTTGGTCAACAATTCGTTGATATAACCAACCTCCTCAGGAACAGCCTGGTTGAACAGGATACGACCTGCAACGGTGTCGATCAGCTTAATTTCAAATGTACCGTCCTCGTTACGAACGCGAACGCGGCATTTGATATTCGCATGTTTCGACAATTTGCCTTCGTTGATCGCGATGATCACCTCATCTGGACCGTAGAAGATTTTGCCTTCTCCGATGATCGGATATTGCTCGGTGCTTACGCGACCTTTTGTTACATAATACAGACCCAAAACCATATCCTGCGATGGTACCGTAATCGGCGCACCGTTGGCTGGGTTAAGAATGTTATGCGACGAAAGCATTAGCATAGACGCTTCCAAAACGGCTTCCTGACCCAGTGGTACGTGTACCGCCATCTGGTCACCGTCAAAGTCGGCGTTGAATGCCGTACACACCAATGGGTGAAGCTGGATTGCCTTACCTTCGATCAGTTTAGGCTGGAATGCCTGGATACCCAAACGGTGAAGTGTCGGAGCACGGTTAAGCAATACCGGGTGACCTTTCAGTACGTTTTCGAGAATATCCCAGATCACAGGGTCCTTGCGGTCTACGATCTTCTTCGCTGATTTTACAGTTTTAACAATACCACGCTCGATGAGCTTGCGGATGATGAACGGCTTGAAAAGCTCGGCAGCCATGTCTTTCGGCAGACCGCATTCGTGCAGTTTCAATTCAGGACCTACCACGATAACCGAACGACCAGAGTAGTCAACGCGCTTACCGAGCAAGTTCTGACGGAAACGGCCTTGCTTACCTTTCAGCATGTCTGAAAGTGATTTCAAAGCACGGTTACCTTCCGAACGTACCGCATTTACTTTCCGGCTGTTGTCGAAAAGCGAGTCAACCGCTTCCTGCAACATACGCTTTTCGTTACGCAAGATCACCTCAGGTGCCTTGATCTCGATGAGGCGTTTCAGACGGTTGTTACGGATGATCACACGACGGTAAAGGTCGTTCAAATCCGAAGTCGCGAAACGGCCACCATCCAGGGGTACCAATGGACGCAATTCTGGTGGAATAACCGGTACCATTTTGATCACCATCCATTCAGGGCGGTTTTCGATACGGGTATTCGCATCACGGAATGCTTCTACCACTTTCAAGCGCTTCAAAGCTTCCGCTTTACGTTGCTGAGAAGTGTCGGTAGCAGCCTGGTGACGGAGTTCATAAGAAAGTTCGTCGAGCTTAATGCGGCTCAACAGCATTTCCAATGCATCGGCACCCATTTTCGCGATGAATTTGTTGGGATCCGTGTCAGGAAGCAACTGGTTCTCGCGTGGGAGCTTGTCAACGATATCGAGGTATTCGTCTTCGGTCAGGAAGTCGAGGTAGCCAACGCCGTCCTCTTCTTTGATACCTGGCTGAACAACCGCGTACCGTTCGTAATAAATGATCTGGTCGAGTTTCTTGGTAGAAAGTCCCAACAGATAACCGATTTTGTTCGGCAAGCTGCGGAAGTACCAGATATGTGCAACAGGAACCACGAGTTCAATGTGGCCCATGCGCTCGCGGCGAACCTTTTTCTCGGTTACCTCGACACCGCAACGGTCGCAGATGATTCCTTTATAGCGAATGCGCTTGTATTTACCGCAGTGACATTCCCAGTCTTTTACAGGACCGAAAATGCGCTCGCAGAACAGACCGCCCATCTCCGGCTTGTAGGTCCGGTAGTTGATGGTTTCAGGCTGGGTTACCTCACCGAAGGAGCTTTCTAGAATAGACTCCGGTGACGCCAGACTGATGGTCATTCTGGAAAAGTCGCTGTTTAATTTTTTATTCTTTTTGAAAGACATAATAAAGAGTCGTTTGTCTGTTAGTCGAAACTAATTCAATTGCTTTTTTTAAGCAGCGCACTTTTCAATGCGCTGCTTACGACTAGAAATTAGTCCAGTGTAATCTCCAATGCTAGTCCGCGAAGCTCGTGAACAAGTACGTTGAATGACTCTGGGATATTTGGTTTCGGAAGGTTTTCACCTTTCACGATCGCTTCGTACGCTTTGGCACGGCCTACCACATCATCGGATTTCACAGTGAGGATCTCTTGCAGAATGTGGGAAGCACCGAACGCTTCAAGCGCCCACACTTCCATTTCACCGAAACGCTGTCCACCGAACTGCGCTTTACCACCCAATGGTTGTTGAGTAATGAGCGAGTATGGCCCGATAGAACGCGCGTGCATTTTATCGTCAACCAAGTGGCCCAGTTTCATCATGTACATCAGACCGACTGTAACCGGCTGGTCGAACTGCTCACCAGTGAGACCATTGTACAGATAAGTACGTCCCCAATCCGGCAGACCTGCTTCTTTCAACTCGGCAGCAACTTCCGCTTCGGTAGCACCGTCAAAGATCGGTGTTGCGTAGCGTCGGCCAAGTTTCAGACCAGCCCATGCGAGGATGGTTTCGTAAATCTGACCGATGTTCATACGTGAAGGTACCCCGAGTGGGTTCAACACGATGTTTACCGGCGTTCCGTCTTCCAGGAATGGCATATCCTCGT
This sequence comes from Dyadobacter fermentans DSM 18053, assembly GCF_000023125.1. Classification (NCBI taxonomy): domain Bacteria; kingdom Pseudomonadati; phylum Bacteroidota; class Cytophagia; order Cytophagales; family Spirosomataceae; genus Dyadobacter; species Dyadobacter fermentans. Next base: position 4,225,581 of record NC_013037.1, read on the forward strand.
CACGAACGATACGGGCAACAACCCCTTTGTTACCGTGGCGACCCGCCATTTTATCACCCACTTTCAGCTTGCGCTTCTTAGCGATGTATACTTTCGCGAGTTTCACGATACCTGCTGGCAATTCATCACCTACTTCCAATGCGAAACGATCGCGTTTGAAGCGGCCCATTACTTCGCTGCGGGCATTCAGGTAGTTTTTCAACACCAGCGAGATCTGACGGTTGGTGTCAGCGTCGTCGCTCCAAGAGTCGGTCAATACGTCTCCGATGAGGTTTACCTCTTCGGGAACAGCGTACTGGCTTTCGTCGCGGTACGGGTTGTTCGCAGGGAACAAGTTCTCGGAGATATTTCTCACATTGAACTTCATTCCTTTGCTGATCAGCTCGTCACCGAATTTGTGCTTCACGCCTGAGCTCGTTTTGCCGTCAGTCAGCTGAACCAGCTTGTCGATCACACGACCGCGCAATGCCGTCAGGTCACGGCTGTATTTCTTCATCAACAGACGCAGCTCGTCTTTATGTTTTGCACGCTCTTCTTTGGTCGGGCGGGAGAACAGTTTGGTATCGATTACCACACCTTTCATCGATGGCGGTGCTTTTTTGGAAGCATCCTTCACATCACCAGCCTTATCGCCGAAGATCGCACGAAGGAGTTTTTCTTCCGGGGTAGGATCAGATTCTCCTTTTGGAGTAATCTTACCGATCAGGATATCACCTTCTTTAACCTCAGTACCTACTTGTACGATACCATTTTCGTCGAGGTTCTTCACAGTTTCCTCACTTACGTTCGGGATCTCAGCGGTCAGCTCTTCTTCTCCGCGTTTGGTATCACGCACTTCCAGTTCGAATTCTTCGATGTGGATCGAAGTAAAGATATCGTCGCGTACTACTTTTTCGGAGATTACGATCGCATCCTCGAAGTTGTATCCCTGCCAAGGCATGAATGCAACCAACAAGTTACGGCCCAATGCCAACTCGCCACCTTCGGTACCATATCCCTGGCAAAGCGGCTCGCCTTTCTTCACTTTCTGGCCTTTCAACACCATTGGTTGAAGGTTCAAGCAAGTGTCCTGGTTGGTACGACGGAATTTCACGAGGTTGTAAGTAACACTGTCGTCAATGAAGCTTACCAGACGGTCCTCATCCGTTCTGTCGTATTTCACAACGATTTTCTTCGAATCCACGAATTCGATTTCACCGTCGCCTTCCGCTACTACCAATGCACGTGAGTCCATGGCAACACGGCGTTCCAGACCAGTTCCTACGATTGGAGCCTGAGGGCGCAACAAAGGCACACCCTGGCGCTGCATGTTCGATCCCATCAATGCACGGTTCGCATCATCGTGTTCGAGGAACGGGATCAGCGAAGCCGCTACCGATACGATCTGGTTGGCAGCAACGTCCATATAAGACGCTTGCGAAGGATCTACCATCGGGAAGTCACCTTCGAAACGTGTTTTAATTTTCTCAACGGTGAAGTTTCCTTCTTTATCCACAGAAGCATTCGCTTGTGCGATGTACTTGGAATCTTCTTCTTCCGCCGTCATGTAAATCAGCTCGTCGGTCAGCTTTCCTGAGCCGTCGATCACGCGGTAAGGCGTTTCGATGAAGCCCATTCCATTCACTTTCGCAAATACGCAAAGTGACGAGATCAGACCGATGTTCGGACCTTCGGGTGTTTCGATCGTACACAGACGCCCGTAGTGGGTGTAGTGAACGTCACGAACCTCGAAACCTGCTCTTTCACGGGAAAGACCACCTGGCCCGAGTGCCGACATACGACGTTTGTGCGTAATCTCAGCCAATGGGTTGGTTTGGTCCATGAACTGAGAAAGCTGGTTGGTACCGAAGAACGAGTTGATTACTGATGACAATGTTCTTGCATTGATCAGATCAACAGGTTTGAAATCTTCGTTATCACGCACGTTCATACGCTCCTTGATGGTACGCGCCATACGTGCCAAACCTACACCAAACTGTGCATACAACTGCTCGCCAACCGTACGTACACGACGGTTTGACAAGTGATCGATATCATCGACTACCGCTTTCGCATTGATCAAACCGATCAGGTATTTCACGATGGAAACGATATCACCGGTTGTCAGAACGCGCACGTCGAGGCTGGTATCCGATCCCAATTTCTTGTTGATACGGTAACGGCCTACATCGCCCAGGTCGTAACGCTTATCCGAGAAGAACAAGCTCTGGATCACGTCACGTGCAGTTTGCTCGTCCGGAGCTTCCGCATTACGCAGCTGACGGTAAATTTGCTCAACAGCTTCCTTGTCGGAGTTTGAGCTATCTTTTTGAAGCGTATTATAAATGATGTTATAATCCGCTACGTTCATGTCCTCTTTGTGCATGATGATCGATTTCTGACCTGATTCCAGGATCACATCGATATCATCCGCAGAAATAGTAGAGTCACGTTCCAGCAACACTTCGTTACGCTGGATTGACACTACCTCGCCGGTATCCTCATCCACGAAGTCCTCAGTCCAAGTACGGAGAACCCTTGCCGCCAACCGGCGTCCTACTGCCTTTTTCAGGTTAGCAGGTGTTGCGCTGATTTCTTCCGAAAGGCCGAAGAGGTCGAGGATGTCTTTATCAGATCCGAAACCGATCGCTCTCAAAAGTGTAGTTACCGGGAACTTCTTCTTACGGTCGATGTACGCGTACATCACGTTGTTCACGTCCGTAGAGAATTCGATCCAGGAACCTTTGAATGGAATAATCCGCGCAGAATATAGTTTGGAACCGTTGGTGTGCTTGCTCATCGAGAAGAACACGCCTGGTGAACGGTGAAGCTGAGATACGATTACACGCTCAGCACCATTGATCACGAACGAACCGCGTTCGGTCATGTAAGGAATGTTTCCGAGGAATACTTCCTGCTCAATGGTTTCAAATTCTTCATGATCGGCGTCATTACAGATCAAACGCAGTTTCGCCTTCAAAGGCACTGCGTAAGTCAGACCGCGATCGATGGATTCGTCGACAGAATACTTCGGTGGTTCAAGGAGGTAATCGATGAACTCGAGAACGAAGTTTTCGCGTGAGTCGGCGATGGGGAAGTTTTCAGCGAAAACTTTGTAAAGTCCTTCTCCGGAACGGTCTTCAACCGACGTATCCAGACTGAAGAAATCCCGGAATGATTGTACCTGGATTCCCAAAAGATCCGGATAATCGATAATCTGATTGATCCTTGAGAAGTTCTTTCTTGGTGTTTTTGGATTAATAGTAGCCAAGGCTATGTGTGATTTGGGTTAGCAGAAAAACTAGTTAGTTTTAACCTAATCTATTGCCTCGTAGAGAAAGGTTAGCCGTCCCTGTTCTTCCATTCTACGAGTAAGGAAGTGTTTCGGACAAAGTTAACCGGAAGGGGATTTCGGAAGCGATCTCGTCGCCACCTCTAACCAGAACGATAAAAAAGTGATTTTCGTTTGGTTTGTGTAGAAAACAGGAAAAGACCTGACGGTTGTCAGGCCTAATCCCTAAGAATTTATCTTCTAATGCTGTGGAGCAAATTACTTCACTTCAACTTCTGCACCAGCTTCTTCCAATTGCTTTTTCAAAGCATCAGCTTCGTCTTTAGCAACACCTTCTTTTACAGGTTTTGGAGCGCCGTCAACGAGTTCTTTCGCTTCTTTCAGGCCAAGACCAGTCAGGTCTTTAACCAATTTCACAACAGCCAATTTACCAGCACCAGCTGATTTCAAGATCACATCGAAAGATGTTTTCTCTTCAACCGCAGGAGCATCAGCACCAGCGCCACCAGCAGGACCTGCTACCATTACTGCACCAGCAGCTGCTGGCTCAATACCGTACTCGTCTTTAAGAATTGCAGCCAATTCGTTCACTTCTTTAACCGTAAGGTTAACAAGCTGTTCTGCGAAAGCTTTCAAATCTGCCATTTTATTTTTGATTTTTTTGATTATACAATAAGATGATTTAAAAAAGGCTCCTTTAATTATCAACCCGGAGAGCTAAGCCTGGCTATTTAATTAGTCTTCTTTTTCAGATAAAGTTTTCAAGATACCAGCCAGGTTCTGTCCGCCGCTTGTAAGAGCGCCGATAACATTTTTGGCAGGCGATTGCAACAATCCGATCACTTCGCCGATCAGTTCTTGTTTCGATTTCAGTGAAATCAGAACGTCCAGCTGGCTTTCTCCTACGAAAACGGCAGTGTCAACAGAAGCTCCTTTGAACTTCAATTTGTCGCTACCTGATTTCTTTTTGAATTCCTTGATCAGTTGCGCAGGTACTTTACCTGACTCCGGGTGAAACATTACTCCGGAAAATCCTTTCAACACTTCGTCGAAAGAAGAATAATCCGTATCTAGTGTTTCGAGCGCTTTTTTAATCAATGTATTCTTCACAACACGATATTCTACGCCACGTTCGAAGCAAAGTCTTCTCAGTGAGTCCACCTCGCTCACGGACATGCCCGCTGCATTGGTGATGTAGAAGTATGGAGTGTTGGCGAATTTCTGACTTAACTCGTCAATAATTACTGCTTTTTCTTCCCGTGTCATATTACAATCCTGGAATCGTGTTTTTGTCAATAATAACACCCGGGCTCATCGTACTAGACAAGTGAATGCTTTTTACGTAAGTACCTTTTGCCGAAGAAGGCTTAAGGCGAACCAAGGTATTGATAACTTCAGTTGCGTTTTGCGCAAGCTGGTCAGTTCCGAAAGATACCTTTCCGATGCTGGTGTGGATGATACCGGTTTTGTCAACTTTGAAGTCGATTTTACCCGCTTTCACTTCCTTCACCGCTTTCGCTACATCCGGAGTTACAGTTCCAGACTTAGGGTTTGGCATCAGACCGCGAGGACCCAATACTTTACCAAGTCTACCTACTTTTGCCATTACACTTGGCATTGTAATAATCACGTCGATATCAGTCCAGCCTTGCTCGATTTTTGTAATGTATTCGTCAAGACCAACGTAATCTGCTCCTGCCTCTTTCGCTTCTGCCTCCTTGTCGGGAGTACACAGCACCAATACACGAACTTCTTTTCCGGTTCCGTGTGGCAATGTTACCACGCCACGCACCATTTGGTCAGCTTTACGGGGATCTACGCCCAAACGAACGTCGATATCCACGGAAGCATCAAATTTGGTATAGGAAATCGTTTTCAGAACATCCGCAGCAGCTTCAAGCGTGTAAGCCTGGGTTGCGTCGTATTTTGAAAGAGCTTCTTTTTGCTTTTTGGTCAATTTTCCCATGTTCTTTGTTTCTTTGGCGTATCTATAAATCTACGCTCAGTTGTTTTCTTCCCATGGGGCCTTGCCAGCCACGGTGATACCCATACTACGAGCCGTTCCCGCGATCATTTTCATAGCAGACTCTACGGTGAAGCAGTTCAGGTCGGGCATTTTAGTTTCAGCGATCGTTTTAACTTGATCCCATGAAACTGATCCTACCTTCACACGGTTTGGCTGAGCCGAACCTGTCTTTACTTTTGAGGCTTCCAGAAGAAGAATAGCGGCCGGGGGGGTTTTGATGACGAAGTCGAAAGACTTGTCTTTGTAGTATGTAATAACTACCGGCAATACCACACCCATTTTATCCTGGGTACGGCCATTGAACTGCTTGCAAAACTCCATGATATTCAAACCCTTCGATCCTAGTGCAGGACCAATCGGAGGTGATGGGTTGGCTTGGCCACCTTTCACCTGCAGTTTGACGTATCCACCTATTTCTTTTGCCATTGTTTTGGAATTTGTCGGTTCATTGATTGACTAGCGGTTAACATGCAGTTGGAAGCCTACCTGCCCGCTATTCGATCAACTATCCTTTTCTACTTGTGCGTAACTGAGTTCCACGGGTGTATTACGCCCGAATATTTTTACAACTACATTGAGTTTTTTCTTCTCATCGAACACTTCTTCCACCAGACCGATGAATCCGCTGAACGGACCATCCACCACTTTCACGGTTTCGCCTTTGATGAAAGACATGCTTGGCGCTTCTTCGTGCTGTTCCGCTTCGTCGACCTTACCGAGAATGCGGTTAATTTCTGACTGACGCAATGGAACTGGCACTTTGGAGTTTCCTTCGGCATTGCCCAGGAAACCGATTACGCCGGGGATACTTGTAATAATGTGCAGAACCTCCCCCTTGGACAGATCGGCTGAAATGATAATATAGCCGGGAAAAAAGTTCTTTTCCCTTACACGCTTCTTACCGTTGCGCATTTCATAAATCTTCTCGGAAGGGATCAGGATTTGCGGAACGAATTCGTTTAGTTTCTGGCGTGTGATTTCATTTTCAATGTAAGACTTGATTTTCTTCTCTTGTCCCGACACTGCTCTTAATACAAACCAATTTAGACTACTCATACCTTTCAGGGGGTTATCTTACCTCTACAATAAAAATAGCCTTAGAAAGACTGGTAAAACAGTTTCAGTGCGTTCTCGAAAACGAGATCCATTACACCTACCACGAAGGCAAAAATGAGCGAACCTACAAGCACCAGTGTGGTGTTGGCTTGCAGCTCGTTGAAAGGCGGCCATGTAACATGTTGGGTCATTTCTTCCCAGGACGCTTTCAAAAAAGAAGTAAATTTTTCCATTTCACCTTATCGATTTATGCACGGGTGGAGAGATTCGAACTCCCATCAACGGTTTTGGAGACCGCTATTCTACCCTTGAACTACACCCGTTTATCGTGCAATTACCCATTCGGGGCTGCAAAGATACGAAAATCTTTACAAAAAACAAGTGCATTCCAAAAGAAATGCACTTGTTTTAATATTGCTATCTTGATTAGTCAAGAATTTCAGTTACCTGACCAGCACCTACGGTACGTCCACCTTCACGGATCGCGAAACGAAGACCTTTTTCCATAGCGATTTTGTTGATCAGCTTCACTTCGATAGTGATGTTGTCACCTGGCATAACCATTTCAACACCAGCAGGAAGTGTAATTTCACCTGTCACGTCAGTGGTACGGAAGTAGAACTGAGGACGGTATTTGTTAAAGAATGGAGTGTGACGTCCACCTTCTTCTTTCGACAGTACGTAAACTTCACCTTTGAAGTGCAAGTGAGGCTTCACTGAGCCTGGTTTACAGATAACCATACCACGACGGATATCAGTTTTGTCGATACCACGGAGAAGGAGACCTACGTTGTCACCAGCTTCACCACGGTCAAGGATTTTGCGGAACATCTCAACACCAGTTACTACTGATTTAAGACCTTCTGCACCCATACCAAGGATATCAACAGCTTCGCCAGAGTTGATCACACCACGCTCAATACGACCAGTTGCAACAGTACCACGACCAGTGATCGAGAATACGTCTTCAACAGGCATCAAGAAAGGAAGATCAGTCATACGTGGAGGAATTGGAATCCAGGTATCAACAGCTTCCATCAGGTCTTCGATAGTTTTAACCCACTTAGGCTCGCCGTTCAGACCACCCAAAGCAGATCCCTGGATTACAGGAATGTTGTCACCATCGAATTCGTAGAAGCTAAGAAGCTCACGGATCTCCATCTCAACGAGTTCAAGAAGTTCCGGATCATCCACCATGTCCACTTTGTTCATGAACACAACAAGCTGAGGAACACCTACCTGACGAGCCAGAAGGATGTGCTCACGAGTTTGTGGCATTGGACCGTCAGTAGCAGCAACCACGATGATTGCGCCGTCCATCTGAGCAGCACCAGTTACCATGTTCTTCACGTAGTCAGCGTGACCTGGGCAGTCAACGTGCGCATAGTGACGGTTGGCTGTCTGGTATTCTACGTGAGAAGTGTTGATTGTGATACCGCGCTCTTTTTCTTCAGGAGCATTGTCGATTGAAGAAAAGTCGCGTTTCTGTGCAAAACCTTTATCAGCCAACACAGTTGTAATCGCCGCTGTAAGGGTAGTTTTACCGTGGTCAACGTGCCCGATAGTACCAATATTTACGTGGGGTTTCGAGCGGTCAAACGTCTCTTTTGCCATGACTTAAGTACGCTTAAAATTAAAAGTTATTACGAATTTATTATACACTACTAATTGATCCTGCTGGCTTTACTGCAATCAAACACCGCAATCGTTACCAAACCAGGATCAAACCATCGCAGGCCAGCCTGCATTTTCGAATCTTACAGATTCAAAATTTCTGAGCTTTTGAGGGGATTTGAACCCCTGACCTCTTCCTTACCAAGGAAGTGCTCTACCCCTGAGCTACAAAAGCATTGTTACTAAAAGCATTCTTGTTAGAACCAAAAAGCGATTAGCGAAAGTTATCTATTGAATGTTTTCGCTAATCGCTTCGATGATGCTTCTAATGGAGCGGAAGACGAGGTTCGAACTCGCGACCTATAGCTTGGAAGGCTATCGCTCTACCAGCTGAGCTACTTCCGCATTTGTTTTCGTCTTTTACCTCAAAAACTGGCTTAATTGAAGCTTTTTCTCAGACTCAAACTGTGGGGGCGGATGGATTCGAACCACCGAAGACATAAGTCAGCAGATTTACAGTCTGCCCCATTTGGCCACTCTGGTACACCCCCAGACAACATTTCAACACAAGCGTGAAAACCGTTTGTTTCACAATTTGGAGTCGCAAAATTATACCCATTTTTTAGATTCTCAAATTCTTTTGAAAAATTTTTGAAAAAAAATGCGGGCTGGAATCAAAAACTGCGATTCCAGCCCGCATGGGCACTTTTTGACTTAAAACAATCTCACGCCAAAACTCAACATACGCACCGACGGGCCGCGGTTGGCTTCGAAAAGATAGTTTAAATCGTAGTTCACAAAGAAGTCAGGAAAGTTACGGATACCGATTTCGGCCGCCAGGCCATAGCGCAAATCTTCGATGTAAAAATTACGTCGGTCGTGGTCCACATCCTTTGTGCCCACCTTGCGGACCTTCGTGTAGCTGCCCAGGCGATAGCCTCCGTAGGCACCCGCGCTGATGTACGAAATGAATGATCTTGAAAAACTTAGCGTGGGCATGACCGACAGGTTTACGTAGGGCACGACCAGCTTCGATTTCCTCACCTCCACCTCCTGATTGTTATCGTCCGTCACCAGCGGGAACTCCACGCCGTCCTCCGTTTTGATGATCGTATTATTGCCATCGTACATCATGTTGTACCAGGAGAAATCGACTCCGAAATCCAGCGTGAACCTCGCATTTTTCCCTCGGACCACATTCGCACTCGCCACATAGCCGAGGCTTACATACCGCGAGCCGAACGGTTTGAGGTCATAATCGTCCTTGTTGAAACCCGGCGTTGCTTCGTTGGTGCCATAGGTATTCAGCCCGAATGCCACATTGAAACCCTTCCGCGGGCTTGATCCGCCCCATGATTTGCGGTGGAAACGCTTGCCGATGCGCCGGTATGTCGAATCCGAAGCAACGACCTCTTCCCCATCTTTCACTTCGACGCCATTGCCGTCGATCGAAACGCGCGTGTCGCCGTCCTTGATGTGGATGCCGCGAAGCCCGATTCTGACGTAATCCTTCTCGCTGGCGTCCGTGGGGTCTTTCAGGTATTTGTTTCCGTTAAATTCCTCCCGTAGAAACGTTGTATCGGCCTGGGTGCTGTCCAGCCTTACTTTCAGGTCTTTCAGCAGCGCATTCAAATCATACTTCATGATTTTTTCCAACTCCTGCCGGTTTTCACCGTAAATGATCAGCCTCGTTTTGTGCCCGAATGTGACGATGATCGAATCCTTGTCGCCGGCTTCGCTGCGAACCCGTTCTGCATTCGATTTCAACGAACCTGCGTGCGCGCCAATGGCCAGCAATACCAGCATTGCCATTGCATATATTCTACTTTTCATGGCTCAATAGATTACAGTTTTCTCTTGTCTTTAGGGTGATCTCTTTCATTACTTCTTTCATCCTTGCCGCGCAGGCGATCGTCCACGCGCGCCACCAGATTTTTTGGATTAAAACCCACTTCCTCCCAATCGACCTTCTCGCCGGCCCTTGCGTTTTTGAGCTGGCGGAAAACCCTTGCAAAACGGGTATTACGTGGTTTCTCTTCCGGTTCAATAGCGCCGGTCTCCACCGCCACGACGATCGTCCGCGTCGGTTCAGGCTCCGGCTTATTTACCCGACTAACAGCTGGCTCATCGGGCAAAGTCTTGATTCCCTGCGTCACAGGGTTATGAATAGGTTCCGGCTGGATCGCATTTACCACAGCCGACGGTTTCTCAGTCAAAGCGCTAACCGGCCCTTGCTGAATTTCCTCATGCTCGTCTACCGGCGTTTTGGCTATTTGTTCCGCGGCTTTTGGCCTTGCGGTTTTTTCCAAAACGGGCGCAGCCTTTTTCAACTCCTTCTGCACATTGGCCGTCTCGTCATTTTTATATTGGGTTGCTGCTAACTGTTCCAGCGGAGCATTTAACTTTTCCACCGGAGCAGCCACCGAGTCAAACGAAGGTACTTTTTTCGAAGCAGCCGGTGCAGTTTTAATCTCGGCAACGACCTTCCGGTTATCGATTCCCGGTGAAGCATTCTGCTGATTCTGCCAAACCAGGTAACCTCCCATCACCGCCGCAGCCACACCGGCCGCCGCATACCAACCCCACACAATCGGACGCCGCACAGGACTTGCCGATTGTTTTTCCTGAATTTTCAGCCACGCATTTTCCGAAGGCGTTCTTTCCAATCCTTCGAGTTTGCGCTTGAAAAGATCATCAACAGGATGCTTTTTCATAGTCTACTTTTTTTTTATAATCATTCTGCCATTCCGCCACCATCTTCTGCAATAATGCGCGGGCGCGGTGCAACTGTGATTTCGATGTACTTTCGGTAATGCCCAGCATTTGGGCAATTTCAATGTGTGCGTAACCTTCAATCGCATACAGGTTAAAAACCGTGCGATAGCCGACTGGCAGCGATTCGATCAGTGCCATCAGCTCTTCCGTTTCCAGGTTTTGGTCGGCGTGGATATAATCGGGGATGTTATTGGCTTCGTCGGAAATATTGTCTTCCAGAATCCGCTTCTGTTTCCGCAAATATCCCAGCGACTCGTTCACCATAATCCTCCTGATCCACCCTTCGAAACTCCCCTCTCCGCTGAACTGGTTTATTTTTTCAAAAACCCTTAAAAATCCTTCCACCATCACATCCTCAGCCGCCATATCGTCGCATACATAGCGGAAGCACAAAGCCAGCATTCTGTTGCTGTACTTGTCGTAAAGCTGTCGCTGCGCCTTCGGATCTTCCTTCCTGAGGGCTTTGACGAGCTGTGCTTCCTGGCTAAATAATGCTAAAATTCGACCCATTCTAATTGGTGGTTTCGACAGCAAGATGCGCATTCCAACGCGTGAGGTTGCGTGTGCGGGGAAAGTTTTTTGATATTTTTTTAGCTTTGATGCGAATATCACTCATTGACCACCAAAAGGACATTTCCACAATGCTCGACTCCTCTGCGCCCATCGGTATTTTCGACAGCGGGATCGGCGGTATGACCGTCGCCAGTGCCGTTACCAAGCTGCTTCCCCAGGAAAACACCATCTATTTCGGCGACACGGCGCATTTGCCCTACGGCGACAAGTCGACGGCAGCCATTCAGGCCTATTCGATCAAGATCTGCAACATGCTTTTACAGCAAAACTGCAAGCTGATCCTCATCGCCTGCAACTCCGCGTCCGCGGCCGCCTACGAGCTCGTTCGCGAATACGTGGGAAGCAAGGCAAAGGTTTTGAACGTGATTGATCCGGTGGTGGATTATGTGAAGGAGCATTATGAAGGCAAAACGATCGGGCTGATCGGTACCAAGCAGACGGTCCTTTCCAATGTTTATAAAAAGAAAGTGGACGCGCTGGACCGCAACATCCATTTGAAATCACTGGCCACACCGCTGCTGGCGCCGATGATCGAAGAAGGCTTTTTTGACAATAATATCAGCGAAAGCGTGATTGCCAATTATCTATCGGATGCTTCGCTCGATGGCATAGAGGCATTGATACTCGGGTGCACGCATTATCCGCTTATCAAAACCCAAATCCGCAAATTCTACGGCGAAGCAATTGAAACGCTGGACACCTCCGAAATCGTCGCCCGCTCGCTGAAAGCGTGGCTCGAACAGCATTACCTCATCAATGAGAAAGGCGAAGGTAAGCGGCAGTTTTATGTTTCGGATTATACCTTATCGTTCGAGCAATCGACCAACATTTTCTTTGGCCGACAGATCCAGTTGGAGCATTACCCGCTTTGGGAATAATGCATCACATATTAATGCATCAATAAACCAACTTTACCGGGCCCAGCAGGCCGGACGGCATCGGTTGCCAGCGCGTGGCGTCGAACTTTTTATAAGTAATGTCCACGATGTTGATATCGTAAAATTTCTTCCAATCAGGCTGCTGCTGGTCGCGGAGACGCATGTAGTTGGCTGAAAGATTGGTGACTTCAATTTCGAGCACATTGCCTTTCGCTTTTAATGCATGCCCGGCATGTAAGCGGAAAGGTATATGCCAGGCGGTGCCGAGGTCTTTGCCGTTCAGTTTTACGCTCGCTACTTCGCGGACGTCGCCCAAACTGATTCCTGCGCCTTCGTATTGCTTCAATGAACCTTTCAGGTCAAATGTGATCCGATAGCGCGCCTTTCCTGAAAAGTATTCTGCGGAATCGCGTAGTGTCGTCCAGGATTGAAGCGTGGACAGTTTTGCGGGAGCGGGTAGTGAAGGTTTTCCTGATAGAAATGTAACCTCCCAATTGCCTTTTATCTCCAGTTCCTTTTTTGAAGTAGTCGAGAAAGGCAAGTCAGAACCATCTGCCGCACCTTCCAGGAAGCAAGATTCTCCGGGGTGTAGGTCTAAGAAAACCTCATCGTGCCCATTCAAGGTCCGAATGCTCATTAGCGACTCCCCTCGCAACGGTGAATTTCTGGACATCGTTTTTCCCTCCCCGATGCGCACCCAGCCGTACTGAATGGTATTCCCCAGGTTAGCTACAAAATATAGCGGCGAGCCATTTGCATCCTTCTTCCGAATGAATGTGAGTCCTTTTTCTGCCAGTTGCTCCCTTATCACGCCATTTTCAGCCAGATCGGCATTCAGGTCATTGGAAACCTTCACATTACTTTTCTTTGACAATGTGCTCAGGCTTTCAACAAACGACTTCTGCCGCTGCGCGTGGTCCGCATGGCCGGTAACAGTCTTGGGCAGTTGCTGCTCGAAAACGATTTTCGCACCTGCATTCGCAAGTCGTTCCAGCTCTTTCAATGTTTCTTCGGGCAGATAGGTCGCCGAAGGAATCACCAAAGTCTTGTAAATGGCGCTTCCGGAATTTAATGTGCCGTCATTCCCTGCCGACAGCTTTTTCAATTGCAAATCCGACACAAAATCGAATGCATAGCCTTCTTTCCACAGCCTTTCCGACAGCTTCCCGAACGGCAAATCGAGCAGCCATCGATCCACGTGGTGTACTTCCAGCAAATGCACCCCGCCTCCGGATCTCGCTTTGGTAGCCCACAAATCGTGGATCGGGAAGTAAACGAGCACGTCGTTGTCCGGCTTGCTGCCCTGCAACAATCGCTGGCACCATTCCACATAGGCATTGAGCAGCGGGAAATGCTCAGAGAAATGCGAGCTTTTGCCAAAATTCGTCGAGGCGTAGAACAGCCAGCCGGGGAAAGCTTCCTTTTCAGGCGAATAAGTAGAACCGTGGTAAAAAATGTGGTTGATACCCGCCGTAAAAAGCTCGTCGATCTGCGGCTTCACCTGTGAAAGCGACACTTTAAAATGATTCGCCAGCCAGGTGCCGGTTTCGGAGCTCACGAGCTTTTTGCCCGACAAATGCGCCGCTGACGAAGCGAATTTCATCGCCAGCGGATTCGGCGTACCGAACTGGTCGATCGAATAATCGGGATCGATACGCAAACCGGGAATATCGAAGCGGCTGGTCCCGAACGACTCGGTTTCTGGAATATCCGCAGCCTCGTACAGATCGAGCAGGTTACCCGGCGATCCGTGCGCCTGGTAGCGCGTCACAAAGCCGTGCTGGCGGCTCCAATCGGTCCACGGACGGGCATAGCGTTCGAGAAGCAGCTCAGCGAGCGTCTGGTGATAATCTATTTTGACTAATGTAGCTTCGGCGTTTCCGGTGGAGTCGGCTAGCAGGGCCAATTTGGGCAGCAAATCATACTTCCTCCGCGACTGGAACTGCGCCGCGAAATCCGCCGTCCAATTCGCGCCGTACGCTTCGTAGGAATCGTTGTACATTGAGCGCGGTTTTTCCGCTGACTTGGCAAATGCGGAAACGAAGCGGGAAAGGTATTGCTGCATGCCCGCCGCATTGAACGGATCGAGTACAAAACCTTCGCCTCCCGGCGCCGCGCGTTTTACCTTCTGCCCGGTTGGTTTTACCGATGGCTTTCCGTCTACGACCGTCATCGTTTGTGCGGCCATGGCAGGCGTTACATTCGGCCCGCCGAAAGGCCAGCCGGTGCCGGTGGTCATGTCCACACCGAGCCCAAGCCGCTTACCCTCACCGATGGTGTGCTGCATTATTTCCAGCCATTGCGGGGTGAGGTAGGAGATGTTTTCCTTTTCATAGCCTTTCACACCATAAATGGGAATGATATGCACGCCACCGACACCCGATTTGCTGAAATATTCGAGCTGGGCGGTAATGTCGGCCTTGTTCACGGCGCTGCCCATCCACCACCAGTACGTCCATGGCTTGGCAGTGGAAATGCCTTGTGCATTTGCATTGACGAATTGGCATAACAGCAAGGCAAAACAGAGAAAGAAACGGCGCATGATTCGGAAATTTGTTTTTCTTTAAAGACGCGTAAAGCATTATCTACGCCATTACGCGGGATGAATTTATCCACAAAAAAAGGCGAAGCCGCATTGGCCTCGCCCTTACATTTCTTTGTCGTCGGATCAGCTATCGTACGCCGACCGCACGCGCGCGGCTACGAACTGGCGTTCTGCCTGAGCCCTTTTAGAGTTCCGGTACCAGAAGTAGCCAATCGCCGCCACAAGCAGGTAAGGCATCACAAAAAGGAACATAATGCCGGTATTCAGGCCTACGCCCACATTATTACGGCCATTGCCCATCGAGCTTTCCACCGCTCCGCGGCACATTGCACATTGCGCAAAGGCACCCGCGCTGTTCATCACGAACAAAACCACCAATCCGATTATCGCTAAAAACTTTTTCATACGTAATAAGGACTAATCATCAAATAAACGATCACACCGGTAACACTCACATACAGCCAGATCGGCATTGCCCATTTTACGGCCTTCCGGTGTTCGGCGATCCGGTTGGTATAACCAAAATACACCGCACGCAATACAAACCAAACGACCCCGATCGACAACACGATATGCGAGATCAACAAAAAGTAATATAGCGGGCGAACAAAGCCCGTTCCGCCAAACTTCGTCGCCTCGTTTGAAATGTGATAAAGTACATAGCAAACTAGGAACACCGCGCCGAGCAGGAATGCGCCCGTCATAGCCTGGCGGTGCGCAGAAATGTTCCGCTGTTTGATAAAATAAAAGCCCATGATCAGCAGCATGGATGTGAGGGTATTAATTACCCCGATCACATGCGGCAGCGTTTTCGTCCATTCGCCAAGGTCGATTTTCTGCCGGATACCCAGCAGTAATGCCACCACCACCGGAATGACGATCGCCAGGACATTGATAATACGTTCGTATTTTGGTTTTCTTTCGATTGTTAATGTAGCCATACCCGCTTATTTCTCATTCTTCTTTTCATAATCGAGGATCTTGATCTCGGCCATCAGCCGGTCGGTTTCCTCCGCGTCTCCCGCTTTATAAAAGCCTCTCACATGCCTGTTACCGTCGATCAGTACGATTTGACCGGCCGGGCCGTTCGCGGCGTCACTTCCTTTCGCAGCATCGCTGAGGTCTTCTGAAAAGCAGCTAGCAATGGTGGCGCTATCCGCTTTCACCGACTGCCATTCGCCACGCCTTACCGAGTCCGTAGAAACGATGAGCATTTGCAGCGCCGGGATCGAGGTTTTCAATCCGGCAATGCGGCTCAATTCGTCAGCCGCCTTTTCACACGGCTCTCCGCAATTTGCCGGCATACGCGTCACGATGGTAAAGCGGCCTTCCAGGTTCATTCCGCCGAACACTCCGCAGTCCGCAGAAACCTGCCGGAACAGCGTATCGCCGTTCTGCACGATCGCCGAGCCGTTAGCGTCCTTTGCCGGTACAAAATACGGCAGGTCGTAATGGTTCGTTCCGAACAGTTTCAGTAAAGCAAAAATCAAAGCCGGAATTACTAATGTGACGATCAGTAACCCGGCTTTGGGAAATTTCTTCATTGTATTCTATTATCCGAAAATCGCTTCAAAAGTCGCATCTCCTTCCAGCAGGAGTGCCAGGATCAACCAGGCTACGAATATTACCGGTACGAGTATCGACCAGATCAGCGTTTTGGTTTCATGTTTCAAGTGCATAAACTCCCCAACAATGTAGAACGCTTTCACGATCGTCATCACGATGAAGATCGATATTTTCAATGTTCCGTGGGGAATGGTGAACGCGATCAAGAACTCGAGTGCTGTGATGATGAGCAGAATCCAGAAGGTTTTCCAGATTGCTTTACGCTGCTCGGCCCCTGCCTCGGGATCCTGGTTATGTGCATGGTGATGATGTACTTCCGCCATTTTACTTCGATTTTAATATTTTGCTATAATTTAAACCAGGTAGAAGAATGTAAATACAAACACCCAAACCAGATCCACAAAGTGCCAGTAGAGACCTACTTTCTCCACCATTTCGTAGCTTCCTCTTCTGTCGTACAAACCCGTGGCTGCGCGGAAGAAGATCAGGATGTTCAGGATCACACCTGAGAATACGTGAGTTCCGTGGAAACCTGTGATGAAGAAGAAGAAATCCGCAAATGCAGGAGGACCGTACTGGTTTTCCGTCAAGTTTGCACCGTGGATCGTTTTCTCAACCCATGTACCGTTTTCGATCACTTTCATTACAGTACCGGCATCGGTTCCGTGGATGAAGTGACCCCATTCCCAGGCCTGGCAACCGAGGAAGGTAAAACCGCCTAGGATTGTCCAGAGCATATATTTTTCAACATTCGCGCGGTCCATGCGGTGACCGGCCTCTACTGCAAGTACCATTGTTACGGAGCTCGCGATGAGGATGAATGTCATGATACCAACGAATACCAGCGGCAGCGAAACACCGTGCAGGAATGGTACGGCTTCGTAAACCCTTTCAGGTACCGGCCAGTACATGTTGGAGAAGGTAAAATCTTCGTGTTTTCCGGTGAATGCGGGGAAACTGAACCGGGCTGTACCGTATGCCACCAGCAAGGCAGAGAAAGTAAAGGTATCCGAAATGAGGAAGAACCACATCATCAGTTTACCGTAACTTGCTTTCATAGGCTCAATACCCCCCAACCACATTTTGGGTTCTACCGCGCCGGGTGTTGTTACATGTGCCGCCATTGATAAAAGAAATTATTTAATTAAAGGTCAATAAAAAAACAAAAAGGTATAACCAGAGTATATCCAAAAAGTGCCAGTAAGTAGCACTGATCTGAATTCTTCTCAGATTTTTGGAATGCATGTTCAGCTTAAATGCCGAGATCAATGCGAATACCAAAACAATCAGGCCTGTGATAATGTGGAAACCGTGAAGCCCTGTGAACACGTAAAAGAACGAACCGGACGGGTTTCCAACAAAATAAACATTCATCGCCACAAGCTCTTTCCAGCCTTCAAACTGCATGTAAAGGAAGATCAGGCCGAGTACAAAAGTAATAGAAATTGCTATTTTCAATTGTTGGAACTGATCTTTTTTTGCCGAGAAATAGGCCCATTGCATGGCTGCGCTGCTCATGATCAACACCACCGTGCTGTACCAGAATATCTGCGGCATTTCAAATTCGAGCCAGTTACCTTCGGCGCGGCGTACGAGGTACGCACTGCTCTGCGAGGCGAAAAGCATGATGATCGTGACGAGGAATAGCCAAAGAATGAATTTCTTCGGGTCCATCGAAAGCGTCTCCTGCGGCTCTCTTTCCAATTTAATCTGCTGAACGTTTTCCATTTTCTCTCGATGCTATATCACAATTTATCCAACAAAAAAGCAATCTGTACGATGGGCAGGTAAATGAACGATCCGAACATAAGCTGCTTCGCGGTTTTGTCCGTGCATTTGCGCATCAGGTGGAACGTCTGCGCGAGGAACAACACCCCGAAAATCGTCGCGATGAATGCGGAATTGATGCCCGTCATCCCCAATTCGTACGGCAGCCAGCCGATCGGAAGCAGGAACAATGTATAGATCATGATCTGCAATGTCGTATCAGAGTCTTTCAAACCATTGGCGGGCAACAATTTGAAACCTGCTCTCTTGTAATCTTCATCCAAAACCCAGGCAATGGCCCAGAAATGCGGGAATTGCCAGAAGAACTGGATCGCGAACAAAATACCCGGTTCCAGGCCGAAATGGTTCGTTGCGGCCACCCAGCCGATCATCGGAGGGAATGCCCCGGGGAATGCCCCCACGAACACGGCTATGGGACCGACGCGCTTCAACGGGGTGTAAACAAACCCGTAAAGCACGAGTGACAGCAGGGAAATAAGTCCTGTTGTCAGGTTAAAAACCATTACAAATATCACCAACGACGATACGCCGAGGATCACCGCCCATGTGGCAGCCTGCTCAATGGTGATTCTTCCGCTTGGCAACGGCCGTGAAGCCGTTCTTTTCATCATTTTGTCCAGGTCTTTTTCAAGAATCTGGTTGATAATATTCGCAGCACCGGTGATACCGATAGATGCAAGGATAAAAAGCACGAGATCACCGGTTTTCACATCCCGCGAACCAAGGCAATATCCCATTGCTCCGGAGAATGCGATCAACGACGCCAACCGGAACTTCAACAGTTCAAATAAAACTCCTAATCTCTCTCTGATCTTCCCAACCCCGCTTACGCTTTCCTCTACTGAAATCATTATTACAGAAATTGAATATTAAAACTGGCTACCAGCCGTCGCGGCCACGCCTTTGTACTTTAAATACTTCTTGCCATTCACCACCAGCCATACAATGAATTGCAGACCGATGAGCAGTATCGCGAACGTCAGGTGGATCGGCTGGGCAAATGCGGGAACCCCGAAATACGCCATGATGATGCCTGTTGCTATTTCCGCGATCAGGATCCAGAGACAGGCCATTGCAATCTTACCTGCTACTGTTCCCTTGTTTCCGGATTTCAAAATCCGGTTGATCCATATTGCATTCACCACGAATACCAGTATTGAAAACGAGCGGTGAATGTAAAAGTTCGCTCCCAGTTCGTCGATCCACTGTGACCGTGCCCCGTATCCGAGCCTCATGATCACTACGTCCATCGCTTCACGGACCTGCGTTCCGAGCAGGATCTGGAATAACGAGAGCGCCATAACCGCGATCCCGATTCCACTGAGCACTTTTTCGCTGCCTTCACGCAGCGTGATTACTTTTTCGACATAGCCGGCCCACGTAAACACGTAGAGCACGATGAAGATGATCACTATGGCGAGCAGCATGTGTACTGTGACGATCAGCGGGTGCAATTCGAAAGAAACTACTTTCGCACCGAGCCAACCCTGGAAGCCCGTCAGCAGGAAAGCCCCGAGGCTCCAAAAGAATATCTGCTTGTTTCCGGATTTAAGGAAAGGAATGGAGGCCAGCAGCATCAGAAAAATGATGATGCCCGTGATCGCTCCTACAAGCCTGTTTACGTACTCGGTCCAGGTTTTCGTCGCATTAAACTCGACTTCTCCTTTGAGCTTGGCACCGTAAATCTCCTTGTAATTGGCAGGAAGTTGTGATGCTTCGGTAGGAGGGACCCATCTGCCGAAGCATTTAGGCCAGTCGGGACAGCCCATTCCTGAGCCTGTACTTCTCACGACGCCGCCTGCTACTACGACCAGGTACAGCGAAATGAGTGTATTTAAAGCGAATCGCCGGAACCGGCGATTCGCTTTAAGATCAATGATGTGTTTTGAACTGGTCATTAAAGTTTTGGGACTCAATCACCTTTTCGGTTGCGATCAGCTCATTCTCATGAGGGAAGTTCGATTCAGGTGTTTGAGAATACGGAATGTTTTGAGGGATAAAGTCCTCTTTCGCACCCGGTTTGCTGTAATCATACGACCAACGATACACCGCAGGAATCTCGCCTTCCCAGTTTCCGTGACCCGGAACAACAGGAGCAGTCCATTCGAGCGTATTCGAACGCCATGGGTTTTGCGGAGCTCTTCTTCCTTTGAAAATGCTGTAAAAGAAGTTCCAGAGGAATACGAACTGTGCCAGGAACGTGAATATCGCCGCAAGAGAGATAAACATATTCATATCCATGAACTTATTCGTGAAATCGTAGCTGGTGAACTGGTAGTAACGACGAGGGAAGCCCGCGATACCCACATAGTGCATTGGAATAAACACGAGGTAAATTCCGATGAATGTCAACCAGAAGTGAACCTGACCCAATGAGGTGTTCATCATGCGGCCGAACATTTTAGGGAACCAGTGGTAAACCCCTGCGAACAAACCGAATGCCGATGCCGCACCCATTACAAGGTGGAAGTGGGCTACTACGAAGTAAGTATCGTGCAATTGAATATCCAATGCGCTGTTACCGAGGATGATACCAGTCAAACCACCTGATACGAACAGGGAAACCAGACCGATCGAGAACAACATACCGGGAGTGAACACAATGTTACCTCTCCAGAGTGTAGTAATGTAGTTGAAGCCTTTCACTGCAGATGGTACGGCAATGATCAGTGTAAGGAACATGAAGACCGATCCCAGGAACGGGTTCATACCTGTTACAAACATGTGGTGCGCCCATACGATAAATGCAAGGAATGCGATACCGAGCATGGAAGCGATCATCGCACGGTAACCGAAGATCGGCTTGCGGGCGTTTGTCGCGATTACTTCGGATGTGATACCCAAAGCAGGCAAAAGTACGATGTATACCTCAGGGTGACCAAGGAACCAGAACAAGTGCTGGAACAGGATCGGGCTACCACCCACGTTTGGCAGCGCTTCACCATTGATATAAATGTCGGAAAGATAGAAGCTTGTACCGAAGTGACGGTCGAAGATCAGCAGCAATACAGACGAAAGCAATACAGGGAATGAGATCAGACCCAGCACCGCGGTGATAAGGAACGACCAGATCGTCAGAGGCAGACGGTCGAAAGACATACCTCTTGTACGCAGGTTGATTACCGTTGTGATGTAGTTGATACCACCCAGCAGCTGCGATACGATAAAGAATGCCATACTGGCCAACCACAATGTCATACCCATGCCTGAGCCCGGGTGCGCCTGTGGCAATGCGCTCAATGGAGGGTAAATTACCCAGCCACCTGCCGCAGGGCCTTGTTGCAGGAACAAAGAAGCGAACATGATAATGCTGGCCAGGAAGAAGAACCAGTAAGAAAGCATGTTCATAAAACCTGACGCCATATCGCGCGCTCCCACTTGCAGCGGGATAAGGAAGTTACTGAAAGTACCGCTCAAACCGGCCGTCAATACAAAGAATACCATGATGGTACCGTGCATTGTAACCAAAGCCAGGTAGAAGTTCGGGTCGAGCTTACCTGAATCGCTGATCCAGCCACCAAGGACAGGCTTCAACCAGGACAGGTTAGAATCGGGCAAACCGAGCTGGATACGGAAGATTACCGACATGGTAATACCGATAACAGCCCACAAAATACCCGTGATCAGATACTGCTTGGCAATTACTTTGTGGTCTTCACAAAATACATATTTCTGCCAAAAGCTTTGTGCTTCATGGTGGTGGTCATGCTCGTCTGCGTGGTGGTGAGCTGTTTCCAATCCTTCAATAGCTGACATATACTTTTATTGTATTTTAATTAATAGAATTATCGTAGACTAGAACTTGCTCCGGCACCGCCTGCTGAGGTTGCTGCGCTGTCTGCTGGTGCAGCTGTTGCTGCTTCGGCAGGCACATACTTCATCGCTTTCGCTTTCAGGTTCTCAGGAACTTTCGCAAGATACTCTGGGTAGGTCGACAGGAAAGTAGCCTGCTCTGCAACCCATTTCTTGTATGTAGCCTCGTCGTCTACGATCAATCTCATTTTCATTGAAAAGTGACCTTGTCCACATACCTCCGTACAAGCAATCTCATAGTCAAATTTCGGGTTACCGGTTTCGGCGCGCATATCGGCGGTAGTTTTGTCTGCTACGAACCAGAATTTGGTCGGCAAACCTGGCACCGCATCCATTTTCACACGCATGTGCGGGATGAACACGCTGTGCAACACGTCGCGGGCGCGGATTTTCAACAATACAGGGCGGCCCACCGGAATGTGCATTTCTGAAGGGTTGGTAAAGTCATCGAAAGAATTCTCATCCGACAAGTCGATACCTACTTCGTTTTGTGCATCGATCAGTTTATAGTTGTAGTCACCGAGCTTGTTGTTATCCACACCACCGTAACGGGCGATCCAGTTGAACTGCTTGCCGGTGATCTCGATCACTTCCGCATCACGTGGGGCTTCGGCAGTGATGTCCGACCATGCTCTCCAACCTGTGAACACGAGCAATGCCATCACGATCGCCGGAACAATGGTCCAGATCAGCTCAAGCTTGTGGTTTTCAGGATAGAAAGTAGCTCTGTGGCCCTTTTTGTGCTGGTATTTCCACGAAAAGAAGAATACCAGGAAGTTAACGATGATGAATGGAATCGTCAGGATTCCCATCGAGAACCAGAACAGGTCGTCGGTTCTTCTACCGTGAATGGATGAAGCTTCCGGAAGGAAGTACTCACGTGAATGCAGGTATGACCAGGTAATTGCGACAGCACCAATCAACAACACCACGATAAACATGGCCCCGTTGAACTTATTACCAGTTGTTACAACTTCGTCTGAATCGGTCGTGTTGATACTCTTCAAAACACCCTGCAACCTGGATATTACGACCCCGGTGAGGACTATAAATACAAGAGCAACTAATGCGATAATAATATACATGATGATTTACTGGTTTTGCAATTAGGCGATATCGTGATGCAGTGATTCCTCCAACATCGGGTGATTTCTCGGGATCAGATTAGCCTTGGTCAACTGGATTGCGATTGTGTATGCAAATGCACAAAGGAAGATCAGGAAGAAGCCCCACTCCAAAGGTCCAAGTTCAGCGCCAGCGCCAACAGCACCCGGCATAACGTTCGTGTAGAAATCGAACCAGTGTCCGACAATCACACTCCAGCACGCTACTTTCAGGATCGAATGTGTGAACTTCGCGTCGCGGGTCATCAATACGAGGAACGGGAAGAAGAAGTTCAGGAACAATGTGATGAAGAAGGGCGCCTTATAGAATCCACCGTGTCCGCGGAAACGCTCGATGAAGTAGATCGTTTCTTCCGGAAGGTTAGCGTAATAGATCAAAAGGAATTGTGCGAACCAAACGTAAGTCCAGAAGATGCTGAATGCAAATACAAACTTGCCAAGGTCGCGCAGGTGGCTCGCGTTTACGGCTCTCATGTAGCCTCTTTCGCGGAGCATTACAATGGTAAGGGTGATCACCGCCAGACCAGCCACGTGCCAGCTAGCCAATGTGTACCATCCGAACATCGTGCTGAACCAGTGTGTGTCGATCGACATCACGAAGTCCCATGCAGATGTAGAAGAAGTAACACCGAACACTACCAGGAACGCAGTTCCGATACGGATCGATTTTTCGTAGAACTCAGTTCCGCCGATCTCATCTTCCTGCAACGAAAGCGTACGGATCTTTTTCCAAAGCAGATACCAGATCACGAAATACGCTACCAGACGGATCAGGAAGAAAGGTGTATTGAGATACCCCTGCTTGCCTGCAATGATTTTGTCATATTCGGCTCCGCCAACTTCGTAAAGACCTTTATGTGTCCAGTGGAACAGATCGTGCCCGCCCAGCAGGAATGTAATGAGCAACACCGCACCTGTGAAAGGAAGGAACGCAGGAAGCGCCTCAGGTACTCTTTTGAATACCGCCGACCAACCGGCTTGCGCCAGGTAGTTATAAGAAAGGAAGAACATCCCCACAACGGACATTCCGGTAAAATATACACCATTTACCCAAAGGTTAGCCCAGATGCGGGCAACCCAGCTCTTGGCATGGTGACCAGCCGCCGCGCCGTGTTCTGCCGCGCCGTGTCCCGCAGCTGCTCCGTGCTCGGCTGCCGCATGGCCTGCCGCCGCAGCATGTTCTGCTCCGTGCGCAGCCACTTCATGGCCACCGCCGCCATTGGCTGCGAGGTATGCTCCCAATAGTACAAGAGCCAGTCCTACACCGCCACCAATGAGCAAACTTTTCTTAGCTCCTGATGTAAATTCAAACCGTTCTTCAATAGAAGGAATCGAATGTGCTGATGCCATTATTTAAATTATTTCTCTGTTTTCAAAATTGTACTTAGGCCCCTTTCTGTAATTTCTGTACGTAGTGTACGATTTTCCAGCGCTCTTCCGGGTTGATCTGGGAGCCGTGAGGCCACATACGTGCTCTACCATGCGTAATAACATGGAAAATATGGCCCTCATTCATATTCTTGTAAGCATCGCTCGCGTAGTTAGGTACCCCTTTGTACATCGCCGCCACTTTTCCATCGCCGGCACCTGATGCGCCATGGCAATGCTGGCAGTATCTGTCGTACAATACCTTTCCTTCCGCCATAGTTTTCTCGTTCAAAGGAACGGGGTTTTTCAAAACCTTCTCGGCGATCTCGATGCTGTCGGCAGGGATGTTGTACACCATCAGGTCAACAACCGCTGAATCCGACTGACCGAAGCTTGTGGTGTAGTTACGTCTCGCAACCGTACCTGCTACCGGCAAGCGCATGGTTAATCCCTGCGGGTTGATCGGGTTGGCTTTTTCCTGTTTGTACGGTTCGTAACCTACGGGCAGATACATGTTCGGAGCATATTCCTTCCCGGGATTGTTAGGATCCTTTTTACAACCAGCAGCAGCAGTAAGCAATACGGCAGCAACCAATAGATATTTATATAAACTCTTGAATTTCATTGCTTTAAACTCCATTAGAATTGCTTAATGTTGACTTCTTCTGCGCCGCTGTCTTTCAGCGCTCTCGATATCTCTTCTTCGCTCATTGAGTTTCTGCTCATGTCGATCGCCATGATAAACTTGTTATCCGTGGCCCGTACGTCAAATCTCGGGTGGAAATGTGAACCGGGTCCGAGTCCGTTCGAAATCAGGAAGGTGGTCACCATACCGAATGCGGTGAAGAGTACCGTTCCTTCGAATGTAATGGGGATATAGTTGGGGATCGAGATCGGATCTTTACCACCGATGATCATCGGCCAGTCATATCCCATTGTCCAGATCATCAGGGTCAGCACGGCGCAGCATCCTGTTACACCGAACATAAAGGCAGCGATACCAATACGCGTTCTTGGGTGCCCCAGCGCTTCGTCCAACCCGTGGATAGGGAATGGAGAATATACTTCTTTGATTTTCACACCGGCCTTTCTCAACTTGGGAACCGCGTGAAGAACAGTATCGTCATCGTCGTAAACTCCGACCAAATATTTACCAGATAATTCTGCCATACTATTACTTAATTATAATCTCTACAATTCGCTATTACGCAATGCTTTTATTCCTGATCCTTGTTGTAAGCGGGTTCAGCAGTTCCGCGCTGTCTTACTTTCGCTACTCCGGCGATCTTGGCAGGCAGCTGCGCAGATGTCGAGCGCAATACCGCTTTTACTTCTGCCATGTTCACTACCGGCAGGTATTTCGAGAACAGGAGGAACAATGTGAAGAACAAACCGAAGGAGAAAATGTAGTCCCCGATGTCGTACCGTGTAGGCGAGAACATTGTCCAGCTTGACGGGATATAGTCACGGTGCAGAGAGGTTACGATAATTACGAAACGCTCGAACCACATACCGATGTTTACAATCACAGAGATGAAGAATGTAAACGAGATGCTGCGACGCAGTTTTCTTGACCAGAAAAGCTGTGGAGAGATTACGTTACAGGTCATCATAGCCCAGTATGCCCACCAGTAAGGACCGGTCATACGGTTGAAGAATGCGTAATATTCGTATTCAACACCACCGTACCATGCGATAAAGAACTCAGTAATGTAAGCCACACCTACTACCGAACCGGTAAGCGTGATTACCTTGTTCATCGTTTCAATGTGCTCCAATGTGATGTAGTCTTCCAGTTTGTAAACTACACGTGTGATGAGCATCAGGTTTTGTACCATCGCGAATCCGGAGAAGATCGCACCCGCAACGAAGTACGGAGGGAAGATCGTCGTGTGCCATCCCGGGATTACCGAGGTAGCAAAGTCCATACTTACAATGGTGTGTACCGAAAGTACAAGTGGCGTAGAAAGACCTGCGAGGATCAATGAAATGTATTCGTAACGTGCCCAGGTCTTAGCTGAACCGTCCCACCCCATTGCAAATGTTCCGTACATGAATTTCGAAACTTTGCTGGTAGCGCGGTCGCGGATGGTAGCGAGGTCAGGGATAAGACCGATGTACCAGAAAACCAACGATACGGAGAAGTAAGTACTGATCGCGAATACGTCCCAAACGAGCGGCGAGTTGAAGTTAACCCAAAGAGAACCGAATGCGTTTGGCAATGGAAGAGCCCAGTAAGCCATCCAGGGACGACCCATGTGCATCAAAATAAATGAAGCAGCACAAATAACGGCGAAGATCGTCATCGCTTCCGCTGCACGGTTGATGGAAGTTCTCCATTTCTGGCGGAAGAGCAAGAGGATCGCGGAGATCAGCGTTCCCGCGTGACCGATACCTACCCACCATACGAAGTTGGTGATGTCCCAGGCCCAACCTACTGTTTTATTCAAACCCCAAACTCCGAGGCCTTCCCACCAGGTCCAGGCCAGACACACAGACCCATATGCCAGAACGATGAGCGAAAGTCCGAAAGCGATCTTCCATTCTTTCGTTGGAGCTGCCTCCACGTGACGACATATGTCTTCCGTTACGTCCGCGTACGTTTTCCCACCTTGGATCAGCGGTTCTCTTACAGGTGAAGTAACATGCATACTACTATTTATTTATAATGATTGGATCGTCAATAATTCTAAACTCTGATATTAAGCGTGCTCTTTTTCAGCCTTTTCAGCTTTCGCAGCTGCATCCTTGTTACGGACTTTGGTGAGGTAAGAGATCTGCGGACGAACGTTGATCTCTTCCAGCATGTGGAATGCACGTCCTTCTCTCTCCACTTCAAGCAATTTCGAGATGCGGCTTTCCGGATCGTTCATGTCGCCGAATGTGATCGCGTCTGTTGGGCAGGACGATGCACAAGCTACATTCACTTCACCGTCAACGATGCGTCTTCTTTCTTTCTTCGCAGTCAGCTTAGCCTCCTGGATTCTGTGAACGCACATTGAGCATTTCTCGATAACCCCTCTTGAACGTACTGTTACATCCGGGTTAATGACCATTTTACCGAGGTCATTGTTGAAGTTGTAATCGTAGTTGTCGTTATCAAAATATTTGAACCAGTTGAAGCGACGTACTTTGTATGGGCAGTTATTTGCACAATATCTCGTACCTACACAACGGTTGTAAGTCATTTGGTTCAAGCCCTCAGAGCTGTGGGTGGTTGCCAATACCGGACATACCGTTTCGCAAGGGGCATTGTTACAATGCTGGCAAAGCATTGGCTGGAACGTAACTTCCGGATTCTCAGAAGCAATTTCCAATCCGCGAAGATCTTCCACATCCGCGTCGCTGCTGTAATAGCGGTCGATACGCAGCCAGTGCATTTCGCGTGCATTGATGATTTCCTGACGACCTACAACAGGGATGTTGTTTTCGTTCTGGCAGCTGATCACGCAAGATCCGCAACCGAAGCAGGTGTTCAGGTCGATCACCATACCCCACGAGTGGTTCTTGTATTTGTGACCATTCCACAATGACAGGTCTGTTGCGTCAACCTCGCCATCCGAAGTCTGGATTTTCGGAACAAAACGTCCGGCCATCGGATCTTTCTGGAAGTGAGCGAGTACAGTTTCCTGCAAAACCGACTTACGGTTCATTACCGTGTTATGCGTCTGAGTCTGCGCGATTTCGCGGGTATCGCCTGTTTTCGACAGGGTTACTTCGCCTGGCGTGAAGTTCAGGAAGCCTTCGGTGAATGCAGCAAGCGGGAACACGTTTTTACCTACACCGTTTGCAGACTTACCAGCTTTTTCGCGGCCGTAACCAACGGCTACCGCCACAGTTCCTTGTGCCAAACCTGGCTGGATGATCACCGGCAGCTCTACCGATTTGCCTTTGATATCCAATTTCACTACATCACCCTGCGCAACGCCGAGTTCAGTAGCCGTTTTTTGCGAAAGACCTGCGTGGTTATCCCAGGTAGCTTTCGTGATCGGATCAGGGTTTTCCTGCAACCAAGGGTTGTTTGCAGCGAAACCGGTACCCATACCTACGTTCTCGAAGATCGCAAGTTCCAGGCCTGATGACGACGCCTTGTATTTTTTAGCAATGCCAGCCGCAGCAGCAGCGAGGTTTCCGGAGAATGCAGCACCTGCGCCGGTAGCGGTAGAAGCCACATCGAATACGCCGTCGTGCAACGATTTAATCCAGAATTTCTCGAAGTCACCACCTCCGGCTTGCGGGAAGATGTTCTTTCTCCAGTACGCTTTTACATATTCATGGTAGTCAGCCGAAGCGCCTGCCCATTTCAAAAGCGATGATTGTGCCTGGCGTGTGCTGAAAATCAGGCTGATCGCCGGCTGGATTAAGCTGTATGATCCTGCAACAGGCTCTGCATCACCCCATGATTCGAGGTAGTGCGGTGCAGGAAGGATGTATTTCAAAAGAGATGATGTTTCATCAGCGCGATCGTTGAATGATACGCTCAATGAAACCTGTGGCAATGCAGCCGCCAGTTCAGCACCGCGTGGGTGATCATAAACCGGATTGGCACCCCACAAAATCAATGCAGATACTTTACCGCCTTTAACTTCGTCGATCAGTTGGTTGGTAGCAATGTCGTTACCCTGACGGTAGTTGGCAGGCTTATCCAGGTTGATCGTAGTTCCGTAGCTTCCCAGCAGGCTGTTCAGCGCGTTCACTATTACTTGTACCGAAGGATCGTTGATACCCGATACAACCAATGCCTGTCCTTTTGCAGCCACGAGGTCCGCAGCAGCTTTGTCCAGGTTATCGATGTTCAATGCAGGTGTTGCAACAGGAGCTCCGCCCAATTTCGCCGCTACTTTATTATATAGTGCAGCTACAACCAGGCCGATTTGCGAAGGTTTTACCGCAGTACGGTAATCCGAATTGGCACCGGTCAGTGAAAGGGTAGATTCGAATTGGTACAAACGGGACATTTCCTTGTTACCTTCTTTCTCGCTGCTCACGCGACGTGTGTCGGCAAATTGCTTCGAGAATGTATCCGGTGCAAGCCATGTTCCGAGGAAATCACCGTCGATGCCTACTACTACTTTCGCTTTGCTGAAATCGTAGGAAGGGATAACGGCTTTGCCGAATGACAACTCGTTACCTTTTACTAACGCATAGGAAGAGTTGGCATCGTAAACCACGTGGGTAGTGGTTGGATATTTTGCAGTGAAGTCTGCAATAACCGCCTTGGTAGACGGGCTTAGAATCGTAGAAGAAAGGATGCGGATCGCGCCGCCTTTTGCTGCGATAGCTCCAAGTTGATCGGCGATCTCCTTGTCAACAGCCTCCCAGCTTACTTTGGTATCTTCTCCTTTTTTAGGACCTTTCAGTTTCTCATTGTCATACAAGCCGAGCAATGAAGCGTGTGCGCGCGAGCTTACACCGTAGGAAACTTTGGAAAGGGAATTGCTTTCTATTTTAATCGGCCGGCCCTCGCGGGTTTTGACCAGAATACTTGCGTAGTCTCCACCTTCTGCGTAAGTGGATGCATACCAGTTAGATATAGTAGGGAATTCGCCTTCCGGCTTATTTACGTAAGGGATGGCTTTTTTCACCGGCGCTTCGCAAGCTGCGAGAGATACGGCTGCCATTCCAAAGCCCAGTACTTTAAGGAAATCACGACGATGGGTTCCTACGCCATCCACCAGGCTTTCATACTGACTTTCGGTCGGAGCACTTGGGAACTCAGAACTTGCATCTTTGACAAACTTTTCGTCATTCCTCAGCTCTTCAAGTCCCCGCCAGTATCTTTTATTAGTATTTTCCATAAAACTATTCAATACAATGAGTTGTATCCGGTATTAATTTCTTGATTAGTAGTGGCACTTAGAACATTCCAGACCACCAATATCCGCTACTTTCAAAGCCTCTTTGCTTTCGGAAGCGTGCAACTGTACCAGCTTATCGTAGTACTGATTGTCTTTAGTATTTACCTCAGTTTTACGGTGACAATCAATACACCATCCCATCGTCAGTGACGAACGTTGCTGTATTACTTCCATTTTCTCCACCTCGCCGTGGCAGTTCTGGCATTCCAGGCCACCCACATTTACGTGCTGTGCGTGGTTGAAGTAAGCCAGGTCAGGCAGGTTGTGAACGCGCACCCATTCGATAGGCTGGTTGTTCTCGATAGAAGTATAAATCTTTTGAATTTCAGGAGATTCCTTTTTGATAACACCGTGGCAGTTCATACAGATGTTAGCAGAAGGGATGTGCGCCGACTTACCGCGGTTAACGCCGGTGTGGCAGTAATTACAGTCGATTTTATATTCGCCTGCGTGCAATTTGTGAGAGAATGAAATAGGCTGTTTTGGAGCGTATCCTTGCTGAACGCCTACATTAAACGCTCCGTCCAAAGTGGACTTCAAAACAAGGAGAACAAAGATCCAGAGCGTCGCGGAGCGGATGGCAGGATCAACGGCGATTCTTTTCAGCAAACCTCCGAAACCTTCACCGGCAGCAGCCTCCGTTTCAGCGACTCCGCCTTTAACGGCTTTCGACAGGAGAGATACGATTACCAGCAACACGCCGAGCACCAGTACCATTACTACTACCAATGCAACCAGCACAATCACAAACAGATCGGAAGGAGCACCGCCTTTGGCATCAGCCGCAGCAGCACCGCCGGCAGGAGCAGCACCACCCGCAGCAGCGGCAGGAGCAGCAGACGCCTGGTCTACATAAGCGAAGATCGCCTTGATGTCGTCATCCGAAAGGTTCGGAAAGCTCGTCATTTGAGCTTTCGAATATTCGTTGTAAATTTTTACCGCATAAGGATCACCCGATGCGACCATTGCCTGAGAGTTACGTACCCATTTTGCAAGCCAGGCGAAATCGTGACGGGAGCTAACCCCTTTCAAACCAGGACCTACCACGCGCTCTTCGGTAGGGGCGTGGCACTGGGCGCAGTTGTTTTTGAAGATCGATTCACCTTTTGCAGCATCGCCACCACCGGCAGGTGCCGCAGCAGCTCCGGCGGCCGCCGTGCTATCCTGCGCAGATACGAGTGTAGGTACGCTTAATAAGATAGCTAAGAGGATAGCTACAAAGGATTTTGAGTAATTAAAGAAGGAACAAAACTTAGCGTCCATTCGGAATGGTATATTCATAATCAACTATTCATTATTCTTCAACAGACAAAACTAGCTCACGATTCTTTATCCACAAAAGTATTTAAGGGATATTTTACCCCACCATCTTATTTATAATTTGTCTAATTTGCTTGACAAATTTCATACCAGTTACAAATTTCATAACACTTGATTTTCAGGCAACTAGCAAAAAAAATACCATTTGGAGCTCGTCTTAAAAGCTTGTTCCAAATGGTATTTTTCAGGCATTTTATTGTGCCGAAATCCTGGGGAAAAAGGCCACAATTCAAGGGGAGGTTCCGAGCGGATTCGAACCGCTGTACGAGGTTTTGCAGACCTCTGCCTAGCCACTCGGCCACGGAACCATTTTTAAAAATCAGCTGCCTGCACGAGGCTGGCAGCTGATTCCGGGTGCAAAAGTATTAAAAAATTCTTCCGCACCATATTTTATTTTACTTTTTTCCTTTCTTCTCGCTCTCTTCGAACTGCTCTTTCAAAGCAGACAGAACGCTAAGGTCTCCGAAAGTTGATTTCTCAACTTCTTTGTTCACTGATTCAGCAGCAGGAGCTTTGGCAGCTTTTGCTTCTTTTCTTTCCTCAGCAGGAACACCTTTAACTTTAGAGTGAGTCAGAACGATCTTCTTCTCGTCTTTCAGGAATTCAAGAACAGTGAAGTCAAGGCTTTCACCTACCTCAGCAAATGTTCCGTCTTCTTTCGCCAGGTTTTTGATCGAAGCAACACCTTCGATTCCGTAAGGAAGTTCGAGTGTGGCAAACTTGTCACCTTTCGCAACGATAGTCGATTTGTGAACTGAACCTACTTCGAAAATGCTTTCGAAAGTATCCCATGGGTTTTCTTCAAGCTGCTTGTGGCCCAAAGCAAGACGACGGTTGTCCGCGTCCAGTTCGAGTACAACTACTTCCAGCTCGTCGTTTACTTTCACGAAGTCGGAAGGATGCTTGATTTTCTTAGTCCATGAAAGGTCAGAAACGTGTACCAGACCGTCGATACCTTCTTCAAGCTCGATGAAGAGACCGAAGTTGGTCAGGTTACGAACAACACCTTTGTGACGGGTACCGATCGCATATTTCTCTTTCAATGAACCTTGAGTCCAAGGATCTTCGGTAAGCTGCTTAATGCCGAGGGACATTTTGCGCTCCTGACGGTCAAGCGTCAATACAACCGCACTGATCTCGTCGTTCACGTTCATGAACTCCTGTGGATTGCGCAGGTGCTGAGACCATGACATTTCAGAAACGTGGATCAGACCTTCAACACCTGGTTTGATTTCCAAGAAAGCGCCGTAGTCAGCAACGTTCACGATGCGACCTGTAACTTTCGATCCAACCTGGATTGACTCGTCCAGAGAATCCCATGGGTGTGACTGAAGTTGTTTCAGACCCAAAGAAATGCGTTTTTTCTCTTCGTCGAAGTCGAGCACAACCACGTTCAGTTTCTGATCCAGTGAAAGGAGGTCAGATGGGTGGTTGATACGGCCCCAAGAGATATCAGTAATGTGCAACAGACCATCCACACCACCCAAGTCGATGAACACACCGAAGTTGGTCATGTTTTTGATCACGCCTTCCAGTACCTGACCTTTTTCAAGGTTGTTCAGGATCTGCTGACGTTGTGCTTCAAGATCTTTTTCGATCAGGATTTTGTGAGATACTACTACGTTATCGTTCGCGTAGTTGATTTTCACAACTTTTACTTCCATGCGCTTTCCAACGAAAACGTCGAAATCGCGGATAGGCTTCACATCGATCTGTGAACCTGGCAAGAATGCTTCAATGCCGAAAATATCAACGATCAAACCACCTTTGGTTCTTCTCTTCACATTTGCATCGATCACAACATCCTCGTCGAATGATTTCTGGATATTATCCCATGCAGTGATAACTTTCGCTTTTTTGCGTGAAAGTACCAGCTGACCTTGTGCGTCTTCCTGGTTCTCTACATAAACTTCCACTTCGTCGCCGATTTTCAAACCTGGCAGGTCGCGGAATTCATTGGATGAAACGATACCATCAGATTTGAAACCGATGTTCAGGATCACCTCGCGGTCTGTAATACCTACTACAACACCTTTAACCACTTCTTTTTCCGAAACCGGAGAAAGGGTAGTTTCATACATTTGTTCCAGACGGGTACGGTCGGCAGATGAATAAGCGGTTCCGAAACCTTTGTCTGATGCTTTGTCCCAATCGAATTCGGGAAGCGGTTGATTTTGTTTTTCCTTAGACATAAATAGGAATAATGGCCCTTGAATACATCAGCCGACGGGCTAACCGGCTGAAAATTAGTTCAACAAGTATTTTTGAAAAATCAGGACGCAAAATTACGCAATCGAAAGCAATATCCGAACAGTTGGGCGATTTAATTTAACGATCTGAGGTTGAGCGGCGGCGTGAGTGTAGAATGGCCGAGTGTGGTCAGGAAATTGTCAGGTGTAGACAAGTGTTCGGGGCAGTCGAATATGATTGCGGAAAAGTATTATCGGAGGAGAAATTATCTTGACCTGACTGATCAACAGAATTTAACAATCAATGACTAGCACTGACTATTTCTGACGGCATGACAGTACTTAACAACCTCCTGACTATTCTTGACAACAAATGACATTACGCAAACCGGCACTATACCGAACGGACGTTAACAGTGCCGTTCCTTCGACCCAAGATACGGCAGCCACTCATCGTCGGCCATGCCCGAAAAATCCCGGATGAACATTAAAAAAGAAGGCCGGAACGGTCGCTGCTTTAACGGCATGTCAACCTCTTCCGGCGTATGGTCTCCTTTGCGGGAGTTGCATCTTTTACAGGCGGTGGCCAAATTGTCCCAGGTGGTCTTTCCTCCCCTACTTTTTGGCATCACATGGTCCAGCGTCAGATTATCGTGGGTTCCGCAGTACTGGCACCTGTTGCCGTCCCGCTTGAAGAGGTTTTGCCTGGTCATGACTACGCCCCTGTATGGTATATGTATGTAGCGATGCAGGCGTATCACGACGGGCATGGGAAACCTGTCGTTGACAGTCCTGAGATGCTCCTGCTGAGACTCTGCGAGCATTTCCGCTTTTTTCATATAAACCAGCAGAAACGCTTTCGGAACTGTGCAAACACTTAGTGCGCTATAATCTTGATTCAGAACCAGTACTTTACCCATGAGCCCTGTAATAGTTAATTCACACAATATAAGAATATTTCGCCAGAAAAAACGCTCCGGCTTTTTCAAATATTGTTGGAACAAATGCACAGAAAGTCCCGAGGATCACCGGATTAGCACATTTTATATGCCAAACCTACCGCTTGCTCAGTAGCCTGCCCGATCGTTCTCGCGCTTCACGTCGCGCTCCTTGATGCTGTCGCGCTTGTCGTAAAGCTTTTTACCTTTTGCCAATGCAATGTGCAGCTTGGCCAGGCCGCGCTCGCTGGTAAACAACCGGACAGGTATAATCGTAAGGCCTACATCCTTCAAACCTTCGATCAGTTTCTTACGTTCACGTTTGGTAATGAGCAACTTGCGGTCGCGCATCGGCTCGTGGTTGTAATGCGTGCCTTCCGTATAAGGCGAGATGTGCAGGCTGCGGATGAAGAGCTCGCCATCCATAAACAGGCAGTAAGCATCCTGGAAATTGACCTTACCCTGCCGGATCGACTTGATTTCAGTGCCTGTAAGCACCATACCGGTCGTGAACTCTTCCAGGAAGAAGTATTCGAATGAGGCCCGTCTGTTCTTTATATCTACTTTTTTAACTATTTTTTCCGACATATGGATTCCCAAAATTTTACAAAGGGGCTCAAAATTAAGTTTTTGTTAAAACTATACCAATGAAACGTATTAGCCATTTCCTGACACTTGCATTACTCACAAGCACAATCGCCGCAAATGCCTACACACCGCCATCCGAAGAAACGGATGCCCGGCAGGACGCCCGGCAAGTCGTCGACAAGCTCTTCGACGGCATGCGTAATGGCGATTCCACCGCCGTGCGCAGCGTATTTACGAAGCAATGCACATTAACTTCCATTTCCAAAAACGTGGCCGATTCCACGGTTACGCAAAAAAGCACGGTCGATGGGTTCGTGAAAGCCGTCGGCACGCCGCATAAGGACAAATGGGATGAACGCATTTACGACGTCAAGGTTTCCATCGACGGGCCGATGGCCGTCGTTTGGGCGCCGTATAAGTTTTACCTCGGCGAAAAGTTCTCGCATTGCGGCGTCAATGTATTCAACCTCATCAAAACCGGAGCAGGCTGGAAGATCAACGACATTACCGACACGCGTCGGAAAGAGGCCTGTCCATGAGCCGTGCATTCCGCATTTTAATACAAAACATATAAACCTAAATGCAAAGCGGCCCGCCAGATAACCTGACGGGCCGCTTTGCTAAATGCTATTGCCTATTTAAGCATATTCAGCAGGCTTGTCAATTTATCTTTCAAATCCTTGCGATCGACGATGAAATCCAGAAAGCCGTGTTCGAGTACGAATTCTGCACTCTGGAAGCCTTTCGGCAGGTCCTTACCAATCGTTTCCCGGATCACGCGCGGCCCGGCGAAACCGATCAAAGCTTCAGGCTCCGAAATGTTAAAGTCGCCCAGCATGGCGTAAGATGCTGTAACACCGCCTGTTGTAGGGTCGGTTAGCAGTGAAATATAGGGTACTTTGGCCTCGGATAATTGCGCCAGGCGTGCCGAGGTCTTAGCCATCTGCATCAGCGAAAACCCTGCTTCCATCATCCGCGCTCCTCCCGACTTCGAAATCATCAGGAAAGGAATCTTCTTTTCGAGCGAATAGGAAATCGCGCGGGCAATTTTTTCTCCCACCACAGAACCCATCGATCCGCCGATGAAACTGAAATCCATACAGGCGATCACGAGGTCCAGGCCGTTCATTTTACCATGGCCGGTGCGTACCGCATCTTTCAAGCCGGTTTTCTTCATCGTCGACTTAATCCGGTCGGGATAAGCCTTCGTGTCTACAAAACCGAGCGGGTCGCCGGAAACGAGGTTCTCGTCGAGCTCGATGAACTCGTTGTCGTCGAAAAGCAGGTTGAAATACACATCCGAGCCCACTTTTTCGTGGTAATTACAATGCGGACAGGTGAAAGCATTCTGCTTATGTTCCCTGGTAGGAGTGATTTTTTTGCAATTGGGACATTGATACCACAAACCGTCCGGCGCTTCGCGCTTCATTTCAGTCGGTGTATTGATACCTTTTTCTTTGCGAATAAACCAGGACATGTTTGTATGCGGGTTGATTTATGTATAATTATCTGATTATCAGATGATTATTGAGATTTCATGATGAATAACGGGCTCAAATATAAGAATAATTGTTGTGTATCCTGAAAACTGCCTGGTAACGTGTCGGTTTGACGGTTAGTTTTGCCCCTCAATACAGCCGCATTAGAACAATTTTATCCATTATTTGTTTCTAATGACAACTAACATCAAGCCGTCCAGGCCGATGAGCCGGACCCATATGGTTTTCAAATGACACCATCAACCTCGCCCATAGTAATTATTGTCGGCACCAACCGGCCCAATTCGATGTCCCGGAAAATTGCCGATTATTACCAGGGCATTCTCCGGCAGCTCGGCTCGGAGAGCATTATTCTGGATCTGGTAAACCTCCCTGACGATTTCACGGTTTCCGCATTATATGCCAATACCGGCAAGAACGAGGCATTCAACAACCTGAAATCGCTGCTGGAACAAACCGATAAATTCGTTTTCATCGTACCTGAATACAACGGCTCCTATCCCGGCGTGCTCAAAGCGTTCATCGACGGCCTGCCTTATCCCAACAGTTTTTCCAACAAAAAAGCCGCATTGGTAGGGCTATCGTCCAACATGCAGGGCGCTACGATCGCATTGAGCCATTTGAACGACGTTTTCAGCTACCTGGGCATGAACACGCTCGCCATGCGCGTGAAGCTCGGCCAGATCCGTGCCCATTACAGTGATAATGTGATTTCCAATGCATTATATAAAGAACTGCTGGAAATTCAAGCCGGCCAGATCATTCACTTTTAAGCATTAAAAAAGGGAGCCGAAGCTCCCTTTTTTGTGGTCATTTCAACCAATGCTGTTCCATTTCCTGCGCCGGAATGGCTGGCCGCTTCCAGAGCTCTACCCGGCTTCTGCGGAAGGCGGGACCTTCGAGATCGGCAAACTTCACAAGACCATCCTTGAACGAGTTGATCATCAGTTCCATTTTCAATGCGTCCTCGTTCGTCCACTCGTCCTGCGGTTCCAGTTCCGTGAGCGAAATATTGATCGGGTCGAAACCGCGGGTTACGGGTTCGTTTTCGAGTACAATGTCGATTGAGCCCGTCGGGGTATTTTCTTCGAGTTCGCCGGTGAGCACCAGTTCCTCCTCTTCCACCGCCACTGGCTCGGGGATTTCTACCACCGGCTCAGGCACCGCAACCGGATGTACTTCTTGCTTGCCTTTCAAACCTTTGAGCTGAATGCCGGGGATCGGCGACTCGATGCTGTCAAAACCCGCAGCTACGATGGTAACGCGCAGTTTGTCGTCCAGTGAATCGTCGGTGATCGTACCGAGCTTGAACATCCTCGCTTCGCCGCCAACCTGTGAAAGCACATATTGCCAGATCTCACGCTGCTCTTTCATCGTGGCTTCCTTCTTCTTGCTGGTTGCCAATGTCACGAGAATGCGCTTTGCGCCGCGGATATCGCGGTCGTTGAGCAGCGGCGAGTCGAGTGCTTCCTTGATCGCCTTCTGCGCACGTTCCGCGCCAGTAGATTCCGACGTTCCCATTACCGATTGGCCGGCACTTTTCAACACTTTCTCCACATCCTTAAAGTCAGTATTGATATTACCGTTTGTGGTAATGATCTCGGAAATACTTTTCACTGCATTAAGGAGAATGCCGTCGGCCTCAGCGAATGCCTGCGTCAGGGTCATATCCTCGTACAGCTCTTCCAGCTTGTCGTTCAAAACCACGAGAACGGTGTCGCTGTATTCTTTGAGCTGCTCAATGCCTTCGAGCGCCTGCTCCTTCTTGTCCAATCCCTCCCAGGTGTACGGCGCTGTTACCACGGCCACGGTCAGCTTGCCCATTTCCTTGGCCAGCTGCGCAATCACCGGCGCGGCTCCCGTACCTGTTCCACCACCCATACCTGCGGTGATAAATACCATTTGTGTTGACCCGCCCAAAAGACCTTTGATTTCCTCAATGGTTTCCAGCGCAGCCTCTTTTCCTTTCGTCGCATCAGTACCGGCCCCTAGTCCCTGCGTCAAAGTTGCACCCAGCTGGATCTTCACCGGAACCGGACTGTTAGCCAAAGCCTGTCTGTCCGTGTTACAAACCGCGAATTCTACATCTTTGATTTTCTTCTGAAACATGTAGTTCACCGCATTGCTACCGCCTCCCCCGACGCCGATCACCTTGATGATAGCCGGGTCACCGCTGCCCTCTCCATTGGGTTGGTCTTTGACGATTTCGTTCACTATATAGTCCTGGTCTAATGCGTGCAACAAGCTTTTGTTCATATCCTTTCCGGGGTTGAGTATGTGATTTTGGCTGTTTAATAATCTCCAAGACTATCGTCTTTCTTTCCGATAATGCCGGTAAAGCTATCCCAAAACGTTCCATTGCGTTTCGGCGTTTCCTTCACTTCCTTGACGGGCTCTTTCTGAACCACACTGCCTGTATTGAATGCCGTAGCTGGTTTGCAAACCGATTTCACCCGCGGGTCCACCGATTTCAGCCCTGCCCAGGCCAGGCCTATCGCCGTGTTGAACGACGAGTTGCTCACCGCATCCGCCTTGGCGGTGCGTTCGAGGTTTTCGGGGTAGCCTACGCGTACGGACATGTCCGTGATTTTTTCGAACAATGCTTCAATATCCGGAATATTCGCCGAGCCGCCCGTGAGCACCAGCCCGCCGATAAGGCGATCTGCAAAGCCCGACTTGATGATCTCCGCATACACCATCGCCGCGATTTCTTTCAAACGCTCCTCGATGATCAGCGCTACGTTCTTTTTCAATACCGGCTTCGGCTGACGGCCTGCCAGGTAGTTGATCAGGATTTCGACATTTAAAGGCACGTCGGCAGAAACCGCTGCGCCGTATTCTTTTTTCAACTGCTCCGCATTCTCAAACTGGATGCCGCAGCCTACTTCGAGGTCGGCGGTAATGTGTCGGCCGCCGATCGGGAATGAGGCGATGTGGCGGATAATGCGGTCGTGGTAAATGATCACGTCGGTGGTATGGTCGCCAATGTCGACCATCGCGATTCCGGCTTTCATCTCATTGTCGGTAAGCACGGCAAGGCTGGTCGCCAGGGGCGCCAGCACGAGCTTGTCGCATTTCAATCCCTGATCGGCATCGGCGAGGCTCTTTTTGGTACGCAAAATGGACTGGCTGTTGCCCGAAACCACGAGGAAGTTACCTCCCAGCTTGATACCCGTGCGTCCTACCGGCTCGCGTACGCCTGTGGAATTATCCACTGTGAAATCCATCGGCAGCACATGCAGCACGTCGAAGTTCGGTTCGATCTTCGCACGGTACATATCGTCTACGAGCTGGTCCACGTCCCGCTGGGTCACTTCTTCGCCCGAAGACGCCGAAGGACGGATCACGCCGTCGCTTTGCGAGCTTACTTTCACATGCGTGCCGCTGAAACTAACATTCACGATCCCGATGTCGAGATCGGACCGTGAGCCTGCTTCCGCCAATGCTTCCTTAATGGCGCTGCCAACCTGCTTGATGTTCTCAACAGAGCCATTTACTACTGCTCCTGCCGGCACAGGGACTTCGCTGAAGCCCAGAATCTCGATATTGTTCCGACGGTTCGCCGATCCCTGCGCAGCAACCACGGTTATTTTAGTACTTCCAATATCTACCCCAACTACAATCTTATCGTGTGCCATGCTATGGTGAATTATTATTCACAAACTATTTGATCTTGAAACTTAACACTTATTCTTTTATACCGACTCCAATCGCTGCTCAGCACCTTATCGTAAAAGATACGGAGCTTCTTGAATTTGGATTCGAAATCCTCCGCCATGCCCAGCTCAACCCGCTGGTCGCCGAGCAATGTCATCAGGTCTATCTCACCATCCTTATCTACATTTAGTTGCGTCACCTGCGCTTTCCAGAACGGGTCGGTGTTCAGAAAACGCAATAACTCCAAAACCTGAGCGCCCTTTTCGGACCTCAGCTTTTGAGGGTTGTTGAAATACGCCCCTGAAACCAGTAACGTTCTTGCTGAATAACTTTCTGATAGAGGAAAAAAAACGCCCTCGTGGTTGATATAGTATCCCGAGGTGTTCCGCATTTCCCCATTTTCCGAAGTGTTAATCCAGCGCGCGAGTGGTTTCTCCTGCTCTACTTCGACTACTATATTGCCTTTGAGGTCACGAAAAACCTGGCATTTCTTGATCAGTTTGTTGCGCCTGACGCGGTTTTCCAGATCGTGCAGGGCTACATCATTGAGCCTTGCGCCAATCAGCGGGTCGCCTCCGTTTTCGGTCAGCAGCATTTGTACATCCATTTGGTTCAGGAATCGTGTACCCGAATCACCCTGAATCGATACTACGAGATTTGTACAGCGCTGCTGTCCCAGCTTGCTTTCTGCCATGCCGATGCCGGCAATCGGCAAAATGAGCCACAAACTACGTTTCAACAAAAGCCATGAATAGTCAAATTTACGTAACATCTCAGTAATATTAAAAATGCTTTGACTAATTATTCGCAACCGTCTTTTGCAGCAAATCGCGAATCGGGCCCACCAAAGTGTCGATGTCGCCGGCACCGATTGTGACTACAATATCCGTATTTAATTCTTTTAAAAGTTGTAAAACTTGTTCTTTTGCAACCAGTTGTTTATCCGCGACCGTCACTTTGTCCAGGATCATCTGCGAATCCACCCCCCCGATCG
Organism: Dyadobacter fermentans DSM 18053; assembly: GCF_000023125.1. Classification (NCBI taxonomy): domain Bacteria; kingdom Pseudomonadati; phylum Bacteroidota; class Cytophagia; order Cytophagales; family Spirosomataceae; genus Dyadobacter; species Dyadobacter fermentans. Next base: position 4,267,021 of record NC_013037.1, read on the forward strand.
GCAGCTCGCGCGCAGGGTAAATATCGAGCACTAAAAGACGGTCGGCAAGCGATAAACTTTCTGCAAAACCATCTGCAAAGTCGCGCGTGCGGGTAAAAAGGTGCGGCTGGAAGATCGCCGTCACATGCCGGCCCGGGTACAAGCCTTTCACCGACGATAAAAATGCCTCTATTTCCGTCGGATGGTGCGCGTAATCGTCGATATACACATTGCCTTTCTCCTCCAACTGGTATTCGAAACGGCGCTTCACGCCTCCGTAGCTTTCCAGCGCCTCCCTGATCTTCGTCGGCTGCACACCGATGTACAATGCCACCGCACTCGCCGCAATGGAGTTTTCGATATTATGATAACCCGGTATTTTCATCGCAATGCCTCCGATCACGCCACCCGGATACACCAGGTCGAACACGAAACGGGCGTTTTCAATGCGGATATTTTCGGAATGGTAAAGGCCGCTGTTCAGTGAGTAGGTGAATACTTTTGCCTTGCAGCTGTCCGCTATTTCCAGGCCGTCGCGGAGGAACAATGCGCCGTTCCCGTCAATTTGCCCCACATAATCGCGGAAGGATTCGAGCACGGCTTCGTGTTTTCCGTAAATGTCGAGGTGGTCGGCGTCGGTGGAGGTTACGATTGCTATTTCGGGGAATAATGTCAGAAATGAGCGGTCGAACTCGTCGGCTTCTACCACGCAAAAGACCTCTTCCAGCTTGTCCGTCGGTTCGTTCAACAGCAGGTTGGTGCCGTAATTTTGCGTAATACCTCCTAAAAACGCCGTGCTGTTCACATGGGCGTGGCGGAGGATGTGCGCTACGAGCGAAGAAGTGGTCGTTTTGCCATGCGTACCGGCGACGCCGATCGTCCGCAGGTTTTGGGTCAATATGCCGAGCACCTGCGAGCGTTTCAGGATCATGAAATTCTCGTCGCGGAAATAATGCATTTGCTTGTGCTGCACCGGCACGGCGGGCGTGTACACGACGAGCGTCTGTTGGGAATCGGCTTTAAAATCCGCGGGGATTGTGGAGATATCGTCTTCCAGCGTCACCGGAATGCCCTCTTCGATGAGCTTGCCCACGAGCGGGGTCATGGTTTTGTCATAACCGGCCACTTCAAACCCATTGGCTTTAAACCACCGGGCAAGCGCGCTCATTCCGATTCCGCCTATTCCTACAAAATAGATATATTTCCAGTTTGTCACTGAGGACGACATCATATGCAATTCTTTGGGTTACTGAATCAAATTTAAAACTTCGGTCGCAATGTCATCGGCTGCGCTCGGCCGGGCTAGCTTGTTGATGTTGGTCTGCAATTCGCGCTGGCGCGTCGGGTCGTCGAGGAGCATGAGTGCCTGGTCCACGAGCTTCTCGCGCGCTTCCGGGTCCTTCACGAGAATGGCCGCATTGCTGTCCACGAGGTTCATCGCATTCTTGGTCTGGTGATCTTCCGATGCATATGGAAATGGCACCAGAATCGCCGGTTTCGCTGCAAGGCAAAGTTCTGAAACCGACAATGCGCCCGCGCGAGAAACCACCACGTCGGCTACGGCATAAGCCAAATCCATGGTGTAGATAAAGTCGAATGCTTTCACCCTGTCGGTGCCCACCTTCTCGATGGCCGCTTTGGCCTTATCGATATCGTTTTTGCCTGTTTGCCACAGCACCTGGTACCCGGCTTCCACCAGCTTATGCAGGCCGTCGGTAATGCTCTCGTTAATCGAGCGCGCGCCAAGGCTGCCTCCCATCACGAACAGCGTTTTCAACCCCTCATTCAAACCAAAGTGTTCCAATGCCGCATTGCGCTTCAAATGCACGTAGGTGATATCGCTGCGCACGGGGTTGCCGAGCATTGTGATTTTCTCTTTTGGAAAAAATGCTTCCATTCCCGGATACGCAACACATATCCTGGCGGCTCTTTTGGCGAGAAATTTATTGGTAATGCCCGCGTAGGAGTTCTGCTCCTGGATCAGCGTGGGAATGCCGGCCATGGAGGCCATCATGAGCAAAGGCCCGCTGGCGAAACCGCCAACGCCCACCGCCACGTGAGGTTTGAAGTCGTTGATCACTTGTTTCGCCTTCATCAGGCTGCGGAACATTTTGAAAGGCAGCGTTAGGTTTTCCAGTGAAAGGCTTCGTTTGATACCCGCAATGGGCAGTCCCACGATCTGGTAGCCGGCGCGCGGCACCTTCTCCATTTCCATTTTGCCTAATGCACCCACAAACAATATTTCGGTGGCAGGCTCGCGGTGCTGCAATGCATTCGCGATCGCGATGGCCGGGTAAATGTGCCCGCCGGTGCCTCCCCCGCTTATAATTACTCTTTTTGCCATGTCAAATTCGTTTTTCCTCCATGATTTCCCCCCGGCTCACGCTGAGGATCATGCCCATCGCAATGCCCGTAAATAGCAGCGACGTCCCACCCTGACTAAAAAACGGGAGCGTTTGCCCAGTCACCGGCACCAGGCCCACCGTCACGGCCATTGCCGAAAACGCCTGGCTCACCACAATGAATGTCAGCCCGGCCGAAAGCAGCCCGCCGAATGGCCTCTTCGTGGCTTCGATCGCTTTCAGGCCGCGGTATAGCAGGATGAGGTAAAGGATAATCAATGCGGTGCCGCCCAATGTGCCGTACTCTTCCACCGCCACGGCGAAAATGAAGTCTTTCTGCGGCTCAGGCAGGAAGCGGCGCTGGCGGCTTTTGGAAACACCTTCCCCGTAAAGCCCGCCACGGGCCATCGCCATGTAGGATTGCTGCGATTGGTACACGACCACGTCTTTATCGAAAAACGTCGAAATGCGGCTCTGCGCGGTGCCCGAGCGTTGCGTTGAGTTGAGCAAAATGGCGATTGTAGCGAAAAAAACGAGGCCCAATGCCGTAAATGCAAGATAATGCAGCGGAACTTTACCTACGAACATCAGCAAAAAGCAAATGCCCGCGAGCATCACGGCCGTCGACACATTACTCACGAAAATAAGCCCGCACACGACGCCCACGAGCGCGAGCGGTTCCATAAACAGTTCACGGGTATTCCAGCCGCCTTTGATGTGCCGAGCGAGAATCAGCGACAAATGCGCTACCAGCGCCACCTTCGCCCATTCCGAAGGCTGAAAGCGCTGTCCGATCACCGGGATTTCGATCCACCGTGCCGCGTCGTTCACCGAGGTTCCGAAAAACATCGTGAAAATGAGCAGCAGAATGGAGCTCCACACCGCCAGGCGTGTTACATACACGAATTTGATGTAAGGCACCCGGTGCACGAAGTACATCACGGCCAGCGACAGCACGCATAGCAATGCGTGTTTGTAAAGATAATATTCGGTATTACCGTCCATCTGGCTGTACGCGTCCTTCACGGAGGCGCTGTACACGACCACGATGCTCCACATCAGCATGATAATGCAAATCCCCCAGATCCAGGGATCGCCTTTGAGGTTTTTGCTGAACCATGCCTGGGTGTCTTCCCTTGTTTTATTCAGGAAATCCATATCGTTTGGCGGATAAGATTGGTTATCTGGTGTTAGTCGGGTATTGTCAGGTATTAGTCAGGTGTTGCCAGGGGCGGTTACTGGGTGAGGTTTCTGACGGCTGCTTTGAACTGATCGCCGCGGTCCTCGTAGTTTTTGAACAAATCAAAACTTGCGCAAGCTGGGGAAAGCAGCACGACATCGCCCGGCACGCCCCATTCACGCCCTTTGTTAACGGCATCCCGGACATCGTCCGTCGCATATATTTGCGGCACTTTGCCGGCAAAGTAAGTTTCCAGTTTCACGGGATCTTTTCCAAGAACGATCAGCCCCTTCACTTTACTTTTAACAAGTGCTTCTATTTGTGAATAATCGTTTCCTTTATCCACACCGCCTGCAATAAGGATCACCGGCTGGTCGAAACTACCGAGCGCGTAGAACACCGAATCCACATTGGTGGCCTTCGAATCATTGATGTAAGTCACACCGCCGATCACTTCTACCTGTTCCAAACGGTGCGGCGCATTGGTGAACGACTTCAAACCTTCACGGATCTTCTCCGGATCGATGCCTAGCAACTGCGCTACCGAAATCGCCGACAATGCATTGATGGCATTGTGCGGGCCCTTGACCGGCAGCTCGGCGAATGCGATTTCGAGTGCATTCCCATTGATTTTCGAAACCAGTGTGCCGTTTTCCAGGTAAGATCCTGCTTCAAGCGCATTATCGAGCGAAACTTCGATCCTTCCGACCGCCGGATTGCGCTTTTCCAGTTCTTTTTGGATTACCTCGCTTTCCTTATAATAAATGAAATAATCGCTGGCCTGCTGGTTGCGGATGATATTGAATTTCGAATCCACATAATTCTGAAAATCATAACCATAACGATCGAGGTGATCGGGGGTGATGTTCAGGAGCAGGGAAATGTATGGGTGAAAATCGATAATGTTATCAAGCTGGAAACTACTGATTTCCAACACATAATATTCAAATTGCTTTTCCGCAACGGCCCATGCGAAGCTATCGCCTATGTTACCGGCCAGGCCGACGTTCAGGCCGGCGGTTTTGAGCAGGTGGTAAGTCAGTAAGGTCGTGGTCGTTTTGCCGTTGCTGCCGGTAATGGCGATGAGTTTCGCGTCGGTATAGCGAGAGGCGAACTCGATTTCGGAGATAACCAGGATGCCTTTTTCCTTCAATGCGACGATCAGGGGCACTTTATCGGGAATGCCCGGGCTCTTCACCACGAGGTCGCTTGCGAGGATGCGCTCCTCGGAATGCTGCCCTTGTTCGAAGGGAATATTTTCTTTGTTCAGAATGTCGGCGTATTTCTGATGCAATTGGCCCTTATCCGATAAAAAAACTTCAAAACCTTTGGATTTCGCAAGAATAGCGGCCCCTGCGCCACTTTCTCCGCCACCCAGAATCGTCACCTTTTTTTGCACAAGAATCAATTTAAAAACGTTGAACAATCTGCCTTAACCACGAAGGTAAATCTTTTGCCGAAAACTTTCTGGAATGCCCTCTCAATAACATGCATAAAAAAAGAGGCACATGAAATATGCCTCTTTTTCGTCAATTATGAACATTTAACTAGTTCTACTCTTCTTTTTTCAATGATTCCGACAAACGCAGGCGGTTGGCCAGTTTCACGATCAGGAAGATCACCCATGCAATGATCAGGAACTGGATCATGGTCTGGATAAAGTTACCATACTTGATCGCCACTTCCGGCGTTTCGCCTACGGCTTCCTTCAATACGATTTTAAGCTGCGTAAAGTCCACGCCGCCGATAATGAGCCCGAGAACCGGGTTGATAATGTCTTCCACTAATGAGGTAGTGATTTTTCCGAATGCGGCACCAATCACCACACCGACTGCAAGATCGAGCACATTGCCCTTTGCGATAAACGTTTTGAATTCCTGAAGCATAACAAGTTGAGGTTAGTTGAAATGGATTAAAAAGCAAACAAAAATCCGATACTGAGTGCCTGAGCAAACTGGATCTTATCGCTCTGGTCCTCATCGTATACCATAATGGCCCCCAGGTTCACGTTGACCCACTTGTTGATTTTCGCCGTGAGCTGGGCATCGAGCCGGTTATCTATGTTCAGCGGTTCCTTGAAGCTCGAAAACAGCAGGTACCGGAATTTCAGGTTTACGTCTTTCGCAATGTCTTTATCGAAGTTGGCCACGAGCTGGATCAGCGCCGCTTCGGTCCGCACCCGTTTGCCGATGGGCACGCCATAGTTTTTCTGGTCGGGCGTGTTCACGTAGAGGTCTTTGTCGACCACGATCGTTTGCCGCAATGCACCCGGCGCCAGGTCCACGAAGAAATACGGAACCGGGCGGTACTCGATACCGATGGCCTCCGTCAGATAAGCGGGAGCGAGAATGCCCGAAACTTTCTTTTTGAAGTTGAGTGAATCGGGGTTGGTGTTGTATTCATAACCGTTTCCAAACTGCGACAGGAAGTTCACATTGGCAAAAAGGCTCCATTTCGCCGTCAGCTCGCGGTTATATTTGGTGTCGAAAAAAATCCGGTCGACGTTCTTGCGGCTTTGCTGGCCTTTGTTGCGGACAATACCATACTGCCCCTGGAAGTCGTTCCGCCATGAGTTCTTGCCCTTTTTCTTTTCACTTAATGCATTCAGGAAAAGGCCCAATGCAATGGAATTGACACCGCCGCCCGTCCAGTTGGAACTGAACGATCCCTGGTTGAGGTTGGCCCCGAATTCGATTTTGTGCCAGGAAGTGTCATTAGCGGTTTTCAGCCGGCCGGAGTTGATCGAGTTGGAAAGATCGACCTTGTTTTGTGCGAGAACCGGGAATGTCAGAAGCGCGAGTAAAGTTAGAGCAATAAAGGATGTACGTTGAAGTTTTTGGCTCATCGTTAATGTGTTTAGTGGACCATACTCATTGATTTTTCCATCTTTTCAGACTAGCAAATGAGGAGGGAACGCTTAAAGTAAAGCAATTTTTGAGGTTTTAAAAAAAATCGTCCCCTTCGGAAAGCTTACAATACCACATGCGGAGCTTTCTCCGGCCACGCAACAACCGCATTTTGGCAGCGCTTTCGGTGGTCTGGAACATGTGCGCGATGTCGCGGATACTCCGGTTATCGAGGTACTTAAGGTAGAGCATGGCCTTTTCGGCGAGGTCGAGCTGGTCGAGGGCCTCTTTCAACGTGCCCAGGTCAATTTCCTCCCGGAAAACGTCGTCCAGGCTGGCTGCCGCCAGTTCTTCCCCTGCTTCGAAAGTTTCGCCGGGCACGAGGATCACCCTGCGCTTGCTCACGCGCGCGAGGTCCATGCAATGATTGTGGGTGATGGTAAAAAGCCAGGTGGAGAATTTGGCGCCGGTCTTGAAGGTGTTCATCTTACCGATCAGTTTCAGAAACACATCGTGCATGACATCCTCCGCCCGCGTGGCGTCCCTGGTGAGTGCAACGCACTTTTGGTAGACCTTCACGGCATAGCGCTCGTAAAGTTTCTGGAAATGACGATTGTCCCTTGATTCGAGGAAAAGCCTAACTAGTTCTTCGTCTGTCGAATTATGCTCCGAACAGGAATTGCTCCGTATTTCGACCATTCTGCCTGATGAAATGCCGCCGATAGCGTGTGTTGAAAATTAAATTGCATTTAACTTTTTGTAAATATGACAAAAAACGCCTGGTATCCAAATTAGATACCAGGCGTCGTCAATATATTTATTAAGAGTTGGCTTAGCCGCCGATCGAAATACGTTTGAAGGTAGACACGGTCAATTCTTTGCCGGTTTTTTCAAGCAACTGACGGATAGTCAGCGAAGAATCCTTCACGAACTCCTGGTTCAGCAGCGTAAACTCCTTATAGAATTTCTGCAATTTACCCTGAGCGATTTTTTCAAGCATTGCCTCAGGCTTGCCTTCTGCACGAGCCTGCTCTTTACCTACTTCGATTTCACGCTCAACGGTAGCAGAGTCAACACCGTCTTTATCCAATGCAACAGGCTTCATCGCCGCGATTTGCATTGCTACGTCTTTGCCCAGTTCAGTTACGTCTGCGCCATTCACGCCTGTGAATGCCACGAGCACGCCCAGTTTACCGTTTGAGTGGATGTAAGGAACCACTTTGTCGGCAGTGACATTTTCGTAACCAACGATTTCCAGTTTCTCACCCAATTTACCAGTCAGCTCAATCATGTGCTCGCTAACGGGACGGCCGTCAGCCAAGGTAGCCGAAAGCAATGCGTCTTTGTCGGAAATGTTGTCTGCAACCGCTTTGTCGAGAATGCTCTGCGCAAGCGTTTTGAAATCTTCCACGTTAGAAACAGGCTCTGTTTCGCAAGCCAGGGCAACCAGTTTGCCGTTTGAACCATCCGCGCTGATGTTGATCAGAACAGTTCCTTCCGATACAGCGTTGTCGGCACGTTTTGCGGCAACTTTCTGTCCTTGCTTACGGAGAATATCAACGGCTTTGTCGAAATCGCCATCTGCTTCCTGCAGGGCTTTTTTACAATCCATCATGCCCGCGCCGGTCATCTGGCGGAGTTTGTTTACATCTTGTGCGGTAATTGCCATGATCGTGATAAATATTATGTATTAATGTTTTGTATTGAAATGGCCTTTAACCGGAGATTATCAATTGGTTAAGGAATTCCATCTCGGAGAATTTTAAAAAAACGTAGCCCATAGCAAGAGGCTATGGGCTACCGTATATGTCAACTATGGCGAGTCATTTGCAAACTACGCCATATTGCCCTTTACTCTTCGTCGGATTCAGCAACTTCTGCTTCTGCCGCAACTTCGGCGCGAGGAGCTGCCTCGTCACCTTTGTCAGCTGCGCGTTTTGCTTCTTCTTCCTCAACCAGGCGCTGATCGTCTTTATCTTGCTTGCGTTCCATCAAACCTTCTTCGATAGCCTTACCGATCGCCAGGGTGATCAACGAGATCGCTTTGTAAGCATCGTCGTTAGATGGGATAGGGAAGTCAACCAATTCAGGGTTAGAGTTGGTATCGCAGATCGCAAAAATAGGGATGTTCAATCTTTTTGCTTCTGCAACCGCAATGTGCTCGCGTTTTACATCAACGATGAAAAGTGCCGCTGGAAGGCGAGTAAGGTCCGCTACACCACCTAGTACTCTTTCCAGTTTCTCCTTTTCACGTGTAAGCATCAGGCGTTCTCTTTTCGCAATATTGCTAACCGTGGCTTCGTCTTTCAGCATCTTCTCGAGAGTCTGCATTTTTTTCAAAGACTTGCGAATCGTGCCAAAGTTTGTCAGCATACCACCCAACCAGCGATCGGTTACGTAAGGCATTTTAAGGCGTTTTGCCTCTTCCGTTACGATTTCCTGCGCTTGTTTTTTAGTAGCAACAAACATGATCTTACGTCCTGAACGAACGATCTGTTTCAACGCAGCTTCCGCGTCGTTGAGGCAGCTCAAAGTTTTGTTCAGGTCAATGATGTGGATCCCGTTCTTCTCCATGAAGATATACGGAGCCATCCGTGGATCCCACTTGCGGGTAAGGTGACCAAAGTGGACACCTGCATCCAATAGTTCTTTATATTCTATTTGTGCCATTGCCAAATTTGATTAATAATGATTTTGAAATTACGCAGCACAATGCATCGGGCACGATAAGCAATGTCTGGACGAAATATTAACGTTTCGAGAACTGGAATCTTCTGCGTGCCTTAGCGCGTCCGTATTTCTTACGCTCAACCATACGTGGGTCACGGGTAAGGAATCCTTCTTTTTTCAATGCGCCGCGGAATTCGCCGTTGTATTGAACCAGTGCACGTGAAACCGCCATACGGATCGCTTCCGCCTGGCCTGAGATTCCACCACCTCTTACGTTTACTTTGATATCGTAACCATTTCCACCGGAGATTGTTGCGAACGGCTGTTGCAACACGATCTGGTGAACTTCAAATGGGAAATATTCTTTGTAATCACGACCGTTTACTTTAATGTCGCCTTTACCTGGTGTAAGGTAAATACGCGCAACGGCTGTTTTTCTTCTACCTATTGTGTTGATCACTTCCATGAATTACAATTGGATTTGCTTTGGTTGCTGTGCGCTGTGCGGGTGTTCTGCGGCAGCGTAAACAAACAGGTTTGTAAATAAACGACGTCCCAAACGGTTCTTTGGAAGCATGCCTTTTACGGCTTTCTCGATCACACGCTCAGGGTGTTTTTCGAGCAACTCGCGAGGAGTCTGAAAACGTTGACCTCCTGGGTAGCCGGTGTGACGAACGTAAATTTTGTCCGACATCTTCTTACCTGTCAACTTGATCTTATCGGCGTTGATAACGATAACGTTATCACCACAATCCACATGAGGAGTATAGCTTGCCTTGTGTTTGCCTCTGATAATTTTAGCAACTTCGCTGGCCAGACGACCAAGAACTGCATTTTCAGCATCCACAACAATCCACTCCTTGTTTACTGTGTTTTTGTTCGCCGAGATGGTTTTGTAGCTTAACGTATCCACGATTAACAAAAAATTAAATTGATTTTCAATAATTTACACTGTAACAAGACAGTCCATCGCAAAATGGGAGTGCAAATATAGAGTTTAACAAATTGAATTACAAGTATGTTTGTGAAATTCATTTGTCAATGCCCCACCGCGAATGCCAGCGCAGCGTACGGAAGGCCGTAAACTTTACTCACATGTCGCTGTTTATTATCGAGGTAAACGTTCACATCGTTGATCTTCCGGTTGGTGTAAGTAACCCTTCCGTACACATAACCCAGCTTGATACCCAGCGTCCTTCCGGCCCTAAACCGCACGAATGCCTCCGACTGCCCGGTATTGTCGCGCAAGGCAAGCGGCAATGCATTAAAAAGCGTTGGCTTCGAACTTAGCCACGTATTATAGTAAGGAGAGCCGGTGCCGGGCTTTTCCGGGATGGATTTCTCGTAAAAACCGTGGCGCCGCGTGCCGTACGTAAGCGCCAGGAGATCGGTATTGGCCCCGATATCGAACTTCCAGAAACTCAGGCTGATGCCTGCGAGGAAGCTTAGTCCGTTCACCGATACGTCGCGATACTCGAGATAATCCTTAAAACCTTGGTTGCGCGCCGTTTCGAGGTTGGTGCGCCCTCCGTAATATCCCCACGCCCGAAAACCCAACCCAAGCCGCAGCCACGGGAGCTTCTGAGGACCGATTTCCTCGTGGTAGGCGATCGAAGGTGCCCAGGAGTCGCTGCCAAAGGCCGTTCCGACATCCACACTGGCTGCGATCGGAGAACGATTCTGCGCGTGTGTGGCGAGGCTATTCAGTAATAAAATCAGAACCAGTACTTTTAAAATTTTCATTGCTGAACCCGTAGTTAGATGATGAATTTGATAAGCAGATCGATGATTCAACTCTTTTTTACAATATTAACTGATCCCCGGAAGAAATCGCGCCTTATGCGTTTGCAAGCGGCTATATTGCTACTTTTCCTGTTTCCGGAACCTCAATTGCTGGCCCAAACGGACGACCGACTTCAATTCGTGCCGCTCTTCAACGGCAAAAACCTGGACGGCTGGGTGGATGTAAATACCTCCAAAGAAACCTGGAAAGTCAAAAACGGCGCGCTGATCTGCTCCGGAAAGCCCATCGGCGTCATGCGCTCCGACCGGCAGTACGAAAATTTCATCCTTGAAGTGGAATGGAAGCATATGGAAGCCGGCGGCAACTCGGGCGTATTTATATGGAGCGAAGGCACCCCCCAGGAGCACGACCCGCTCACGAAGGCCATAGAAGTCCAAATGCTCGAACTCGACTACGCCCGCCAGCACAACGCCACCGACGACTACGTCCACGGCGAACTCTTCCCCACCATGGGCATGACGGCCATCCCCGACAACCCGCGCGGCATCCGCAGCAGATCCCTCGAAAAGCGCTGCAAAGGCAAAGGCGAATGGAACAAATATGTGGTTGTGGCGGTGGACGGCACCGTAAAACTCTCCGTCAACGGGAAGTTCGTGAACGGCCTCCGCGCCTCTGAGCGCAAAAAAGGCTACATCTGCCTCGAAGCCGAAGGCGCCGAGATCCATTTCAGGAACATGCGCATCATGGAGCTACCGGGCGGCATCACCACGCCGGAGCAGGTCGCGCCGGTGGTGCATTGAGAATACTTGAATGGGTTATGTGCAGGCAAAATATTATATTAGCATAATAACAAACTGAAAAGGCCATGCAACAAACATTTCAGGTAAATTCATCCGATCTCGATAACCGTTTTATAAAATCGGTTCAGGAAATTTTTGGCGATAGAAAATTGAAGATCATAGTCGAAGATATTGCGGAGAGCAATGAATACAAAGACGCTCTTTTAGACAGCTTATTTGGCAGTTGGGAAGGTGAGGAAAGTGGGGAAGAACTTGTAAAGATGATTTATTCAAGTCGAAATGATTCACCACGGGACGTTGAACTATGAATCAATATCTATTAGATACCAATATTTGCATACACTATCTGAAAGGACACTTTGATTTGAAAAACAAGGTTCGTCAAATTGGTCGTATTAATTGCAAACCTTGCCCGCTGTTACGGGCTTTTCAATTTATGCCAGAGAAAAGGCCAGACTAAGAAAAAGTGGTCGGACTGTTGGTGACCTTGACTTATTAATCGGTGCCACCGCACTACGATATGACCTTATCCTGGCGACCCGCAACACAAAAGATTTTGCAAACCTGGCTGGCATTCAGCTGGAAAATTGGATAGATAATTGAAAATCTCCTTCATTGGCGCTGGTAATGTGGCCTGGCATCTGGCGCAGGCGTTTGAGGATGCGGGGCATTGGATTTGCGAGGTGTATAGCCGCGACACGCAGAAAGCGCGTCAGCTGGCGTCTTCTTTATATGATACCAACATCCAGCCCGACCTCAATTTCTCGGAAAGCGAAGCCGAACTGATCGTGATCGCCGTTACGGACGATGCCATTGAAAGCATTATCCAACGTATTGTGCTGCCCGAAGGCGTGATCCTCGTCCATACCTCCGGCACGCGCTCGCTCGCTGAATTTCAGAAACTTGTGGAAATTTACAGCGACGTATATGTCCACACGGGCGTGTTTTATCCATTGCAGACATTCACCAAAGGCGTCGAAATGGAATACAGCGAGCTGCCGTTCTGTATCGAGTCGCGCAGTGAGCTGATTGAAGGGAAACTGATGCAGCTAGCTTCCAGCGTGAGCGAAAATGTGACCCGCATGGATTCCGACGAGCGCTTCATCCTGCACGTGGCCGCCGTATTTGCGAGCAATTTCACCAACTACATGCTCACCGTTTCGCACGATCTGCTGGAACGTGAGCAGATCAGCTTCGACCTGTTAAAACCGCTCATTCAAACGACGATTTACAAAGCCATGCTCTCCGACGATCCGTCCATCGGCCAAACCGGCCCGGCCCGGCGCGGCGATTGGAAAACCACCGCCCGGCACCTCGAATATTTACAGGAAACCAACGAGGATTATACCGAAATCTACCGCCTGCTCACCGATAAGATCCGCAACCTCTACATTTCAAAATAATAGGAAGCCGCGCCGTCGCGAAAAAAGTTAGGCTATATTTGCAGGATTCACAATTCGGCTATTCATGGATTCGACTCTTACGGAACGTTTCAAGCGCATTACCACCTTCATTTTTGACATCGACGGCGTCATGACCGACGGCAGCGTCATCGCACTGGAAACCGGCGAGCAGCCCCGCATTTTCAACGTGCGCGACGGCTACGGCATCAATCGGGCGATCAGAATGGGTTACCGCGTGGCCATCATCTCGGCGCAAAGCCAGGTAGGCGTTCGTAAAAGGCTCGAATACCTGGGCGTAACCGATATTTTCATTGGTACATCGCCCGATGGCAAGCTGCCTGTTTTCAGAAAATACCTCGCCGAAACCGGCCTCACCGAAGACGAAATCGTGTTCATGGGCGACGATCTGCCCGATTACGAGGTCATGCGCACAAGCGTGATGGGCGCCTGCCCGGCCGACTCCGCCGACGAAATCCTGGCCATTGCCGATTATATTTCTCCCAAAAACGGCGGCCGCGGTGCCGTCCGCGACCTCATCGAACAGGTGATGAAAGTACAGGGAAAATGGATGGCCTGGTTTGAATAACGAGCTCGGTGGTGGATAAGAAAAAGCGCTATTTCCCGAATCTGAACGGTATCCGTGCCATTGCGGCATCGCTGGTGGTATTTCACCACCTCGAACAAGCCAAGCACGCACTGCACATTGCCAATATTTACGACTGGCCCATTATCCAGCATGCCGGAAGGCTTGGCGTAGGGCTTTTCTTCGTGTTAAGCGGGTTTCTGATCACCTATCTGCTCCTCGAAGAACGCGGCCGGTTCGGTAATGTGGATGCTAAAAAGTTCTATCTGCGCCGCGTATTCCGCATTTGGCCTATTTACTTCCTGATCGTCGGCTTATCGTTCTTCGTCTTCCCGCACTTTCCGATATTCGATTATCCGGGCATTGAAGAAAAGCTCACCGTAGACCTGCCCGAGCGGCTTACGTTGTTGCTTTTGGTGCTGCCCAACTACGCATTCGTCCTTTACGACCTGCCCTACTGGTGCGCGCAAACATGGTCGATCGGCGTGGAAGAGCAGTTTTACTACCTCTGGCCGTGGCTGATCAAATACCCGAAAAAGCGCATTCCGATCCTGATTCTCTTCCTGGCATTAACGGCTGGCCTGCTTTATCTGGGGCTGGAAATGGCTGATCCATCGGCAGAAACCCGCACATCCATGATCACGACATTCCTCGGGCAGTTCCGCATTCAGACGATGGCGCTGGGCGGCTTGTGCGCGTGGCTGGTTTACAATGACAAATTGAAATTCCTCGGTTTCATTTTCCGGAAAGATGTCCAGATCGTTGCCTACACCATCCTGCTGGTGCTGTTCTTTTCAGGCGTACATTTCTTTGGTTTCCTGGAAGTATACGCGTTTTTTTTCGCATTCTTTGTGCTGAATGTCTCCTGCAATCCGAAGACGATCGTGCATTTGGGGCATCCCGTCATGGATCATCTGGGCAAGATTTCCTACGGGCTCTACATTTACCATGTGGCGGTAATTGTAGTGATTATCAATCTTTTCGAAATGTACGCGCCGGGCTGGCGCGATGCCGGTTACCAAGTTGTATTGTATGCGGTAAGCTATATTGCTTCCGTGGCAGTGGCTACTTTTTCTTTTAACTATATTGAAAAACCCCTCCTCGCCTACAAGGACCGCAAGTTCGGCCGCTAGCTATTTCACTTTCGGCAGTTCCGACATCGTGTAGAATTTCAATTGCTGCGCATGCGCCTCACGCAAAACCGCCGCGAGAAAGCTGACATTAAAACCATATTTGCCATTCTGCGGCGCGCTGTACAACGGCTCATGCCCGAAAACCATTAATGCAGTGCCATTTTCCTTCGCTTCTTTGATCGCCTCGGCGATTTCCTCTTCGGTCACCTCGTCATAATCGATCATTAACGCATCGACTTTTTGCGCGCCATCGAATGCATAATAAATCGCATTCATCCACCGCGCCGGCCAGGCGTAGAGTTGGAAGCCTTTGAACTTTCGTCTCGAAATAGCCACATCACGCAGCGTCGTAAAACCTTGCGCTAACAACACCGAATCCACACGCTCGTTGTGGTTGCCACCCGGATGCGCGTAAGAAACCGGTTTAAAACCAGCCGCATGCATGTGCCGCAGTCCCGGTTCGAGCTCGGCTTCGATGTAGCCTTTCGGACCACCGGCGGCCATGAGTTCCGTGGATTTGGCATGTACTGTACCGTGGAAGCCTATTTCGTGCCCTTCTTTTTCCAATTGTTTCAACATTGCAACTTCTTCGGCTTGCAGGCTGTCGGGACAGGTGATGAAGAAGGTCGCTTTGGCATTATATTTCTGAAACAACGGCCTTAGTTCGTACCATTCTTTGATGAAATGATCGTCGAACGAGATGGCAATACCGCCTGCACCGGGCTTGCCCAACGGACTGCCGCAGCCCCAGAATGCGCTGCCGACCACGGCCGTAAGTAACCAAAGAAATGCGTTTGAGCCCGGCGAAGCGATTTTAATGTATTTCAAAACTTCGGAAATGATCTGTTATTTTCGCTAAATTAATGACACGGATGAAAATACTGCACACCGCCGACTGGCATATCGGCAAAAAGCTCGATAACTTTTCCCGCCTCGAAGAACAACGGCTTGTCCTGGACGAAATCTGCGAAATAGCAGAACACGAGGCCGTCGACGCGATCGTGATCGCGGGCGACTTGTTCGACAACTTTAACCCGTCGTCCGAAGCGACCGAGCTTTTGTACAGCACATTGCACCGGTTATCTGCCAACGGCACCCGGGCCGTGATCGCCATCGCCGGCAACCACGATTCCCCCGAACGCATCCAGGTCCCCGACGCACTGGCGAAGGTTTGCGGCATTCTGTTCGTCGGTTTTCCCAATACGGAAATCAGGCCATTCTGCACGCAGGGGCAGGTCGATATTATCAAAACCGCGCCCGGCTTCCTGGAAATCAAACTACCCAATGCCGCATTTCCCCTGCGCGTATTGCACACGCCTTACGCGAACGAGCAGCGCCTCAAAACGTTCCTCGGCGTGGAAGAATCCGAAGAAGCATTGCGCATTCACTTGCAGCAGCATTGGCAGCAGCTCGCCGACGAGCATTTGGACAATAATGGCTTCAACCTGCTAGCCACGCATTTGTTCGTCATGCAAAAAGGCGGCGAAATGCCCGAAGAGCCCGACGACGAGCGTCCGATCCTGCATATCGGCGGCGCCCAGGCCATTTACACCGAGAACTTCCCGAAGCAAGTGCATTACATCGCATTAGGCCATTTGCACCGCTTCCACCAGGTAGATAAGGTGCCCGCCCCGGCCGTATATTCCAGCAGTCCGCTGGCTTACAGCTTTTCGGAAGCGAATCAGAACAAGTATGTAATATTAATCGAAGCCGAAGCCGGAAAACTGGTCGGTTACACGCCTATCGAGCTTTTGAAAGGCAAAAAGCTGCGCCGCAAAAGCTTTCACAGCATTGATGAAGCCATTGAATGGCTAGGCGAGCATTCGGAAGATTTGATAGAACTGACCATTATCTCGGATAATTATCTCGAAGCATCCGATAAAAAGCGGCTGATGGAAGCGCATTCCGGCATTATCCAGATTATTCCGCAGATTAAGAAAAGTGAAGTAGCCGATACGTCGTCGGAAGTGGATTTGTCTTTGAGTATGGAGAAGTTGTTTCAGGAGTATTTTAAATCTAAAAACAAAGGCCAAGAACCTTCGAACGGCCTAATGGAAGTCTTCCGAGAAGTGCTAGGCAGCGAAGCAGAATGACAGCTCCGGAGGAGCACCCTGTTTATAGCAACGGCACTCCACGGCATCGCGCCGGCTCCGTTAGGAGCCTCCTGTTTATAGCGAAACGCGCCTGCAAACCCGCCATCCGACTCCGCTAGGAGTCTCCTATGGAGACCGCATCTCGTGTAGTGTCACCTTTGCTACATGCAGGAGGCCACGCTGTGGCCGCACCTCAATCGTACCATCTATCCAAAACTTTTCCACAAAAAAGCGGGCTACTCCGTTTGGAATAACCCGCTCTCTCCTGTTTGTAAAATTAAATCTTAGCTAGCCCGTTTCAGCTTCGCTTCGATTGTCTGCTGTGTATGGGGTACAATGCGCAAGCGCTCTTTCGGGATCAGTTTGCCGGTGTCGATGCAAACGCCGTAAGTGCCGTTTTTAATGCGTATAAGGGCGTTTTCGAGCTGTACGGAATATTTTTGAAGGCGTGCGGCCAGTTGGCTCAGGTTTTCGCGTTCGCTGGCGTCGGCGCCATCTTCTACCAGTTTTGCTGCGCCGGCTGTTACGTCCGTGCCGCTATCGTTTTTTTTACTCAGTCCTGTTTTAATGTATTCGAGCTCACTTCTTGTCGCTTCCAATTTCCCACGAATCAGCTCCTCAAACTCCTTTAATTCTTCCTCTGAATATCTTGTTCGTTCTTCTTGCATAATCTGAATTGATTTGTTAGTCTACATCAAGGAGCGTTCAAAGCACAAAAGTACTAGTATTCTGCCTATTTCGGAATAGTATTTAATTAATAACCACTTTCAAATGAGAAACTTACTAACACTGACATCAGGGGCTATAACCAACAAAGCCAAAACCTGGTTCGGTATTGGCTTTGCTTTGGTTCTCTGAGGATTACTTGTAAAGCACCGATTTCACGGCGTCTATGGTGCGCTTCACGTTAGGCAGGATCTCTTCGATCAGCGTTGGCGCGTATGGCAAAGGCACGTCGCGGCTCGTTACACGGATCACCGGCGCGTCCATATAATCAAATGCATTGCGCTGGATGTGGTAAGCGATTTCCGAAGAGATCGAAGCCAGAGGCCACGCTTCCTCCACCACCACGCAGCGGTTGGTTTTCTTAACTGATTCAATCACCGCAGGATAATCGATCGGACGAACGGTGCGCAGGTCTATCACTTCCACGTCAATACCTTCTTTTTCCAGTTGAAGCACCGCAGGCATTACCACGCGGGGGATCATTTTACCGAAAGAAACGATGGTAACATCTTTACCCTGACGTTTGATATCGGCCTTACCTAGCGGAATCAGGTATTCTTCCTCGGGAACAGCCATTTTATCGCCGTACATCAGCTCCGATTCCATGAAGATCACCGGGTTGTTATCGCGAATGGACGATTTCAACAAACCTTTTGCGTCGTAAGGGTTCGAAGGAACAACCACTTTCAGACCGGGCGTGTTGGCAAACCAGTTTTCGAAGTTCTGCGAGTGCTGTGCACCAAGCTGACCTGCATTACCGGTCGGGCCGCGGAACACGATCGGGCAACCGTACTGGCCGCCTGACATCGAAAGAATCTTAGCCGCGCTGTTGATGATCTGGTCAATCGCCACCAGCGAGAAGTTGAATGTCATAAACTCGACGATCGGACGGAGGCCGTTTCCGGCAGCGCCCACCGCAATCCCCGCAAAGCCAAGCTCCGCGATAGGCGTATCGATCACGCGGTCGGGACCGAACTCATCGAGCATTCCCTGACTCGCCTTATAAGCACCGTTGTATTCCGCAACCTCTTCACCCATCAAAAAAATACTCTTGTCAAGGCGCATCTCTTCCGACATAGCGTCGCGAATGGCATCTCTAAATGCTATTTCTTTCATTCGTAATTCGATAATTATTAATTCTTAGAAGAAACCACCGCAGCATCAATGCATCTGGTACAGACCGACCTGCGCGGTTACATTAAAAGAGGTTTTGTATACTTATTTCAAAATGATCTGGTAAAATTAGGCAACACCGGCCAATTCTCAAATTCTTTGCCGGAACCATTCTGTTAAAAAGCGCGGCAAACGCACCACAATTTGCTGTTACATGGGAATCACATCTACTTCGACTGCAAGTGTGTGTTTCCCAAAGCTGAAAATGATGCCTTTCAGCGGCGGCACATCGCTGTAATCGCGGCCCCAGGCGGTGACGATATGGCGCTCGCCCGGCACGACATTGTTCGTCGGGTCGAAATCGCACCAGCCGTAATCGGGGATAAAAACCGAGATCCAGGCATGCGACGCGTCGGAGCCCTGCAACTTGGGCTTCCCCGGCGGCGGCAATGTTTCGAGATATCCGCTCACATAGCGCGCCGCGAAGCCGAAACTGCGGATGCAGGCAATGGCCAGGTGCGAAAAATCCTGGCAGACGCCCTTTTTAGCCGCCAGTACTTCTTTGATAGGCGTGTTTACCGTCGAAAAGTCGGGTACGAATTGAAATTCCGTGTAAATCTTGCTGCAAAGCTTCGCAATGCATTCATACAACGGCGCACTATCGTCGAAGCAATCTGCGGCAAATGCCTGAATCTCCGAGTCCCATTTCACGAGCGGGCTGGGTAATGTGTATTCCAAAACAGAGATTTTCGTGGCGCGGTCGCCCGTGAGCCGCTCCCGGGCCTCCCCGCTCGTTACGGACGACGGAATGAACAGCGAGCCCGTGCTTTCAGAAAGACGTTCGACAATGGCCGTCGTAAGCACCGTAAGCGTCTTGTGCGGCGAATGCAGGGAAAAATAATGCGTGGTATTTCCGTAAAAATCGACCCGTTCGGTAATCTGCGCCGGCTCCGGGGTAATTTTAATGCTAAAATCCTGGCAAAGCTGGTCGGGTAGCATGCGCGGCGTGAGGCATACGAGGCTGTGATAATTGTTCACAGCCTCCGCGTATTTGTATTGGGTTTTATGGATCAGCTTATACTTCATCCGTATCGTAGTCCATCGGTTCGAAAGAGTGGTGTATCAAGGTGTGACTGAAATACTGGTTGGTGAGGTAGGTTGACACGGAACTCACCAGTCTCGCCACTTCCGCCAGCAAACTGAAAAGCTCCGCACGCTCATCGGCACCATTGCATTTCGTAAGCTCCTGAATGCTGGCCAGTTTGATTAGCGTAGATGCTTTCAATGCAAGCTTTTCCGCTTCACTCAGCCTTTCGCCACGTGTCGTGGTCGGTAACGCGGCCAGGTTTTTACCTAATTCATCCAGCATATAGGCCAGCGAATACGGCAGCCTGGGTTCCAGCAAGATCATATCGAGCATCGCTTCGACGCTCAGATGCGACTTATAGATCTGCCGGTAATTTACCAGCATGTGGTGGTTGATCAACGTCGCCTCGATGAGCTCATTCTCCACCGCCGCATTGCGCCCCACACCGAAATTCGACTGGATCACACTGATTCTCGACAATATGCGCTCGATCAGCTTGCCCGTTTCGAGCAGCAGATAACTGTTATCCCGCGGCATGCTCTCCGCAATCACACCCAGGAACGTAAACATGTCGTTGAAGAGCCCATCCAGCGTGCGCTGAATATTCGTACTGTTCATATGCGACGCATTGCGGATCTCATGGTAACCATTATCGATCAGGTCCACGATCCGCCAGATTTCCAGCTCCCATTGGTTCCGGACTGCGCCCACGGCATTCAGAAACGAGCCGATATTGGAAGCCACCGTGCCCGCCCGGCAATGGTCGGAGATCAATGCGATAATCTCCTTGTAAGGATCATTCAGCTTTTCATCCCCATCCAGAAAGCCCGGATAAGCAGACGAAACGTGCGTGAGCGATTGCAAAAGCACTTTAATGTGCTCCTGCTTGGCCGATCCGCCGAAATTCCGGTCGAGGTTCAGCACGTTAATGGTAATGTTCATAAACTTGATAACCGCCATCGTCCGCTCGCAATAGCGGCCTACCCAAAACAGGTTTTCGGCGCTCCGGCTGGGTAGTGAAATGTGCTTGTTCACCGCAGCCGGCGTATTGAGCACAATACGCTCCTGCACCTCATCGGTTTTGTCGGAAACAATCCACGTGTCTTTCGAAAACCCGCCCTGCTGATTGGAGATCACAAACCGGTCCTTTACCGCCGAGCTGCGCGTGAGCCCGCCCTGCATGACGTGGTAGCCATCTCCGTCAGCCACCATAAATGCCCGCAGTGCCGCATAGCGCGGCTCGATCACGCCGTCGATCAATGAAGGAGTGGTGGAAAGGCTCACTTCCTGCTGCGCGATAAAATCCTGCGGCCGTTCGATCATCATCGCTTTCAGTTCCGCTTTCTGCGCCTGCGTGAGCGTGCGACCGTAAATGGAACTGAATTTAGATTTGCGGTTGCCCTTTTTAATAATCAGCTCGTCGATATGATCGAGCACGTAATTCAGCTCTTTCTGATGCCCGCACCACCACGTGGCGACGTTTGGCATAACTAACTTTTCACCCAGGAAATACTGACAAACATTCTCCATAAACGCCAGAAACGCATGATTTTCCAGCACGCTCGATCCCGGCGGGTTCATCACCTGCACATTGCCGAGCCGGATCGCCTGCAATAATCCCGGCACGCCGAGGCGCGAATCTTCGCGGAGTTCGAGCGGATCGCACCAATCGTCGTCGATACGGCGCACGATCACGTCTACTTTTTGCAGGCCGTCGATCGATTTCAGCCAAACGCTGCCGTTGCGCACGAGCAGGTCGTCGCCCTGTGCGAGCGTGTAACCCAGGTACGAGGCCAGGTAAGCGTGTTCGAAATAGGCCTCATTGCCGGGTCCGGGCGTGAGGTAAACGATATTCGGTGCGTCCTTGCTCTTGTCGGAAAGGCTCAGCACGGTATTTTGAATGCTGTTAAAAAAAGGTGAGAGCTTGCTCACATACATGCCGTCGGCCAGCTCGGGCAGGAGCTTGCTCATCACAATACGGTTTTCGAGCGTGTAACCCGATCCAGAAGGCGCCTGCGTGCGGTTGTCGACAATCCACATCTGGCCGTCGGGTCCGCGGGCCATGTCGGCGGCGAATAATGTGAGTTGGCGCGGCCCGGGCACTTTCACATCGATGCAGGGACGAAAAAAGCCGGTATTCTCAAAAACCAGCTCGGCGGGAACCACCGCGTCGCGCACGAGGTGGCGGGGGCCGTAAAGGTCTTTCAGGATCAGGTCCATGAGCACGGCGCGCTGCTGCAAGCCTTTCGAAATGCCGTGCCATTCGCGGTGCTCGATCAGGAACGGAATCGGGTCGAGCTGCCAGGGACGGTTCATGCCGTCCGGGCTTCCGTAGACATTGTAGGTCACCCCATTCTCACGCAACTTACTGATAATGTCCTGGTTCCGGTGTTTGAGCTCCTGGATACCCAGCTTTTCCAGCGTCGCGAAAAGTGCCTGCCAGTGCGGTTTCAAGCTCCCGTTGGTGTCCAGCACCTCGTCATACGACGTCAGACTGCTTTGGTAAGATCGTAACAGGTTCACAGGAGCCTCGGTAAGCATATTCAAAATCAGGGTTATACTGCAAATCTACCGCGATTTCCAGAATTTGCGCAGATCGAGCGTATTCGGATATTCGGGGTTGATGAGCTCGATGGGTGTATCGGCGCGCATTTCCTTCTTCGTTTCAGCCACAAACCGCGACACGCCCGAGTCGTTTTTCTCCACCACCGGCACTTCCCGGGTAGCCGATGGCGTATGCCCAAAGCCCTGGAAAAGGCTGATTTTGCGCGATTCGGCCTCGAATGCATTCACCGGATAAGTATCGAAACTGCGACCGCCCGGGTGCGAAACGAAATAGGTACAGCCGCCCAATATACGGTTATTCCAGGTATCGACAATGTCGAAAGTAAGCGGCGCATCGGCCCCGATCGTCGGGTGCAATGCCGATGGCGGGTTCCAGGCTTTGTACCGGATGCCCGACACATATTCGCCCTTAATACCCGCGCTGCGCAGCGGCACCCGGCAGCCATTGCAGACCAGAATATGCCTTCCCTCCACAAATCCGCTCACTTTTACCTGTAACCTTTCGAGCGAAGAATCCACAAACCGCGCCGTGCCCGCATTCGACAGTTCTTCTCCCAAAACATGCCATGGCTCAATACCCAGCCGCAATTCCAGCTGAATGTTATCAACGGTAATGCCGCCATAATGTGGAAAACGGAATTCGAAGAACGGGTCAAACCACGAAATGTCGAAGTTGTAGCCGGCCGCTTTGAGGTCGTTCACCACATCCACCATATCGAGGTAAGCAAAATGCGGCAGCAGGAAGCGGTCGTGGAGCTCGGTGCCCCAGCGGATGAGCTTATGCTTATAAGGTTGTTTCCAGAATTTGGCGATCAGCGCGCGGATAAGCAGCGTCTGCACGAGGTTCATATGCTTGTGCGGCGGCATATCGAATGCCCGGAATTCGAGGATACCCAGCCGGCCCGTAGAAGAATCGGGCGAATAGAGTTTATCCATACAAAACTCCGAACGGTGGGTATTCCCGGTAATGTCCACGAGCAAATTCCTGAAAATGCGGTCCACCATCCAGAATGGCACTTCGCCGTCTTCGGGAATTTGTTCAAATGCAATTTCCACTTCATACAACCGCTCATCGCGGCCTTCATCAATACGCGGTGCCTGGCTGGTAGGGCCGATAAACGGGCCTGCAAACAGGTAACTCAATGCCGGGTGATGCTGCCAGTAGGTCAAAAGGCTCCGTAGCAAATCGGGACGGCGCAATATCGGGCTGTCGGCCGGCTTCGCCCCGCCGATGGTCACGTGGTTACCGCCGCCCGTGCCCGTAGCGCGGCCATCGACCATGAATTTCTCCGTACCGAGCCGCGAGAAAAACGCTTCCTCGTATAATGCGCTGATGTTATCCACCAACTCCTGCCAGTTTTTGGCCGGATGGATATTCACCTCGATCACACCGGGATCGGGCGTCACGATCAGCTTCTGCACCCGGTAATCCGACGGCGCCGGATAGCCTTCAATGCGCACCGGCATTTGCAGCTTTTCGGCCGTGGCTTCGATGGACGCCATCAGGTCTAGATAATGTTCGAGGTAATCCGCTGGCGGGAGGAAAATGTACAGAATGCCGTCACGTTCCTCCACGCAAATGGCCGTTTTTATAACTGGTATATCAAACAGCAGGTTATCCTGCGGCGCTTCTTCTTTCTTTTTACCTGAATCTTCATCCTCATCCACCGGCTGCACGTTCAAGGGCAATTCATAGGCGGGCGCGACGGTGCCGTAACGCGCCTGCACAATCGGCTGGTAATTGGCCAATGCGGGCAAATCCTCGAACGGGCTGCGCTCTACCGGCTGCTCACGATGCGCTTTCGCGATTTCGGGCAATGATTTCAAGGGTAACCGGTAGCCTAATGCCGAATTTCCGGGGATCAAAAAGCAGTTGCCGCGCCGGAACTGCCATGCACTGCTGGCCCAATGCTTGCCTTTCTCGTCCCATTTCACCGGAATGATAAAACCGGCCGGGTTATTCAAGCCCTTTTCTAGCAATTTTGCCAAAGTCCGCCGCTCGACGGAATCTTTGAGATTGACCTTTAACGGGTCCACATTCACCGGCAGCTTACCCTCTTCCATTGCCCAATAAATGGGATCTTCGTAGGCCGGGGTAATGTTGTTGGTGTCGAGGCCGAGGTATTTGGTGAGTTCGCTGGTAAAAATCTCGGCGTCTCGGAATGTGAATTTCGTCTGGCCTTCCTTAGTCACCAGTTCATCGTTTTTCCACATCGGCACGCCGTCGTTCCGCCAGTAGAGCGCATATTGCCAGCGCGGAAATTGCTCGCCGGGATACCATTTACCCTGACCGAAATGCAGCAACCCTCCGTGCGCAAACCTGTTTTTGAGTCTTAATGAAAGGTCATAGGCCAGTTGCCGCTTCAACGGCCCGTCGGCCGCCGTGTTCCATTCCGGCGATTCGAAATCGTCGATTGAAATGAAAGTAGGCTCGCCGCCCATCGTGAGGCGCACGTCGTTTTCCTGCAAATCCTTTTCCACATCATAACCCACCTGCATCACCTGCGCCCATTGTTCCTCGGAATAAGGCTTGGTCACACGCGGGTCTTCGTGAATGCGGAAAACTTTGTTATCAAACTCAAAAGTTACTTCGGCAATGTCGGTAGCGCCCGTCACCGGTGCAGCGCTGGCATAATCAGGCGTGCAGCAGAGCGGAATGTGGCCCTCGCTGGCAAACAATCCCGACGTCGGATCGAGGCCGATCCAGCCTGCGCCGGGCACATAGGCCTCCGTCCACGCGTGGAGGTCTGTAAAATCCGCCTCCGGCCCGGAAGGCCCGTCGAGCGACTTGATATCGGAAGTAAGCTGCACCAGGTAACCTGACACAAACCGCGCCGCAATGCCCAGATGCCGCAAAATCTGCACGAGCAGCCACGCCGAATCCCGGCACGAACCGCTGGCGATTGTAAGCGTCTGCTCACCGGTTTGCACGCCGGCTTCCATGCGGATATTGTAGCCGATCGCCTTGTAAAGCTCCTGATTGAGATACACCAGGAAATCCACCGTTTTGATATCCTGCTGAATGTTAAGCTTTTGTATAAAATCCATCAGCAGCGGGCCAGCCTCGCGGGGTTCGAGGTAAGGGCCAAGTTCCTTGCCTAATGTCGCCTCGTATTGAAACGGATACTTATCCGCATAATCCTCCACAAAAAAATCGAATGGATTGATCACCTGCATTTTAGCAATCACCTCCACATCAATGCTCAACTCCGTGGCTTTTTCAGGAAACACCACGCGCGCCTGGTAATTACCGAATGGATCCTGCTGCCAGTTGATAAAATGGTTCTCCGGCTTGATTTTCAAAGAATACCCCTCAATAGGCGTACGGGAATGCGGGGCAGGGCGAAGTCGGAAAATATGCGGGGAAAGTGAAACACTCCGATCGAACTTATATCTTGTTTTATGCGAAATAGCAACTTTTATAGCCATAATAGGAGTATAATTATAAAATCATATAATTTGGCGCTCTGCGGAATAAATCATCCTAAACAAATGCTTTATGCTTATTTTTCAAAATATTAGGTTAGGCCAAATAACAAATGCAAAATTTTATTTCAATATCAATTTCATGCCCGGATGCACAGGACTGATAATTCCTTAAAAGTTACGACATTCGCCAAAATCCTTACGATACCATAAGTTTAGTTCAAAAATGAAAATTGCTATCATCGGCTGCGGCAACATGGGTATGGCCTTCGCCCGCGCCTTCCTGAAATTTGACCTCGTCAAGAACCAGGATTTTTTACTGGTTGAGAAAAGCACCGACCGTATGGACAGCCTCACCGCCTTCCAGCCGGGCGTGATCACGGGCGTTATCGGCCCGCAGATCGGCGAATACGACCTGATCATCGTTTCGGTAAAGCCGCAGGATTTTCTTTCGGTAGCCAGTTCCCTGAAAGAAGTGATCCAGCCCAGCCAGGTAGTGCTATCCATTATGGCCGGTGTGACCATCGAAGGCATTCAAAGCGCATTGGAACATAAGGCGGTAATCCGCGCGATGCCGAACACCCCTGCAATGCTCGGAATGGGCATTACGGCCTACTCCGCGTCGCCGGAAGTGGATATTCACCAATTACGCAAGATCGAAAACCTCATTAATGCAACCGGCCGCTCGGTGTTTCTGGAAGATGAGGACCAGCTGAATGCAGTGACTGCATTGAGCGGCAGCGGGCCGGCTTACTTCTTTTATGTGGTGAAAGCGATGATCGAAGCGGGTAAGCAAATGGGCTTCGAAGAATCGGTAGCCGCATTGCTCGTGAAACAGACGATGCTAGGTTCCTACCATTTGATCAACAATGCCGACAAGTCGCTCGATGATTTGATCAAAGCCGTAGCCTCCAAAGGCGGCACCACGGAAGCCGCATTGCGTCAATTCGAAGCCGGCGGATTGGACAAAACACTTGAAAACGGCATTTTCGCAGCGCAGGTGCGTTCGACGGAATTGTCGAAAGGGTAAAACGCTTGAATGTCACGCTGAGCGGAGTCGAAGCGCGGTAATAGTACCGCCTTCGACCGCCGGGCGACCCGCCCGCTCAGGCTAACATTAATCATCAAACTTTGAATATATGGGGACCACAGCCCGCAAACTCGCAACCCTAGACATCGTTCTGAATGGCTTAATGCGCCGCTACAAAGAGCGCGTGCCGGACGTGGGCATTATCCTGAATGCGCTGGTGAATGACGGCGTCGTTCCCATCGCCGATGCGATCGAAAACGACCATATTGCCTTCCGCACGATGGGCGTGCCGCAGCTGGGCGTAAAGTCGTTTGAGAAAATATTCCTGCACTACGGCTACGAAAAGCGCGACCATTACTTTTTCGAAGGCAAAAAACTCGACGCGTGGTGGTACGCCCCACCCCGCGAAACCGACCCGCGCATTTTCGTGAGCGAGCTCCGCGTAGGCGACCTCAGCGAAGAAAGCCAGCGCATCATCCGCAGCTACACCGACGAAGTCACCACCGACCCGGTCGATTCCCTCGACCTCGACAACGGCGAGGCGGTGGACGCATTCCTGCATCAACCCCTCTGGCGCACACCAACGGTGGCTGATTACCAATCGCTTCTGAAAGAAAGCGAATACGCCGCCTGGGTGATCTATAACCGCTATTATTTGAACCACTTCACGATCAGCATCCACAACCTGCCCGACGGCTACAATTCTGTCGCTGCATTCAATGAGTTTCTGGAAAAGCACGGCATTAGGCTCAACACGTCCGGCGGCAAGATCAAAATCAGCCCCGACGGCGGCTTACTGCAAAGCGCTACCGTTGCCGAAATGCTGGACGCGGAGTTTGCCAATGGCGAAAAGCTGCGCATTTCGGGCTCTTATGTGGAATTCGCGGAGCGGAAAGTTTTGCCGGAGTTTGTTAATCTCCCGGCCAATGAAGTTAAGAGAAAGCATCGCCGCGATGGTTTCGAAGCGGGGAATGCGGATAAGATTTTTGAGAGTACTTATACTGCTCAGACGGGGCGTTAGGCCGGAGTTGAATTTTGAAACAGAACGTCGGGGCAGAAATCCAGCGGCGCTGGAATCAGCTTGCCGTCGTAATCTTCCATCTCAGTCATATCTCCCCAAAGAATGGTCCTCTCGTCTGTTTTCGCCTGTATGAAAATGTCAGGTTGAAGAATTTTGGCAAACGGGCTTTTTCCGCTTCCTCTGTATTCCGCTAGAAACTTCCCGAAATCCGTAACCCGGACCTTCCCATCCGTCCAAAGTGACGTGATGACGAATGGCTCTGCGGATAATATTTCTTTAACTCTCGGATTCATTATTGTAGCGGCCTGATCTTTCGCAGCCTTCCGTTATCCTTTTGGGATTCCTCGTAGTTGAAAACCAATTCTACCCGGTAAAGTTCCACCCAGGCCTGAATCAGCCTGACCTGCTTTCTAGGTAAATCCCCGACAATCACATTCCCGGTTTCAATCGAAAACTGGGCTTCCTGACCACCGTATTCCGCGTGGAAATGCGGCGGCAAAGTGATCTTTGAAATACATATAAATGACGATTCCGAAAAAGCGGGAGATTTCTGGCATAGTGGATGTGTATAAGTGTCAAAAAACAATTGCTATTTACTCATTCACAAGCAAATGCACAACCCTTAATGCATTGCCTTCACTCTTCTCATTCTTTTCCCCTGAAATTTCCAAATGCAGCTTGTGCTTTCCCGCCGGTAGCTCATCCGCCAGCATTAAATACCAGGGCAAATGCAGCTGGTTGCTCCAAGTAGTGTAAGTGTCCAGCGTTTTACGGTTCTTTCCATCGATCGTGTAAGTGATTTTTCCCGCATCCGGGCCGGAGATGGTGGCGATGCCTACACCGCGGCCATTGAATTCAAAATCCAGCGAAGAGCCTGCTGTTTCGCTGACGAGCATCGGCACATTCACAAAGCCGTCGCGGGTGGAGAATTTTACCTTCGGCTTCCAATCCGGGTCGAGCGTGAAGCCTTTCAGGTTTTTGGCCTCTTCGAGCTTGTGGTAACTGCCTTTATCGTAGGTGAAACGATCCATCGGCGCGGGGAACTTCATGTCTCCGGTCGCGGCGGATTCCATTTTCAGCATTTCCTTGATCGTTTGCACGTAGATTTCCTGACCAAAGGGCGATGGGTGCAGGTCTTTGAAATCGTACTTCCAGCTGAATTCCCCGGCCTTGATGCGGTCGTACACTTCGCGGGCCAGGTTAATGTAAACCGCCCCGTAATGCTTCGCCACGCGCTCGTGCACGGCCACTTCGGCGGGCTCTTTGCCTGCGTCATAGTCATCATTCTTTTTAGGTTCCGCAAAGGCCATCATGACCACATTTGCCTTTGGATTTACCGCATACATTTGCCTCAAAATACCATCCAGCGCCCTGATTTGCGCCTTTTCGCTGAAACCATTACCCCTGTCGTTAACGGCCGCCTCCACAAAAAGCAGGTCGGGCGTGCCTTTGGCGAGGACATCACGGCCAAAACGCATTGAATGCGGCGTGCTGCCGAGCGATGGGATGCCGGCCGCGATGAATGTGAATTCGGTATCGGGGAAATGCTCGCGTAGATATTGCGACGTTTTGTCGCGCCAGCCTGGGTTGTGCGTAATGGAGCCACCGAGGAATGCGACAGTGCCTTTCTTAGTTGTTCTGAATTTTTCGAATGCATTGCCCAGTCCCTTATTCAATGTAATGTAGGGCGTGTGCAGCAGCGGCTTTTGCACCGGCACGCTATGCTGTTCGACGAAATTGGCGAAGAATTTTGGATGCTCGATCGGGAAATGGTGGCCTTCCATACTCTGCTCGCCGCGCGTCATCGGGTACACGCTCGCGGGACCGCCTAATGCAATATAGTTTTTGACCAGTAAGTCGGTATTTTCCGCGGCGGGGACGTGTTCGTCTTTCAAACCAATCACATGCACAATGGGCACTTTAAATGCGGCCAGGCCAGCCAGGTCGTTCAATGGAATGTCGGTGAAGTTGGCGGCTTGTTCTTCGGTGAGGCCGAAAATCTGCTTCCACGCTTCCCAGTCTTTGGGTGAGCCTTTGCCCTTTCCTTTGCCGCCAGGCCAGCTCTTCGGGTCGGCTACGGGCGCTTCGGCGTAAATACAGCTCACCTTGTCGGGATTGCGCTTGGCCCATCCGTACACATACAGGCCGCCGCGACTTACACCTTCGAGCGCCACTTTGGGGGCGAAATGCTTTTCTCTCACGAGGTAATCATAAAACGCGTCCCAAACCTGCATGGCTTTCGGGTGGGCGAACATATCATTGGTGTTCACATAAGCTATGTGGAAGCCGCGCGAAAGCAAAATACTGTCCATTTCGGTGTGCCATGTGGGGAAATGTGCCCGCCAAATCCACGGATTGCCCTCAATTGCTTTGTGCGGTTTCACATACCACGCCGCACGGTCCTGGAATGTGAATTCTGTCTTTTCAAAACTCTTCCATTGGGTTGTCTTCTCAGGCGTTTGAGCGGAAATATAGTGCGCTGACAGCGTAATTACAGCCATCAGAAGCCATGCAATGCTTTTTGTTTTCATAGTTTTCAAAAGCGTTTCCTGCACCGATTTTACCGGCAGGCACAATCGCTTTGGTACGATATTTTAACTAACTCTCTCGAAAACAATCTTGAAAAAGACTTATGGATAAGATCGAAAAGTTTAAGACCATGGAAAAAATCCTGCGCGAAATCGAGGATTTAAAAAACAGCGAGACTGCCGTGATCAAGAAGATTGGTCAGATCGAAACAGAGAATATGAATGTGAACGTCCAGAACCTCGACAAGTCATTGAACGAGATTTACGACGGTGTTTATAAAAACCTTCAGAATGTCGAAAGCCTTCAAAGTTCATTCACAGAAACCGTCGCGGATTTTAAAGACAAAAACAAAATCACCGACGAGATGTTAATGGAAATAAGAGAATAAATTACCCTAATTTCATCAGACTAGAAACCAACAAAAAGCCCCGGATCGCATGATTCGGGGCTTTTTGGATTTTGGGAGGAAAGGAAAGGCTGTCGCCTACCGCAGTTTCAACGTCGCCAGCGTGAGGATCGCGAGGATAATGCCTACAATCCAGAAACGCGTCACGATTTTGGCTTCGTGGATGCCTTTCTTCTGGTAATGGTGGTGCAGCGGCGACATCAGGAATATTCGCCGGCCTTCGCCGTATTTTCGTTTCGTGTATTTGAAATAACTGACTTGTAAGATCACAGAGGCGTTTTCAACAATGAAAATCCCGCACATGACCGGGATCAGCCACTCTTTGCGGATGGCCAGGGCCACTACCGCGATCACCCCGCCGAGCATCAAACTGCCCGTGTCGCCCATGAAAACCTGCGCCGGGTACGCATTATACCATAAAAACCCGACGCACGCCCCAATGAAGGCCGCACAGAAGATTACCAGCTCGCCCGAGTTGGGAATATACATGAGGTTGAGGTATTGCGAAAATTTGGTGTTACCCGACAGATAAGCCAGCACGCCCAATGTGAGCGCGATAATGCCCGAAACGCCCGCCGCAAGGCCATCGATCCCGTCGGTGATGTTGGCGCCGTTGGAAATGGCGGTGATGATGAAAATCGCGATAATGGTGTAGATCACCCAGGTATATTCCTCGGGCAACCAGCCGAAAAGCAGCGTTTTATAATCAAATTCGTTGTTTTTGATGAATGGGATGGTCGTTACCGTGGGGTGGATAATGTCGCGGTAGCGCTGCACTTCGCCCAGGCTCGAACTCAGCACCGGCTGCTCGTAAACGCGGATTTTGACATTGTCGTTGAAAGATAGCGTCAGGCCGACGATCACGCCAAGGCCTACCTGGCCGACAATCTTGAAGCGGCCGTGCAAGCCGTCCTTATTATTCCTGAATTTCTTGAGATAATCATCCAAAAACCCAATTCCGCCCGTCCACACCGCCGTGATGATCAGCAAAACGATGTATACATTGCTCAGTTTCGCGAACAGCAGCACCGGCACCAACAGCGACGCCAGGATGATGAAGCCACCCATGGTTGGCGTTCCGGCCTTCTCCATTTGCCCGGCCAGCCCGAGGTCGCGGATCGACTCGCCCATTTGCTTTCTCCGCAGCAGATTAATGATAGACTTTCCGTACGCAGCGGCAATGAAAAGTGACAAAACCGTAGCGCCCAACGCCCTGAACGAGATGTACTGGAATACCCCGGCCCCGGGAATGTTGAATTGCTTGTCTAAATAATCAAAGAGATAATATAGCATGTAAAAGCTTATTGGGATGACGGCTGCAAAATTGGTTTTTTTAATAGACTACGCCAAAAAGCGTACTGATTTTAATTGCCCGCCCGTTTTGCGAACACTTCCATAAGCACTTCCTTGTCGTCGAAATGGTGTTTTACGCCTTTTACATCCTGGTAATTTTCGTGTCCCTTGCCCGCGATGAGGATAATGTCGCCCGGCTGCGCTTCCAGTCCGGCTTTAAGAATGGCCTCGTGGCGGTCTTCGATCACGGTGGTTTTTTTGTAATCCAATGGCGGCACGCCTTTGCGCATCTGGTCGAGAATGTCCATCGGGTCCTCGAAACGCGGATTATCCGACGTCAATATCACACGATTGCTGTACCGGCAGGCGATTTCGGCCATCTTCGGGCGCTTTTCAGCGTCGCGGTTGCCGCCGCAGCCTACCACCGTCACCACCTGCTCGTTGCCGTTGCGCAAATGTGTGATCGTTTCGAGCACGTTTTCGAGGGCGTCGGGCGTGTGGGCGTAATCCACGATACCCACGATCAGATCTGCCGAATGGAATTGTTCAAAGCGTCCGGGAGGGCTTTTCAGGTTGGATAATTCGGTCAAGACGGCCTCTTCCTTTTCGCCCAGAAGCACCGCCGCGCCGTATACTGCCAGGAGATTGTAGGCATTGAACCGGCCGATCACGCGGAACCATACTTCCTGGCTGTTAATGTCCATATGCATGCCTGCGAGCGTGTCGGAAATGATTTTTCCCTTGAAAGTGGCAAGCGTTTGCAGCGAATAGGTTTCCACGCGCGCTTTGGTGTTCTGGACCATCACGGTGCCGCGGCGGTCGTCGATGTTCACCAATGCGAAGGCCGATTTCGGCAACGCGTCGAAAAAGCCCTTTTTTGCTTTGATATAATTATCGAATGTCTTGTGAAAATCGAGGTGGTCGTGGGTGATGTTGGTAAAAATGCCCCCTGCGAAATGCAAACCTGTAATGCGGTGCTGCGCCACGGAATGCGAGCTTACTTCCATAAATACATGACTGCAATTCCGCGCGGCCATTTGCGCCAGCAATGCATTCAATGCAACAGCATCTGGCGTGGTGTGCGTGGAAGGGATCACTTCGTCTTCGATCTGGTTCTGCACCGTCGAGAGCAGGCCGGAACGGTAGCCCAGCGCCCTGAAAAGCTGAAACAGGAAGGTCGCCACCGAGGTTTTACCATTTGTGCCCGTTACGCCCACCAGCTTCACTTTTTTGGAAGGATGCCCGTAGAATGCGGCGGCAATATGCCCCATGGCCGCAGCCGAGTCCTCCACCTGGATATAGGTAATGTCTTCTCTGACATGCTCGGGCAGTTCTTCACAAAGGATTGCCACTGCGCCGAGGTCGGCAGCGGTGGTAATAAACTGGTGGCCGTCTACCTGCGTGCCGCGCAATGCTACAAACAGGCTTCCGGGCAGTACTTTTCTGGAATCCAGGATAATATTCTTGACCGTGACATCGGCATAGCCATGAATAATGGCCCCTTTCACTTCGCCGAGCAGGCTGCTCAAAATTGGATTGTTTTCCATTGAAGGATTATTGTAATGTAAGCAGGATTGTCTTGCTTCCCGATTTGTTGGTGCCCGGCGGCAGCGATTGCTCGATCACCTTGCCCGAGCCTCTGAACGTCACCCTGAAACCCTTGTTTTCCATCAGATACAATGCATCGCGCATCGACATGCCTTGCAAATCGGGCACATCGCGGGAATCTACCTCGCGCGGGTTCCATTTGGTTTTGCCCTTTTTGTAGAGCGATGCCGTCGCGTATTCGCTGTCGGCCGGCGCGGGTGTCATGTTCAGTGTTTTGCTGATCGCGTTCAGGTCGCTGATGGTGCCGGCCCATTTCACGTCTTCCGATTTTTCGGGGATAGAGTCTTTCACCGGCTTCTGAATGGCCACGTCGTAAGCATAAATGCGGTCGGCCACTTCCTTGAAAACCGGCGCGGCCACGCTGCCTGCGTAACGGGTGTAATCCGCGCCGCTGCTTTTGGGGTTATCGATGATCACGATGCAGCTGTATTTCGGCTTCTCGGCCGGGAAGTAACCCGCAAAAGAAGTGTAGTTTTTGCCTTCGGTATAAATTCCGTTGATCAGCTTCCGGGCGGTACCGGTTTTTCCCGCGATTTGGTACAAATCACTTTTGATGGTTTTGGCCAAACCTGCATTCACCACGCCTTCCAGCATTTTCTTCACTTTACGGATCGTTTCGGGTGATGCTATCGGCTTTTCTTCTACGTACGGCGGGATTTTATCCTCAATTTCCTCCGCATTGCGGATCTCACGCACGATCATCGGCCGCACCCAGTAGCCATTGTTGGCCACGGCATTGTAGAATGCGAGTGTTTGCAATGGCGTCATCTGCATTTCATAGCCGTGCGCCATGAAGTACATCGAGTAACTGCTCCATTGTTTCGACTTACGGTCGCGGATCAGCGGCGGCTTTTCGCCCTTCATGTGAATGCCCGTTGGCTGCGTGAGGTGAAATTGTTTGAGATAACCCAGATATTTGTCCGGCTTATTGGCAAAATAGCGCTGCATGAGCTGCACGATGCCGATGTTGGACGATTTCTCCAAAACTTGCGAGGCGGTGATCGTACCGAAGCCGCCGCGGTGGGCGTCGCGAATGGTGTGGTTGCGGAATTTCATGGCGCCATTGCCCGTGTTGACCATCACCTGGTCGGGGTCCATATTGGTTTCTTCCAGCAAAGCCATCATCGTAGCCAGCTTAAACGTCGACCCCGGGTCGTTGCTGCCAGCCAATGCGTAGTTAAACACCTCCTCATACTTGCCCGGTCCGCGCTTGGTAAGGTTCGCCATTGCTTTGATTTCCCCGGTAGCCACTTCCATAATGATCACCGAACCGAAATCCGCGTCCATTTCGAGCAGTTTCCGGCGCAATGCGATCTCGGTGCGCTCCTGGTAGTTCATGTCGAGCGTGGTGTAAATGTCGCGTCCGGCTTCTGGTTGTACATTAAATGCATCCCCAACCGGGATTTTCAGCCCGCCTTCCACTTTTTCGACCCAGCCAATTCCCGGCCGGCCTTCGAGCTGCTTGTCGAAACTGGCTTCGAGACCAATGTAGCCGCGACCGCTTTTGGGGTCAATGCCGCCGATGGTCCGGTCGGCCATGGGGCTGAATGGCTTGTAGCGCTTGTAGATCGTCTCGAATTTGCCGCCACCGCCTTTCCGGTCTTTGGCAAAAAACGGCCACTTTTTGAGCCGTTCGCGTTCGAGGTGTGTGATTTCCCTGCTTTTCAGGCGCAGGTACCGCTTGCTCTTGCTCACGCGGTAGCGCATGATCTTGCTTTTGTAGCCTTCGGCGCTGTTTTCTTTGAAGTTTTTGGCTAAAAGCGCCGCCAGCTCGTCGATATGGTTATAGAAGTAGGCCGAATCGGCGACTTTTGTATCAAACCCTACATAATAATAAGGCAGCGACGTCGCCAGCAGGCTGTTATCGCTCGCGTAAATATTGCCGCGCATCGCCGGGATCGTGTCCAGTTTCAGGTCGTTTTTCTCTGAGTACTCGGCCCAGGTTTTGCCTTTAAATGTATCATAATATTGAACGCGTATGAGCTTGACAAACACCATGATTGCCAGCACGAACAGCAACCAGCCGACCAGACGGGCCCGGTTGATCAGCGCTTTTTTATTGTTCTGACCGCTTTCGACTTCGTTTTTCATGAGGCGTTGAGAGAAAAAAACGGCTTAATCTTCTTCTTTTAAAATGATTTTCTTCGGGGGCGTCAGGTTCTCGACCAATCCTTCGGCCTGAACTTTCTCCACCACCACCGATTGCTTCCCGGCACGCTCATATTCGGCGTGGATCGAGGTATACTCCGCTTTCAGGTCGTCGACTTCTTTTTTGAGCTTAATGCTTTTCCGCACATATTCTTCCGACTGGAACCCGATCCGCTCATAAGCGACGAGCAGGATCACCACCCATCCGAAATAGTAAAAGTACTTCACCGGCAAACGCTCTTCCTGGCCAGGCAGTTTTTCGCCAAAAACCTTATCGAGCGGCAAAAATTTGTTCAGCCAGTTGAACAGCGAATATTCCCGTTTCCGCTTGGGCGGCTTCGGCGGTATTGGCTTCTGGCGCTTTTTGTTTTCAGCCATGGTTAAGGTCACGTTAAGTATTTGGTCAAGCCTTTTCAGCAATCCGCAACTTGGCGCTCCGGGCGCGTGGGTTCACGGCTATTTCTTCCGCAGTGGCCTCGATGGGCTTCCGCGTAACGCTTTTCAGCGGCTTGATCTCGTTGCCATAAAAATCCTTCTCTACTTCTCCGTAAAACTTCCCTTTCTGAATGTAGTTTTTTACCAGCCTGTCTTCCAGCGAATGGTAGGACATGACTACCAAACGGCCGTCGGGCGCGAGCACTTCGGGCACCTGCGCGAGGAACTCTTCGAGCACGGCCAGCTCATCGTTCACCTCGATGCGCAATGCCTGGAACACCTGGGCGAAATACTTGTTCTCACGATGCTTGGGCGCATAGCGCATGAGAATGCCTTTGAGGTCATTCACGGTTTCGATCTGTGAATTGTAGCGGGCGGCGATAATCGCCTCCGCGGCGGTGCGGGCGTTGGTCACTTCTCCGTACATGCCCAGAATGCGTTGCAATTCTGCTGCCGAACGCGTTTTGAGCACTTCACGGGCTGTTTTTTCAATGTTCGGGTTCATCCGCATGTCCAGGTCGGCGTCAAACCGGGTAGAAAACCCCCGTTCGGGCGTGTTGATCTGGTGGCTTGATACGCCGAGGTCGGCCAGGATGCCGTTCACCAGCGGGGCCTTGTTCAGTTTCAGGTAGCGTTTCAGGTGCCTGAAATTGGCCGGGATGAATGTAAACCGCTGGTCGTCCTTGAATTCGAGTGCATTGGAAGCCGCATCGGGGTCCTGATCGAACACCAGCAGCCGGCCGGTCGTGAGCTTTTCCAGAATGGCCCGCGAATGTCCGCCGCCACCGAAAGTAACGTCGACATAAATGCCATCAGGCTGTATTTGAAGGCCTTCTAGACACTCGGACAACATGACGGGAACGTGGTAGGTACTAGGCGAATCCATTTGTTAAAAGCAATGTACTGAGGAACTATTTCCGCCAAAGCGGCAGTTACAAACTTAGCAATTTTCGGGCGTAGGAATCACGCGGGCCCGGGGAATTAATTTTGACACCACTAATAGCTTTAAACACCATTTCATTGAATATGAGACTCCTGTTATCTTTTGGCATACTTTCAATTTTCACACTCATCGCCGCCTTCCGGCCCTCGCCGGTAACACCGCCGCAGAACGGCATCTGGCGCGCCACATTGAGCCGCGACAAGCAGAAACTACCCCTCATTCTCGACATTTCGAAAAACAGCGACGGTAAAACCTACACCGTCAATATCATCAACGGCACCGAAAAGCTAAAAATGGACAGCAGCTATTTCCAAAACGACTCGCTCGTGATCCCGATGATGATGTTCGATGCGAAGATCATCGCCAAATCCACCGGCGACGAATTGAAAGGCACCTACTACCGTTATGCCAACGGCAAGGTGGCCGGATCATTGCCATTCGAAGCGGTTCAGGGTGAAAATTATAAGTTTTTCAAAAAAGGTGAAGCCAAAAGCAGCCGCAATGTGAGCGGCAAATGGGCTACTACATTTACAAACCCCGCAAGCGGCGACGAAACCATCGCCGTCGGGAACTTCACCCAGCAGGGTACCGACGTCACCGGTTCATTTTTGACACCTACCGGTGATTACCGCTTCCTAACCGGCAGCGTGAACGGCGATAGCCTTTACCTCTCCACATTCGACGGCTCGTTTGCGATGCTATTCAAAGCGGCATTCCAGCCCGACGGTTCGTTAAAAGGCAGCCAATGGTCGGGCATTAAAGCTTACAAAACCTGGACGGCCAGGCCCGACGCTAACGCCAAGCTGCCGGATGCCACGAAAATGACTTTCCTGAAACCGGGCTTCGAGAGTGTTGATTTCTCTTTGAAAGACACGAAAGGCAAAACCTGGACGCTCAAAGACCCGCGTTTCGCCGGGAAGCCGGTGATCATCCAGATCATGGGCTCGTGGTGCCCCAACTGTATGGACGAAACCAATTACCTCGCCCCGTGGTATAAAAAGAACAAAAAACGCGGTGTGGAGATCGTGGGCCTCTCATTCGAGCGCTCGGACAAGCCGGAAATCTCCAACCCGAAAATCGACCGGATGGTAAGCCGCTTCGGCATCGAATATCCGGTGGTGCTTGCCGGAACAAGCTCAGAGGAATCCACCGCGAAAGCGCTGCCGATGCTTAATAAAATCATGTCCTACCCCACCACGATTTTCATCGACAAGCACGGCAAAGTGCGCGAAATCCACACCGGCTTCAACGGCCCCGGCACTGGCCATTATTACGACGAGTTCGTGGCGGATTTCAATACGTTGATGGACAAGCTCATCAGCGAGAAGTAAATCAGCAAAAAACAGAACGGCACACCGTCCTTTTTCGGGGCGGTGTGTTTTTTATTGGCCTAAAAATGGTATGCTTGCATAATAATGCTCACATTGCTTACATTTGTGATAAGGGCATTACCTGATACCAATAGCTTTTTGAAACGATGCGCAAGGAAAAAACTATCGACTTCCAGATCAAATGGGCCTGGCATTCTATTTCGAGGATGTACAATGCCTATGCCGCCCGTTTCGACACAACGATGGCTGTCGGGTATGTGCTGCTGAATATCGACATTGAAAACGGCACGCCAGCCACCAAAATAGCGCCGTTGCTCGGTATGGAGCCGCGCAGCCTGGTGCGGATGCTCAAAAACCTGGAAGAAAAAGGCCTGATCCGCCGCGAAGTGAGTAAGAACGACAAGCGTTTCGTGCGCATCGTGCTCACGGAATTGGGCAAGGAAAAGCGCGAACTGGCCCGCGAAGGCGTGATTTCGTTCAACACGATGATCCGCGATAAGATCCCGCTTGAAAAGCTGGTCGTGTTTTTTGATGTGATTAAAGACATAAACCGATTGGTGGAGGAAGAAAACCAGAAGCTGAAAGCCGGCGAGATCACCGAAGACCTGGAGTAACCATCAATCTCATCCTGAAAACCAACCTTAGTAAAAATGAATCGTTCCATTCGTAAAGTAGCTGTTCTTGGTTCAGGCATTATGGGCTCGCGCATTGCGTGCCATTTTGCCAATATAGGCGTGGAAGTGCTCTTGCTGGACATTGTGCCGAAAGACCTCACCGACGCCGAAAAAGCAAAAGGCATCACCGCCGATCACACCGCGTTCCGCAACCGGATCGTGAACGAATCGTTCCAGGCGACGCTCAAAGCCACACCGGCCTCGCTGTACAGCCCGGCATTCGCCTCGCGGATCAAGCTCGGCAACTTCGACGATAATCTGGCCGACATCAAAAACTACGACTGGGTGATTGAGGTGGTGGTGGAAAGGCTGGATATCAAGAGAAGCCTTTACGAAAAAGTGGACGCGCTCCGCAAGCCGGGCACGCTCGTTACCTCCAATACTTCGGGCATTCCGATCCATTTAATGGCCGAGGGCCGGAGCGAAGATTTCCGCAAAAACTTCGCTGGAACGCACTTTTTTAACCCTCCGCGCTACCTGCGCCTGCTCGAAATCATCCCCACCGCGGACACCGACCAGAGTGTGGTCGATTTCCTGATGCATTACGGCGAGCTGTTTTTAGGCAAAACCACCGTGCTCTGCAAGGATACGCCGGGCTTTATTGCTAACAGATTAGGCATTTACGCATTGATCCAAACCATCCGCGTGGCCGAAGAAATGGGCCTCAGCGTGGATGAAGTGGATAAATTGACCGGCCCGGTTGCCGGGCGGCCGAAATCGGGCACTTACCGGCTTTCGGATGTGGTAGGACTTGACACGACCGTGCATGTGGCGAACAATTTGTACGCTTCCGGCGAGGGCAAGGATGAATCGCGGGATGCATTTGTGCTGCCGGAGATCATGCAAAAGCTGTTTGACAACAAATGGCTGGGAGATAAAACGGGTCAGGGTTTTTACAAAAAAATTAAGGACGAAAAAGGCAAGTCGGTGATCCTGGCGCTGGATTTCAAGACTTTGGAATACGTGCCGTCGGGCAAAGTAAAGTTTGAAACGCTGGAAGGCACGAAGAACATCAGCGACGTGCAGAAACGCTTTGCCGCATTGGTGGCGGGCAAGGACAAGGCCGGCGATTTTTACCGAAAGACATTCGCCGACATTTTCAAATACGCTACATTCCGCATTCCGGAGATATCAGACGAGATTTTCCGCATCGATCAGGCCATTACCGCGGGCTTCGGCTGGCAATACGGCTTATTCGAGACCTGGGACGCCATTGGCTTGAAAGACATGCTGAAGATCATGGAATCGCTCGACCTGAAACCTGCTCAATGGGTTTACGAAATGCTTTCGGCAGGCCATGAGTCATTTTATAAAGTGGAGAATGGGAAGCGGTTGTATTATGACATTCCTTCCAAATCCTACAAGCGCATCCCGGGCCAGGACAGCTTCATTTTGCTGAGCAACCTTTCCAATAACATTGTATGGAAAAACGCCGGCGCGAACGTCTACGACATCGGCGACGGCATCCTGAACCTCGAATTCAAATCTAAAATGAATACGATGGGCGCGGAGGTGATCGAGGGTATTCAGAAAAGCATTAGTCTGGCGGAGAAGGATTTCCGCGGGCTGGTGATCGGCAATGAGGCGGTGGAAGCATTTTCGGCCGGAGCGAACCTCGCAATGCTGTTTATGTATGCCGTGGAGCAGGAGTTTGATGAGATTAACCTGGTCATTTCACAGTTCCAGCAAACGATGATGCGGGCGCGGTACTCATCGGTGCCGGTGGTGGTGGCGCCTCACACGCTTGCGCTCGGGGGCGGCTGCGAGCTTACCCTGCATGCGGATAAGGTGGTGGCGCACGCGGAAACCTACATCGGGCTGGTCGAATTTGGCGTGGGGCTGATTCCCGCCGGCGGCGGTACCAAGGAAATGGCGCTGCGTTGCTCGGATATGTACCAGGCCGGCGATCCCGAGCTGAACATCCTGCAAAATGCGTTTATGAACATCGCGCAGGCGAAAGTGTCCACATCGGCGCACGAGGCGAAGGCGATGAATTATTTGCAGGACAAAGACCAGATCGTGCTCAACCGCTCACGGCTCATCGCCGAAGCCAAGCAGGCAGCGATCGACCTTGCGGAAAATGGCTACACGCAGCCCAAGCCGCGTTTCGAGATTAAAGTACAAGGCAAAACCGGCATTGCATTGTTCCTCGCGGGCATTACCCAAATGCGCCTCGCGAACTACATCAGCGATCACGATGCTAAGATTGCCGGCAAACTCGCTTATGTGATCAACGGCGGCGATCTGAGTTACCCGCAGCTGGTTTCGGAACAATACCTGATCGACCTCGAACGCGAAGCATTCCTTTCGCTTTGCGGTGAGAAAAAGACGCTGGAACGAATGCAGGGACTGCTAAATGGCGGCAAACCGCCGAGAAACTGATATGGGAATTATTGTTTCACCAAATTATGTTTCATATTTACGCTTGCTGACCCCAAATGTACATTTGATCAACAATGATTTCTAAAAAAGCTAAATACGCGCTGAAAGCCCTCAAAGTGCTCGCGGAACAATACGGAAAAGGACCGGTATTAATCTCTTATATTGCTGAAAAAGAGAAGATTCCGAAAAAATTCCTGGAAGCGATCCTGCTCGATTTGCGCAATAACGGCGTGCTGCAAAGTCAGAAAGGCAAAGGCGGCGGCTATCTGTTGCGCGTGCCCCCGGGCGAGGTCAATTTCTCGAAAGTGCTGCGGATCATCGACGGCCCCATTGCGCCGGCATTGTGCGTTTCGATGTTTTTCTACGGTAAATGCGATGATTGTAAGGATGAAGAAACTTGCAGCCTTCGCACCGTGCTCGAAAGATGGCGGGATGCCAACCTTGCGGTACTCGATAAAACCACGCTGAGTGACCTGTTGCAGGCCGAAAACGCCGCGTCGACAGACATTCTATCGTAAACGACGCCTATGGCTGCCGGCTGCGCCGGCCGTTGCGGACGTAAAGCCGCACATCGTCGTACTCGCCTGCCAAAGTATAATTTTGACGGATATATTGATGCAACTCAGGGTAGCTTTCGATGCCCTGAGTTTTTTTGTCCTGCACCCACAGGCTGTTCTTGCCCACGGCATCCAGAACGAATGCGGGTTGCGTCCGCGCGAGGTCCGACATATAGCGCTTACGGTAGGTTTCGCGCATCGGATGTTCGAAAATGGAGCGTTCGGAATGGTTTTCGGCAGTGGCTTCGGCGAGCTGCGCTTCTACATAATAGCTGCAATTCCACCCCCAAACGGCCATGTAATCGCCATTTTTCTTCATTTTCAAAATTTCCGTCACCACGGGACTTTCACGCAGCTGGGTTTTTTCTACTGAATCGAATGCATTCAAACGGCGCTCTTTCACGAAATGCAGGGCATCGTAACCTCCAAACCACAGCACCATCACCGCCGGGAACGCCAGCGACCAGCTCTCGACCGCCGAAACGCCGTATGCGGCCAGCAATGTCCACGGAATG
Source organism: Dyadobacter fermentans DSM 18053 (assembly GCF_000023125.1). Taxonomy (NCBI): domain Bacteria; kingdom Pseudomonadati; phylum Bacteroidota; class Cytophagia; order Cytophagales; family Spirosomataceae; genus Dyadobacter; species Dyadobacter fermentans. Next base: position 4,309,583 of record NC_013037.1, read on the forward strand.
ATGCAGAAATTGAGATAATGGATAAAATCATTGCCCGACTTCGTAACCGCGTAAATGCTGGCAAGCACCAGGAAAAGGATGGTGAACGGCACATAAAAATCCATTTTCCCTGGCACATACAGGCGCACAATGCGCACGAGCCCGATCGCCATCGGAACAAGCAATGCGAGGCTGAAAATCTGGAAATCGGTGGAGAGCGACACGATTTTGTAGAACTGCGACGGAATGTCGGCAAATGTGGCGCCGCCGGCGTAAATCGCGTTGCCGAGGATGTAAAAGTTGATCAGATCGTCGAAAACACCGAATATGAGCGTGAATGCGAGGAAAAACAGGGGAACGGTGAGTCCGCCGGCAATCAATGCAATGCCCGGTTTCAGTTCTTTTTCTTTTTGAAATCTTTGATATAAAACTGCAAATGCAGCCACTACCAGCATAATGGCGAGTGGCGTCGCCTGCAACTTACCGAATGGCACCGCACCGGCTGCCAAACCTAGCCCATAGAGGCCGGATATGGAAGGGGCGATTTTAGGATCGAGGCGCGAGAGCTGGTACACACACACCGCCAGCAGTAATACCGGCAGCTGCTCGCTCGAATAATGCACAAAATCAACCTCCTGCGTGAATGCGAGAAACAGCAGCGGGACAATTGAAATGCGCCGGGCCACCGTAGCTCCAAACCAGTTTTTGAGCGCAGAAAACAGCAATAACCAAGCTCCGGCAACGCAAAGCAGGCCCATAAACCGGCCCGAGCTGTAATGGATTTGGAAACCTAAAAGCCTGGGGAGAACGAGCAGGTAATTATCCAGCGGACCGATGGTGGTACCATCCACCGAACGCCAGTAAACCGGGTCCTGAAAAAGGGTGATGGCATGGCTGGCCATCTGGCTTTCGTCCACATTGAGCTCGCGGTTGAACACGATCACCGGCAAACGCATGAAAACGAGCAGGATAATGCCCGCAGACAGGTAGATCTTCGGCTTAATGGAGCTGTTTTGCGAAGCGTAAACGACAAATCCTGCCAGTACATAGCCGATAAACCAGTATACAGTAGGTGAATTGTCGAAACTCAACATACGATTAGCTAAAAGACTCTACTTTCTCGACGAAATCGCGGTAATGTACTGCGGGGATGAAATGCTGCTGGGAACGGTATTGAAGCACCATAAACACAAGAAACAGCGAAATCAGGAAGGATTGCAGCATGAGGATCATGAGCGTGCTTCCGAGCGTCGATGCCCAGCCCGGTGTTGCATTGCCGATCAGTTTCAGGAAAAGAATGAAGAAAATGAATGCAATGGCAATGCCCGACATGAACATCGAGAAGATCAGAATGCGTACCGCCGTGGTATCCACCATGACCGAAATGGCGCTTAAACCGTGCAATACGAGCGAAACGAAGTTCATTTTGCTCTCGCCGGCCAATCTCCTGGCACGGTTGGTAAGCACCGAATCGTACGGGATGCGGGATTTGATGATGCCGCCGGGATAGTTATTCCAGATTTCCGAAACGCGCACCAGGTTTTGCAACCGGCTCTGCGGCACGAGGCTGAAATTCCCGAATGTGATCACCTTGCCGGTCAGCAGTTTGAACACATATTTATAAATCACATAAAAAGAGCGGAAAAGCAAGCCCTCGGTACGCTTGTTGCGCTCCGCGAAAATGATCTTGCCTGGCTCTAAAACGGACTTTTCGACGAGTTTGTTGATATCGCCGGGCGCGTCTTCGCCGTCGGCGTCCATCACGATCACCTTGTCGGCGGCCAGGTGTTCGGCCACGTAGGACAGGCCGATGGCGATGGCTTTCTGATGGCCGAGGTTACGATACAGCCGCAGCAATTTGATCTCTTTCCCACCGAAAACGGCGAATGGCTGGCTTCTTGCCCTTGAAGAGCAATCATCCACAATGAGCAGCGTCGTGTTTTGAAGGATTGGAGTATTTAAATCCGCATTAATCTTTTGAATCAGCAGATTCAGCGCCTCCCAGTCATTGAATTGGGGTATAATAATGACGTAATTTTCTGGCATGGGAGAGAGTTACGAAGCCTCCGGAAGGCTATTCCGAAGGCTCTGAGTGTGATTTTAAACCGTTTTTACACCTAGTCGGGAAGCGATTCCGTCGTGGATCTGCGTGAGCGTTTCCGTGAGGCCGTACTCCCAGTTCCAGTCCGGGTAATGCGACTTGAATTTAGAAAGGTCGCTTACGTACCAGATGTGGTCGCCGATGCGGTTGGTTTCCGAGTATGAGTAAGAAAGTTTGTTTCCTGTGATCTGCTCGCACAATGCGATCGCTTCGAGCATCGAGCAGTTGGCAAAACGGCCGCCGCCGGCGTTGTAAACTTCGCCCGGACGGGGATTTTGGTAATAATGCCAGAACATGTTCACCAGGTCGTGGCTGTGGATATTATCGCGGACCTGCTTGCCCTTGTAACCGAAAATCGTGTAGTGCGTTCCGGTAATGGCACATTTCATGAGGTAAGCCAGGAAGCCGTGGAGCTGCGCGCCGGAGTGGTTCGGGCCTGTGAGGCATCCTCCGCGGAAAACAGCCGTTTTCATACCGAAATAGCGGCCGTATTCCTGCACCATAATGTCGGCAGCGACTTTGGAAGCGCCGAAAATCGAGTGTTTCGTATGGTCGATGCTGTGGTTTTCGTCGATACCGTTTTCGAAGTAAGCATGGCTTTCGTCGATTTCCCAGCGGGTTTCGAGCTCTACCAATGGCAGGTAGTTGGGATTGTCGCCGTAAACCTTGTTGGTAGAAGTGAAGATAAAAACGGCCTCGGGAGCGTGCAGGCGGGTCATTTCGAGCATATTCAATGTCCCTACCGCATTCACACCGAAATCGGTGAACGGTTCACGGGCTGCCCAGTCGTGGCTTGGCTGCGCTGCTGCGTGCACGATCATCTTAATGTCTGTGCCGTACTCTTTGAAAATCGGTTCGAGCTGGCTAACCTCGCGGATATCGGCCGAATAGTGTTTGTAGTTGCCGAATGCCTCTTCGATGCGGTTGCGGTTCCATTCGGTATTTCCGTCGGCCCCGAAGAAGTATTGACGAAGGTTGTTATCGACTCCGATGACCAGATCAAACTTATCAGCCAAAAAAGCAACCGATTCACTTCCAATGAGTCCGGCCGAGCCGGTGACCAAAGCTATGTTCATGTTTTGAATACTTTTTAATCGCTTATATCTTTCTAAAATTTCGGCTTCGCCTTGCCTCGAATACGTAAAGTAAATTAAAAATGTTCAATCGACCCAACATCGCTTAGGCAACGGGCATAATCCAGAAGGATAATACGCGGGATGTGATCTTAAAATTGTTCAATATTCGAAAAAACAGCGCAAAAAAAAGATATCCCCATTTGGTGAGGATATCTTCTATATTTTCTCAAAGAACAGTCGCTATTCTTTTACCAGCGAGCTAGGAATTTTACCACCGTACAACTTCGCACGAATGTCGTTTACGCGGGCGTCAAGCTCAGGCTTTGCATCGTACTTGAACGACATCTGACGCGGCAGGGAATCAGGGCTTACGCCATAAACCCACTCATTACCCACGTTCAGGTCTTTCTGCTCCTTCTGGTTATACTTTTGGTATTCGCAAGACGAAAGCAGCACCACACACGCAACAAAAGCAACTATTTTATTGAATTTCATTTCTTTGATCGTTCATAGTATTGTGCGCAAAAATAACCGCCAATTTCATAACCACCAAATTGCGGGCGATTGAAATACTATTTTTTTAATTCCGCCAATTCATCGCGTACAAACTGCATCAGTTCAGCGATATGGCGCTCCGAGAAATCGAACGGAATGTTAGCCGCCTGGTAAATTTCACCGATCGTAGCCGTGTAGCCAAGCTTCAATGCATCCAAGTAACCCTTCAAACCGGCCGCCGGATTCTCGCGGTAGTTTTTCCAAACGCCAATTGCCCCGAGCTGCGCAATGCCGTATTCGATGTAATAGAACGGCACTTCATAAATATGCAGCTGGCGCTGCCAGAGGTACTTTTTGAAGTTTTCCAAGGTCGACCAGTCCATGACCGAATCCGTGAATTCCTCATAAATGCGCACCCACGCATCAGTACGCTGTTCCGGCGTGTGCTGAGGGTTTTCGTACATCCAATGCTGGAACTTGTCCACCGTCGCCACCCAAGGTAACGTCTCGATAATCGATTCCAGATGTGTGATTTTCGCGCGTTTGAGGTCTTCCTCGTTTGTAAAGAACTCGTCCCAGAAATCCATCGTGATCAGCTCCATCGACATCGAAGCCAGCTCGGCCACCTCCGAAGGCGTGTGTTTGAACGAATTCAATGCCAGGTCGCGCGTTACGAGCGAATGCACCGCATGGCCGCCTTCGTGCAGGAGCGTAACCATATCGCGCAGGTTAGACGTCGCATTCATGAAAATAAACGGCACGCCGATTTCGTCGAGCGGGTAGTTATAACCGCCCGGCGCCTTGCCCTTCCGCGATTCGAGGTCGAGGTGCTTCATCGTTTTCATAATCCGCAGGCAGTCGCCCAGGAACGGGTCTAGGCGCGAGAATGCGCGGATCGTCTTGTCGAGCAGCTCCTCGCCGGTTTCGAACGGTTTCAATGGCGGCAAGCCTTTCGGATCCACTTTCGTGTCCCACGGGCGGAGTGCGTCCAGTTGCAATGCAGCCTTCCGTTCCGCAGCCATTTCATTCAAAATCGGCACGATTGACTTTTTCACAGAACCGTGGAAGTTGAAACAATCCTGCGGCGTGTAATCGAAGCGGCCCATGGCGGCGAACATGTAGTCGCGGTAGTTGCTGAAACCGGCATTGCGGCCCACGTTATCGCGCAGGCTCACCAGCTTGTTCAGCAGTTCATCCAGCTTCTCACGATCCTCGTAACGGCGTTCGGCAATGGCCCGCCATGCTTCCTCGCGCACATTCCGGTCGGTGGATTGCAGGCGGTCGGCTGCGCGCTGGAGCGTCATTTCCTCGCCATCGAGCGTGACGGTCATCGCGCCGGCGATGGCGCCGTATTTACGCTCTTCGGTCTGCATGTCGGTGATCAGCGGGATGTTTTCATCCCGGAAAATCTCGATTGCCTTCTTCATGCCACGCAATGTGATCGCAAAGCCAGGCTCCGTCAATTCACTCAGATAAGGGTTATCCACCACTTTTTTATCGAGCGCATTGCCGTATTCGGCCAGTTTCGGCTGGATTTCGGTGATAAAGAACTGCAATGCATTGATCAGGCCGGTGTTGGCCGTATCGCAGGTCTGGCGGATGTAGCGCCATGCGAAGTTCTCGGAAAGGTAGGATTCGATCTCGCTGCGGTCCGAGAACCACTGTTTCAGGTCTTCGGGCGAATTGATCTCCCTGTTTTTCAAATTTTCGAAGAAAGGCTGCACATCTTCCCATTTCTTCAAATCAAATTCTTCCCCAATAAAAGGCCGTTTCGCCCGGGTTGGTATATGAAGTGTTTCCTGATTGGACATATAAAAGGTACTTTGTTTATAAAATCGAATCTATTTGTGTTTATCAATTATGCATAAAATACATTCACGACTTACACCCGGATACATTGCCATCAGATCTGATACCGTCGCGCCCTCTTTTAATTTACGCAGTATCTGTTCGACAGCTATCCTAGTCCCCTTAATCACGGGTTTGCCTAACATAACGCCTGGCTCCGAGCTAACAAAGTCATCATAGTGCGTCATCTTCAATATTACAGCTTAGTTTCAGAAGGCTGCGTCACATCGCTCAAATTATCCGTTACCACATTCTCTGTTTCCTGGATATTGTTGAATGCGTATTCCATTTTGGCGCGGTCGAATTCTTTTTCGTTGTTGGCGAGCCAGATGGTGGCGACGCCGTTGCCGATGAAGTTGGTGATCGCCCGGGCCTCGGACATGAAACGGTCTACGCCCAGAAGTAGTGCCAGGCCCTCGACCGGGATCACCTTAATGGCCGTTAAGGTAGAAGCCAAAACCACAAAACCGCTGCCCGTTACGCCGGCGGCGCCTTTGGAAGTGACCATCAGAATGCCGATCAACGAGAATATCTGTCCGATATTTAAATGCACATTGAAAACCTGCGCGAGGAAAATTGTCGCCATCGAAAGGTAAATGGTCGTGCCGTCGAGGTTAAACGAATAGCCGGCTGGCACCACGAGCCCCACCACCGGTTTGGAGCAGCCCATTCGTTCGAGCTTGGCCATCAGTGATGGCAGCCCGGCTTCGGAAGACGATGTCCCGAGCACAATGAGCAACTCTTCGCGGATGTATTTCAGGAAACGCCAGAGGCTGATCTTGTAAGTCCTCATAATCAATCCCAAAACCCCGAAAATGAACACTGCCATAGTCGCGTACACGGTTCCCATGAGCTTGGCGAGCGGCAGAAGGGTGTCGATCCCGTATTTGCCTATGGTAAAAGCCATCCCGCCGAATGCGCCGATGGGAGCAAACAACATCACCAGGTGCAGCGCCCGGAAAACGTATTTGGAAACGAAGTTCAGCCCGTCGACCACCTTTTGCCTGGCCTCGATCCTGCTCAAAACCGATCCGAAAATCAGCGCTAAGAGCAAAACCTGCAAAGTCACATTATCGAAGAAAAATTGCAGCCAGCTGAAATCCTGCGCCTTGCCTGCATACTTGGAAATATCGCCTTTTTCCAGCGAACTGGTCACGACGCCCTCGCCTGGCCGGATCACATTCGCGACGATGATCCCCACAACGAGCGCCAGCGTGGTAACAACCTCGAAGTACAGCAATGCCTTCGCCCCTACCTTGCCTACTTTCTTCAAATCGCCCATTCCGACGATCCCCAATGTGATTGTAAGGAAAATAATGGGGTTGATGAACAGTTTGACCACCGAAATAAAGCCCTCACCCAACAGTTTCATTTCAACCGCCTCGTCGGGAAAATAATGGCCGAGCAGCGCTCCGGCGGTGATGGCGGTCAGGACCCAGAAGGTCAGGTTGGTAAATAGCTTTTTCAACGGAAACGGGGTATAGGAATGAAACTGTTCGTGTCGGCGTGCCCGCTGTCGACCGGGCAACCTATCAATTTACAATAATAACAAGTCTGGCAGACGATTCCGGGAAGGCCGAATGAAATATTTCCATACTATTTATACTTGGTCTAAATTAATAACATATATTTGCCTGCAACAAATGGCGGAACCCGGAAAAGCATTTACATCATGATCATTAAGACGCTATGCAGGAAGATTCGCATTCATACAATTCATTACGGATTTTAAGCCAGACGTCCAGGGGCTACATCGGGCAGTGTAATTGCTGCACGCATTTCAACTTCGCGTACGGCAATGTGCTGTTCATTTTTACAGAAGACGGTTTGAGGGGTTTTCAATCCATTTTGTATGACGACTGCCACCTGCACAGCGTAGGCGAACCGCTTCCGCATGGCAAAACGCATTTGTTACCATCGCCCATCCCGAACTTCATGCTCTCCTTCGACGAAATCGAGCTCGAAGAGATTAAAACCATGTTCCAGGAGGCGCTGCTGGTGTTAGAAGTAGACAAAATTTTTTCCTATAAAAAGTAAAATCCTGAAATGCAGTCGGTTTCGAGGTTATTGATTGGCTTGATAATCCTGCTCTTCGCGGCGGGACACGGTAATGCGCGGGCGCTCCGCATCGTATCGGCAAATGGAACGCTAAGCGAAATCCTGGTGGGACTTGGCCTGGAAAAACAGATCGTGGGCGTGGATGTGACCAGTACTTACCCCGCTTCCCTCGAAAAGCTCCCGAAAATCGGGCATAACCGCACCATTGCGGCCGAAGGCATCCTGGCGCTGAACCCGGATGTGATTATTTATACCAATCAGAGCATGCTATCCCCTGCCGTGGTGAAGCAGCTCAGCGGCAGCGGCAAAAAACTGGTCGAGTTCAAGCATGATTATTCCAAAGAGGGCGCCATCAGGCTCATTCGCGAGGTAGGCACTTATTTCAATGCCAATGCGCAAGCCGAAAAGATGGTAAAAGCATTGCAGGCCGATCTGGCGAAAATTCCTGCTCCGGCAAATCCTAAAAAATTGCTCTTCATCTACGCCCGGGGCACGGGCACATTAATGGTTTCGGGCACAGGCACTTCGCTCGACAAAATGTTTGCATTGGCAGGACATAAGAATGCTGTGGGCGGCTTCACAGATTTTAAACCGCTCACTGCCGAATCGCTCATCGCCGCCAATCCCGACGTACTCGTGCTGTTTTCCAGCGGACTGGAAAGCCTCGAAGGCATGGACGGCCTGCTGAAAGTGCCTGGCGTAGCCAACACCAGTGCGGGCAAAAACCGCCGGATCGTGACCATGGACGGCCAGTTCCTCACCGGCTTCGGGCCGCGGCTCGGCAAGGCAGCCGCCGAACTTTCCCAAAAAGTAAAATAGAGAGCGATGCTGACAGAAACGGTAAACGAGCGGGAAGCAACGAAAGCGGAGACCTTTCAAAAGCACATTTTGCCCTCATCAATGGCGAAAATGGTGTGGATTCTCGGCGCTATCCTGCTGGCATGCGTGATCCTGGCAGCCTGCACCGGCGCATTGTCCATCTCCCTGCGCGAGCTCTGGCAGATCATCGCGATGGAGCTCGGCTGGATTTCCGAAACACAGGTCGAGGAGCAGAAGTCCGTCGTTTTCTGGGTCATCCGCCTGCCGCGGGTATGCCTGGCGGTGCTCATAGGCGCTGCGTTGGGCATTGCGGGCGCATCACTGCAAGGGCTTTTCCGCAACCCTATTGCCGACGCCACGCTCATCGGGGTTACTTCCGGCGCGTCGCTTTTCGCTGTTTTTGTAATTATGCTCAACGTTAAATATTTCGGAATGCTGAACGAGCTCGCGGGCGCGTACGGCATTTCGTTCGTTTCGTTTCTCGGCGCGGCATGCACGACATTGCTGGTGTACCAGCTCTCCAAAATCACCAGCGACGGCGGCGTGGCCACATTGCTGCTCTGCGGCATCGCGATCAATGCATTTGTAGGCGCGGTGACGGGCCTCATGACGTACCTGGCCGACGATGCCCAGCTTCGCAACATCACATTCTGGAACCTGGGCAGCCTGGGCGGCGCCAGCTGGACCGCCGTGATGGCCGTAGCGCCGTTTGTCGGAATTTCCGTCATTTTTATGCCCTATCTTTCCAAAGCATTGAACCTGCTCGTACTCGGCGAAAGTCAGGCAGCCAGCCTGGGCGTGAACATGAAATTGCTGAAACGGCAGGTGATTATCCTCGCAACGCTGGGCGTAGGCGCGTCCGTAGCCGTGGCGGGGAGCATTGGTTTTGTAGGACTGATCGTACCGCACATTATACGCACATTGTTCGGGCCTAACCACCGGACGCTGATTATCGGGTCGGCAATTGCGGGCGCCATTGTGCTCACATTGGCCGACACCCTCTCCCGCACCATCGTAGCGCCATCCGAACTGCCGATAGGCATTCTGACGGGCATGCTCGGCACGCCGTTTTTCATTTATATTTTGTGGGAACAAAAACGGAAGCGGCTATGATGGAGGTAAGGAATGCCGGATTTGAAGTAAAAGGCCGCAAACTGCTGGAAAATGTCAGTTTTTCGGTCAAACCTGGGGAATTCTGGGCGATTATCGGGGCTAATGGCGCCGGAAAATCGACATTAATCAAGCTGCTTTCCGCAGAGCAGCCAGCCACGTCCGGCTCGGTGCATTTCCACGACCGCGACCTTCGAAAGTATAAACTGAAAGAGCTGGCTACCAAACGGGCGGTGCTATCCCAGCAAAACAACATTGCATTATCCTTCACGGCGCAGGAAATTGTGCTGATGGGCCGCTATCCGTTTTACGACGCCGATCTATCGCAGCGCGACCTGGCGATCGTAGATATGTGCCTTAAAAAAGTCGGCATCGGCCATTTGAAAAGTCGTTTGTACCCGACCTTATCCGGCGGCGAACAGCAGCGCGTGCAGCTTGCGCGGGCGCTCGCCCAGGTGTGGGAGATCGAAAACGGCCTGCTGCTGCTCGATGAACCCACTACCGGAATGGACCTTTTGCATCAGTACGAGACATTCCAGCTTGCCAAGGAACTGACACGCAAGCATTTCGCGGTGGTAGCCGTCGTTCACGACCTGAACCAGGCGTTGCAATATGCCGACCGCGTGCTGATGCTCAAAAACGGACGCCCGCATGCCATCGGCACACCTGAGACCGTGCTCACCGAGCAGGCCATTCACGAAGCTTTCGGGCTGCCGGTGCAGATTATCCAACCGGACACGACGCCTTACCCGGTAATAGTGCCCCAGGCCTCTGTTTCGTACCAAATTCCCTGATTAATAACTATCAATAATAGCAAAGACATGAAGTCAACCCTATCACCAGACAGAACTGAACTGAAAGAACGCTGGGCAGAATACAAGCTCGCCAACCCTAAAACGCGCATCCGCGACGCCGCCAAAGCGCTCGGCACCTCCGAGGCCGAACTCCTCGCAACGGGCCTGGGCGAAAGCGTGCAGCTGCTCGACGGCGATTTCAGGGAATTAATGAAAGAAATGGGCGCACTCGGGCATGTGATGGCGCTCACCCGCAACGACCACGTGGTGCACGAACGCAAGGGCGTTTACCAAAATATATCGTTCAACAATCACGTTGGCCTGGTGCTGGGCGAGGATATCGACCTGCGCTTGTTCCTTGGCGACTGGAAATTCGGGTTTGCGGTTTCGGAGAACGACCGTTTCAGCCTGCAATTCTTCAACAGCTTCGGCGACGCCGCACATAAAATTTACCTTACCGAGAAGAGCAACAAGGAAGCCTACCACGCATTGGTGGCCAAATACCTCGCCGCCGACCAGGATGTAAACCTTTTTGTAAATGAGAAAAAAGAGAAAGAAGCGGAACCGGAAGAGGCCGCCGGCCTCGCCAAATCGGCTTTCCAGGCAGAATGGCTTGCATTGAAAGACACGCATGATTTCTTCACGCTGCTCCGCAAACACAAGCTAACGAGAAAGCAGGCGCTGCGCAATGCGCCCGAAGGTTACGCGCATCGCATTAAACCGGAAAGTATGAAGGTCTTGTTTGACGCACTTTCCCAAAGCGAACTGCCGATTATGGTATTCGTTTCGAACCCGAATTGCATTCAAATCCACACCGGTCCAATCAAAAAGATCTTCGTCATGGGCCCGTGGCTGAATGTAATGGACCCCGAGTTCAACCTGCATTTGCGGGAAGATGCCATCGACGAGGCATGGGTGGTGCGCAAGCCGACCGAAGACGGCATTGTTACCGGCATCGAGCTGATCGACAAGGATGGTGTGATGTTCAACCAGTTTTTCGGCAAGCGCAAGCCCGGCATTCCCGAACTGGCCGAATGGCCGGCGCTGATCGAGCAGCATTCGATCCAATTCTGACATGAAAATATGATCGTGACAACGATTTAAGATAAAATTTCGCCATAGTAATTAGAAATTGCCGGCTCCGTTCGTGAGCCGGTATTTTTTTGTAATAATTTCTAAAACCGCTTTTCCAAGTCAAGCAAAAATTTGCAAACTTTTCGGACACTATAAAATTTTAATACATTGAAATACAGCATATTATATTGATTTATTTGTAAACTTTTCCCAAAATTATCTTTCATTTGAATTCCAAAATCTGTACATTTGAAACTCTCAACTTCTTCAAAATTTCTCTGATACCAGTCAATGGAAACTATAAAATCTTCACAATCAGAAAGAACCTATACCTCTGACGAGGCCTTTCAGGCATCGCTGGAATATTTTAAGGGCGACGACCTGGCGGCGCGCGTTTGGGTGAATAAATATGCGTTGAAGGATTCCTTCGGCGCCATTTACGAGGCCACGCCGGACGATATGCACCACCGCATCGCGTCGGAGATCGCGCGCATTGAGCAGCGCTATCCGAACCCGCTCAGCGAGGCCGAAATTTTCGATCTGATCAAGGATTTTAAATATATTATCCCGCAGGGCAGCCCCATGACGGGCATCGGCAATCCGTACCAGATCGCCTCGCTTTCGAACTGTTTCGTGATTGGTAACAATGGCGAATCCGACTCCTATGGCGGCATTATGAAGATCGACCAGGAGCAGGTGCAGCTCATGAAGCGCCGCGGCGGCGTGGGGCACGATCTCTCGCACATTCGCCCGAAAGGCTCGCCGGTAAAAAACTCGGCATTGACTTCCACAGGCATTGTGCCGTTCATGGAACGTTTCTCCAACTCCACCCGCGAAGTGGCGCAGGACGGCCGCAGAGGCGCGCTCATGCTTTCAGTGTCCATCAAACACCCTGATTCCGAAAGCTTTATCGACGCTAAAATGGAGCAGGGCAAAGTGACCGGCGCCAATGTCTCCGTACGCATCGACGATGAATTTATGCAAGCGGTGGACGCCGGAACAACCTACCGCCAGCAATATCCGATCCAAAGCCACACTCCGACGCACATTAAAGACATCGATGCGACGGCGCTTTGGAAGAAAATCGTGCATAATGCATGGCAATCGGCCGAGCCGGGTATCCTGTTTTGGGACACCATCATCCGTGAGTCCGTGCCCGATTGCTACGCTGACCTGGGTTATCAGACCATTTCTACAAATCCCTGCGGCGAAATCCCGCTGTGCGCTTACGACTCGTGCCGTTTGCTCGCGATCAACCTGTTTTCGTACGTCGAAGATCCATTTACCGACAAGGCGAAGTTTAACTGGGACCTCTTCAAAAAGCATATCGCGGCTGCACAGCGCATGATGGACGACATCATTGATCTTGAACTGGAAAAAATTGATGCAATCCTTCAAAAAATCGACGAAGATCCCGAAGATGCAGAGGTGAAGCGCGTGGAGCGTAACCTTTGGCTGAACATCCAAACGAAAGCCAACGAAGGCCGCCGGACGGGCATCGGTATCACCGCCGAAGGCGATATGCTGGCAGCGCTGGGCCTTCGCTATGGCAGCGACGAGGGCAATGCATTCGCGGTTGAAATCCATAAAACCGTTGCATTGGAAGCCTATCGCGGGTCGGTGCATACTGCAAAAGAGCGCGGTGCATTCACGATCTTCGATTCGGAAAGAGAGAAAAACAACCCGTTCATCCTCCGTTTGAAAGAAGCCGACGCGCAGCTTTATTACGAAATGCTCGAATACGGCCGCCGGAATATCGCATTGCTTACCATTGCACCAACGGGAACAACTAGCCTGATGTCTCAAACGACCTCGGGCATCGAGCCGGTGTTTTTGCCGGTTTATAAAAGAAGAAGAAAAGTAAACCCGAACGACAAGGACGTGCGCGTGGATTTCGTGGACGAAGTAGGCGATTCGTGGGAAGAATATGTGGTTTTCCACCATCGGTTTAAGCAATGGATGGAGGTTAACGGGCTGGATACCAGCAAGAATTACGCGCAAAAAGACCTCGACGAACTGGTTAAAAAATCGCCTTACTACAAAGCCACTTCCAATGATGTGGATTACCTCAAAAAGGTAAAAATGCAGGGAGCGATCCAGCAATGGGTGGACCATTCGATCAGCGTGACGATCAACATGCCGAACGACGTGACCGAAGAGCTCGTAGGTGAATGCTATATGGAAGCATGGAAAGCGGGCTGCAAAGGCGTTACCGTATACCGCGACGGCTCACGTTCAGGCGTTTTGATCTCTAACACGGAGAAAAAAGAAGAAACGCAAGAAGGCGCTCCGACCCCATTCCCGACCGAGCGCCCGCAGACGCTCGAAGCCGATGTGGTGCGTTTTCAGAATAAAAAAGACAAATGGATCGCATTCATCGGGCTGATAGACGGCCGGCCGTACGAAATCTTCACCGGTTTTGCAGACGATGAAGACGGTATTCTGATCCCTCGCTGGGTGAATGAAGGCCTGATCATCAAAAACAGGGAAGCCGACGGCAGCTCACGCTATGATTTCCAATACAAAAACACGCGCGGCTACAAAACGACGATCGAAGGGCTATCCTACAAATTCAATCCCGAGTACTGGAATTACGCAAAGCTGATTTCCAGCACATTACGCCACGGAATGCCGATCGAAAAAGTGGTGGACCTGATCAGCAGCCTCCAACTCGACGAGGCGATCAACACCTGGAAAGCCGGCGTAGCGCGCGCATTAAAACGCTACATCCCCGACGGCACCGAAGCCGCCAAGCAAAAATGCCAGAACTGCGGATCAACGAATTTGCTGTACCAGGAAGGATGTTTGACGTGCAAGGACTGCGGATCGTCGAAGTGCGGGTGATCGAAATTTTGAATGATTGAATGATTGAATGATTGAATATCGCCTATTCAGTCATTCAATCATTCGGTCATTCAATCATTATTTAAAACGTATCCTCCACAACGCCCAAATAATTGAACGGGCTCAGGGCGCGGAGTTCTTCTCTTATTTTTTCGGACACGTCCAGCGTTTCGATGAAACGTGAGATGGAATCGTGGGTGATTTTTTCGTTGGTGCGGGTCAGCTCTTTCAATGCCTCGTACGGTTTTGGGTAGCTTTCGCGGCGCAGGATCGTTTGGATCGCCTCGGACACTACCGCCCAGTTTTCTTCCAGTTCGGCTTTCAGTACTTCACCATTCAGTTCCACTTTGCCCAGGCCTTTCAGCAGCGAGTTCAGGGCGATAGCCAAATGCGCGACGGGGACGCCGATGTTGCGGAGTACCGTGGAGTCGGTAAGGTCGCGTTGCAGGCGGGAAATGGGCAATTTCGCGGCAAAATGCTCGAATAATGCAGATGCCAGCCCCAGGTTTCCTTCCGAATTTTCGAAGTCGATCGGATTCACTTTGTGCGGCATCGCCGAAGATCCTACTTCGCCGGCTTTGATCTTCTGCTTGAAATACCCCATTGAAATGTACGTCCACATATCACGATTAAGGTCGATCAGGATCGTGTTCAGGCGTTTCAGGCAGTCGAACATCGCTGCAATATTGTCGTAATGCTCAATTTGCGTCGTGTGGCGGCTTCTTTTTAATCCCAAACCTTCCACAAAATGGTGGCCGAAAGCCATCCAGTCCTGTTTCGGATAAGCGACATGGTGGGCATTGAAGTTACCGGTAGCACCGCCGAACTTAGCCGAATGCGGGATTTTGTCGAGCATTTCGAGCTGGCGTTCCAATCGTTCCACAAAAACCAGGAACTCCTTTCCTACGCGTGTAGGTGATGCGGGCTGCCCGTGGGTGAATGCGAGCATCGGCACGTTTTTCCACTCGATCGACATGCGTTTCAACACAAAAAGCACCTGGCGGAACAGCGGCTTGATCTGGCGCTCCATCGCGTCTTTCAGCGACAGCGGGATAGCCGTGTTGTTGATGTCTTGCGAGGTAAGTCCAAAGTGGATAAATTCCTGAAAAGACTCGATGCCCAGCTTCTCGAATTGCTCCTTGATGAAGTATTCTACGGCCTTCACATCGTGGTTGGTCACCTTTTCAATGTCCTTTATATGCAATGCATCGGCTTCGCTGAAATCCTCATAGATTTTGCGCAGCGACGCATATTTTTTCTTGTCAAATTCCGATAGTTGCGGGAGGGGGATTTCGCAGAGTGCGATGAAATATTCGATTTCAACATACACCCGGTAATAAATCAGGGCATATTCCGAGAAATAGGCCGAAAGTTCAGATACTTGTTTGTAATAACGGCCATCAACCGGAGAGATCGCCGTAAGCTGATTTAATGACATGATTTTCAATACAAAAATTGATTATCAGGCAAAGTTAGCAGAATTCATGGTCCTAAAATGGTAAAAGCGGAACGAAAAATTCTTTTTGGGATTGGAAAGAGAATTAATAAAACTATTCGCATATTCGTTCACCAACCTTGATTGTATAAAACACATGCAGCCTTCGCCTTTCATTGGAGAATTAGTCGGAACAATGGTCCTCATTTTATTGGGCAACGGCGTAGTCGCCAATGTCGTGTTGAAAAAAACCAAGGGCGAAAGTTCCGGCTGGATCGTGATTACGGCGGGGTGGGCGTTTGCGGTGATGTTCGGGGTGTTCACAGCCAATGCATTCGGCAGTGCCGTAGCCCATCTGAACCCCGCGGTGACCGTGGGTTTTGCGGTACTTCAAAACGATTACAGCTTTATAGCAACATACATTCCCGCACAGCTGATTGGTGCATTTCTCGGCGCTGTGCTGGTGTGGCTGCAATATCTGCCGCATTGGAAAGCGACCGAAGATGGCGGGTCCAAACTGGCCTGTTTTTCAACCGGCCCGGCCATCAAAAGCACGGGTGCCAACTTTCTGAGCGAGTTCATTGCGACCGTCGTACTCATCGTCGGCATTGTCGCGATCGGCTACGCAGGCACTTCCGATCCTGAAAAAGGAGGTATCCCTTCCGGCGTTGCGCCTTACCTTGTGGGCATGCTCGTTTGGAGTATCGGGTTATCGCTCGGCGGCACTACGGGCTATGCCATTAACCCCGTGCGCGACCTTGGCCCGCGTATCGCGCATGCCATTTTGCCTATTCCCAACAAGGGCAGCTCCGACTGGGGCTACGGCTGGATTCCCGTAGTGGCCCCCATTGCGGGAGCCATTATTGGTGGATTGATTTTGAGAGGTTTTTCTTTCTGAATTATTCAACCGTAATCTTCCCACCACCCGAATAGCTGCGGTATTCTCCCTGGTACATTGCATCCGCAGCGGCCGGGCCTACCGTGAATGTTCCTTTTGAAACTACCCTGACCTGGTAGTAGAAGGTCTTTTCCTGGGCGTCGGCCGTGGTGAAGAAATGAATGCGGTCGTCGCGGATGTCGTAATATTCGGGGACGGATGCTTTGGTAATCCACGGCATATCCCGCGGCTCGGTAATGCGGGGGTTTTCTATTTCAAAACCGGACGGCAGCAGGTCTGTTACCACAATGTTCTCCACCGGCAGGCCGTTTGTGCTCGCAAGGGTCAGCTTTACTACTACCAGGTCGTTTTGCCTGAAAGATTGCACAGGCGCACCGGAGCGCGTCAGGAACTGGCGGCGAATGCTGATTCCCTGGTCTTCCTCCACATAGTTTCCCGTCGCAGACATGCCCGCCGTTTGTGCAAACCAGTACAAATCGCCCTTACCCTGTGTTTTGACCTGCAATTTCTGGTTTATAATGCCTTTCGAAATTTTCAATTCCTTACCAGTAAACTGCCCGAGCGGCTTGCCATTGGCAGAAACCGAAGCCGTGACGGTAGAATTGGCCGTTTTCCTGGCCAGCTTACCCAATGCCAGTACGGCAAATGCCGCTTCCTGGGTGTTCAGATACGAAGCCGACTGGATGGCCTGTGAAAGCTGGCGCCCGAGCACCTGAATCTGCGCATTCGACGGGTCCGATTCGATTAATGTATTCAAAACCAACGACATATTCCGAAGCGGTGACGAATAGCTGTCGTCTGTGTAGCGTCCAGCATTTTCGGCAACATACGTCCTGGGCAGCAGCGCGTTAAAGCTCCGCGCATCGCCCGCGAGCTGGAATGCGCCTGCGAGCAGGTATTTTGAATCGGCCGTGAGCAAATGCGGATTTTGTTTGTAATAATTCATCGAAGCCCGGTTCGGATGGCCGTTCAGGGCGAGTACATAAAGCGAGTAAATCGCCTCGCGGCGTGCCACTGTTTTGCGCGTTTGGGTGCCCGTAGGCTGCGCGTCATAAGCCAGGCCATTGCCGGTGCTGGCAACAACCACTTCCCTGTTGGCCGTCGTCCCGCTTTGGGCAGTGAGGTATTCGACGGCCCGGCTGAGTGTTTTGGCATTGACCTCAAACCCAGCCCTGCGTGCTTCTTCCAGGAAATGAACGGCGTAAGCGGTAGCCCACCAGTCTTCCCGGGTAGCTCCCGGCCACATGCCCACTCCCCCGTTGAACAGTTGCTGCGATTCCACTTTCCGGATCGCCTGCTGCACGTTGGTCATCGGATTAAAGTCACTTTCACCGCTTTTCACCGTATAAACCGGCGTTGCCATGGCCTTGGTGAGGTCGGCGAAGTAGATCTGCGGGAATGCTTTCGACACGGTTTGTTCCAGGCAGCCGTAAGGATAGCCAAGCAATGTTGACAATGCCTTACCTCCGCCCTGCACCAATGGCGACCGGCTCAAAACCACCTGGCTGCTTGCCGTGGCAGGAATGAATGACGAACGAAGGTCAATCTGCCCCTGTTTATCGGCCGCAATAAGTCCCGACACATTCGTTTTCAGCAGGGGCGACGCAGGCCGCACGGTAATCTCGGTCTGATTCACGAAAGTTTCTTTGAATGCATTCACTTTCACCGTTACCTTGCCCACGCCGATCGCCGTTAATGCTTTTAAGGAGAAAACGGCCCTGCTTTCCTTCCCGGCCGGAATGCTGATATTTTGCGTAACCGGCGCCTGTCCCGCTGCCAATGGCCCTGCAAGCTGTACGGAAACCGTGGCGGTAGTTCCTTTCGCCTCCGTGTTGCTGATATTCACAGGCAGTACAAGCTCATCACCAGGGCTCAGGAAACGCGGCAATCCGGCGCTGATCACGATCGGGTCGGCTACCTTCATGTTTTTGGTTGCGGAGCCAAATGCATTGTCTTTATAAGCGACCGCCATAATGCGCAAGTCGCCGCTGAACTGCGGGATGTTCACATCGAAAGTTACATCACCGCTGCCATTGGCTTTGAGCTGCCCGCTCCAAAACGACACGAGTTCCGTCCGGCCATTGCTTAGCGGGTTAATCCTCCTTTCCAGATCGTAGCCATCACCGCCCGAGCTCGATGTGCCGGAGATCGACAGTTCCGGGAACAGCTGCGCGTACAAATCGTAGCTGGTCACTTCCAAAGCCCGTTTTTGGTAGAAATGACCGTGAATATCCGGCGTTTTGGAGTTTTTGATCTGAAGAATGCCTTCATCCACAATAGCCAGCGTCACCTCCGCATTCGGTTCAGTTTTGATCCTGATCTGCTGCTTCATTTTCGATCTCGACTTTTCAACTGCCGTGATGCTGACCGGCAACCTGCGGTCCGGGTCCTCCACCGCAATCGGCTGAAAGCCATGAGCGACCGTCAGCGGCATGTTCGACGCATCCAGCGGCCGGATGAGCGTCGCCGTTACGAATACATTGGGCAGGTGCGCTTCTTTGATTTTAAATGTCAGTTCCGCTGCTTTCTTTTCAGTGGTGAGGATATGCTGTTCCAAAACATTGTTACGCTCAACGGTTACCAGCAGTCGTCCATCAAACGGCGTTTTGAACAGCACCCTGGCCGATTCGCCCATTTTGTAGCTGTCCTTATCGGTTTCCATCAGTACCTGGCCCTCATTGCTCACCTCAAACGACGAATACTGGGTATATCCATAACCGTAAGCATAAAAATTGGCCAGCGTGTAATGCGTAGCGCCGGGGCGTTTTACGCGCACTTCATACTCACCCGATACCGTGGGCACATAGCGGAAAGTGCCCTTTCCGCCTGCCAGGGTAAGTTTGTTGGAATAAACCAATTTCTCTTTTTTACGTGATGTGTATTGCAGGCGCTCATATTTCTTTTCAACAACCGTCTGATATTCAAGCCGTACCACCTCGATGCTGGCCGTTGCGCCGTTCTGCAACGCGCCGCTCTTTCCTACCCCCACAATGTCAACCGGCACCGGTGCATTGGTACCTACATAGCTGTCGGGCAGGCGAATGCCGTAGAACACCGGCTGCGTGTACACGTCGAAACGCTGTAACCTGTTTACGGGCCGGCCATTTTCGTCGAACACCGTCACGTATATCTTGCCTTCCAGCACGCCGATATCCTGCAAGCCGGCCGCCAATGCAAACTGCTCGCTGGCCTGGCCCTGTTCGTTGGTAATGCCCTGGCGGCTGTCGCGCTCGAATGCGGTTTGCGCGGGTATGTTAAAACTGTATTCTGGAAATGCTTTGGCAGTGAACCCTTTACGCTGCAACTGGAAATCCATCTGATAGTTGCGGTTGCTCGCGGGCGGACCAAAAAGGTTAATTGCGGTGGCCGTGAGCGACACTTTTTGCCCCGACATATAATCTTTCGCAGCCCTGCTGAGGTCTACCTTAATGCGATCCGGCATAAATTCCTCGACGCTTACCGCCTGCGAACCGAGCAGCACCTCGTTTGCATTGTATACTTCGAGCACATACGTGCCCGTGAGCACACCTGCGTCCAGCGGGATTTCGGATTCTACCGCACCTTGTTCGTTAGTTGTTTTCCGCCACGTCCTGAATTCCCGGCCGTTCGGGGTCAGCAAGCGCAGTTTCAAAGGTACTTTCCCGGCTGTTTTCCAATCCTGCGTCCGCAGCACGGTGTTGAAATGCATGGTTTCGCCCGGACGGTAAATATCGCGCTGGCCGTAGATAAACACCTGATAGCCTGATGCATTGTCCCGCAAACCCTCCACATCGAAGCGCGAGGTGAGCACCTGCGAGTCTTCCAGTAAGAGGAAATTAAAATCGTCCTGGGTACTGGCCGTGATCATGGCGACCTTGAAGCCCGGCGCTTTTTCGCTCAGCTTGTCCACGTGGGCAATGCCGTCGGCGTCCGTTTTGAACGTATGCACCGATTGATTGTTGGAGCTCACCACCGTCAGTTCAAGGTCTTTGATCGGCTCGTTGGTTTTGATGGAATTGGCAAAAATCCACAGTTCATCCTTGCCCTGCTTCGCAATGAGGCCGATATCGGAAATGGAGACGAGTTTCGTGGCGCCGAGGTAGGCTTCCTCCTCGGAATTCACCGCTACCAGGTACACGCCCTGCCGTTTGTTATCGTCGGGCAATGCGATATTCAATGCGGAAATGCCTTTGTTTTTGGACAAATTTGCTGTTTCTACAATCTTATTCACGATCACATCGCTCAGCTGGCTTTCGCGGTCGTCGCTGTAATTGAAATTGCCGGTAGGCTGCCAGTCGTCGCCCACATAAGCGTAGTCGTTCCAGCGGTTGTTGTGAATATAATGCAGGATATTATTCGCATACAGCTTCGAAATGCGTACCTGCACTTTGGGCACATTCACGATGTTGACGCCGATATTGCGGGAGCTTTTGGTCGATAAGTACAGGCCCTTCTTGTTTGCAAAGGAGATAGCCGCGGGCATTTTCCCAAAAAACAGGTCACGGGATGCTTCTTCCTCCAAAGTTTGTCCCAAAACTCCTTTCAGCGATTGTTTCAGTTGCAGCACATATGTTTCGGTTTCGTTGAATGCGCCGCGCACGATAAAACCGTTTTCGGTAGGCTCCGTTTCCACCGCAGCTTCCGGATTTACGGCAACGCTGCCCGCTATACTTTCCTTGTCCAGCTCCTGCGTGGTGATCACCCTCGCGTAGCCCGCATTGTTTTCAAAGCCGGTTTTAATATCCACGACTTCCAAATGAAGCGGCGAAGGTATGCTCACTGTTTTTGAAAGTGCTTCCTGACTGCTGTAAGAGGTATTTTGCACCTTCACACCCTTGTCGATGGTGATATTGACGGCCGTTTCGTTGTTATCGGCCGCACCCACTTTCGCAAATGCCAGCGTCACCGCCGATTCGTCCTGAGAGGGCAGAATGCGGTATTCCAATGCCTGGTTTCCGGACAAAACCTTCAATTTTTCGGCCACATGCTGTGCATTGACCGGGTAGTTGAAATGCAGCCTTATCCGCGCTTCCTGCCGGCCTGTTTCTGATGACAATGTCCACCAGCTTTCCGTTTCGGCGAGTTGGAGATATGGTGTGTGGAATGTGATCGGGTCCTGGGAAAGTTTGTACTTCTTGTCCTTGTATGACTTTTCAGTGATCAGATCTGTGAGCTGCGCTTTGTAGGAAGTGGCCGCTCCAAAGCCTGCCACCGGCGAAAAAACGAGCTCATTGGGTGCCGTCCATTTGAATTTCCCCCGCACCGCCGGCTCGAAAGTCACGAATTGCGTCGAGTCCCAACTGTTCAGCTCGGCTGTTGAAACAAGGTCTTTGTTAAATGTAAAAACGAGGTTTTGCGATTGCCCCACTTCCTCGGTGAAGTTGGTGCCCGCCACGCGGATTTCGTTGAAAGAAGAGCAGCTAGTGAAAACCCAGACCAAAAAGAGAACGCAAAAAGAACACAGGATGGCAGTCTTTTTCATAGGAAAGAAGGTATAAAAAACGGATGATTTTAGGATCAAAACCATCCGCCTAAATTAGACTATATAACTTAAATCGCTCTAAACAACCTCTTTCAAATGATCCAACGGCGACCGCGTAAAATTTAGCGGTAGCCGGTATCTCAAAATGCCTCCATCACCTCCTCGATCGGCCTCGCGCCTTCGAAAAATGAGAGCAGCCTCACCAGGATTCCCTCCACGACGGCGTCAGGGCATGATGCGCCGCAGGTGAGCATAATGCGCACGGGCGTTTTGTCTGGAATGTAGTTTTCGGTAACCACTTCTTCCTTTTTATGCAGGTCGAAATGACGGATCAGCTGTCTGTCCAGGATTTTATTGACCGACTCGATGAAGTAGGTCGGGAATTTCCGTTCGCACAACTCTACCAAATGCGTAGTATTGGAACTGTTATAACCGCCTGCCACTACCACCAGGTCGGCGTCGTGCGTGAGCAATGCGTAGGTTGCATCCTGGTTATCGTTTGTGGCGTAGCACAAAGTGTCCCGGGTGTTGGCGAAACGGTCCTCCACCTGCTCGGGACGCAGGCTGTAATGGCGGATCATGACGTTTTTGAGGTAATCGGCGATGCCTTGTGTGTCGGATGCCAGCATAGTGGTCTGGTTCACGACGCCGATGCGCTGTAAGTCTTTTTCAGGGTCAAAACCTTCGGAATACTGGTTTTTGAAATCTTCGAAAAACTGCGCCGCAAGTCTTATTCCTGTCATGTATTCGGCCAGGATTTGCGCCTGCTTCATGTTTTCGACCACCACTGTCGGGGCATTTTCCTTGCTGTGCGAGAAGGTAGCGCGGGTTTCCTCATGATTCGGCTTTCCGTGTACCACGATGGTGTAATCCTTCTCGCCGATTTGTGCGGCGCGGTTCCAGACCTTTTCCACAAACGGGCAAGTCGTGTCGTACACATACGCATTCACGCCCAATTCGGAGAGCTTCGCCTGGTTTTCGACCGTCGTCCCGAATGCCGGGACGATCACTATATCCTCTGCCGTGAGCTGATCCCAGCCGATGAGCTGGTTGCCTTTGGTATCCATGATAAACTGCACGCCGCGCTCTACCAGGTCGCGGTTCACATCGGGGTTATGGATCATTTCACTGAGCAAAAAGATCCGCTTGCCCGGGTTCTCGGCAATGGCTTTGTAGGCAATGTCGATCGCATTCTCCACCCCGTAACAAAACCCGAAATGCCGCGCGATCAGGAACTGAACCGGCCCGAAATCGAGCACAGTGGGCGAATAGTCCCTTTTCAGCTTGTCGTTTTTACGACGGAATTCCTTGATCGGCGTGATAATGCGGCTCCGGTAAAAATCGGGGATATTGAAAGTTTTCATGTACTAAAAAACGGTAGATTGCATCAGGGCAACGCAAAGATAACCCTGCCTTTTTCTAAGAACAACACGGTATGCCCCTTTGTTCGGTATGCGGCGTTTTGAAAAAATTTTTTATAAGCAATGCAACATGCCGCAGAAAGCATTGTCTTTGATCCAGAACGTTCAAAATATAAACCTTCTGCTTGAAAACACAAATTTACCCCGACCGGCACGTCGAACTGGTAGAGCGTTGTAAACTCGGAGAGCGCAAAGCGCAGTACGAGCTTTATAAACATTACTCGAAAGCCATGTTCAACATCTGCATGCGGATACTGAACCATCTGGGAGAGGCCGAGGATGCTTTGCAGGAGGCTTTCGTGGATGCATTCACGAACCTCCACCAGTTCAGGCAGCAATCAACATTCGGGGCGTGGTTGAAGCAAATCGTGGTCAACAAGGCGATCAACCACATGCGGAGCAGGAAGGTGAAATGGGTGGAAATGGATGAATTCCATGAGACATTGGAGCAAAGCGACCGGAATGAGGACTCTTTCGGACTGGATGAGAGCGACACGACGCTCGAAATAGAAAGGGTGCGCAACGCGGTACAGAAATTGCCGGATGGTTACCGGGTGGTATTAAGCCTCTATTTGTTCGAAGGCTACGACCACGAAGAAATCGGCGAAGTGCTCGGGATCAGCGAAACGACCTCCCGGACGCAATACATGAGAGCAAAACGGAAGCTGACCGAGATGCTGGTCAGGTAGGTTTCAGGAATTAGAAATGATATTTACTTAAACTCTTACGGATTTGAGACTATTATTTACACTTGACAAGTTAATTAATCTATGAAAAATTCTTCTGATAAAAAGGATCGATTGGAGCGGTTTGTGCGTGATAACAGGGATGGATTTGATACTTTCTTACCGCAGGATTCTTTATGGAGCCAGATTGAGAGCCAGTTACATAACGAGATCCCGATCGTACCCGAGCAATCGAAAAAAAAAATCAGGCGTCTGAATAGCCCCTATTTCGACTGGCGCATTGCCGCCGGGGTGTTTCTGGCGCTAGGGATCGGATTTCTGGTCTACCTCAATCAAGAATATGGCATTACCCGTGATCCTAACGTGGCTCTGAAAGTCCCCGCGTATGCCCGCGAATTCAATCAATACAATGTTGCAATAGACCAAAAAAGGGAGGAGATCATCAAACTGGCCCGGAATAATCCCGAGCTGTACAAAGATTTCTCCGCTGATTTGGAAAGTCTGGAATCGAGCTATAAAAACCTCCGTTCCAACTTGTCGAACGCCCCTAACCAGGAAGCACTGCTGGAAGCAATGGTTCAGAACCTCCAATTGCAGGTGGATTTGCTGAACCAACAACTGGAAATTTTGCAACGCATTAACAAAGTGAAAAATGATAACGATAAAGAAAATAGCGACGCTCCTGTTATTTAGTGTGATCGCCACATTACCCCAGGTAGCCAGCGCAACCCTCAATCCCGACGATTCCGAACAGAACGGTCTGATAGAAAAGCGAAGGAATATTGTGAAAGTGTTCGACGTCAAAAAGAGCGACGCGCTTGAAGTTGACAACCAGTTCGGCCTCGTGAAAGTGAATCTGTGGGCGAAGGAGGAAATCAAGGTGGAAATCGTGGTGACGGCCAATGCCCCTTCCGATGCACGGGCGGCGGAATACCTCAGCTCGGTGAATATTGATGAAAAACGTGTGAAAAACGTCATTAACATCACCACTCGCATTGACCGCAGGCAGTTTGGCAATAACGGCTGGAACAAAAGCAAAGGCGATAAGAACTTCATCCAGATCGATTACACGATCTACATGCCGAAGGAAAATGCGCTTACGGTCCGTAACAAATTCGGCAATACCGACATTCCGTCGTTCCACGCACCGCTGATCGTCGATTCCAAACACGGGAATTTCATGGCTACCCTGCTCGAAAACCCGGATAATGTGATCGACATTCAGTTTGGAAGCGCCAGAATCGGCAAAATGGACGGCGGGAAACTCGACTGCCAGTACGCGAATGTGAAGTTAGATCAGGCCAAAAAAGTTTGGCTGAGCAATAAATTCGGTGAGCTGGCCATCGGCGACGTGGTAAACCTCGATGCGGCGATCGACTATTCAGGGGCCAAAATCGGTACCATTCGTGGCACGGGCAAGATCAAACTCAACTATTCGGGGAATTTCAAAATCGAGGAATTGACGCATTCCGCGCAGAATGTGGACATCCAGGCGCAATACTCGTCGATTGTGCTGCCGGCAGAGCCAAATCAGTTCAATGTGAGCGTGACTTACGGCAAGTTCAGTTATCCCACTGAAAACGTCAATTTCTCCATGCAGCCCGACAAGGACGGTCGGCCGGACAAAATGAAGCATTATCAGGGCAAAGTCGGCTCCGGCGGCGGGACCAAAATCACCGTCACTTCGGTTTTCGGCGATGTGAAATTGAAGAATTAACCCCTCTCCTACTCATCCAGCAGCACATTATACCTGAAATCCAGCGGATCGAAAGTGTTGTAAAGCTTCTGGATGAAATGAGGGTCCTTCCAGTAAAAATCGAGCAAATTTGCAAACCGTTCCTGATCGACCCCGTTCGGGAACAGTTTGTTTTTAAGGGTGGTGAGCTGCTCATTTCTGGATGCCCAACGGCGTTGCTCGGCCTGGTGTATCCGCCTTTCCAGTAGTCTCAAGGAATTGGCAAAATCGGACCGGTAAAGTTCCAGCACCTGCATTACATCTGCTCCAAAATGGCCAACATGATCTGAAATTGCATCGAAAGCTTGATTCGTCAGCTTTTTCTCTTCCGAAAAGCTTGTACTCTTTTTCTTGTCACCTCCGTCATACCAGATGCGCTCACAAAAATTCTGCTCAAAAAACGTCTCCCAAGTGACGTTGAACTTTTGTAACTTTTCTAAATGCGCCGGTTTGACGATCAGCGCCTGGTTTCGCGGCACCAGGGTTGGGAATGGCATATGAAGTTGATCGAAAAGTTTCTTCTGCTCCAACCAAAACCGAAATTGCGTTACATCCCCCACTACCGCCCTTACAGGCAAAATACTGGCACTGAAAAACAAGTTCAGGTTTACATCCGTACTTGGCGGGCGATTGGCTGATAAAAGTCCCTCCATTCCGTGCTGCCCCGTTTTGCTGAACCCGGCTTTCAGCATTGCATTGTCCGGGTCCAGCGTAATAAGGCCATAATGTCCGAACAGCTCATGCATATAAGCCCTCACCGCATTGGAAATGCAGCTGTTTTCGAGATAACTTTTGGCAAAAAGCAGCGGTCCGGCAGGCAACTGATTCAGTATTCTCCGTAATGATGCGGGATCTATGCTGCCGACAGGGCCCTGGTGCGCGTCCTGCCATCTGAACGTATGTCCGAATGCATTAAAAGAGGCAATGGCCCTGAAATCATCGCTTTCCGAGTCCATCACAAACAAAGGAACAAATTGGCATTCTGGATATGCCGCTTGCAATGCGTGGGCAAGCCTGATTGTAGTGATAATCTTGTAAATAAAAGATAAGGTGCCTGTGAAGATGTTCAGGCCGTCGAATGCAGCGACAACGAAGGTATTTTCGCGCAGTAATACTGAAAAGTCCGGCTGGTTGGGCAGCCCTTTGTATTGGTATGAAAGCACTTCGGCAAGCATCTCGCGCTTTGAGCGGTCGAATCCCGTCGGAACCGACATGTGTTCACCAAAACTTTCAATCGTAGGAAGCAGGCTGTAATCCGGCCCGAAGTGTTGGGACGGGGAAACATGGTCGGCCATCAGAAACCGAGCTTGCGCCTTTATTTTTGTGTCCGAAACGCCCACGCGCCGAAAACAGGGAGTATCCGTGTCCCGTAAATTCTTCATTATCCCGATATTCAAAAGATTTAAAACCTTTGAACCGGGGCCGGCGGGATGAGCGACTAAGCAATTTTATTCTTCCAGCAGCACATTATACCTGAAATCCAGCGGATCGAAGGCAATGTATAGCTTCTGGATGAACTGAGGATCGTTGATGTAAAAATTCAGCAGGTTATCATATCGTTCCTGGGCGATTCCGTTCGGGAACAGTTTGTTTTTGAGGGAGAGCAGCTGCTCTATTTCAGACTCGTGATTGCGCTCCTCCGCGCGGATAATGCGCTTTTCGAGGTGTTTCAACGAGTTCAGCAAGCGCTTTTGTTCGGCTTTCACGGCGCCGTGCATCGTTTGGTCTACTTCCGTCGCTTTCGCCAATATCTGATCAAAAATGGCATTGAATGCTTCTTTCTGCTCATTCAGGTTGAGCTCGTGCTCCGTATTGCGTTCGATGAATGTCTTGCGCAATGCGATTTCGTCGAGGAATAGGTCTTTGTAGTCGATTTTCAGCTTTTGTGCCTTTTTGTACTGGTGCCCGTTCATGTACAATGCAAAATTCCGGGGCATCAGCATTGGGTAAGGAACGCCGAAATGCTCGAAAACACCTTTCAGCTGCATCCAATAGGGCACTTCTGACGGCCCACCAATATACGCGAGATTGGGCAGGATCACTTCCTCGTACAAGGGCCTCAGGATCACATTCGGGCTGAAACGCTCCGGGTTGGATTCCGTCAATGCGAGCAATTCCGCCTCACTGAATTCCAATTCGGTATTCAGCACTTTAAACACGTCGCCCTCGCGCACGATGCGCTCGCGGAGGTTGGTATCGAGGTAAAAGAAATTGATTTCGCGCGCGTGCAGGGGAGTGTGGTAGCCAAGCGCATTCAACCGGGAGGTGGTTTCTGTAACGAGCTTTTCCGAAATGGAGTCCTTCAATTCTTCCTGAATAACCGGCAGGAAGTGCCGTTTGAGATCCGCATCATCGGCATCCAGACTAACTAGCCCGTAACGTCCGAAAAGTTCGTGCATGTAACATCGCACGGCGTCGGCCAATGTGTCGTTTTCGAGGTAAGCTTTGGCAAAAAGCAGCGGCTTGTCCGGCAGTTGTTTTAAAATTCCGGCCAATTCCTTCGGATTCAGTTTTCCTACGGCGCCTTTGTGCTCACCCGTCCATTTATGCGTTTGTCCGAAAAGATGGAAAGACGCGATTTCTTCGAAGTCATGATCCTCCGTCGCCATCCAGTAAACGGGCACGAAATTGTAGTCCGGATACTTCGCTCTCAATGCTTCGGCGAGCTTGATGATCGTGACGATCTTATAAATAATGTACAGCGGACCCGTGAAGATGTTCAGCTGGTGGCCCGTTGTTACGGTGAAAGTATTCTCTTGTGATAAAACTGAAAAATCGGGCAGGTAAGGCAGGCCGCGGTATTGCTTCGTGAGCACGTCCACAAGCGTTTTGCGCTTGTCGGCCGAAAATCCTTTTTTGTTCGAAATAGCCTTTTCCGCATTCTCCAACGTGGGAAAAATGCTGTAAAAAGATTCAAGCGTCGGTTTCTGATCGAGGTAATCGAGTAGTAATGCAGGAAACTGGCCTGTGGTACGCAGATCCACGGAATGCAATGTCATGAAAGGTGGCTTTTCAGTAGCTAGTAGAGAATCCAACGTAATTATTTTTGCTATTTGACTCAAAAAAGAAACCTACTATCTAACGAGAAAGGCTCCGTTTTTGGTTTCCCAAAATTGCGCATTTTGACCGATAATCGAAAACCTTTTACCAAGATACAAAAAAGCCGCATCTGAGTCAGATGCGGCTTTCCACGTGTACATTTTGGTTTTCAGTTGTAGCAGGTTATGCACCTGAGGTATTTATGATTTCTTAAAAGACGTAGTCATTTCGGGCGATCAGCTCGTCGGCTATGCGGCGGCGGGCGTCTTTGAGGTTCGCAGGTTCTACCTTGGTAAATCGTTTGAGGCCCATCAGCATTACCCGCAGCTCATCGCTTTCGGCAAAACTGGTGATCGCGGCACGTCCTGCGTTGTTCACTTTCTCCACGGCGCGGTTCAGATAAATGAGCGCTATGTCCTTTGTTAATGCATTCGCGTCGGCGCCTTGCAGTTCAATGCGTTTCTCCACCCTCAACAACACCGATTCGGCCACATAAATTTCAATCACCATGTCGGCCAGGTTCATGATAATCTCCTGTTCCTCAGAAAGTTTCATCATAAACTTCTGCACCGCAGCCCCGGCGATCATCAATGCGGCCTTTTTCAGGTTTTTGATCACCTTTTTCTCCGCTGCAAACAAAGTTTCTTCTTCATCCGAGCTGAAATCGGGGATCGAGAGAATTTCTTTTCCTACTGCCGTCGCCGGACCCATGAGGTCGAGCTGGCCTTTCATGGCGCGTTTGAGCAGCATATCCACGACGAGCAGGCGGTTTATTTCATTGGTCCCTTCAAAAATCCGGTTGATCCGGCTATCGCGATAGGCGCGATCCATCGGTGCATCGGCCGAAAAACCCATCCCTCCATACACCTGCACACCTTCGTCCACCACAAAATCCAGCACTTCCGACCCATGCACTTTCATGATCGCGCACTCAATCGCAAATTCCTCCAGAGCCTTCAATTTCGCTTCGGCATCGTTCATTCCCTTCTCCTTGAAGGCCTGGATGAGATCATCTATATTTTGCCCCACACGGTAGGCCGCCGATTCGGTCGCAAACATCTGCACCGCCATTTCAGCCAGCTTGTGTTTGATAGCCCCGAAATTGGCAATCGCCGTACCGAACTGCTTGCGCTCGTTCGCATATTGAATGGCCTGTGAAGCCACACGTTTGGCACCGCCCAATGCCGCCGCCGCCAGCTTGATCCGGCCGATATTGAGGATATTAACCGCTATTTTAAAACCATTCCCTCTTTCCGAGAGCATATTTTCGACAGGCACCCGGCAATCATTGAAAAACAGCTGCCGCGTATCCGAGCCCTTGATGCCCATTTTGTGCTCGGGCTCGTTCATCGTAATGCCGCCGAACGACTTCTCGATGATGAATGCAGTCAGGTTTTTGTCGGTTTGGCCGTTCTCCTCGATTTTGGCAAAAACAATGAAAACGTCAGCAAAGCCGCCGTTGGTAATCCACATTTTTTGTCCGTCAATCACGTAATGCGTCCCGTCGCCGCTCAGCCTGGCCTTGGTTTTCCCAGAATTGGCGTCGGAGCCGGAATCCGGTTCGGTGAGGCAATATGCCGCTTTCCATTCGCCGGTGGCGAGTTTGGGCAGGTATTTGGTCTTCTGGCTGTCATCGCCATAATAGAGAATGGGCAGCGTTCCAATGCCCGTATGCGCCGAAAGCGCTACCGAAAACGAGTTTCCCGCACCGGTTGCCTCCGCCACGAGCATGGAAGTGTTGAAATTCATCCCAAAACCGCCGAATTCTTCCGGTACGGCCGTGCCCAGCAAACCCAGCTCACCGGCCTTGTCCATCAGCTCCGAGATCAACGCAGGACTTTTGGCCTGGTCTATTTCATCCAACCGTGGCCACACTTCCTTCGAGAGAAAATCGCGGCACGTGTCAGCGATCATTCGCTGCTCTTCATTGAATTCTTCCGGGATAAAGATCTGGCTTGCAGAGGTTTCCTTGATCAGGAACTCGCCTCCTTTGATGGATGTCTGGTTTTCTGCTGCAACGGACATATTAATTACAGATTGGTCAGGAACGTGTTTGAGTATGCTTGCATACCAATTCGGGTTAATGCAAATATAGGTCAATAAAATTATTATGCAAGCATACCATTATCAATTTAACGTAAAAATGACCGCCATCAGCCGGCGGTCATTTTTATATCAAATCGTACAAATGCGCTACTTCTTGAAAATGCGGAACTGCTTCAAAAACTCGCCGTTATTCTCGACCCTGATGAAATAGATCCCCGAGGAAAGGCCGATGGCGTCCAGGTCCACATTCGCCAGGCTATCCGATATTTTGATCTGTGAGCTTACAAGCGGTATGCGCTTGCCAGCCACCGTCACGATTTCCCAGGTGAGATTATCCTCCGGCTTATATTCGGGAAGTTTGATATTCATGATGCTTTCCACCGGGTTGGGATAAAATGCCCAGTTTTCCATGTCTTTCGTGATATCGGACTTGTCGCCTGCTGAAATTCCGAATTCAATGGAATTCGTGACCACCGCCGAATCTTCCTTGAATGCCGTGACCGTCAAAGTATAGCGGCCTACATACGGTGCGAAACCGGATGCATCCTCATACATGGCATATGGGAAAATGGCCGTTGTAGATTTCCTGCGATACGGGCCGTTCAGATCGAACGTGACTTTGTCGTACTCAAAGTTTCCGTAAGCGTACATATTCAGCGATGGCGGCAGCGAATCGTAAGGGATCACGTCATCGCCCGAAAGCTTCCGGATCACACGCTGGTCGACTTTGCTGCCGGCCTGGACAAGTTCAAAGCGGATTTCGGGAATTTGCACAAGCAATATCAAAGGAATTTCGACGTAGGCGCCCGCATTGTCATAAGCGCGGATGATCAAGCGGTACTCGCCTTCTTCCGTAGGCGTTCCGGAAAATTCATTCAATGCAAAATTGAGCCATGACGGCCTGTTTTGCACGGTAATCGACGAAATGTAGCCGTCAGGATCGCCGAAGATGTTGGCGGGCAGGATGTAGTTGAACGGCATGTTGATCTGCGCATATTTGACAGGCAATGTGCTGGTCGCGAACGGCGGTGCGTTCAGGAACTGCGGCTCTACCACTTTGATGGTAAAATAGGTTTCCACAAACGCATTCAGATCGTCGTAGGCTTTGAGGATAATGCGGTAATCGCCCAATGTGGACGGCGTGCCGCTTAGTACACCGTTCGAAAACGAAAGCCAGGCCGGAAGCCCGCTGGCCTCTACTTTCGTGATCTCGCCGTCGGGGTCTACGAAGGCCGTTTTGGGAATGGTGATGGTAAAAGGTTTGTTCACAGCCACCATCTGGTTTGAGAAGTTGCTGTCCACGGTCGGCGGCTTGTTGGCATTCTCGCGGGTATCCACGCGAATGGTGAAAAACGCCTCCGCCGAGCCGTCCTCATCGTCGATGCCTTTCACCGCAATGCGGTAATCGCCGAGCGTGGTGGGCCTTCCGCGCAAAATGCCGTTCTCATATCTTAGCCAGGCCGGCAAAGCGCCCACTTCCATACGGACGATCTTTCCATCGACATCCGAAAACGTGTCAATCGGCAGCCTGTATTCGAAATCCTTGTTCACAGGGATGATCTGCATCGGCACCGGCCTGAATACGTAGGGCACATAGTTGGATGCGTCGTCCCAGTAGCTTGGCGACAAAATGTCCTCGACCAGCCGGATGCGGATCGGACGTGGTTTAGCCGGGTCGGCGTAGGCGCGTTTCGCCCATTCGTCGTAAATCACGCCCTGGGCACCGCCCTTCTCGGTAGCCGCCGACAAGCGGTACGAAACCGAGTCGGCATACACGATCGGTGTCATTGGTTTGGTGAGCCACACGGTTGCACCTTGCCTCAGAAAACCTTCCGCACGGGCCATCTGGTCCTTTTGCGATACCACCACAGCCACCACGTTAGCCCCGTGTTCGAAGTTTTCGTTGATTTGCTTCATGTGGGCATTGTTATCCAGGTAGGAGCTGACAAACAGCTCATTAGCCGTGATAAAACCCGGAGGTGCATCGCTTTTCAGGATATCCACCGACCACCGGTGATCATGCGTGGCGAGGTTGTC
Source organism: Dyadobacter fermentans DSM 18053 (assembly GCF_000023125.1). Lineage (NCBI taxonomy): Bacteria > Pseudomonadati > Bacteroidota > Cytophagia > Cytophagales > Spirosomataceae > Dyadobacter > Dyadobacter fermentans. Next base: position 4,342,539 of record NC_013037.1, read on the forward strand.
GTTGATCTTGATCCCGTCCGTTTTTTCATTCAAATCCCTGAAACCCAATGTCCCCCGCGAGGCCGATTGCGAATCGAATACGGAGCCGTAATCGGATACGTATTTAATGGTAGGGTCAACACTTTTGATAGCGGTCACCATTTGCTCCGTGAACCTTTTGAGCATCATATGACGGTAGATGTACCAATCTTTTCCATATCGCTGGCGGAAAGAAAGGTGAGGCTCCCAGGCAGTTGCCGGCGGATTGGCCTCGTCGAACGACTTGAAAGTCATTCCCCAGAGAAAATTAATCCGCTCGATCTTCTTGTATTTGCTTTTAACAAACTCCTTGAAACCCTTCACCATAGATGGCGAGTAATCGTAAACGGCTGAACTTTCCTTGCCATTCTCGATCAGCCCGCCAGGATATTCGCCCTCTTGCGTACCGGTAGTAGTTACCGACACATAAAGCAGCTTTTTTTCAGTTTGTAAATGTTTGTAGCGGTTGATCACTTCTTTTACAAATGCAGCTCCCTTATCGACAATCGGCTGATTATCAAAACCAAAGGCCGTATCCTGGTAACCGCTGAGCAAAGGTTTGTTGGAATGGCTGAACTGGCTGTCGGACACTTCCCAAAACCCCTTGATACGCGTGCTATGCCGCCCCAGGTGAATGCGGAGCGCGACTTTCATGCCCAGGTCCGTGGCGAGTTTGATCTGCTGGTCGAACTTGCCCCAGAGCGGCGTGTCGGTAGGTGCGTGGAAATATACTTTATCCCAGGGGACTGTGATATAAACGGCATTGAGCCCGTAATCCTTTGCTGAGCGGATCAGGTCCAGCTCCGGACTAGCCTCGTCCGGCGTAGTGAGGTTCAGGAGCATCAGCGCGAGGTAGCGCTGCGTATCGATTTCCGTCGTTCTCGGCTGGCTCTGCGCTGAAACGTTCCCGCCGACCGCCAGCACGGCGAGCAACAACGAAAATCGGGTCAAAAATTTAATCGCACACGTAGAATTGAGCATACTAACGGGTTTTGTCAATTAATTCGATCCACTCATTATATCCGTTTTCCACATTGAACCGGCTTGCCCTTTCGAAGCTCCGGGAGCTGTCAGTCGGGGTTTCCCCACTCATAACAGCACGCATGGCCGCAACCATCTGCCCGACGCTCAGGTCGCCGGTCACAACGCCCATTCCATCTTGAACAAACTCGGAAACACCCCCGGAAGGGAAAGCGACAATGGGTTTACCAAGCAGCGCAGCCTCTATCATCACCAGCGGAAACGGGTCTTGCCGCGAGGTGAGCAGAAAACCATTTCCCATATTAAGGTAGGCATAATAATCCTCTTTTTGCTTACCCACGAGGTGAATTTTAGTCGCCGACCGGTTATTTGCGCAGCGCTGCTCCGTGTAATACACCAATCCGTCGTCGATCGTTGCACCGACCCACACCAGATGTACGCGCGGATCGTTCACTTCCGCCGCGATATCGGGCAGCATATCGAAACCTTTCCGCTCGGAAGTCATTCCTGAGAGTATCCACACAAACGCATCGGCCGGAATGCCGAGCTTCCGCCGGAGTTCTGCGGAGCGATTATCGTCTTTTTTTACGAGAGAAGGATCTATGAATGAGTAAAGTAACCCGACATTTTTTCCACCTGCATCTTTCAATGAATCACAGGTAGTTTGCGAGCAGCCGATCAGCAGCTCCGAGTAGTCCACAATGCTTTTGAAATCGGGCGCGCTCAGGTATGCGTACGTGAGCGGCATTTCGTGAAAATGGGTAATGACTTTAATCCCGAACTCTTTCGCCACCACGATCGTCTCGGGGATCATGGTCGTATTCACGTACCAAATATCCGCCTTGAAACTTTTGGCCAGCTTCCGAAGCGCGCGGAGTGTGGGATTTATGCCGAGGTGAAAGGAAATTTTCTCGATCGTATTGAATTTGCGCGGGGCAATGTGGACGGGAATGTCCTGGGGAAATTCGGTAAGCAATTCTCCGTTCGCAAAGCTGACGATACCGGCGTCGAACCTCGAGCGGTCTAGTTTTTTCAAAATGTATAACAGCATCATTTCTGATCCTGTCCGTGTGGCATAAGGCGTAAAAAAGAGGATTCTTTTCTTGGATTGATTCATGCAGAGGCAGTTAAGAGGTCGATGTTCTCCTGGGGCTTGATCTTGTAGAGCCCTTTTCTGAGTAACAGCGTTTTCCAGAAATATTTTAATAGAACGCGCGTCTTACGCACATATATATGTTGCGTGCGAAGTTCCGAGAATGGGTTTCCGTTTTTTCTCAAATTGAAAAGCATTTTCCAGCCATAAACCACCGGCACCATAAAAATGTAATGCAGGATCAATAAAAGGTATTGAAAAACACCATATTGCTTCCGCACCCAGAGAAAATTCGAAACCTGCATTTGGGTACTGAAACGGTTGATCCACGAAATATGCGTCCGCCTGAAAGGGTTGTCGTTTTCAAGATGGACGAATGTGCAATCCTGAAAATAACACAGCTTGCCCAGTTTTCCCAACCGGCCCGACCATTCGACGTCTTCGCCATACATGAAAAAGTCGTTGCTGAACCCGCCCGTTTTCTCAAAACCCTCTCTCCGCACGAACATGAATGCGCCCACGAGCCAGTCGTGCTGGTCGGGATCTTTGTAAGCGGGGTCGGGATAAAGATTATTGACAATCTTATCCACTAAGCCGCTGGGTGGTAGTATGAAAAAGGTCCTGCGGAACTCGTTAAAACTTCTGTAAAAGGGCATCGGGGTGCCGTCGGGATAATATTGCAATGCGCCGCAGGCCATGATATCCGGACGTTGGTTCATGCGCTCGAAGCACCGGCCGATCACATTGTCGGTCAGCAGCGTGTCGGCATTGAGCAGCAGCAGATATTTCCCGCGTGCGATTTCCATACCGCGGTTATTGGCAATACCGAAACCCGCATTGTATTCCATATCGAACCACCGCACATCGGGATATGCCTCTCTCACCAACGCACCGCCGCCATTTTCTGGGTCATTGTCGACAACGATAACTTCGAAAGTAACCCCGGATGTAACCCGATAGATAGAATTTAAGCAATTAATGATGAGTTGAGGAGTCCTGTAATTTATAATAACAATGGATACATCCATGAAAGCGAGCGTGCATGATGAATGGGCAAAAATAAAGAATCTCCCCGGAAGATGGGTAACACTTCCGGGGAGACGTTCAAATTCGCGCTGAATGTTAGTCAGCGCCCTAGTTTAACCTTTCATAGATACCCGCAACGCCCTGGCCGCCGCCGACGCAGGCCGTTACCATGCCGTATTTCTGGTCGCGGCGCTTCATTTCATTGAAAAGCTGCACCGAAAGCCGTGCTCCCGTAGAACCCAATGCATGGCCCAATGCAATTGCGCCGCCGTTCGGGTTCACGATCTCGGGGTCGATGCCCAGCTCCTGGATCACCGCGAGCGACTGTGCGGCAAATGCCTCGTTTAATTCAACTTGCTGTATATCTTTCAATTGCAAACCCGCCTGTTTCAATGCAAGCGGCACGGCAGCTACCGGACCGATGCCCATCACGCGCGGGTCCACGCCCGCCGTCGCGTACGACATCATGCGCGCGATCGGTTTCAGGCCCAGCTCATTCACCAGCCTTTCCGACATCACCAGCACGAATGCGGCGCCGTCCGACGTCTGGGAAGAGTTACCGGCCGTTACCGAACCGCCCGCTGCAAAAACGGGTTTCAATTTGTTCAATGCTTCGAGCGTAGTGTCCGCACGCGGGCCTTCGTCCTGGCTGATCACCGTCTCCTTCGTTTTCTTTTTGCCCGAAGCCTGGTCGAAATACGTTTCCTTTACCGTTACCGGCACGATGCCTTCCGCAAACCAGCCTTCTTTTTGCGCGCGCAGCGCTTTTTGGTGTGATTGAAATGAAAAATTATCCTGTGCCTCGCGGCTGATCTTGAAATCCTGCGCTACCTGCTCGGCGGTGAGGCCCATGCTGAGGTAGTAATCGGGATTGGTATGGGCTATTTCGTAGTTCAATGCGGTTTTCCAGCCCATTGTCGGCACGAGCGACATGGATTCGGTGCCGCCGGCGATGATGCATTCGGCCATTCCGGCGTGGATTTTCGCCGATGCCATCGCGATCGCCTCCACGCCCGAGCCGCAATAGCGGTTGATCGTGATACCGGATACATTTTTCGGCAATGAAAGCAATGCTACGTAACGGCCCATTTGCATGCCCTGCTCGGCTTCGGGCACAGCATTGCCCACGATCACATCATCCACGCGGGTAGGATCGAGCTGCGGGGTTTTTTCCAGCAAATGTTTGATCACCGCCGCACCGAGGTCGTCGGGACGAGTAAACCGGAAACCGCCTCTCGGCGCCTTGCCTACCGCGGTACGATAGCCCGCAACAATGTATGCGTTCATATTGGATCTGTTTTGAAATCAATTTTAAAGCATGCATTTGCATTTAGTATGCCTGCATACCATTTGTAAAAATAGGTATTAATCCTAAAACAACAAACCGCCGGAGTTTGTTTTCCGGCGGTTTGCAACTACCAAGTCTGTACTGATGGAAGTTTAAAATTTTAAGAAGGAATGTGCCCTTCTTCCAGCGCTTTGGGTCGTTTTGCTGAATCGGGCATGACGATCCAAAGGATGATGTAAAACAATATGACGGGGAAGGTGACCGGAATGAATACAGCGAGCACGAACAATACACGGATAATGGTGACGTCGATTTCGAAGTAATCGGCTAATCCTGAGGCTACTCCGCCGATCATTTTGTTGCTGGTGTTACGGAATAATCTATTATGGTTCATGGCTATGGCTGTTTATTTCGTTTTGATGTTTCAAAGGTACTATGCATTACATAGTAGTGGTCATAAATGTGTACAGGCGGTGCAGGGGCGGTAGCACGGGTCGTTTTTAATGATAATAAAACATTAGATATGCATTAGGATTATGCGGGAAGTTGCGTAATACTATTGGCAATGAATTACCTTTGGGATTATAAATGCGGGTTTTGCTGACAATCTGACACGCGATTTGTGGCAGGCTCAATATTTTATAAGGAAAAACCGGTTAAAAAACATACAACACATCATGTTTAAAATATTTTCCAAGCTATTCGGCACGAAATCGGAACGGGACCTGAAAGAACTGACCCCGTACGTTGAGAAGGTGAATGCCGAGTATGCATTGCTAGCCTCCCTTTCGAATGACGAACTCCGGGCGCAGTCCGCGAACCTGAAACAACATATTGCAGAGCAGCTGAAATCCGTCGACGAGCAGATCGCCGCATCGAGACAGCAGGCAGCGGACGAACCGAATGTGGATAGCAAAGAGGCGATTTTCAAGAAGATAGACGCTCTCGAACTGGAAAGAAACAAAGAACTGGAAAAGGTGTTGCTGGATATTCTTCCGAAAGCTTTCGCGATCGTGAAAGACACTGCGCGCCGTTTTACAGAAAATGATAAACTCGAAGTATCCGCCAACGCTTTCGACCACGAACTAGCCTCCAAAAAGGCGAATGTGACTATTAACGGCGATAAAGCATATTGGAATACCACCTGGGACGTAATCGGCCAGCCCATCAAATGGAACATGGTGCACTACGATGTGCAGCTGATCGGTGGTGTGGTGCTGCACCAGGGTAAAATCTCCGAAATGGCAACGGGTGAAGGTAAAACCCTCGTGGCTACGCTGCCTTCCTTCCTGAATGCATTGGCAGGACAGGGCGTTCACATCGTAACCGTGAACGACTACCTCGCCAAACGCGATGCTGAGTGGAATGCACCGCTTTTTGAATTCCACGGCATGAGCGTAGACTGTATCGACCGCCACCAGCCCAACACCATTGCACGCCGCAATGCCTACAAAGCAGACCTTACTTACGGTACCAACAACGAATTCGGTTTCGACTACCTGCGTGACAATATGTCACGGACGCCGGAAGAACTTGTGCAGCGCAAGCACCATTTCGCGATGGTGGATGAGGTTGACTCCGTGTTGATTGACGATGCGCGTACGCCATTGATCATCAGCGGCCCCGTACCGCGTGGCGACGAGCAGGAATTTTTGGAATTGAAACCACGTGTGTCGAGGATCGTGGAGGCTCAGAAACGCCTTGCGATGGACTTCCTGAATGACGCTAAAAAGAAAATCCAGGCCGGCGATAAAAAAGAAGGTGGTTTGGCATTGTTCCGCGCACACCGCGGTATGCCGAAATACAAGCCTTTGATCAAATACCTCAGTGAAGGCGGTATCAAGGCCATTATGCAGGAATCGGAGTCGATTTACCTGGCTGAAAACCAGAAACTGATGCCGCAGGCAGATGCGCCGTTGTACTTCACGATCGACGAGCGCCATAACAGCATCGAACTCACCGAAAAAGGGATTGACTTCCTCACCGGCGAGTCCGAAGAAACGAACTTCTTCATCCTTCCCGACATTGCCGTTGACCTCGATGCAATCGAAAAAGACCCATCGCTCAACGAGCACGACCGCGTGATCGCCAAAGAAGCATTGATCCGCGATTATTCCGTAAAAACAGCCCGTATCCACACGGTCAACCAGCTTTTGAAAGCATTTACATTGTTTGAAAAAGACGTGGAATACGTGATCATGGACGGTAAGGTGAAAATCGTCGATGAGCAAACCGGCCGTATCATGGAAGGCCGCCGCTATTCCGACGGCTTACACCAGGCGATCGAAGCGAAAGAAAGTGTACGCGTAGAAGATGCGACGCAAACCTACGCGACAGTAACACTTCAAAACTACTTCCGGATGTATCACAAGCTGGCCGGTATGACCGGTACGGCGGAAACGGAAGCGGGTGAATTCTGGGAAATCTACAAACTGGACGTAGTAACGATCCCTACCAACCGTGGAATCGTTCGTAAAGACCAGGAAGATAAAGTATATCGCTCGGTGCGCGAGAAATACAATGCGGTAACCGACGAAATCGTGGAGCTCGTGGAAGCTGGCCGCCCGGTACTCGTCGGTACGACTTCCGTTGAAAACTCAGAGATCATCAGCCGGATGCTTACGCTCCGCAAGATCCCTCACCAGGTTTTGAATGCGAAACAACACCAGCGTGAAGCGGAAGTGGTTGCAGAAGCCGGTAAGCCGGGCACTGTGACGATCGCGACCAACATGGCCGGTCGTGGTACCGACATCAAGCTGACGCCGGAAGCGAAAGCTGCGGGCGGTTTGGCGATCATTGGTACGGAACGCCATGAAAGCCGTCGCGTCGACCGCCAGCTGCGTGGTCGTTCGGGACGCCAGGGTGACCCGGGTTCATCCCAATTCTTCGTGTCACTGGAAGATAACCTCATGCGCCTCTTCGGCTCCGACCGGATGGCGAAGGTAATGGACCGCATGGGCCTCGAAGAAGGCGAAGTGATCCAGAGCAGCATGATCACGAAGTCGATCGAACGTGCGCAGAAGAAAGTGGAGGAAAATAACTTCGGTATGCGGAAGCGCTTGCTCGAATACGACGACGTAATGAACTACCAGCGCGATGCGATCTATACGCGCCGTCGCAATGCATTGTTCGGGGATCGTCTGGCGGTGGATATTGCCAACACATTGTTCGATGTGTGCGATGAAATCGCGACCACTGCCGGCAGCTACGCCGAGCTCGAACTGGCCGCCATTACCACATTGGGAATGGAAGTGCCGTTCACCGAAAATGAATATGCAGCATTGAAACCTGCCGATCGTTCGCAGAAACTTTATGATGCGGCCGAAAAGCAATATCAGGACAAAAACGATGCGATTTCGGGCAAAGCATTACCTGTTCTCCGTTCGATTTACGCGGAGCGCGGCGCGATGATTTCCGAAATCATGATCCCGTTCTCGGACGGCATCCGTCAGGCCGGCGTGGTGGTTGGCCTGCAAAAAGCCATCGAAAGCGAAGGTAAGGACATTACCCGCGAAATGGAGAAGGCGATCGTGCTTTCGCTCATCGACCAGGAGTGGAAAGAACATTTGCGCGAAATGGACGATTTGAAACAATCGGTGCAGAATGCGGTATTCGAGCAGAAAGATCCGTTGCTGATCTACAAATTCGAGTCGGTTGAGCTGTTCAAACGCTTCCTGAGCAAGGTAAACTTTGATATGATCTCGTTCTTGATGAAGGCCGATATCCCACAGGAGGAAGCAGCGCCGCCGACCGCAGTACCGCAGCAGGTGCGCCGCCCTGAGCCAGCGCCCGAGCTGCACACCAACCGTGAGGAGGATTACGACATTGAAACCGATACTTTCCATTCACAGGAGCCTGCTACCAAAGCGCAGCCGGTGCGCACGATCAAAATCGCCGACCGTAACCAGCGCGTGTCCGTTCAGTATCGTGACGGCCGCATTGTACGCGATGTGAAGTTCAAAAAAGTGGAGCAGGAGATCAAAAACGGCGATTGCGTGGTGATCGACGTGCATGAAGACTAGGCATTTTGGGTCAAGGGTGATCAGTGATGGTCGGAGCTGTCAAGTATAGGCAGATGTTGCGGTCCGCCGCGCGGTCATGTCTTGTAAAAAGGCAAAGATAAGTTCTCTTCCTGACTACACTTGACCATAACTGACAACACCTGACCAAAGTCATAAGAGGCGTTACGAAAAAGCCCCCGCGTCAATCGCCGGGGCTTTTTCGTTGCCGGAAAATCAGGATTTATGCGATATTTGCATTTCAGAGACTATCATTAACAAAAATAAACCTTCATGAAACTGCACAGAGAGGGATATACTATCATGGCTATTACGGCCATCATACTGATCATCATTAATTTAGGGATCAACTATCTCCTTCCCGACGGCTACTGGATTCCGCGGTTGGTGCTCATCGGCAGCATTATCGTGTTTTTCCTCGTTGTGCAGTTTTTCCGCGTACCCACGCGCGTAGTCCACAAAAGCGACCGCGAAATTGTGGCGCCCTGCGATGGCAAGGTGGTCGTGATCGAGGAAGTGGTTGAAACTGAGTATTTCAAAGGTCCGCGCCGCCAGATCAGCATCTTTATGTCGCCCCTGAATGTGCATGTGAACTGGAACCCGATTAGCGGGGTAATCCAGTATTTCAAATACCACCCGGGCCTTTACCTCGTGGCCTGGCACCCGAAATCAAGTACGGACAACGAACGCACAACGGTGGTGATCCGTACCATCGAGGGCGTGGAGGTGCTGTTCCGGCAGATCGCCGGTGCGGCAGCGCGTCGTATACGCTGGTATGTGAAGGAAGGCGATAAAGTGGAGCAAAGCACCGAAATGGGCTTTATCAAATTCGGGTCCAGAGTCGATATTTTCGTACCCCTGGACGCCGAAATCAAGGTTAATCTGCAAGACAAGACGGTGGGAAGCGTCACCGTGCTGGCGCAATTAAAATAACCGCCAACTCAGTATTTGCTGAAAAAAGTTAGGTACCGAGCCCGGATACACCACGGCCATAAAAACCATCCCGAAAATAGCCCCGTACATGTGCGCGCTATGGTTGACATAGCTCGTACCGCGCCTCGCCTCGTAAAATGAATAGCCGAGGAACAGCAAGCCGAATATGAAACCGGGCATACAAATGAAGAAATAAAGGCAGATCTGCATCAGCGGCGCAAAAAGGATCGCCGCGAAAAGCACCGCCGAAACGCCCCCCGAAGCCCCCAGCGAATTGTAACGCGAGTTTTTCCGGTGTTTCAGAAACGTCGGAATGTCCGACACGACAATGCCCACCAGGTATAAGAACAGGTAATAAAATGTACCGCTCGAACCGAACAGCATCGCGAAGAGACGCTCGATGCTTTCGCCCACAAACCACAAGCTCAGCATATTAAATATGAGGTGACCGAAATCGGCATGCACGAAGCCTGACGTGATAAAGCGGTAATATTCATTGCGTTGCGTCACGCGGTAAGGGTTCAGGATGAGCTTATCCATCAAACTGTAATTATTGAAGGCATAATAGCTGATCCCGGAAGTAATGATCACTAAAATGAGGGTAATCGACATAAAGCAGGTTATTGATTGAACAAATTTTACTTTTCCCGCGCCACAAGCTGATCCACAAACTGCAAAAGCACGTCCTTCTGAACACTATCTGAACGCAGTTGCTGTAAGCTAGCTATTCCCCGCGAAAAATATTCATTTATTTTATGTTCGGTAAATGCCCTGATACCGAGCGCGTCGTAAATGCCGGTCACGGCTGCTACCTTTTCCGCATTATCGAACGTATCCAGACTTATCCAGCGGTCCAACTCGGTTTTCAGGTCGCCATTGGCCTTCGATAGCGCTTCAATGAGCAGGAACGTCTTCTTATTGGCAATAATATCGCCGCCCACCTGCTTTCCAAACTTGGCAGGATCGCCGTACACGTCCAGCAGGTCGTCTTTGAGCTGGAACCCAATGCCCATGTTTTCGCCCGCAGAATAAAGCAGCTGGACCGTTTCGTCGTCCGCCCCGGCGATGATCCCGCCCAGTTCCAGCGCGAATCCGAGCAGGACAGAGGTTTTCAAACGGATCATACCAATATATTCCGCTTCGGTCACGTCCCAGCGCTTTTCGAAGTTCATATCGAGCTGCTGGCCTTCACATACCTCGGCAGCGGTCCGGTTGAAGCGTGCTAAAACAGACCGTAATTGCTCCTTCGGTATGTCCAGCAGCAGGTCATAAGCGCGGATCAGCATCACATCGCCGGAAAGAATGGCCGTGTTCGCATCCCACTTCTCATGTACGGTAGGCATGCCCCGGCGCAGCGGAGCGCGGTCCATGATGTCGTCATGCATGAGCGTGAAGTTGTGAAACACCTCCACGGCCATCGCCGGTTTTATGGCTTTATCAATATCTGTATCAAAAATAGATGCGGCAAGCAAAGTCAGCAGCGGCCGGAAACGCTTTCCGCCGAGCGACATAATGTAGCTGATCGGCTCGTAAAGCTCCACCGGGGCGTCGCCGTAAGAATGCCGGTCGAATTCAGTTTGCAGTTTTTCAAGTAATGATGCGGGTTGGATCATGCGAAGCGTGATGTTGGCAGGCCCATGGCTGGCCCTACGGGTTATGTGAACCGCAAAGATAAAGCCTAAAAATTGGCATTTACACTTACAAAAGCAGTATTTGCCCGGCCATTATCAATAACTTTACCCCATTCAACCAATCCAGCTTTCAATGCCTCATTACCAGTATTTCAACGGCGAAATCGTTCCGCTCGACCAGCCGGTGTTTCAGACGAACGACCTCGGGATACTCCGCGGCTACGGATTATTTGATTATTTCAGAACCTACAATGGCGTTCCATTCCGCTGGGACGATTACTGGCAGCGTTTTGAAAATTCGGCGCGGTTGCTGAAACTGCCTCTGCCCGTAACGCAGCAGGAAACAGAGAAAATCCTCGCGGATCTGTATGCCATGTCGGGCGAAACGGAAGTGGCATTCCGCTTCGTGCTCACAGGCGGTTATGCGCCCGACAGCGTGCATATGGTGCAGCCCAACTTCCTGATCCGCACCGAAGCATTACCGCAGGATAATCCGGCCGGACGTTTGAAAGGCATTAAAGTGCTGCCCTACGAATATGTTCGCGATTTGCCGGAGATTAAAACCACCAATTATGTGCATATGGTGCTCATGGCCGACGAACTGAAACGCCAGAATGCCGCCGATTTGCTTTTTCATAAAGATGGCGAAGTGAGCGAGCTCACGCGGAGCAATATCTTCATTTTCCACGGCGACAAGCTGATCACTTCGGACCGGAATATCCTCAACGGCATCACGCGCCGCGTCGTGATCGAGCTTGCCAAAGCGGACTTTGAGGTGGAAGTACGCCCGGTAACTTACAAGGAAGTGATCACTGCCGACGAAGTTTTTACCACCAGTACTACCAAATGGGTCATGCCAGTGGTCCAAATCGGTGATCTGCCGGTTGGAAACGGGCAGGCAGGAACCCGTACATTGCATTTGCAGCGCCAGTTTGAAGAGCTCGTAGCACACTGGGGTAAATAGTATCGCCGATAACAGCATTGAAATACCAATACTTAACAAAAAAGTGGCGATCCTTCCGGAAAGCCACTTTTCACAACACACGGTAATAAGCACTTATTTAGTTAGGCGCATTCGGTGATTCCTTGTTGACGATCGGCCAGATGCCCGGCTTGGGTACGCTCACGCCCTTAGTGGCGCCGCGCGTCGTTCCGTCCAGCCCGAAGTAGTAAAGCGGCCAGCCTTTATAGGTCAGTTGTTTTTTACCAAATACATCTATCGTCCCGAACAATGTCTTGTCCACGCCGGTCGGCAGCGATTTCAGCTCGGCGGTGTAGATCGGCCACACATTGTCGTTCGAAAAGTCGGGCTTTGTAAAGTTGTTTTTGTTGTTTTTATCATTCACGAAAGCATATAGCGTCCGCCCCATGCCGTCGGTGAAGAACTGCGTATCGCCGGTTCCCTCCGTGTAGTCCGATTTGTAGGATTTGCCGTCGTTCCCAACGAGCTGGCCGCTGGCGATCATGATGGAATAGTCGGTTTTGGCTGCGAACCATACTGTGCCTACATTCTCTCCATTCGCATCTCCGGCGGCTACATCATCTTTGTAGCGATAAAGCGGCCAGCCTTTGTAAGTTGTTTGCTGGGTGCCGTTGGTTGTAATCGTGCCAAAGTCGGCCTTATCCAGTCCTGTATCGAACTTAATTGCAGCCAAATCGCCTGCCGAGTAAATGGGCCAGTTTACCAGGCACTGACCGGTGCAAGTCGAGACGCCGGAAGCATCTTTCGAGAAAAAGTAAAGGGTCATTCCGTTTTTGTCCGTGAGCACCTTACCGCCCACCTTCGCATTGTCTTTCAATTGAACATCGTTGGTTGGTGTGGGCGTCGGATCGCTGTCGTCATCGTCGGAGCACGACAGGCTGACGGCCATAAGCAGCCCCAGTGCCACCAGCATTCTGGAAGTTGAAAAGATCTTCATCGGATTTAATTATGATTTGTTAGAGATGAATTGGATACGTCGCGATTACGACCAAATCTTTCCGATGGTTGCGTGTATAGGTCAAAACAAAAAGCATAGCCGCTGGGCTATGCTTTTAATGTCCGGTCCGGCGGGAAATCTATGCGTTCCAGCCCTGCGCCGTGAGCGGCACGCGGGTATCGCCTTTGGTGTGAAGCTCCACTTCGCCCTTTTTGTCGGTAATGTAGCCGATGAAAGTGATCTTGGGGTTGTTTTTGATCTGCTCGTAGGCCGATTGGGACACGGTAAATAACAGTTCGTAATCCTCGCCACCATTCAATGCCGCAGTAGCCGCACCGATATTCAGCTCGGAGGCTGCGAGGTACGTTTGCTCGTCGATCGGCAGCCGCTCCTCGAAAATCACCGCGCCCACGCCCGACTGCGCGCAGATGTGCAGGAGGTCGGATGCGAGGCCGTCCGAAAGGTCGATCATCGAAGTGGGGATCACGCCTGCCTCATCGAGTTCGTAAACGACGTCCATCCGTGCTTCCGGGCGCAGCTGGCGCTGGATCACGTAATCTTTGCCTTCTAGCTCCGGCTGCATATTGGGATTGGCCAAAAACACCTGTTTTTCCCTTTCGAGCAGTTGCAGGCCCATGTACGCGCCGCCCAGGTCACCTGTGACGCACAGCAGGTCATTCGGCTGCGCGGTGTTGCGGTAAGCAATTTTATCTTTTTTCACCTTCCCGAAAGCACTTACGGAAATAATGAGCCCCGACCGTGAAGAAGTGGTATCGCCGCCCACGAGGTCTACATTAAAATCCTTGCAGGCCACTTTCATGCCTTCATAAAGCTCATCTACCGCTTCCACCGAAAATCGGTTGCTCAATGCCAGGTTAACCGTTACCTGCCGTGGAATGCCGTTCATGGCGGCAATGTCCGAAACGCCGGCGGCGATGATTTTGTATCCGAGATGTTTCAGAGGAAAAAACGTGAGGTCGAAATGGATGCCTTCGAGGAACATGTCGCTGGTGAGCAACCCAAGTTCTTCGCCCAGGTCAATCACCGCCGCGTCGTCGCCGATGCCGCGCACGGTATCGGGCAATGCGGGGCGTATTCCTTTATTTATTCGTTGTATCAGCCCGAATTCACCCAGGCTGCTGATTTCAGTTCTTGTTTCCATGCCGCAAAATTAGACAAAAAAGCGAAGCCATTCCCGCATTGGAAATGGCTTCGCTCCGGTTATGAGGTATCGACTTTCCGCTTACGGGTTAGTCAATGTATATTCATTGATAGTGCCGCCTGTTTTAGGGCTTGCGGTAATGCGTGTGAGCACCACTTTCGCGTCTTCGAGGCCGCTGATCGTAAATTCGATTTTACCGCCCGATCCTGTTGGAGGCGGGGTGAGGTTGCTCAGGACCAGCTTGGTGTCACCTTCGAGGTCCCAGTTACCGGTAAAAGTTTTGCCGTCCACATCCACGAGTGTGGCTGTTTTCGTTCCGTTGCTGTTGGTGAGCGTTAAACGGAAGCCGGAATAAGCCGCTTCGATATTACCCGATCCACCGCGGGTGTACACGACCGTCGCGCCATGCTTTACAGACTCTGCCGTCCAGGCTTTCGCGATCCTTTCCGAAACCGGTTTGACTTTGTCCTTGCAGCCTGTCGCAATCAATCCCAAAATCATGATGGAACACCAAAGAAGAGCGTAACTTTTTCTCATATTTTATTTTTCGTGAATGTCTTTTCAAAACGCCAAGTTCTTACATTTTAGTCTTATAATCAAAATATTCGTTGCAGATCGTTTTCTAAATTTTCCTACGGAATTCCCTTATCGCTAAATTGCGCGCTAAAACAATACAATGAAAGTATATACCAGGGCACAACTGGCGCTTCGCAACGGACAGGACCGGGAGGAAATCTGGTGTGCTTACAAAGGCATGATTTACGACGTGAGCGCGTCGCGGCTATGGCGAAACGGCCATCATTATGAGCATTGGGCCGGCCAGGACCTCACCAAGGAGCTCGGCGACGCCCCTCATACCGAACGTGTTTTCGAGCGCTTCAATATCATAGGCAAGCTCCAATTGCCCGAATAATCCCGTTAATCACCAACGCCGAAAGACTTTTAATGGCTTCCAAACACATCCTGATCGCCGACAGCGGCTCCACCAAAACCGACTGGGCATTGGTGGATACACGAAGCGGCAATTATCAAACGGTTCAATCTGCGGGCATCAATCCGTTTTACCAAACCGCGGAAGAAATCATCCCCGTGCTGCAAAGCCAGGTGCTGCCGGACGTGGAAGGTGATATCCCGGAAATCCATTTTTACGGCGCCGGCTGTGCGGACGAAAAAACCGGGATGCCCGTCACGAATGCATTGAAACACTGTTTCCCCTCGGCCGATGTTGTGGAAGTGGCCTCGGACATGCTTGGTGCGGCGCGCGGGCTGTGCGGCCATGCGCCCGGGCTCGCATGCATATTAGGTACGGGCGCGAACAATGCGCTTTTCGATGGCAACCGCATTACGCATTCCATCGGCTCGCTGGGCTTCTGGCTGGGCGACGAAGGCAGTGGCTCCTATCTGGGTAAAACGCTGGTGGTGCATTACCTGCAAAACGAGCTGCCCGAAGACCTGCACGAGCGCTTCATAAGCCAGTATCCGGGCCTCGATCGCCTTACCGTGCTCGATCATGCCTATAAAAAACCTTACCCGAACCGCTACTTCGCTGCCTATTCGAAATTCATCGCCGAACATCGCGACCATAGTTTTATCCAGGCGCTGCTGAGCAATGCGTTCGGGTTATTTGTGCAAAAATATGTGTTAAAACACGCGAATGCGGCCGGATATCCCGTCCATTTCACTGGGTCGGTTGCGTATTATTATCAGGATGTCCTCCAAAAAGTGCTTCAAAATCACGGTTTGCAAATGGGCCGCATCCTGAAATCGCCACTGGAAGGGTTGGTCGGTTACCATCTGCCCGATTTGAAAGTTTAAAAAGTTAATGAAATGTTAAACAGCTGCTCAGCGGTCATGTTACGGCTGGCACGACTGTTTAATTGAGCGAATGGCCTTATATTTAATGGTCATTCCGAGTTAGTTATGTCAAGACGTACCATCCAATCCCTCACGGTTTTCTCTGCATTGCTCATTATCGGCGTGGTTATCACGCAGATATACTGGGTAAAACAGGCGCTCGACCTCCGGCACCGGCAGTTCAATCAGAATGCCCACATAGCCTTGCAGGACGTAGCCGGAAAACTCGCCAATGTGTGCGGGGTAATGCAAACCACCAACCCGGTGGAGCAACTTTCACCCGAATACTTCCTAGTAAATACCAATGCCACCACCCAGCCCGAAATGCTGGAACATTTTATCAAGGACAGTTTCCAAAAGCATAATCTGATAACCAATTTCGAGATCGGGATTTACGACTGCACCACCAACCGCATTCGCTATGCCATGTCGCTGAGCACCAAAAACAACGACAAAATCCCCGTGAAAACGACCAACTGGATCAGAACCGACAAGTATCCCTATTATTTCGGTGTGCGTTTTCCCGAGCAGGAAACCTATTTCGCAGGCAGCATCAGCGGCGCCATCTGGTCGTCGGGGCTCGTTTTAGTGGCCGTCTCCTTTTTCGCCTACGCGTTGTTCGTGATTTTAAGGCAGAAACAACTTTCCGAAGTGCAGCGCGATTTTGTGAATAACATGACCCACGAGCTGCAAACGCCCATTTCGACGATCCGCATTGCCGCCGATGTGCTCAATACCGACAATATCGTAGCGCAACCGACGCGCCATAAGCGCTATGTTCAGATCGTCCAGGACGAGATCCTGCGCTTGCAGGGCCAGGTGGAAATGGTGCTTTCGATGGCCAAAGCGGAACGCAATGCATTAACCTTACAGAAAGAACGGCTCGACGCCCGGCAGATGATCGAATCCATTCTGCTGCCTTATGAGGATAAGGTGCGTTTCCAGACCAATGCCTCAAACTATGAAATCGACGCCGATCCGTTCCATTTGCGCTGCCTGATGAGCAACCTGGTGGATAATGCATTGAAATACTCCGACGACGTGCCCGATGTGGTGGTGGAAACATATAATAAAGGAAAAAACCTCGTTATTGCAGTCCGTGACCAGGGCATCGGCATCGCGCCCGAGTACCAGAAGAAGGTTTTCAACCAGTTTTTCCGTATCCCTTACGGCGATGTGCATAATGTGAAGGGCTTCGGGATCGGTTTAAGTTATGTCAAACAGATCGTCCGCGCGCACCATTGGCACCTCGCGCTGGAAAGCGAGCTGGGCAAGGGCAGTACTTTTAAGATCACTATTCCGCAGAAACACGCTTGATGAAAAAGAGAATCCTGTACGTCGAAGATGACCCTAATCTCGCATTTGCCACCAAAGACAATCTCGAACAATATGATTATGAAGTAGTTCATGCTACGGACGGTGCGGAAGCGCTCGACTTTTTCGGCAAGGAACACTTCGACATTTGCGTGCTCGACATTATGCTGCCTAGAATGGACGGCTTCACATTGGCCGAGAAAATCCGCGCTTCCGACAGCCAGGTGCCCATTCTCTTCCTCTCGGCCCGTTCCATGCAGGATGATAAGATCAAAGGCCTCAAACTCGGCGCCGACGATTACATTACCAAGCCATTCAGTATCGAAGAGCTGAAATTGCGGATCGACGTGTTCCTCCGCCGCAGCAAAGCAGATTCGATTTTAGTGGTCAAGCCGGGCAGTAAGCAGATCGGCAAATACGTTTTTGATTTCCAAAAGCTGACGCTCACCCTCGACGGCAAGTCGCAAAGCCTCACCTTCCGCGAGGCAGAAGTGCTCAAATTCATGGCCGAACGTACCGATCAGGTGATTCGGCGGGACGAGCTTTTGAAGGCGATTTGGGGCGACGACGACTATTTTATGGGCCGCAGTCTGGATGTTTTCATTTCCAGATTGCGCAAATATCTGTCCGGCGATCCCGACATTCGCATTGATAACGTGCACGGCGTAGGATTCAGGATGAGATGGTGAAATGACCTTTTTTGAAAATTAATTTTGCCGTTACTTGCTCACAAAAAATTAATTACGCATCTTTGCACCCTCATTTGGAAAAATTGTAAGTCATGGCTAAGGTTTGTCAAATATCAGGTAAAAGAACTCGCGTCGGGAATAACGTTTCTCACGCTAACAATAAAACAAAACGTAAATTCTTCCCGAATTTGCAAAAGAAACGTTTCTTCCTTCCTTCATCAGGAGAGTGGGTTACGTTGAAAGTAGCAGCTTCTGCTCTTCGTACCATCAACAAGAACGGTATCGAAGCAACTATACAAAAAGCATACGACAAAGGAACGCTTACGTTCTAAAAGGAATTTTACGAATTTATTGGAAAAGGACTTTCCTCCATCGGGAAGTCCTTTTTTTCGTGAGTTTATCACTCCAAAAAGGATTTCGTAATGGCAGCAACCGGCCAGGTTTTTCTTCTGCTAGGCTCCAACCTCGGCGATCGCCCGCAGGTGCTCGCAAGCGCCCGCGAGGCCATTGCAGCGCAGGCGGGGACCATCACCGGGCAATCGGGCATTTATGAAACCGAACCGTGGGGCATCACCGACCAGCCGTCATTCCTGAACCAGGTCCTCGAAATCTCCACTTCCCTCCTGCCTGAGGACTTACTCAGAATCATTCTCAACATCGAACATGACCTCGGACGCGTGCGCTACGAGCGCTGGGGCGCACGGGTGATCGATATCGATATGCTCTATTTCGGCACCACCGTCATAGACAGCGCCCGGCTTACGGTACCGCACCCGCGCATTCAGGACCGCCGTTTTGTGCTTGCGCCGCTCGCTGAAATCGCGCCGCGCTTTACTCACCCGCTTTTGCAAAAAACCTCCGCCCAGCTCCTCGACCAATGTCCCGACGACTCTGCTGTTTCAAAAATATCTTAAAAAAATACCATTGATATTTCACCCGCTTCATTTCGGGCTCCGAGCCATTTATTAAGGTTTTTTGCCAGTTCATCATTTTTTACTGTCATTTTAACCTGATTAACACGTGCTTTGTCAGGCCTTAAAAAAACTGTCGAAATATTTTTCAGCATTTACCAGGGGGTATACGCACACTGAGTTGTCAGAGAGAAAAGGAAAAATTCAATTTGATCGTCATCCTCAAAAAACGGCCTCATTTCCTTTTTTCGGCAACAGAATAAACCAATTTGCAGTAACTACCATAAAAGTCCATGAAAAACAGAATACTCAACTGCCTTCTATTAGCCTTGATTAGCCTGCCGGCCCTCGCACAAAACCGGCATTCGGTGAGCGGTTACGTGAAAGACAATAAGAATGGGGAAGGGCTCATCGGTGTCTCCGTTTATGTGCGTGAGGCCGAAACCGGCGTGGTCACCAATCCGTATGGCTTTTACTCGCTCACATTGCCCGACGGGAAGTACACACTGGTATTCACCTACATCGGCTACCAGAAAGTGACCCGCGAAGTGGTGCTCGACGGCGACAAAACCGTGAGCATCGAAATGACCGACGAAAGCAACGAGCTCGCCGAAGTCACCATTTCTACGCAAAAGGAGGATGAGAACGTCCGCAGCATCGAAATGTCGGTGAACAAGGTGGAAATGAAAACCATCCGCAAAATGCCCGCATTGCTCGGCGAGGTTGACCTGATCCGCAGCATTCAGCTGCTTCCCGGTGTCACGGCCGTGGGCGAAGGTGCTTCGGGTTTCAACGTGCGCGGCGGGGATGTTTCGCAAAACCTGGTACTGCTCGATGAAGCGCCGGTTTACAACTCTTCTCACTTGTTCGGCTTCTTTTCGGTATTCAACCCGGATGCCGTGAAGGACGTGAAACTGATTAAAGGTGGTATTCCAGCGCAATATGGCGGCCGGATTTCATCCATCCTCGACGTTCGGATGAAAGAAGGTAATGCCAAAAAACGCGAAATCAATGGCGGTATCGGCTCCATTTTCTCACGTTTGACATACGAGCAGCCTTTTGCTAAGGGAAAAGGGTCGTTCATCGTGGCTGGCCGTCGTTCGTACATTGACGTACTGGCCAAGCCATTTCTGAACTCGGATTTGAAAGATTCGAAATTCTATTTCTATGATCTGACGGCGAAGGTGAATTATCAATTGGGTAACAAGGATACATTCTATGCGTCGGGTTATTTTGGAAAAGACGTGTTCGGCGGCGGCGATTTCGGCTTCGGATGGGGTAATGCAACGGCTACCGCGCGGTGGAACCACATTTTCTCCAACAAGCTTTTCATGAACCTGACCGGTTATTACAGCAACTACGACTATAACCTCGGCCAGAACCAGAACAAGCCTGATGCCAAGGATCGGTTCGACTGGAAATCCAAGATCATCAGCACGAGCATCAAGCCGGATTTTACATTCTATATCACGCCTAACAACCAACTCACGTTCGGCGGCCAGTACATATATTATGACACGCGCCCTGGCAAAGCGACCTTCGTTTCGGAAGGCGATATGCAGGACATCAGCCTCGAACCGCGCTATGCCGATGAATCCGCATTGTATGTAGGCAATGAGCTGAAATTCGGCGACCGCATTTCATTGCAATACGGTGTGCGCTACTCCTACTTCCGCAGCCTCGGCCCGGCCACCGAGTACGAATATGCCGACAAAGGCAAAGGCATCCGGAAAGAACCGGTTTTCCCCGGCACGGAGTACAAACGCGGCGATGTGATCAAGAGCTACGGTAACCTCGAACCACGGGCGGCATTGAATATCGGGATCACCAGCAACGCGTCTATCAAAGCCAGCTACAACCGCACTTCGCAATACCTGCACTTGCTCTCGAACACCGCCGCAAGCTCGCCGCTGGATGTGTGGACGTTGAGTGGAGTCAATATCAAACCGGAAAAGGCCGATCAGGTTGCAATAGGCTGGTTCCAGAACTTCCAGGATAACACTTACGAGGCATCTGTTGAATTGTACTACAAAAAACTATACAACCAGATCGACTACGTGCCCGCTTCGGACCTGCTTTTGAACGAATATGTGCCCGGCGACCTGCTATTCGGCAAAGGCCGTGCTTACGGAGCGGAGTTTTATCTGAAGAAAAACAAAGGCCGCCTCACCGGCTGGGTGAGCTACACATTGTCCAGAACAGAACGTTTGGTAGAATCCATCAACAACGACGACTGGTTCCCTGCACGTTTCGACAAACCGCATAACATCACGGCAGTTGCCATTTACGAGTTGACTAAACGCCTCTCATTGTCTTCGAACTTCACCATTCAGAGCGGCACGCCGGCCACATTCCCGACGAACCGTTACAGCACTGGTGGTTTTGAAATTGGCAATAATTACAATGGACTTCGCAATAATAGCCGCATACCGGCCTACCACCGTCTGGATTTGGCTGCAACCTTGAAATCGAAGAGAAAATTATTCAAGGTCGGCGAGGGAGAATGGGTATTCTCGGTTTACAATGTTTACAACCGCCGCAACCCGTTCTCGGTTTACACGCGGGTGAACGAGGATAACCCGCTCAAAACGGAAGCTGTGCGCTATTCTGTGATCGGGAACTTCATTCCTTCCATTACCTACAACTTCAAATTCTGACACCACCACCGGAATCTATCAAGCCTGAAATATAGCAATGATGAAAAAGCTCAATACATTTAAATACCTCAAATTCCCCGCATTGTTCGCGCTGGCGCTCACGACGCTCACAAGCTGTGAAGACGTGATCGATCTCGATACGGCTGAGGGGCCATCCCAGCTTGTGGTTGATGCCTGGCTTACCAACCAGCCCGGCGAGCAGGCCATTAAGCTCACATGGTCGCAGGCTTACTTCGATAACAATCCGCCCAAACCCGTAACCGGCGCCGAGGTGACCGTTACCGACGACCAGGGCAAGGTTTACAAGTTCGAAGATGCCGACGGCGACGGCAAATACACCTGGGGCAAAACCACCGCCGACACACTCGGGCGCGTAGGCCGCACCTACTCGCTCAAAGTCGTGAACGGCACCGATACATTCACCTCCAAATCCGAACTAAAACGGGTTCCGACGGTGGATTCGGTGGTATACCGCCACGAAAAATGGCCATTTGAGCCGGATAAGGGCCCGCGTGAAGGCTTCGTAGCATCGTTCTACGCCCGCGACATCGAGGGCGTCGGCGATACTTACTGGATCAAGCCGGTGATCCGCGGCAAGGCGGTGGTGGACAAAGCGGTGAATATTTCCATTGCATACGATGCCGCATTCGGCGCTGGCGCCCCTTCCGACGGCCTGATATTCATCCTCCCGCTCCGCGAATCGATCACCACCGATTCGCTGTATTCGGCAGGTGCCGAGGTAGGCGTGGAACTGCACAGCATTACCTACGAAGCATTCGAATTCCTGAAACAGGTGAGCGAACAGGCCTCCAACGGCGGGTTGTTTGCCACGCCAATCGCAAACGTTCGCTCGAACGTGGTGAACGCCGACCCGAATGGCCCGAAAGCACTCGGATTTTTCAGCACTTCGGCCGTGAGCCGGATGGAAACCGTGATCGATCCTGAAAAGGCGCGCCCGGACAACGACTAAAAATTACACTTCAACAGCAGATGTATCCACTGGCGGACTCCGGTTCCCAGTGGATTTTTTGTTATATTTCATCCTGAATCGAACCAACCTATGAAGAACCTGCTCTCACTCCTGCTCCTGCTTCCGCTTACTCTCGCCGCCCAGAAACGTCCCCGCGAACTCGGTATTAAAATAGGCGTGCTGCCCACAGGTGCATTGAACGCGATCACCGATGTGGCGGGTGTGAAGGTAGGCCAGGTAACCCTCACGGAGGGCGCGGACGTGCGCACAGGCGTAACGGCCATTCTCCCGCACGACGGCAATATTTTCCAGCAAAAGGTGCAGGCGGCCATGTACATCGGGAATGGATTTGGCAAAATGACGGGCTACTCGCAGGTTGAAGAACTTGGTACCATCGAATCGCCCATTGTGCTCACTAATACATTGAGCGTCCCCACCGCCGCCGACGCGGTGATTGACTGGACGCTGGCGCAGAAAGGGAATGAAAATGTACGATCGGTGAACCCGGTAATCGGCGAAACGAACGACGGCTTCCTGAACGATATCCGCGGCCGCCACGTACGGAAAGACCATGTGCTGAACGCATTAGCTCAGGCAGAAAACGGCCCCGTGGTGGAAGGTAATGTAGGTGCAGGCACCGGCACGGTTTGTTTCGGCTGGAAAGGCGGCATCGGCACAGCGTCGCGCAAGCTGCCCGAAAAGCTTGGAAAATACACCGTGGGCGTTCTGGTGCAAACCAATTTTGGAGGTGTGTTAAAAGTAAACGGCGTGCCTGTGGGCGAAGAACTGGGCCAGTATGCATTCAAGGAATCGCTCGACAAATCGTCGGACGGCTCGTGCATGATGATCCTCGCCACCGACGCCCCGCTCGACGCCCGCAACCTGAAACGGCTCGCCAAGCGTGTAATGCTGGGCATGGCGCAAACCGGCGGCATTGCAGCCAATGGAAGCGGCGACTACGTGATCGCATTCTCGACCGCCAACAAGGTTTTGCACGAAACCTCGGAACCGGTGCTCAGCGCCGCTTACCTGCACAATGACTACGTATCACCACTCTTCATGGCGGCAATGGAAGCTACGGAGGAAGCCATTATCAATTCGCTTTTCATCGCCAAAACTTCGGAGGGCACTCAGGGACACAAGGTAGAGGAGCTTCCCAAAGACAAGGTGATGGAGATCATGCGTAAGTACGGACGCATTAAGGAATAGCCTGAGAAATACTTTTACGTATATTGTACATAGTCAGTGGAAACCCCTAAGGGAATTACTTAGTTTTGATACAAAGCTGCCAACTACTCAGGATTTTAGCCAAAAATCGCTTATTTTCAACCTGCTACGAAACCAGGTAATCTTACCCTGTTTTTCCTGTACTTTCCCGTATTGCCGGGCCTTTCGCTTAGGATTAATTTTGATGTGTAAATTCTGGTAGTCAACCCCGAAAAGTATGGAACATTCTATTACACACGCGTGCCTCGTTCACCCACACCCATTAGAGTGCGAGGCGGTTGCTGAATGGTTGAGGAGAAGGTCTTACATTGAACTGGTTGGTAAGTGTAACAATCTTGAACAAATCACCCAGTTACCCTACTTGAAGGACATCGACATTGTAGTTGTATTTGCCCACCACGCCGAAAAGACGGCCGACCAGATATTAAAGGTTCGGAAACTCTATCCAAAACTAAAATTCCTGCTGCTCGCACCCAGCCCGTCGGGCGAATCCGTGCGCGAAGTGGTGCGCTCCGGCGTGAGCGGCTACATTGTTTTCGAGGCCGAGCTCGATGAATGGGAACGTGCCATCCGGGCCGTTTCGGAAGGGAAAGTGTATTACGGACAGGAAGTAATGCTCAAACTGGCCGAGTCGTCGATGGACAAGTACATGCAGGAACCGGCGCCTTCCACACGTGATTTTTTGAGTAAAAGAGAAATTGAAATCCTCCGGCTCGTGGCGAGCGAGTATTCTACCAATAAAATTGCCAGCGAGCTTTGTATCAGCGACAAAACAGTCGAAACCCACCGCCGTAATCTTTTTCAGAAACTGGGTGTAAGAAACTCCGTAGGCCTTACCAAAATTGCTGTCCGAATGGGGGTGGTTTAATGAACGAACGGTTTTTTATAGTGGTAAACCCTTAAAAACGTTTCACAAAACCCTTAATAAAATCAGGGTAAAATCCAGGAAAATTCAGGGTATACGCCGATTGAAATAGCGCCCGCGCCGCAACAACTTTGTCTAAGTGTTTTAATTATGGAACTGACAAAGCGCGAAAAGGAAATCCTGGATCTGATTATGGACGAAATGAGCTCCAAAGAGATCGCCGAAAGGCTGCAAGTGAGCATTTCAACGGTGGAAGCCTATCGCAGGAGCCTGTTCAGGAAGTTCGGGGTACGCACGGTGATAGGGCTGGTGAAGGCAGCCATGAAAATGTAATACTCATAATTGCAAATTGGTATGGCAGATATCCGTCGCATGGCCGTCAACTGGGTCGACGGGATGAAAATCTCGCGGCAACATTTCCTGGAAACCGACCACTACCACCTCGATCAGGTCCGGCGCGCCGGGGCCGCATTGCTCTCCCCGATGAGCTACGGCCTGCTGCTTCCGAAAGACGGCATTGATCCCCTGGAAGTGCAGGTGTTAGGCGATGCCGGAAACCAGATCCGGGTGAAAGTGAACCGCTGCCAGGCCATTACGCCTGACGGCAGCCTGCTGGACATCGAAGAAAACGACGACCTGAAACTCGACACATCGCTGGCCGGCATATTAGAACAATACCGGCTCCCGATGACCCAGAACATTGAAATATACCTGGTCATCAGCATTGGGATGTTCGAAAGACAGCCCGCCGGAACGCCCGCCGAATCGGAAATGCCCGTGCGGCATCCGTACACGCTCCCGCTTTACCGCGTGAGCCTGGTGCCGTCGGAGCTAATCAATATAGAACAATGGGGCGGTCCGGCCCTGATCGTCGGTAAGCTCGCATATAATAATGGCGAGATCCGCGTACTGCACGATTTCGTACCGGCAAGCCGCGCCGTGCGCAGCCACAAAAACCTGCGCGAATGGCACAGCCGGTGGAGCGGCTATCTGAACGACATTGAAATGTATTCGTTCCGGATCTTGCAAAAGATCAAGTTGAAGAGCCAGAAAAGCACATTATCCGACAGCGTGCAAATGATGGTAGAGCGGCTGGTGGGCACAATGACGATGGTCAATATCAGCTTCCAGCGGCTGGCCCCCTGGGAACCGCCGGTGCAGATGGTGACCTCCATGATCCAGACCGCCCAGGCCGTCCGCACCTCGCTGGAATGCCTTACCGACCGGGAAAAGGAAGAATTACTGGCCTATCTGGCCGAATGGGCCGACGAGTCGCCGGGGAGCATTGAAAAGCAGCTGCTGGGCGTGGTGCAGGTGGCATACAATCACAACGACATTCTGCCCTGCCTGCGGATCATCGATGGCTTTTATACCATGTGGACGGCCCTTTTCCTGAAACTAAGCCAGCTTGAATTCATCGGCAAACGGAAAGGACAGCAAGTTTTTATCGTCGAAAGTCCTGTACACGAGCCTCCTGTGCAGCCCGAAAAGGCCAAATCGAGGTGGAGCCCTTTGTAACCTATGGAACCTCTGAACAAAAACCAGCGAAAAACGGCCATTGGAAGGTTTGTGGGTATGTACGTGCTCTCGCTCACATTCCCGCTCGCAGCCGTGTACCTGCTCATGCGCGTGCCCGACGCGGTGGCGGCCTCGGAAACCCGCCGTTACCGCGAGATTGTAGAAGAACAAGACCCGATGCTGGTCGACACCGACACACTCAGCCAGATCTCCCGCCGGCTCATCCAGCTCGACGGGCTGTACAGCAGCGCCACCGACGAAATGGCCAAAGCCACGGCGCGCACGCAGCTGGTGGATATTGAAAGCCGGATCAACAGCATCATGAGCCATTTCAACAACCTGGCAGCAGGCGCGGAGCACGAACAGAACAAACGGTTATCGACCGGCATTGCCAAACTCACCGAAGCTTTGGTAACCTACCGGCAGACCATTGGTGAGCTCCGGCGCACACTGGACAGCAAGGGGATCGACATGCAAATGGTGAACGACCTCCGGAACCAGATCAACATGAAGGACCTGGAAATCAAAGGCATGGAACGGCAGCTACTCACCGCAGCCGCAAGTGGTGGCGGCGGCGGAGGAGGTGGTGGTGGTGGCGGCGGCCCTGACAAGGAGCTGCAAGCAAAAGTTGCCTCCCTGCAACGCGATCTTGATAATTGCAGGAGTTCAAAATCGGGCGGGGGAGATATAGCGGCTATTCAGCGGCAACTGGATGAATGCCTAGCAGCCAGAAGCGGCACCGCGGTTACCTATCGCGAATGGCTCAGGTACTCCGAAGCGGAAGGATATTATCAGCTGCTAACCCAGGGAAACCTGCGGAAAAACGACCGCAAAGTGTATTACGATCAGGCGAAGCAGATATTTGACGGCTTACAGGTCTCGACGGCCAACAAGGAAATGAAAACCAAAGCGACAGAGCGGCTATTGGCATTACAAAAGAACCAGCCCTGAAAAAACATTCCAATCCATCCTACTATATCCATTCCATGCAAACCGAAGCACTCAGATATGCGATTACGGTCGCGCAGTCGCTTGCGCGTGAATACCGGCAGGAGCGGTTTGGCCCCGCACACTTGCTCATGGGCCTCTTGCACAACGACGTGGGCCTGGCCTCCGAGCTGGTTATGGCTGGCAAAGACGTCCCGTACCTGCGCGATTGGGCGGAAGTCCGGCTCGAAGAAAGCCCTAAGTCGATGAAGGTACCCGAGGTGCCGCCAGCCGACAATCTGGCATCGGCAGCATTGGAACTGGCCGAACTCATTGCATTACAGCTCAATATCGATACCGATCCGCTTTGCACATTTGCCGCTTTACTCAAACCCGGAGTGGGATTCTCTTCCGACCAGTTGAAATCCCTTCCTATTACCCAAAAAGAAGTACTCGGCCTTCACCAGGCTCCGATGAGCGGAGACAATGCAATCCAAGCCACTAATCATCAGTCAACAACTCCGACGGCACCGGTAGCCGCGGGTTTCCTGGAAAAATACACCTCCGACAAAACGCAACGCGCAGCCAGCGGTAAAACCGACGATATCATCGGCCGCGACCGGGAAATCCGACAAATGGCCGAAATCCTGGGCCGGCGCAGCAAACCCAACGTCATACTGACCGGCGAACCGGGTGTGGGCAAGTCGGCATTAGTGGAAGGTTTTGCCAAACTGATTGCTGAAAAGAAAGTGCCGCAGCTACTCCAAAATGCCCGGCTGCTCGAACTCGACACCGGCGCGCTCGTAGCCGGAGCGGCGTACAAAGGCGAAATCGAAGAGCGATTGAAAGGTATTTTAAATGAGATGAAGGGGTTTGACAAAGCCATTCTGTTCATCGACGAAATCCACATGTTGCTTGATCCGAAGGGTTCGATTGGTGCCGGGGTTGCCCAGTTGCTGAAACCGGAGCTCGCGCGGGGCGAACTTACGCTGATAGGAGCCACCACGCCCGAGGAATACCGGAAGTATATCGAAAAAGACGAAGCATTCTCACGCCGGTTCGAAATCCTGCACGTGGAAGAACCTGACGAGCTTACCGCCACCCGGATGATCGAGCATATGCTGCCGGTTTACGAAGCGCACCACGGCCTGAAAGTCTCCGTCGGAACAGCCGCCGAAGCCGTGAAACTCGCCAAAAGATATATAAAAGACCGCCGCCTGCCCGATGTGGCACTCGACCTGCTCGATCGCACCATGGCCGCCATGCGTCTGATGGGCGAAGTGTCGGAAACCGAGATCGGCGTGTTACAGACCGACCTGGACACATTAATGGCCATCGACGACGCAGAAAGGCTGCACGAATTGAAATGGTTCGCCCGCCAGTTGCCAAACAGGCTAAGTCCGCTGCTCACCGGACAATTGAACGAAAACGAAGCAACCGACCTCGAAACATCTGAGGGAATACACAACCAGCTGACTTCCAAGTTGTCGGCATTACGCGAACTCGCCACACGGCGTTCGGATACCATCGGCAAAAACGACGTGGCCGCCATTATATCCCACAAAACCGGAATCCCGCTCGGTAAACTCCAGAGTTCCGAACGTGACAGGCTGCTGGGCATTAATGAGGTTTTGAAAAAACGAGTGGTAGGGCAAGATCAGGCGGTGAAAGCTTTGAGTGAAGCCATTCTGGAATCGCGCTCGGGGCTGATTAAAGCCGGACAGCCGATCGGTTCGTTCTTCTTGCTTGGCCCGACCGGGACCGGTAAAACCGAAATTGCGAAAGCGCTAGCCGATTTTCTGTTCAACGACGAATCGTTCCTCATCCGTTTCGATATGTCGGAGTTTAAGGAAGAGCATTCGGCGGCATTACTCTACGGCGCCCCTCCGGGTTATGTCGGCTACGAAGAAGGCGGCTTGCTGGTAAACAAAATCCGCCAGAAGCCTTATTCGGTGGTTCTGTTTGATGAAATTGAAAAGGCGCACCCATCCGTGTTCGACCTTTTTCTCCAAATTCTCGACGAAGGTAAGCTCCATGACCGGCTCGGCAAAGAGGGCGATTTTTCCAACGCGGTGATTCTTTTTACGTCAAACATCGGACAAGAGCACATTATCCGCGAGTTCAATAAAGGCGGCGTGCCGCAGTCGTCCGACCTGATGGAGATTATGGCTGGCTATTTCCGGCCGGAATTTCTTGCGCGGCTCACCGAAATCGTCCCGTTCGCCCCGATTTCTGAGGAGAATGTGGTTAAAATATTCGATATCCATGTGCGCAGCCTCACAGACCTGCTCGACAAACAGGGTATCAGCCTGAAACTTACGCCGGAAGCGCGAAAGAGCATTGCAATGCAAGGTTTCACGCCCCGGTATGGCGTCAGGCCGTTGAAAGGCGTCATCCGTAACCTGCTCCGCCGACCGGTAAGCCGGATGATCATCTCGGGCGAAGCGGGCAAGGGATCGGTCATCGAAATCAGTACCGGGGAAAGCGGCGAGGTGGTCTGGAATGTCCATCAGGCCGAAGGAATATTGGAATAACACCCATTTTGAAATAACTATCCACACCTTCCTACATCTACAATGAGTGCACTAGGAAATGCAGTCGCGCAGTTTGCGCAAACCAACATGGGCAGCCAGGTTGGTGACGGAGAATGCTGGACGCTTGCGGAACGCGCCCTTCAAAGCGCGGGTGCCCGGACGTCCACCGAGATCATGGGCAATGTAGGCCTGAATGACAATTACGTTTGGGGCACGGCCATCACCTCGGCCAATCTCGAAGCGGGAGACATCATCCAGTTCCGAAATTACACATTTCGGTTCGATAGCTCGGATGGCTCCTGGCGGACAGAATCCCGGCCGCATCACACGGCGATCGTGTTGTCAGTCGACACCTCGGGAACCGTAGAAGTATACGAATGCAATGTAAACGACAGCCGGAACGTGCAGCAAAACCGCCTGTACCTCCGCACAGGCGCCATGAGCGGCGGAAGCGTGACGGTATCCGGGCAAATGTGGTTTTACCGTCCGCAGGCAAGGCCGACAACCTGACGATGCCCGGCGAGTAGTTATCTATCCAAAAAATTGAGACATTATGCACATTCATCTGTTCAGAAATGCGAGGCGATGGGATTCATGCCTTGTCCCGATCGACGATACGACATTTGGGCTGATCCTGCAATTCAAAGTGCATCTGGCGCGTGTGGAGCCGACCACGAGGTTTTTCATGGGCGATACGTACGCGACCGGTAATGGCATTTTGCATGACACCTACGGCCGTTTTACCCTCGAACGGTGGGGTGATCGGGAGTGGGACGAATACAAAAACCGGTTTGTGACGGTGGTTCAAAGGCATTGGTCCGATAAGTTCATCCTCGATCCGAACAAAGACTGGCACGTTCCCCGCGCCAACTCGACGCGTAATTCCGCCACTATTCAATGCGGATTGTCCATCCAGCTCGTCGATTCGGCCTCGCAGGCGCATCAGACATTCCGGATCATCCATCCGGCGGAAACCAATTTCAGGTCATTCGTTGACGAAGCTAACCGCAGCGGCATATTCACCCAGGCCGACCTCGAACCGCAATGGAACGACCGCCCTACGCGGATCGGTTCGGAAACGCATAATATATCGTTTTTGCAAACGACCATTAACCACGAGTTCGGCCACACGCTCGGGCTGGCCCACGTTAACGGCGAGGGCAACAGCGATCGCCATTACGGCGTGACATTGTCGGAGCGTGAAAATCAGATGGGCATGGGCGGCCTGCTTACGCCGCGCCACGCACAACCGTGGATCAGGCGGCTCCGTAACCACCTCATCCCGCAGACGCATTACGACAGCACCGTTACCTTCCGCGGAAGAGTGGCGAGCCCGCAATTGATCGAATATTGGGATAACGACTGGCGCCCATCCGCCACAGCCGCTTCCTAAACATTATATAGATTCAATACGCTGAAAAACAGCGACTACAACCATGCAAAAGTTAACTCATTTACGCTTCATCACGGGCCTCGCCCTGCTTCTGCAAGCGTGCAATATATTTGCTCCGGTAGACCCGCTCACACCGGCGGCTTCGGAGGTGAGTGTGGAGCAGGTGTGGACGTCGGGCGCGACGGTGCGGGGGAAAATCGATCAGATAGCCCCTAAAAACGACCGTCAGGAAAAGAAAAGCGGCAAAATCCTTGAATATGGATTTGTTTGGGCTACTCAAAATCAGCCAACCCTTGAAGCCGGAATGGTGATCAAGGTAGGTGAAGACAATCCTCCTGCCCCGTTCGAATTTGTAAGGGATATCAGCCGCCTCACCGTGCTGACGACCTATTATGTACGCACTTATGCCCGCAATGAGGGTGGTGGCGTAGGTTACGGGCCGGTGGCGACATTCAAAACGGATGATTATGTGTTTGCAGAACTATCGGTAGGCAAGATTACGACAACCTCCAAGGCGTCCGCCGATATCGTGGTCAATATACTGTCGTTGGGAAATGCGGAAATATCCTCTTTCGGGGTTTGTTACTCGTCCGTCAACAACGAGCCTACGACCAAAGACAGCCGGGTTGCGGTCAGTGGGAAAGCGGCAAAAGGCAGCTTCACGGCCAATGTCGGCGGGCTATCTCCCGGCACGACCTACTTTGCTCGTGCATTTGCCGTCACGCTGGGCGGGATCATTTACAGCGATGCCACAACGGCATTTACCCTGGGCGAGCCGTCGGTTTTTACCCCAAAAAAATCATTCATCATGTATTATTCCAATCCTTATGATCTGGATTTGGGAGAGCTGGTGTCGCAAACGGGTTCTGAGGACTGCAATTGGTATCCCTACAACGATAAGCCAGGCATTTATCCGAAGAACGGAGCAAAGTTCGCGGTTTTAGGTAAGGTGAATTTCGATCAGCTCAAATATACCGACATAGCGCGATCTAACCTTTCCGCCAACTTCATCAACGGCAGCTATACCGACGCCAAAGCCAATCAGCTTGAAAACGGAACGGTAATCGCATTCGTCACGAACCAGGGCAGGTACGGCAAGATGTTGATCGATGCGCACGGGGAGGACCGCACACCCGGCACGGCAGGTGGTGGGGATATGGAAGTGACCATTCAAACCTACGATAAGCAATAAGCGTATACACATAACCGTAAGGCAATTCAACTAAGGGAAAACCTCATGAAAAAGTCGCTGTTCATCCTGGCCTGGCTATTGGCTATCATATTGCAGTCGTGCAGTCTTTTTACGGCCGTAGACCCGCTTCCGCCGGCATTTTCGACGCTGGAAGTTGTGGATATCAAACGCAATGAGATCACCGTGACCGGCACGATCAGGAATCCGGACAGCAAGAACGACAGGCAGGAGAAAAAAAGCGGCACGATCGTCGAATATGGCCTGGTGTACGGAGCCGGACCGTCGCTCGACATTCAGAAAGACAAAGCGATCAAACTGGGCGACACTCCCGCGCAGGTGCCGGTTTCAATTCAAAACCAGAAAATAACCGGCCTTGCTTCCGACACACGCTACTATGTGGCCCTGTATGCCCGCAATGAAGGTGGCGGAATGGCTTACAGTGATGTACTGGACGTAAAAACCACACTTTTGCCCCCGGCGGTCATTACCCAAAACTCGGTAAAAGTGGCTAAAACCGGCTCGCTGTGGTACGACTTCGACGCAGGCAATGCAGTGACGGCCGGTGACCCGAAAACGGATGTGACGATCAATTCCTACTCCATCACCGGTAGAGGAACTGTGCTGGAAATCAACACTACGGGCAGTGTTCAATTTATCAACCTCGGCGTGGCGGACTACGATAAACTCACTTACCTGGATCTTGTCCGCGTTACCGGATACAACAATACCGCCATATCGTACCTGTTCAACGCGCAGACGATCAACACCGTCATCGCATTCAAAACCGGCGAAGGCAGGCTTGGAAAATGGCGGATCGAGGGCGTATCGTCCAGTGAGATCACGATGAGCCTCATCACTTACGAAAACTAGCGGAATGATGAAGAACTGTTTTACCTTATTGATGATGCTGCTCGCCGTCCAGGCACTCGCCCAGGACCGGATATGGCTCGACAACGGCAACCCGGTGCAGGCAAAACTCAGTCGCGCAATGGACAGCAAGCTTGAATGGATCGCTTCGGACGGCATTCCGCGGGTGTATCACCGGAAGCGTTTCCTCGTCGTGTTCGGTGCCAGCGGCCAGTTTATGGTCATATCGGAGCTCAATGAAAGTCCCAACAAGGCCCAGTCGCAGATAGAGGCATTTTACAAAGCGCCGCC
This sequence comes from Dyadobacter fermentans DSM 18053, assembly GCF_000023125.1. Classification (NCBI taxonomy): domain Bacteria; kingdom Pseudomonadati; phylum Bacteroidota; class Cytophagia; order Cytophagales; family Spirosomataceae; genus Dyadobacter; species Dyadobacter fermentans. Next base: position 4,375,818 of record NC_013037.1, read on the forward strand.
GCGGAACGTGAGCCAGGACATTATCATCAAGAGTGTGCCGCTGACGGTCATTACAGGCAACATTTCCTATGAAAGCGACGACGTGATCAACTATCTGACGGTCGAAGGCAATGCGGCGTCAATTAACAAGGAGGAGGTTGCGACGGTCATCTACCGCGACGGACGCCACGAGATTTTGAGGGATGTGGTGGATGTGGCCCCGCTGCTGGCATTGGCACACAAAGAAATCGAGAAGAAGGAACGCGAAATTGTGAGGAAACAACAGGACAAAGTGCCAGCCCAGCCCGTTGTCCAACAAAATGTGCCTCCCAAAGAACCCGCCAAACCGGTGCTAACCGACTCCGAATACAAGGAATATAGCGCCAAGGGCATCCGCCGGGTAGATGAATTCACCTCCTACCTGCGCATTATCGGCGATAAAAGCCTGAAATCGGAAGAAAAAAACAAAGCTGTGCAACAAGCACTTAGCCTGTTCGAACCGCAGGCAACAGTGGCCGTGAGTTCGGCAAAAGGTGTGAAAAAATATCCCGTAAAAGAATACCTCAACCGGCTGAAACTATTGCCTTATTCCAAAATCAACATTACCTGGAACGAGGTGAAATATATAAGCGAACTGAAACAGGAAGCCGACGGCAATTACTACGGGACGATCGCCGGACAGCAGGTTTTTGAAGGCTATGCGGCCAACGGAAAAGTCGCCTACGGGGATATTACCAGAAAAAATATCCGCGTGAAACTCGAATCGTATCAGAAAACCATCGACGGCAAGGATACGGTGAACTGGGAAGTTTTATTGGGAAACATAGGGATTGAAACCAATGAAGGACAATGAAAACCAGGTTATACATCCTCCTGCTCCTGTTTCAGGCAGCCGCCTCGCCGCTGTATGCACAATGCGGCTTCCTGGCTGGCAAAATCACCGATATTTCGGGAGAAACCCCGCTCATAGCCAGCCTCTCGGCCAAAACGGACCAGGGCAAGCTGCGGCTCGGCAAATCCGACAGCCTGGGCACATTCAAAGTGGAAATGCCCTGCCATATTACGGAATTACTGGTGGAGTGCCCGCAGTTTCAGACGCAGCACATCCCCGTAAATATCGACGGCAAGGCCGAAGGCACGTTTTCCATCTCATTAGCCATGATGCCACTGGGCAAACAAACCAGCGACGAGCCCTACGCACAATCCGAACAAAAGCATTTTGAATTGAAGGATTCGCTGAAAGCGGTTTCCATTGTACGGCGCATTGAGGTGCGGGATGCATTGTCGGACGAGCGGCTTCCGGCGGACATTTGTCTTTATTATACCCAAAAACAAAAGAAAGACTGCTTCGCGCTTACCACCGACCGGCCACGGGCAGAAATTGTTTTTACGGAAAAGGATATTGTGGCTATTGAAGTCAAATCGGCTGGTTACCAGGGCTACAACGGCAACCTGATCCTTGACAAAACGGACGAAGAGCCGCGGACTTACATCATCAAACTAAGTCTTCAACGGACGATCAATATCAAAGGCCGACCGATCGCCAGACCGGTTGCGGCTGTGGCAAATGTGGAATCACCGGCGCTGAAAGGCATTTCGGCCTCCGATAAGACCCTTTATTTTCCAAGAAGCGATTACAAGTTGCCTATGCAGTCGCGCACCTACCTCGACTCGGTGGCTATGTACATTCTGGAAAACAAGAACAAAGGCCTCCGCATTACCGGCCACACCGACAACGTGGGCAACCCGAGCCTGAACCTGACACTTTCGGAATACCGTGTGCGGGTGATCTCGCGGTACCTCATCGGCAAAGGCGTGCCCGAGGGCGTGATCGCGGCGGTGGGCGTGGGCAGCAGGTTTCCGGTAAGACCCAACGACAGCGAGGAAAACAGGCGGATGAACCGCCGCGTGGAAGTGCAGATCATCGATTTAGACTCAAAAAGCAATTGAAAACATGATAATGGGAATGAAAAACTGGACCAGCTTCAAATGGCGGATCGCCCTGCTGACGTGGGGCGCAATGGCAATCGCATGGCAGGCAGGCGCGCAGGCACTGACGCGCCGGGACGCCGACGAGATCCGCGTGCTTGCCCGCGAAAAGGTGAAAGGGTTGAACGATCTGCTCAATGCGATCGCCAACGAAGACCTCAGCAACTACGAACGCCGCTACCTGATGATGAACAGCTACATGCCGAGCAATGATCAGATCTTTATCAACGACGGTGTGATCGTGGAAGACGATGTGGACCCGAAACACAAGGCCAGCGCACCCGGCCTGGACACGCCCATCGAAAAGTACCTGAGCAATTTTGACCTTTTTTATGTCAAATCGGAAACCAACACCATTGAGTTTACCAACCTCGTGGTGTCGGACGTGAAAGTGGACAAATACCCATTTGTGAAAGTCTTTTACACCCAGCATTTCAAAGGAAAAAGCAATAAGGATAACACGCCATACCAGCCCATTACCCGCGTGGCCGAGTTGCGGGCCGATAAATCCGGCAACGACTGGATCGTATTCCTGACGCGCGTCGCATTCAATTCTGCCGAAAGTGCGAAGTCGGTGCCGGTTACGCCTAAACCTTCGGCGACCTACGATTCGCTGCAACGCAAAAAAGAACCGGTAGTAAGCAAGGCATCCGACCGCCCGCCGGTAGCGAAACCCGAGGATGCGAAGGAAGGTGAAAGGGTTTTTAAAGAACTCAATAAGCCCAATGCCCAGGCCGCCGCGAATGCCCGTAAATGGGGCGCGATCAAACTGGGTGCCGGCGTGGCGGCCCTCGCATTCGGCGCGGTGACTTACAGCATGCTCAACAAGGATTATAAGGATTACAAAAGCCGGATCGACAATCCTGAGGGGCTGATGAGCTACGCGAAACCGGGCATTTACGTCTCGGTAGGCGCCGCGGCCGTCGGGATCGGCGTCTCGCTCACGTCGCTGTTCGATTTCAAACGCGCCAAACAGCTTTCGCAGTAACGCAAATGCATTCAAAACATAACATTCACCTGGCCGACCGCCCGCGATCGACCGCCAAAACACGAACATTATGCCTCAACCCGCAGCAAGAGTAGGCGATATGCACGTATGCCCGATGGCTACTCCCGGAACACCCCCGGTGCCCCATGTAGGCGGACCCGTGCTGCCCCCAGGCACCCCCACTGTGCTCATAGGCGGGCAGCCGGCCGCTTGCGCAGGCGACATGTGCACCTGTACGGGCCCACCCGACTCCATTGTAATGGGCTCCACGTCCGTCATGATCGGCGGCAAGCCCGCAGCACGCCTGGGCGACCCCACCGCGCACGGCGGGAGCATTGTAGTAGGCTGCCCCACAGTTTTGATCGGCTAGTAACAACAGTAATTACTTAATCTCATACAACTATGTTCAACTACGGAATAGGCGGTAACGAACGCAAGATTGACCAGTCCAGTGAAGGGATTGCTGATATTCCCCAAAACCGCACCCTGTTCGCCACGCAGCTCACCGGCGACCCGTCGCCGCGGCCCGAAATGGTTTACGATCTCAAAACCACCGAAGAAGTTTTCGCGCATTACCAGCCCGAGGCCGAGGTCGAATTCATCACTTCCGACGGCAGCTTTATTAATGAAAACCTGCGGTTCAGAAACCTGGGTGATTTTGGCAAAAAAGGGATCATCGCGCAAAGCGCATTCCTCCAAGACCTCGACGCCCGCAACGAAGCCTACCAACAGGTAGTGAGGCATCTCAAAGTGAACAAAATCCTCAAAGCCGCATTAGAAAAACCCGAAGCTAAAGCCGCCCTCCTGGGCGTGTTCCAGACGCTTATTAACGAGTTGGAGGAGGCGGGGTGATCATAATGAGTGAATGAGTCAATGAGTCAATGAGTGAATTTTGAATGATCGAATGATTGAATGACCGAATACCTCCGGTTGAAGTCAGCGATTCATATACAAAACGCCATTCAACCCCTAATCTATTCACTCATTCACTCATTCACTCATTCACTCATTCGAAATTCAACCATTCACTCATTCAATCATTCAATCATTCAATCATTCAAAATTTCACATGGCAGACAATACAAAAACATCCCAGGAAGCCACCCCGGCGCTTCGCGAACGCGTAGCGGTTCCGTTGGAAACCGGCTTGCCGCAGCTGGCCAAATATGGCAGTTTCGACCTCGTAGAGACGATTATCGAGGGTGCGGCGAACATTAATCCCGAAAAAAAGGCACGCAAGAAGATATTCCTCACCGAGGCCGACAAAAAGAAAGAGCGCCAGCAACTGAAAAAGCGGCTGGAATTATGGTCGGAACTGCTGAGCAGCGCCGAAAGTGTGCCGGATATGATCGAAGCCGGCCAGAAACAGGCGGATTCGGCATTTGAACTGCTGAAAGAAAACTTGGGCAAGGCCGTAGAGCAGGTCCGTCCGCTGGAACAATCGTACCGCTCGGTGGCGATGTTTTTCAAAAATACAGAGCAGGATAAGGTTAAAAACGTCACTTTCCTGAATGCCGCGCCGGACCAGTTGCAGGACCTGGATGTGACCACGTTCATCGACGCCGTGGGCGAAGAGCTGGCTTCGAAATACGACCGCCTCGATTTGCGGGAAAATTATTCGATCCTGAATGTACCCGGCTATCTCGGTTCGGGAAAAGTAGTGGATAAATGGGCGAAAATGGCCCATAAAAACAAGGTAATGCTGCTTACCGACTTCATGCATTTGGATGCGCCGGAGGACGTGATGGAACTCTTCGAATCCGCTAACCTGACCGGCGGCTCGGCGCATTTATCGAATGTGATGATGACCTGCAACTGGCTCGTAGGCCGTGCGAAACACGACGACCTGGGCGAAGAGGACGATCTCTACATTCCCCCATCGACTGCCCTGGCCGGCAATGTTTACAAAACCCTGATGTCGCAGGTGGCGGCGGGTAAGAAACACGGCACGCTGAGCGAAGTGGATGGCGTACGCTTCCCGCTCAAAAAATCGGAAATCGCCGATCTGGAAAAAATGGGGCTGATCCCGATGGTGAATGAATACAGCAAGGTTATGGCTTTCTCTGCCAAAACGCTGTTCAATGGCGATAATGTCGGCTTGCAAACCTACTCAGTAGTCCGCGTTTTCGATTACATCACGAAGGTGCTTATCGATTTCCTGAACCGACGCGCGTTCGAAAACTTCGACTACAACACCAAAAACGACCTGAAAAAACAGATCATCAAGTTTCTCGACAGCGTAACCGGCCCGGGCAAACTGATCGAAAAATTCAGTGTGATGCGTTTTGAGCAGGACAAAAACCAGAAAGACAAAGTGTATCTCGACATCCACATGGTACCCTATTTCCCAGCCAAAAACTTCATGATCGCCCTCACCGGCCAGAAAGGAGACGATCTGGACGCGGCAGCCTGGGCGGCGGAGTATGCGCAGCAGTAGTAATGAGTGAATTTGCGAATGAGTGAATGAGTGAATCGTTACTCATCCCATTCAATGCCTCACCTATTCACTCATTCACTCATTGACCCATTCACTCATTAAAGACTACCGATGCCCTTCAGCACCACCCTAAAAATCGACAACGACCACGAGTACAGCGTCATGTTCATGGAATTTGAGCTGCACCAGACGGTGGATGATGCGATGTCTATTACGTCGCCTATCCAATGGGCGCACCTGTATATGGAGCTGGAAATGGTCCTCGACGACTTTTTGATTGAATGGGCCAACAAGCCTTCACAGAAATACGACCTGACCGTGGAGCAGTTTGGAGAAACAGGTGCGTTTAAAACGCTCAGTTTCAAAGACGCCGTCTGCATTGAGTTTGTAGAAATGTTTGACGACGGCACCGATGACCTCGACAAGGCGCTTACCAACCGGTTACAGAATTTTATCACCTGCATTACCGTAACGGCCGGGAATGTGGAAATCAACGAAGCCAAACTCGAAAACTTCTAGCATATGGCTGAGCAGGACGCTACCATTGGCGTGGAGGCGCATTTGACGCTCGACGGGAAGGCATTTACCGTCCGAAAGATCGCATACGGCTGCAACCGCAACGCCGACGAGCGCGGTAGTCCGACGGATTCTCCGAAGGTCCGGCTCATCCGGATGACGATCACTCCCACGCAGAACGACGATTTCGCATTGCTCTACGACTGGGCATTCAAAAATGACCGGAAACTGAGCGGACAGGTAGAGTTCAAATACGACAACGACTCGCAGATCCTGCGCAAAATGGAGTTTGAAGAGGCCTATTGCGTCGGTTTCCGCGAGGCGTTTCGGGCGAAGCGGTCGACGATCCGCGGACACCAACTCGCGCATGTGCCGGATACGAAAGGTTACCTGCCGCAGCATCGCGGCAAACATTATTTCCTGCGCGACAGCAGCCTCGCATTGGTTTACGAGCTGGTGATTTTGCCGCAGAAAGTCAAAATCGGACAGGTTGAAATAAGCAGTTAAATGGCACGACAGGTTAATACGAGCATTGAAATCGAAGGCGGGATCGAGATTACGCGGCACCTTGGGCTGGTGATCGAGCAGGATTTGTTTGCTCACCACTGGTTCGAGCTACTGGTCCCGTTCGACCAGCTGGAAAACGAAGGTGAGCATTTTTTCAACCGCTCGCACCGGGCGGTAATGGGCAAGAAAATCACTTTTTCGTTCAGTCCGCGCCTCGGCTCCGATTCTTTCGATTTTGTATTTCAAGGCATTGTAACCGAAATCCGGCTGCGTAGCCTGAGCGACATGAGCAGCGCATTTGTATTGAAAGGATTTAGCCCGACTATCGTTCTCGAAGATTCCATTCAGCGGCGGTCGTTCCTGCGCGGGACGGTCCAGGATATTTTCAATGCAGTGCTACAACCCTACCCGCAGAATTTACTCCGAAAACAGCTCAGCCCGGAAAATGGGAGCAGGCAGGTGCCATTTACCCAATACAACGAAAGCAATTACAAGTTCCTCTGCCGCGTCGCCGACCGTTGCTGCGAGTGGTTTTACTACAATGGCCGTGAGCTGGTGCTGGGAAACAGCGGTTCGGAGGAAGTCGATTTTCTGGTGGATGGTTTGCAAAACTTCGACGTCGCATTAAAACTGCAACCGGCTGCATTCAGTTTTGAAGGATACAACTACACCGTTCCGCAGGCATTTACAGGGCAATCGTCGCAGCAGCATGTGGACGGCCTTACCTCGCTCAGCGAGTTTGCATTGGAGCAGTCCGACAGCCTTTTTGCACAAACCTCCCTCCTGCCGTCGCCCGAAATCGTAAGCGGGCAGGGCGAAATCGACGAACTTACCAAAATGGAGCGCTCGGCGCGGGTAACCTCGATGGTCGACTTCAAAGGCTCTGGCGAAACTCCGACCATGAGCGTGGGAACGGTGCTGGCCGTGAAAGGCCGCCGGCTGAATGAGCGTGGAGAGGAATACCAGGAGAATTTCGGCAAATACCGGGTCGTGCATATCCGCCACGAGGTGAACACGGCCGGCAGCTACCGCAACACATTCAATGCAGTTCCCGAGTCGGCGCAGCATCCGCCTAATAATCCATTCGTGCGAAACCCGCTCGGCGAGACGGAACAGGCGGAGGTGATCGCCAACGACGATAGTGCAAGCCTCGGGCGCGTGCGCGTGAAGTTCTTTTGGAGCCAGGCCCGGCAGCAGGACCAGGAGTCGATCTGGATGCGGGTGGGGACGATGCACAATGCAGCGGGCCGCGGCGTCAACTTCGTGCCCGAGGTAGGTGCCATGGTGATGGTTGGCTACGAGGGTAACCTGGCCGAAAATCCGTTCGTGATGACTTGCCTTTATCCCAAACCCGAAGAAGAGATCAGCTACTCGCCCGAAAACAACGATTTCAAAGTGATCGCCACGCGGTCGGGAAACATGGTGCTGTTCATCGATGAAGACGGTGATGCCAAAATCCAGATCAGCAACCGGAACAAAACGGACACATTTCTGGTATTCGCATTCAAGGACGACGGCAAGATCAGGATTCACGTCGAAAACGGGCTTTTCGAGGTCAAATCCAAACAAATAAATATTGAGGCGACCGAGGACATCACGGTAAGCGCGGGCGGGAAATTCGACTTACATGCTGGTGAAATTTCCATGAAGGCCGATCAAAGCATTCAAACAGAGAGCGGTACCGAGACGAAAATCAAGGCAGGGACCGAGCTGGAAACCGAGGGCACCGCATCCGCAAAAATGAAAGGGGCGCAGCTCACGCTGGAAGGCGACGCGCTTGCCGAACTGAAAAGCGGCGGCACAACGGTCATCCAGGGCTCGCTCATTACGCTCAATTAGTCAATATATCCAAAACCAATTCATTCACTTTTAAACACTTACAACTATGCCAGCTTCAAGTTTTGACGCTTATTTTACCTGGGATGGCGGCCCGTCCGGCGACGGTATTGCCGTGATCTCGTGCAGCTACGCCCTGTCCCAATCCATTGACGATAAAGGACGCGTTTCTTCCAAAGTATATGGAGGTACCGTTTTCATACAAGTCGATTCTTCGAGCGCCAGCGACAGCCAGAGCCTCTGGGAATGGATGGTAGACCCGGACGGCAAAAAGCCTTCGGCCAAAATCACTTTCAAAAACGTGGATGAGGAACAAACGCAGAAGGAGCTAGAACTGACCGACGTGTACTGCGTGCAATACAGCGAAAGTTTCGTGGAAACCGGCTCGATGCCCATGACAACCAGCCTGACGCTTTCGGCTCGGGAGATCAAGCTGTTCGGTACGCCGCATACTAACCGCTGGTAGTAGCCTGTCAGCCTGAGCGGAGTCGAAGGCCGGTACCGTACCGTCCTTCGACCGCCGGGCGACCCCGTCCGCTCAGGCTGACAATAAATACAAATTGCGCCCCTACCCTCGCACGGCCACGATTGTCTCATTATCGACAATGTGATTGGCCTGGAAAGTAAGGTCCGGGTCCATATAAACGCGGCGCTTGTACCAGGGTAACTTTTTATAGAACAGCCAGCCGTACGGCGTGCCATCGGGCGCGAGATACTCGACCGGGCTGCCGGGATTGCGATCATTGTAGTCGTTCAGGAAAATAAAAAACAGCTCGCCGAATAGCATTGAATGCGGTGCCTTGGCCCGGAAGTTGGTGAATGCGGGCTCGCCCGCCGTTTTGGTAAATTCAAACTGGATTACCAGCACGCGGGAAAGATCGAGCAGATCCATGTCCGGCAACGGCTGCCCTACCGGGTAATGCCACTTTTTATAATCCCTGAGCGGAATTTCGAGGTAACTCTGATAAACCCGCGCTACAAAAACCGGGAACAAAAAACCCACCAGCGCCGTAGCCATTCCCAAACCTTTAGAAAGCTCCTGCGCGACTTTGTGATACAAAAAAATGACTGCAAGGGCCGTCAGCAGCGTGATCAGCAAGGTAAAACCGATTGCCCGCGCGGAACGGTTTTCAAAAAGCCGGCCAAACCATTGCGAAAGCAGGTAAACGTGCAGGATACCCAATAAGAGAAAGGCGCCCATGGCCATCGGATAGGCGTCGCGGTAGTCGATGATCCAGAAACCGAGCGCCCCTACCAACGTCAGCAAGGCTGTCAGCACGACTGCATACAAAAGTTGAAGGCGTTGTGTGACAGTTTTAACAAACGGAAGGTTCATCGGGGGCTTACAGGTTGGTGATCAGACAAAAATAAGTCAGACTTTCATTAATACAACCACAATTTATTAAACGCCGGATGGAAGATCAAAACTATTCGCTGCCGCTTTCGCTGGACCGGATCGTGGCTGGCCAGCCCCATCCGAAATGCCCCGACAGGGAAGCGATCCACCAGCATTTGTACCTGCTCATGGTCACGCATTTCGATGAAAACCGGTTCGACAGTCGCTACGGCTGCGCACTTTGGGACCATGATTTTTCGGTTTTATCCCAAATCAAATGGAAAGACCTCATCCGCGAATCGCTGGAAGAAGCTGTAAATACCTATGAGCGCAGGCTGACGAACATCAAAATCCGTGTGGAAATGGAAGAATTTGAGGTTTTGACCAAAACCAACAACTACGTCCGCAAGCGTGTCGGCATCGAAATCAAGGCGACCATCCGGCGCACGAACGAACCGTTCATTTTCTTCGAACGCATTTTCATATCACCCTTATCCATCGAATGACATGACAGAGACGATGCGCTACACGAAGGAAAACATTTCGCGCAGGCTGATCAAACGCTGCACCGAGCTTTGGGGCATCGACGACGCCCTGGCCGATCATTTCGACCCGCTCGTACGGCTGCTGGTGGAGGCCTGCTCGGTGGAATTTGAAAAGGTGGGACAGGAAATTGAACACACCGAACTCCGGCTGATGACCCGGCTCGCCGAAATCCTCTCTCCCGAAAGCCATAACGGTCCGCAACCGGCCACAGCCATCGTGCAGGCGCGCCCGCAGGAGCCTACGGGTTGGATTGAGCCCGAGAACCAACTCACGGGCAAGCGCACGAATATCCGCAAGGGCGAAACCACCGAAGTACATTTCGTGCCCACGGGCCGGTATCCGCTTGTAAACGCGGCCATTGTGCAGTTTGCAACGCCGCTGGCGCTTTTTTCGGTTGAAAAAGGCATTAAAACACTCGTTTCCAAAACATTACCGCAGCCCGGCGGTGAGCAGAGCATCTGGCTGGGGCTGGATATCGACCCCGGTATTACAACCTGGAACGGTTTCCGCTTCTTTTTCGACTGGACCGGCGACCCGGCGGAATACCAATACCGGGCTTTCCTCCCGGCCGCAAGCTGGCGGGCAAACGGCAAACCGCTCACCATTGCAAACGGCCTGGACGAGAACTCCGTGGACGACGCCATACTCGTGTACAACAGCAGCTTCGCGCGCATTGAAAGCGACGACTCCTGGGAAAAAGGCAAACTTAAAACCGAACCCTACCCCGATGCATTCGCCCGAATGTTCGATTCGCGGACGCTGCAAACATTGAAAAAACCCCTGGTTTGGATCGAAATCACCTGGCCGACGGTATTTCCGTCCCAGGGATTTGAACAAATGGATGTGTGGCTGAATGCATTTCCCGTCCAGAACAAACAGCTCAACAAAATCACTTACCGCCTCCAAAGCGGGCTGAACGGGATCGCATTACCGAGCGGCGATGCATTTATGGGGGTAAAAAGTGTTATTAACCAAAAAAATGAGGTTTACTCAGCCTCCGAAAAGAACCTTTATAACGAAGAAGAAGACGCTCCCCGACCCAACGCAAGGCGCATTTACACCCTCCGCAGACAGGGCATCGGCCGGTTCGACAAGCGCGACGCCCGGGCAGTCTTGTATCAGCTCATGGAGCTGCTTCGCGACGAGGTTACGGCTTTCAATGCAATCGGAGAGGATTTCCTGGCGTCCATTCTCAGGGAAATTGCGCAGAACATGGCGCGGATCGAGCAGAAGCTGGGCGTTAAAAAAGCCAGCGAAACCACCGCACAACCATTTCTGGTTATCCGGGGTGAAAAAAATCCGGATGTTCTTTTCATATCGTATTGGAGCACGCTGGCCGAACAGGCCAATGGCATTCCGGCAGGTACGCGGCTGCAATCCTATTCGGCGACAGGCGTGAGCGGTGGGGACATTATCCTGCTTACCCGGTCATCGGGCGGCAAAGCCAAGCCGGACGAAACCGATTATGTGAATGAACTTCGCAAGAACATCGTCACGCGCAACAGGCTCGTTACGCTGGAAGATGTACGCGCCTATTGCACCGCCGAGCTGGGCGATCGGCTCCGGGACGTGCACGTAAAACCGCATTTCATACCTGGCCAAATGCCCGGACAAGGCTTTGTACGCTGCCTGCAAATAGGCCTCACGCCCGCCGCACGCCCGAGCGAAGACTGGGCCCGCGAATGCGAATTGCTGCAAATGAAAGTTACCCGGCTATCCACCGGCATGTACCCGATTCAGGTCGTCACACTACCCGCCAACGCCTGACAACAGACCACACCTGACAACACTTGACCACACGTGACAAGACCAAACAACTCCTGACCGCACCGAACTCATGAACCCCCGCCCCGACCTCAAAGCCGAATTCATCGCCAGCTCATGGCTCGAAACCGGCGTGCCTGCCGGACAGATCCTCTTTCGGCCGCTAGGGGATTTCAAAAGACGCAGCCACCTGGATGTGGAGAGCGTTCGCGAACTGGAACTGGGGAATTTCAAAGGGCACGTTATCGAATCCAACCGCAGCGGCATTTACGACCATCTGCCCGAGCAGCTATTTCACCTTCCGTCGTCGGCAAACCTGAATACGGTTAAAAAGAAGGTGGACGAAATACGCCTTCAACGCGAAAATGAACAGCAGTCGCGGCTCTTCTTCCTGCCTTTGGAACAAGAATTCTTTTTGAACCGGGTCACACTCGCCCGGCTGGAACAATGCGCGTGGGAACTGGGGCCGGATTCGGGGTTGCTGGAAGAGCTAAAAGCGTTCTGGCAGGCGCCGGCGACGCTGGATGCGGACGTGTTTGTACAGTTGCTTCCGTTTCTGCCCCTTGTGTCGGAATACCGCGGTAATCTGGATAAGGCAGCGGAGATCATGTCCATTGCATTGCGGCTACCGGTTGCGGTCCAGGCGGTTACGGGCCTGAAATGCTATTGCGAAACCCATGCGAGTATGGGCGATGCGGCGCTCGGATCGGACACGGCGTTAGGCGGCGAGCTGGACGCCGGAATGCCCGCCATCCAGGTGGAAATCGAAATGCCCGGCGCCGCGGAGCTGGACAGGCACCTTCATGATGAGCACTTCAAAGCGCTCGTAAACTGGCTGCTGGGCTGGTTCGTCCCGGTTGAATGCGACATCCTGACCGCGCTGACACTCCCGCCCGGCCAATCCGCATTCATGCTCGCTGACGACGATAGCCCGGCGGTGCCGCTGGGCTACTTTACGATTTGAGGTGTGTAGGCCTGTTTCCCGTGTCTTGATTTAAAAGTATCATATTCAAAATATGCCCAACACAGACACGTAGCACCAGCTAACTTTTTACTTAATTGATTATCATTCTATTATACCGGCAGGTAGGTAAAACCTGCATTTGAATTACAAAAACATACAAAACACAAGTTATTAATAGAATAGTAATATCGCCCCGCCGGAAATTTATCTTGCGATTCTGATTTTTTCGAATCAAATTTGCGGTTTCATTGAAATCCCGAATCTGAAAGTGAAGACAGTACGAGTGATAAACCAGGCCATCAGCTTAATGCTAGCCGTCCTTTTATTGGCGGTGGCGGGAGCGCGGTCGTGGTCGGATCACACGGATCGGGGTGTTTTTGAAGGCGGCAAAACGGAGGCCATCGCCAAAGATCTGGCTAAAAAAGCCCTTGCGCAGCCCGGCCAGTCGGAACAGCCCGAGGTGAGCGCCCTTAGCCTGAATGCGGTCATCACGCCGGCCATTTCCTACGATTTTTACCAATTCCTATATTTTTTACCGCAACCTGTCTGGCATTTCGTTGCCAAAAAGCTCGTTGTCCGGACTGCATTCAGCGAGCCGGTCTTCCTGGTTTCTCATTTTCAGCGGGTTTTCGGCAGATTTATCGTCACCAACGCTCCGTAATGTATGAGCGGGCGCATCAGGCCCGCACGTCCGCATTTTTCGCCGGCAGCCTGTTCCGTTAATCATTTTCGGCAGGCGCTATTCAGTTGTATTTCAAGCATTTCAATTTAATTTTTCATTTCAAAATGACCAACAAGAACGGGATAATCGCGTTGACGATCGTCGTCGCCCTTATTAGCGTCTATTATCTGTCCTTCACTTTTGTGTCGCGCAATATCAAAAGCAAGGCCGTAGCCTATGCGACCGATGCGAAAGGCGAGGTGGATATGACCAAAAAACAGCATTATATCGACTCCCTGTGGCGTGAAGACGTGTACCTCGGCCACACTTTGCAGGAAGTAATGGAGCGCGAACTGAACCTCGGCCTCGACCTTCAGGGCGGTATGCACGTAGTTTTGGAAGTTGCTCCTGCGGACATCCTGAAAGGCATGGCTGGCGGTAACGCTCGCAGCGCGGCATTCCAGAGCGCATTGAAAAAAGCAGGTGAAGATAAATCGGCCAACAACAGCACATTTATCAACCGCTTCGTAAGCGCTTATAAAGAAGCTGCTCCCAACACAAGCCTCGCTTCCGTGTTCGCTACCAGCGCCAACCGCGGCAAGATCAACAGCAACTCGTCGGATTCGGACGTGATTAAAATGCTGAAAACGGAGATCGACGGTTCTATCGACCGCGCGTTCCAGATCACCCAGGCCCGTATCGACAAATTCGGTGTGACTAACCCGAACATCCAGCGCCTGCCGGGTCAGAACCGCGTTTTGGTAGAGCTTCCGGGTGTGGATAACCCCGAGCGTGTTCGCCGCCTCCTTTCCGGTGCCGCGAAACTGGAATTTGCAGAAGTATACCTGACGCAGGAACTTGGCGCAGGTCTGGAAGGCCTTGGCCGTTACCTGACTCAGCAAGCTGAAATTGAGAAAGCCGCTAAAAAATCTGCTCCGGCGACTGCATCTGCAGACACCGCTGCCAGCGACACTACCAAAAAATCAACTGCTGGCGGCCTCGCTGCCCAGTTGGAGCAAAAATCGGATACTGCCGCTACTGACTCGGCTGCATTGGCAGCTCAAAGTGCTGCATTGACCAGCCTTTTTGTGCCTATGCCACAAGGCCTTGGCGTGTACCTGAAAGACACTGCGCGCGCCAGCGAAATCCTGCGCCGCCCCGAAGTTCGCTCGCTTTTCCCTGCCGACCTCGTGTTTATGTGGGACCGCAAAGGCACCGAAGCAGGTGGTAACCAGTTGATTCTGCCTTTGTATTTCATCAAGAAAACCAATGGTGAAGCAGCCATGGAAGGCGACGTGATCGTGGATGCAACGCACGACTACGACGACCGCGGCCGTCCGGAAGTAACCATGCGTATGAACGGCGAAGGTGCCCGCAAATGGCGTTCACTCACTGCCCGCAGCGTTGGCCGCCCGGTAGCGATCATCATCGATAACCTTGTTTACACCGCTCCAACCGTACAGGGCGAGATCCCGAACGGTAACTCTTCGATCACCGGTAGCTTCACCGTGGAAGAGACAAAAGATATGGCTAACGTACTGAAAGCCGGCAAACTGCCTGCTCCAACCCACATTGTGGAAGAAGCTGTGGTAGGTTCTTCACTCGGTGCTGAGGCGATCAACGACGGATTGATGTCGTCGGCAGTAGGTTTGCTGATCGTACTTGTGTTCATGGTGGCTTATTACAACCAGGCTGGCTGGATCGCTGACATTGCACTTTTGATCAACTTGTTCTTCCTGCTGGGTGTGATGGCGTCCCTTGGAGCTGTATTGACGCTCTCGGGTATCGCGGGTATCGTGCTTTCGATCGGTATGGCGGTGGATGCGAACGTACTGATTTACGAAGGTATCAAGGCCGAGCTGGCGGAAGGAAAGCCGTTTGCACAATCGATCCGTGACGGTTTCAAGCATTCATTGACCGCCATTATCGACTCCAACGTTACTACACTTTTGACCGGTATCATCCTTTACACATTCGGTACAGGTCTGGTATTGGGTTTTGCAACTACCCTTGTGCTGGGTCTTTTGACCTCATTGTTCAGTGCGATCTTCATCACGCGTTTGCTGCTTGAACAAAAGCTCAAAAACGGCAAGACCTTCGCATTCGCTACGAACCTGACCAAAAACTGGTTCAAGGACAACGACTTCGACTTCGTTTCGCAGCGCCGTCGCTTCTACGTGATCTCCGGTATCATCATCGCGATCGGTGTGGGTTCGTTCATCTTCAAAGGGTTCGGATTGGGTATCGACTTCAAAGGCGGCCGCTCTTATGTAGTTCGCTTTGAAAACAATGTGGATGCAGATGCGCTTCGTGCCAACATGGACGACGTACTCGGCTCTACTACCGAGGTAAAAACTTTCGGAGGCCAGGATCAGGTGAAAATCACGACTCCTTACCTCATCGAAGACACCACGCCTGAGGCTGACCAGAAAGCGGAAGCGAAAATCCTGGAAGCAACCCAAAAAATCGCCAATAACCCTGCTAAGATCGTAAGCTCGAACAAAGTAGGTCCTACCATGGCGAAAGACACGTTGTGGAGCGCGGTTTACGCGGTATTGCTCGCATTGGCCGCCAACTTCGTGTATATCCTCATCCGTTTCAAACGCGTGGCGTTCTCTTACGGTGCGGTAATGTCACTCGCGCACGACGTGGTGATCATCCTGGCGATCTTCTCATTGTTCAACGGCTGGTTGCCATGGTCACTCGATATCGACCAGGCATTCATCGGCGCGATTTTGACCATGATCGGTTATTCGATGAACGACACCGTCGTAATTTATGACCGTATCCGTGATTACCTGGCCGACGAGAAATCCCGCGGACAAAGCCTTTCTACCGTTATCAACAACGCGTTGAACAGTACTTTGAGCCGTACGGCTGTAACGGGTATCTCGGTAATCCTCGTGTTGATCGTCCTGATGATCTTCGGTGGAGCTGTAATCCGCGGATTTACTTTCTGTATGTTGCTTGGGGTAATCGTGGGTACTTATTCTTCACTCTTCGTGGCGGCGCCGATCGTGGTAGACCTGCTGCAACGTTCGCAGAAGAATGAGCCGGCACCAGCAGTAGCAGCAGACGCTACGGCGCCAGCGGCGACGAAAAAAGTCAAGGCTTAATATAAAAGAATAAAAGAGGGTAAGTTTTGCACTTACCCTCTTTTTATTTGGTGCCTATACGTAGTTAGGAAATTTTCTTTTTAGCTTTATCAGACCATCATTTCTACAACAACGAACCTAATATATGGCAAGTCAACTCTGGATTAAAAAACCACTTGAAAAACTATTACAGGAATCAACCGGAGAAGGGAACCAGCTAAAACGCACACTGGGCCCCGGAAGCCTGGTTGCACTGGGTATCGGTGCGATCATTGGTGCGGGACTTTTCTCCATTACCGGCGGAGCCGCTGCCAACCAGGCGGGCCCGGCCATTACCATTTCATTTATTGTTGCGGCATTGGGCTGTGCATTCGCCGGCCTTTGCTATGCCGAATTCGCATCCATGATCCCGGTTGCGGGTAGTGCCTATACCTATTCCTACGCCACGATGGGCGAGTTCATCGCGTGGATCATCGGCTGGGACCTTGTACTCGAATATGCCGTCGGCGCGGCCACGGTAAGTATCAGCTGGAGCCGGTATTTAGTCAAGTTCTGCGAGGGGTTTGACGTGCATTTACCCACGGCGCTCACAGTAGGTCCGTGGGATGGCGGGATCATCAACCTGCCCGCAATCTTCATCGTAATCCTGATGAGTTTGCTATTGATGAAAGGAACCGAGGAAAGCGCCACCGTGAATGGTATTATTGTGGGCTTGAAAGTAGCTGTGGTGCTGATCTTCATTGCATTAGGCTGGAAATACATCAACGAATCGAATTACGTACCTTATATTCCCGACAACACGGGCAACTTTGGCGAATACGGTTTCAGCGGGATCATACGAGCCGCGGCGATCGTCTTTTTCGCCTACATTGGTTTTGATGCCGTAAGTACCGCGGCGCAGGAAGCCAAGAATCCAAGAAAAGACATGCCTATCGGCATCCTGGGGTCGCTGATCATCTGTACCATTCTGTACATCCTGTTTGCGCACGTGATGACCGGCGTTACCAACTATACTTCATTCAAAGGCCAGGACGGAATTGCACCCGTAGCGGTGGCGATCGAAGCGATGGGTACTCCCGACGCCAGCGGTGCCATTCACCCGGATTACCCGTGGCTGAACCGCGCGATCATCGTAGCGATCCTTGCCGGTTATGCATCGGTGATCCTGGTAATGCTTTTGGGCCAAAGCCGTGTGTTTTTCAGCATGAGCAAGGACGGTTTGCTGCCGCGCGTTTTCTCGGCCGTACACCCTAAGTTCAAAACGCCGGTGAAAAACAACACCATGTTCCTGGTATTCGTGAGCCTTTTCGCCGCATTCGTGCCTGCACGGGTAGTAGGTGAAATGACGAGTATCGGTACATTGTTCGCGTTCATCCTCGTGTGTATCGGTATCATCGTGATGCGCAAGCAAATGCCGGATGCGCCGCGTGCATTCAAAACGCCGCTGGTACCGTTGGTGCCGATCCTCGGTGTTGCGACCTGCTTCTTCATGATGGCGTTCCTACCACTTGATACCTGGATTCGTCTGTTCGTTTGGATGATCATCGGTTTCGATGTGTATTTGTGGTATGGCATTAAAAACAGCTTCCTGTCAAACAAGCTGCCGGCTTCTATTGTAGCTGGTGGAAAAACGGTAGGCTGGGTCGGCATTGTGCTGGCGCTTCTCCTCGCGATTATTGCGTACGTTCACCACATCCAAACCGACGGCAGCGACACGGCCCTCTATTACTTCTCACTCATTTTCGCAGCCATTCACCTCGTGGCTTTCGGTATGACGCAGACGAAGAAGGCGTAATCAGAAGGAAAAAAGGGAAGACGGAGGAGAGGAGAAAGGAAAAAATATCAAACGAAAAGAGGCCATTCCGTAGTGGGATGGCCTCTTTTTCTTTTGTATTAATAGGAATCTAAAACCTTGAAAGCACTTTCTCCGACACCGTCTGGCCGATGGACAACGACGACGTCGCTGCGGGGGAAGGAGCGTTGCACACATTAATAGCCGTTTTGTTTTCAATAATCGAAAAGTCGTCCAGCAGGCCGCCATCGTAGTCGCATGCCTGCGCGCGTACGCCTGAGCCGCCGGGGATGAGATCGTCACCCTGGATTTCGGGGATCAGGCCCTGCAACGCTTTGGTGAATGCGGCTTTGGAGAATGAGCGGTAATATTCGCCCATGCCCGTGCGCCAGTACTTCATGGCTACCTTCTGAAATCCCGGCCAGGTAAGCGATTCGAGCATTTCGGGCACGTTGATATCCAGCTTGTTATAACCCTCGCGCTTGAATGCAAACACCGCATTGGGCCCCGCCTCGATGCCGCCCTCGATCATGCGCGTGAAATGCACGCCCAGGAAGGGGAAATTGGGGTCGGGAACGGGATAAATGAGGTTTTTGACGAGGTAATGCTTTTCGGGGCGGATTTTGTAATACTCCCCTCGGAAAGGGATAATGCGGACATTGATATTCTCCGGCTGCGTGAGCTGCGCCACCTTGTCGGAATACAGCCCGGCGCAGTTCACCAACAGCTTGGTTTCAAACACCTTTCCCGTGGCAGTTACCACTTCCGAATGCGTATTGCGGTTTTTAATGTCGGTCACTTTCTCATTGAAACGTACCTCGCCGCCCAGCAAGCGGAATTTCTCCGCGTATTTTTCACAAACCGCTTTATAGTCGATAATGCCCGTGTAGGGCACCCAAATGCCTTCCAGCCCTTTCACATGCGGCTCAATTTCCCGCATTTCACCTTGTGAGATCATGCGGTTCTCAGTGAGGCCATTCTGATTCCCTCGCTCGAAGAGATTCCGCAGCAGCGGGCGCTGCTCTTCGGTAGTTGCTACCACTATTTTTCCACACAAATCGTAAGCAACACCTTCCTTGTCGCAGAAATCAATGAGCATACGGTATCCCCGAATGCAGTTGGTCGCTTTCAGGCTACCGGGTTTGTAGTACAGTCCGGAGTGGATGACACCGCTATTGTGGCCGGTCTGGTGTTTGGCCACCTCATTTTCCTTTTCGAGGAGCAACACTTTCAGGGATGGTTTCTGCTCTTTGATGCGGAGGGCAGTTGCGAGGCCTACAATGCCGCCGCCTATGATGGTAATGTCGTACATATATTCAAATACTATTTCCTTACTTAACCGGGGAAGGAGATTTTCCCCATCGAAACGCCCGGTACGCCTTTCTTTTCACCGAAATATACCGCCTCGCCCGCAACGGCCTCATTAGCCAGCACAGCAAACAGGACTGCCTCTTTCGCATCGCCCGCCACGCCCAATTCATCGATCAGGCGGATATTCCGGCCCAGCAACTTACCGATCGCGCCCATTAATGCGGGATTATGCGCACCGCCGCCGCTCGCGTAAACTTCAAATACCCCGCCGCTTTGCATTGCATTTATTTCTCCGTTTTCCGTTACTATCGCTTCACCTTTTTGCATTGCATTGTGAATAGCTTCGGAGATCGTCTCTGCGCTGAATTGGGTTAATGTCGCTATCAGATCTTTCGGTTCAATGGCAAGACGGCCGGAAACCTGCATGGCATTTTTCACATAATCCATGCTGAAAACTTCGGGGCCGGTGGTTTTGGGAAATGGCTGTTCAAAAAACGGGGCGTCCTTCAATGCATTCAGCAATGCAGGATCAATGGTCCCGCTGGCGGCGATTTCGCCGTTTTCATCAAACGGCCTGCCGAAATGCAGGCGTGTGAAAGCGTCGATCAATGTATTTCCGGGACCGGTATCGGTGGTGAAAACCACCGAAGCATCCAGGTTGCCGGGCAGGAATGTAAAGTTGGCAATGCCGCCCATGTTCAGCAAAATCCGGTTCTCGTTTTTTTGAGAAAACAGGAAATAATCGCCGTACACAGCCAGCGGGGCTCCTTCGCCACCCGCCGCAATGTGTTTTTGCCTGAAATCGCTGAGCGTAATTATGCCGGTTTTCACGGCGATATGATCGCCGTCGCCGATCTGCAACGTGGCATTGGGAAAGCCCGCAACGCCGTGCTGCTTTTGCGGCGCGTGGAAAACGGTTTGCCCGTGGCTCGCGATAAGGTCGATTTCCTGTGGGCCGATGCCCCATTCGGTCAGACAGTCGAGGATCATTTGCCCATGTTGCAGCCCAATCAGCGGGTTTAGCAACACCAGTTGCTGAAAATCGATCTGCCTTTTGGCAAAAATCTCCCGAATGGCATTCCTGAACGCCTCATCGTAAGGCACCGTTTTGAAATACTCCACCTGCAATCGGGTCTCCGGCCCGCTGCCTTCCGCGCGGCAAAGTGCCACATCCAGCCCATCGAGCGAGGTACCCGACATCAGCCCGATGATCCTGCGCGACGGCTTGCGGCTCAGCGCGTGAAGCTTTTCAACGTGTTCTTTCACAGGTGTATTGCTAAAAAACGGGCCAGCCTTGGAATGAGCTGGCCCGATTGGATTCGTTGGAAACCATATTATCCGTTGCTGTCGCCTTCCGGTTTCGGACTGCCGCCCGACGGTGCGCCGCCCGACGGTCCGCCGCTCGACGACCCACCGCCCGATTTAGGTCCCCTGTTGCGGTTGCGGTTTCTGTTTCCTTCGTTATTATTGCGGTTTCCCCCTTCGTTATTGCCTTTGTTGCGCGGCTCACCGCCGGGGTTATTGTCGTTTCCACGGTTTTGAGGTTCGCCGCCGGCATTGTTGTTACCGCGGTTACGCTGGCCGTCACGCTGGTGGTTGCCCCTGTTACGCGGCTCTTCCCCCTGGTTGTTGCCTTTGTTCTGACGTTCCTCGCCCTGGTTATTTCCGCCGCGGTTCCGCTGGCCCTGATTTGGGTTATTACCCTTGTTCGAAGGCGCATTGCCGGCATTGTTGCCGGCGTTTCCGCTTCCAGCATTGGTATTTCCGGCATCGCTGGCTGCATTGTCGGCGCTGCCCGCTTCCGGACCGCCGTTTCCGCGGTTTTTACCCGACCGGCTTTTCTTCTTTTTCTTTTTCTTCTGCTCGTCGCTGTATTTTTTGTCGAGGTTTTCCAGGTCGCTGTTGAGCTTGCCGGGCACCTTGTCGAGGCTTTTTTCCGGCTCCGGCGTCAGGATTTCTAGTGATTCGGGGATAATATCCTTTTTATTCAAATCAATGATTTCCAACACCTTGTCGATCGGCACAGGATACCAGTTGGTGTCCTTATCGAAGCCGAACCACATGATTTTCTTGAAAATATCCGTTTTCTGCAACGTGGCTACGCCTTTCTTGGTTTTCAATGGCGCGTCCACCGTGGGGATATCCCGCAAGGCATCAATGTAGGTTTCCAGTTCATAGTTGAGACAGCATTTCAGCCTTCCGCATTGCCCCGAAAGCTTTGCCGGGTTCAATGAAAGGTTCTGATAGCGTGCCGCGGCTGTCGAAATGTTTTTGAAATCGGTGAGCCAGGTCGAGCAGCAGAGCTCGCGCCCGCAGGAGCCCAGTCCGCCGAGGCGGCTTGCTTCCTGGCGCAGGCTGATCTGCCGCATTTCGATACGCACCTTAAATTCCGACGCCAGCGTTTTGATCAGCTCGCGGAAATCCACCCGCTCTTCTGACGAGTAGTAGAATGTCGTTTTGGTATTATCCGCCTGATATTCCACGTCCGAAAGCTTCATATTTAGCTTCATATCGCGGATGATCTCGCGCGTGCGGTAGAGCGTGGGCATTTCACGCGCCATTGCCTGGGTGAACTTGTCCAGGTCCTTCTCCGTCGCCACGCGGTAAATCACGTGCAGGTCGTCGTTCATCTGGATGCTTTTGCGCTTCATTTGCAGGCGCACGAGTTCTCCTTGCAACGACACCGTTCCAATATGCTGGCCGGACGCCATTTCACACACCACAAAGTCGCCTGTGATGAATTCCAGCTGATTTATATTCCTGAAATATTCCTTTCTGCCTCCTTTGAACTTGACTTCGATCACATCAAAACGTTGTCCCGACGGCACATCCATGTGGCTTAGCCAGTCGAAAACATTCATTTTATTGCACCCGCCCGTTCCGCAGCTTCCTTTACTTCCACATCCGGCGACGGCCGTACCGCTAGTACCGCACCCCCCGGATGAACATGATCCACATCCCATAATTACTCCGCTTCATCAATCATTATATCTAATTAAATCCACGCCTATATCGTGCCGGAAATACTTTCCTTCGTATTGCACCACCTGTGCAGCCCGCTGGGACTTGTGCACGGCGTTTTCGAGGGAATTGGCAAGGCCTGTAAGCGCCATTACCCGTCCTCCGTTGGTCACGACTTCGGCGTTTCCGTTGAAAGTGGTGCCTGCATGGAACACATGCACGTCCTCCACCTTTTCTGTCCCCGAAATCACTTTTCCTTTTTCGTAATCCTCGGGATAACCGCCCGATACCACTACGGTGGTGACGGCAACCTGCGGCGAGATCTGCAAATCGAAATCCTGCAAGGTGCCTTTGGCCGTAGAGGCCATCAACATGGCAAAATCCGACTGGATACGCGGAATCACGACTTCGGTTTCAGGATCGCCCATACGGACGTTATACTCAATAACATAGGGCTCGCCTTTGATGTTCATCAACCCGATGAATATAAACCCTACATATTTGATGCCCTCGCTTTGAAGGCCATACAAGGTTGGCTTTACCACCTTTTCTTCCACTTTGCGGATAAAATTCGCGTCCGCAAACACGACAGGCGACACCGCGCCCATTCCACCTGTGTTCAGGCCCGTATCGTTCTCGCCGATACGCTTGTAATCCTTCGCTTCGGGCAGGATTTTATAATGCTCCCCATCAGTAAGCACAAAAACCGATAATTCTATCCCTTTCAGGAATTGTTCGATCACCACTTTATTGCCCGCCTTGCCGAATTTGCCATCCAGCAGCATTTCACGGAATGCCTGGATCGCGTCGGCATGCTTCTCGGCGATGATCACGCCCTTGCCTGCTGCGAGGCCGTCGGCTTTCAGTACGATCGGCAATGAATGGTTTTCAATGTATTCCAAACCGATTTCCAGTTCTTCGGCGGTAAATGTGCGCGAAGCGGCGGTTGGAACACCGTATTTCTGCATGAATTGCTTCGAGAAATCCTTGCTTCCTTCGAGCTGAGCACCGGCTTTATCGGGACCGATAATGCGCACTTTGGCCAGATCTTCCCGGCCGTTGAAATAATCGACCACCCCGTTCACCAGCGGTTCTTCGGGGCCTACGATCACGAGTTCGATGTTATTTTCGATTACCGCATTGGCAATGGAGTCAAAATCGTTGTAAGAAATGGATAGGTTCGTTGCTACACTTGCTGTTCCGGCATTTCCCGGAGCCATAAACAGGGTATCGCAAAGAGGGCTTTGGGCTATTTTCCAGGCAAAAGCGTGTTCTCTTCCGCCCGATCCCAAGATGAGTATGTTCATAACTGGTTTTAAAAATTCAAAAAATACCGATTTTACGGTGAGTAGTTCAGGTGGGTGCTAGTTGGCCAGCTCCGACAAGAATTTGATACGCATGAGTCTTAATTCTTCTTCACTCACTTCCTCGCCGTCGAATTCATGCAAGGCAGTAGAGATATTGTCGGTCTCGGCCGTCATAAAATAATCGTAAATGTCCTTCTGCCGCTCACGGTCGATTACCTGGTTAATGTAATAATCCAGGTTCAGTTTCGTGCCGGAATAGCAAATGTGCTCTACTTCTTCGATCACATCGGCCAGCGCGAGGTCTTTTACTTCGGCGATCTCGTCGAGGCTCACCTTGCGGTCGACCTGCTGGATGATGAAAATCTTGATTTTGGATTTGTTCACCGTGGATTTGATCACCACGTCCTTCGCTGTTTCGATCTCGTTTTCCTCCACATACCGTGAAATGAGCTCGATGAATGGTTTGCCGAACTTCTGCACCTTGCCCATTCCGACGCCGTTGATCTGCGCCATTTCCTGCTGGGTAGTCGGGTAGGTCGTCGCCATTTCTTCCATCGAAGGGTCCTGGAAGATCACGTACGGCGGCAGGTTTTTATCCTTGGCCACCTTTTTACGCAATGCTTTGAGCATTCCGAGCAATGCCTCGTCGTACGCATGTGCGCTGCCATTGCCGTTGCCCGATTCTTTGTCGTCGTCGTCCGCTTTTATCTCCTCCTCGTCGAAATTATGGTCTTTATGGAGCGTCACCGGATAAGGGTCGTTCAGGTAACGGCCGCCTTTTTCCGACAGCCTGATCACGCCATAGTTTTCAATATCCTTTTCCAGATAACCAAAAATCACCAACTGGCGGATCGCCGACACCCAGTAATCGCGTGATTCGTTCAGTTCCAGGCCTTTGCCGAATACATCGAGCTGGTCATGTTCGTAGCTTTTTACGTACTGGTTATCGGTGGATGTGAGCAGGTCGGCAATATGGTCGGCGTCGAAGCGCTGTTCGGTGAGGAGTACCGATTTGAGGATCAGGATCACGTCGTCCTGCACTTTGATCTTCTCGGTCGGCTTGTTGCAGTTGTCGCAATAGCCGCAATCTTTTTCAAGATATTCGCCGAAATAGCTCAACAACTGGCGGCGGCGGCACACGCCCAATGTCGAATAGGCGACCATTTCATTGAGCAAATGGCGTGCATTGTCGCGTTCTGTAACGGTTTTGTCCTTGTTGAACTTTTCAAGCTTCTGAATGTCGTCATAGCTGTAAAACATCAGACAGTTGCCTTCCAGCCCGTCGCGGCCGGCGCGGCCTGTTTCCTGGTAATAGCCTTCGAGCGACTTGGGTACGTCGTAGTGGATCACGAAGCGCACATCCGGTTTGTCGATACCCATTCCGAATGCGATGGTCGCCACGATCACGTCACATTCCTCGTTCAGGAACGCGTCCTGATTCGCCATCCGGGTATTGGCATCGAGGCCGGCATGATACGGTAATGCACGTACGTCGTTGACGTTCAGCAGCTCGGCCACCTCTTCCACCGTTTTGCGGCTCAGGCAATATACAATGCCCGATTTGCCTTTATTATTACGGATATAGCGGATGAGCTGCTTTTTGACGTCTTTTTTCGGGCGGATCTCGTAGTAAAGATTTTTCCGGTTAAAGGACGATTTGAAGGTTTCGGCCTCCTCCATTTGCAGGTTTTTGCGGATATCCTGCTGCACTTTCGGCGTTGCTGTGGCCGTGAGCGCGATAATGGGCAAGTTGCCGATATTCTCGATAATGCCGTGAATACGACGGTATTCGGGCCGGAAATCGTGGCCCCATTCCGAGATACAGTGTGCCTCGTCGATGGCTACAAAGGAGATTTTCACCCTTTTGAGAAAATCGAGGTTATCCTCTTTTGTGAGCGATTCAGGCGCAATGTAGAGCAGTTTGAGAGTCCCGTCGAGCGCATCGGTTTTGACGCGCGTCATTTCAGCTTTGGTAAGAGTGGAGTTCAGGAATTGCGCATTGATACCGAACGCGGTAAGCTGGTCGACCTGGTTTTTCATCAGGGCGATCAGCGGGGAAATAACGATGGTCAGTCCGTCGCTCACAAGGGCAGGAAGCTGGTAGCAGAGTGACTTCCCCGCGCCCGTGGGCATAATCACGAATGTATTTTTACCTAAGAGTATATTTTGTATGATAACTTCCTGATCTCCGCGGAATTGACTGTATCCAAATATTTCTTTAAGCTTTCCTTTCAATGTGTCGTTAATGACTTTATCAACCTGCTGTACCATACTCTGTTCACAAAATGGTTATTCCAAACTTCCCTATCTTTGCGCTTTGAAATAAATTATGACGTTTTTGTCTCTCTAAACTGTGTTTCAGAATTGAAATTAATAAAAAATATTCAGTCAATCGCAAAAGAAGTATTACGTCAGGAAGCGGAAGCTGTGCGTGATCTGATTGAATTGATTGATGATGAATTTGAAAAATGCGTATACGCCATTTTACACTCGGGAGGGCGGGTTGTAATCTCCGGTGTGGGCAAAAGCGCGATCGTGGGACAGAAAATCGTAGCCACCCTGAATTCCACCGGCACACCGGCCCTTTTTATGCACGCCGCCGACGCTATTCACGGCGATCTGGGCATGATCCAGGACAATGATGTTGTGATCGTAATTTCTAAAAGCGGCGATACGCCGGAGATCAAAGTGCTCGTTCCGCTGCTGAAACGCACGGGCGTAAAAATGATCGCAATGGTGAGTAATAAGGACTCCTATTTGGCTAAAAACTGCATTCTCACGCTTCATGCGCACGCTCCCGCCGAGGCCGACCCACTGAACCTCGCTCCCACCACGAGCACTTCGGTCACCATGGCGCTCGGCGACGCGCTGGCGATCTGCCTGCTCGAAGCACGCGGCTTTACCCACGACGACTTCGCCCGCTACCATCCCGGCGGCTCGCTGGGCAAGCGGCTTTACCTCAAAGTATGCGACATTTACCCGCATAACGCATTGCCTACCGTGAGCGAGCAGGCCACATTGCAAGAAGTAATTCTCGAAATGACCTCGAAAAGGCTCGGTGCGACGGCGGTTGTGAGCGAAAATGGCCAAATGGCGGGCATTATCACCGACGGCGACCTCCGAAGAATGCTGAAAACTTATGGCGCAGCCGGTTTACTGGACCTGCACGCAAAAGATATCATGACGAAATCTCCGATCACCGTTTCACCCGATGAATATGCGGTGAATGCATTGGAGGTAATGCAGTCCAAAAGCATTACACAAGTTGTAGTGGTGGAAGAAGGTAAGGCGCTTGGATTCGTGCATTTGCACGATTTGCTGCGTGAAGGGTTGGTATAATACAACTGGGAAGGACTGCGCTGCGAATAATTAGCGCATGCCGGCATCAAAAAAGGCAGGTGTTACGACCTGCCTTTTTTGATGATTATCTGAATCGCTTCGATTGCTGTACTTCGCGCTCGTCCTTGCGGATGAAGCGGTTCGCGAACACATTGGCGAGCATAGCACCCACCAGGCCATAAAACCCGATTTCATATTTCCCAGGGAATTCGGCATCGAACAGCTTGGCGGTTTTGTAGAAGGTGAAATAGATCACCAAACCCATCATTACCGTCATCAAAATCGAATTCACCGCGCAAAGCGCCGATTGAAGCACGCGATTTTTAAATTGCAGGATCGCATACGCGGCTACGCCCGCAATGAGGATGGCCAGCCCGACGAGGTAATATACCGGCTGAACGTTGGATTGTACTTCGTTGATCTGATGATGCAGCCTCAGCGCCGTCAGATCGGCACTTTGCCCTCCCTCTACGGCCACCTTCGACCAGATCGGGAAAGCGAGGAAAATACCCATCCCGATGACGACCATTGCCAGGAAGATAGTTTGAATACGTTGTAACATGCTTTTTTAAGAATTGTTCTTTTCAAATGGAACGGCAAATGTAGGCAATGCAGCCATTTGCCGGAAATAGCATCAGGAAATCACTTCACCATAAAGGTCAAATTCCTCCGCCGACGTCACTTTTACCTGCGCATAATCGCCCAGGCGCACATATTGGCTCGCCAGAACGAGTACTTCGTTATCCACCTCGGGTGAATCGAATTCCGTGCGGCCGATGAAATAGCCGCCTTCCTTACGGTCGAACAGGACTTTGAATGTCTTCCCGATTTTTGCCTGGTTCAGCTCCGCCGAAATGCCTTGCTGCAATTCCATAATGGCATCGGCGCGCTCCTGTTTCACTTCCGCTTCCACATCGTCCTCCATCGAGAATGAATGCGTATTGTCCTCATGCGAGTACTGGAATGCCCCCAGGCGGTCGAAACGCATTTTTTCAACGAATTCGTAGGTCTCGTCAAACAATTCTTCCGTTTCGCCAGGGTGTCCGACGATCAGTGTCGTACGCAACGCGATATCAGGCACTTTGTCACGGATCGAATGGATGAGCGCTTCCGTTTTTTCGCGGGTAATGCCGCGGCGCATGAGTTTCAGCATTTCCGTCGAGCCCGATTGGAGCGGCATATCGAGGTATTTGGCAATGTTACTGCGCTCGTTCATCACATCCAGCACATCCATCGGGAACCCGGCCGGATAGGCATATTGCAGGCGAATCCACTCGATGCCCTCCACGTCGGAAAGGTTACGGAGCAGGTCGGAAAGATTGCGTTTTTTGTAAATATCCAGGCCGTAGTAAGTCAGGTCCTGGGCAATGAGAATAAGCTCTTTAGTTCCGCGTTTGGCAAGCGATTTCGCTTCTTTCACCAGATCTTCGATCGACCGTGACACGTGGCCTCCGCGCATGAGCGGGATGGCGCAGAACGAGCACGGGCGGTCGCAGCCTTCGGCGATTTTCAGGTAGGCATAATGCGCAGGCGTGGTGAGCAGGCGCTCGCCCACGAGCTCGTGTTTGTAGTCTGCTTTGAGGGTTTTGAGCAGGCGGGGCAGCTCGTTGGTCCCGAACCAGGCGTCTACGGTAGGTATTTCAACCGAAAGTTCATCCTTGTACCGGTGCGACAGGCAGCCTGTCACATACACTTTATCTACCATCCCTGCCGCTTTGGCATCGGCGTAGCGCAAAATGGTGTTGATAGATTCTTCCTTCGCATTGTCGATAAACCCGCAGGTATTGATCACGACAATCTGCGAATCATCCTTTTTGGATTCGTGGTCAACCGCAAACCCGTTGCCTTTGAGCTGCGTGTACAGCACCTCCGAGTCGACCAGGTTTTTGGAACAACCCAGCGTCACGATATTGACCTTATTCTTAACTATTCCTTTGGTTTTCATTGTAATGAGCTGTCAGCTATCGGCTTTAAGTGTTTTGGAGCGGCGTTCACATCAAAGTGACTGATAATGAACGGCCAAATGGGGTGCAAAGTTCGTAAAAAATCAGACAGGAAGTACTATCGAATGAAAGGAAATACCTTGTGCTTAAATTCTGACGGGATTTTTTTGAAGTACTCCTCGATGACCCATGCACCGGGCATTTTATCTGGCAGGATGAAATGATCCCCATTTGCCAGGTAATAGGTTTTGTACGTGATTGGCATTTTACCCTGTCGTCCTGTAACGAGCACCTTCACAATATCGCCATGCCGGAGTCGGAGTTTAGTTTCACCAAACGTCATTTCCAACTCATGTTCTTTGGGGAACGTCTCAATGCTAACCCCATCCACATATTTCCAGTGGTTGATATCCACCAATATGATGATCAGCGGAAAACTGAAAAACATCATACCGAAGGCTAATACAATGAATTTACCAATGATGTCACCGGACTCCAGAACAAAACGAACGAAGAAAGCAACTTTCAGGAAGAGGAGCCCCATGCCCCCAAACATACACATCAAAAAATTGTCGAATGTTGAGAAATAAGCCCATGGCTTTATCTGATATATCCTTTTCACCTTCAACGGCGAGTTGGCACCGATCGTATCCCGCGTATGGCGTAATAGCCGCCGGACGCCCCATGCAAAAGGCGCAAAGATCAGCAGAAAGATGACGATTGTTTCCATTTAAAAAGGGGTGTCTCTGAACAATCCCGTTCTAAGATACCCCTTTTTAATCTTTCCGGAAACAATAGCGCCCCGATCGGTGACTTAGGCCGATCAGCGGCTATTATCCTATTTTCTTAAACAACGAATCCACAAACTCTGCGCGGTCGAAGACTTGCAAATCGTCCATTTTTTCGCCTACGCCGATGTATTTCACCGGGATTTTGAATTCGTCGGAAATGCCGATCACGACGCCGCCTTTTGCCGTTCCGTCGAGCTTGGTGATGGCCAATGCGGTGATGTCGGTGACTTTGGTGAACTCGCGGGCCTGGATCACGGCGTTCTGGCCGGTGCTGCCGTCGAGTACGAGGAGTACTTCGTGCGGCGCGTCGGGCAGGATCTTTTGCATCACGCGCTTGATCTTCGACAGCTCGTTCATCAGGTTCACCTTCGTGTGCAGGCGGCCGGCCGTGTCGATGATGATCACGTCGGCATTGGATTCAACCCCTTTCTTGATCGCGTCATATGCGACGGCCGACGGGTCGGTGTTCATGCCGTGGTCGATTACCGGCACATTCACGCGCTGGCCCCAGAGTTTCAGCTGGTCCACGGCGGCGGCACGGAAAGTATCCGCCGCGCCAAGCACCACTTTGTGCCCGCGCTGGTGAAACTGGTGCGCCAGCTTGCCGATCGTCGTCGTTTTACCTACGCCATTTACACCTACCACCATCATCACGAATGGTTTCGGCAAATGCTCTGTTTCGAAGCTGTCGCGGATGTCCACCGACTTGTTTTCGGTGAGCAGCGCGGCGATTTCCTCGCGCAGGATGCTGTCCAGCTCGGCTGTTGACGCATATTTGTCCCTGGCGACGCGCTCTTCGATGCGTTTGATAACCTTCACGGTCGTTTCCACGCCCACATCGGAGCTTACCAGTATATCTTCCAGTTCATCGAGAACGTCCTCGTCGATGGTGGTTTTCCCTACGATCGCCCGCGAGAGCTTGCCAAAGAAGCTGTCTTTGGTTTTTTCGAGGCCTTTGTCTAACGTTTCTTTTTTCTCCTTTGAAAAAAAGCCAAATAAACCCATAGTGCTGATTACATTAATGGCCCAAAAATAAAACAAAAAAGTCCCGGAAAGGGACTTTTTAAAAACTCAATATCAAACCGAGGATAACCTTAGTTTTTCAATGCACCCTGAACGCCGTCCAGGGGAACGATCTCTTCTTTGAAGGTATAAGCTCCTGTTTTAGGAGATTTTACGGCCTTGATCACTTTTGCAAATGCTTTACCGCCTTCTTTTTTCAGGGTAGCAACTACTTTCTTTGCCATGTCTGTATATCAGTTAGAAGTTTATATTGTTAATGATAACTGTTGCGCGCTTACCCATTATTGCTCACACGTGACAGTTAACGGGTAACAAAACGAACTTACTTAATTTCTTTGTGGAGTGTATAACGTCTCAGGAAAGAGTTGAATTTCTTCAATTCCATACGGCCTGGCGTATTTTTCCGATTTTTTGTGGTCACGTAACGTGACATGCCTGGAACACCGCTTTCTTTTTGTTCTGTGCATTCCAATATGACCTGTACTCTATTACCTTTCTTAGCCATTGCTTTACATCGTTTTACAAATAGGAGTGCAAAAGTAAAGACATTTTGCATTAATCGCAACAATCGCAGACAAATAAACAAGAAATTTTCCTTATTTTACTAAAAGCCGTTCGCCTGTAAGGAGTTGTCGGACAAGCAAATAGAATTCGGTGTTTTCAAGATTAGTCCGAATTTCTGTTCGGGGCATGACGGAAATCTAACTCAAACTTGCTTTCTTCGTGGTCGATTTGGTATCGCAACCTTAATCTGGCGAAAATTCTTAAAAATTAACACAATGACACTCAAAAAAAGCGCTTCTTTGGCCCTGATGGCCCTGGCAGTTTCTTTCTTCATCGGTTGTTCGTCCAAGGAAGACCGTGACAAATATGATCAATGGTACGGTTCAGGCAGCAAGGCTCGGGAAGAAGCAGCCCTTGTGAAGCTTCAAAACGATAGAAAAATTGCAGCAGAAGAAGCCGATAAGGCAGCAGCTGAAAAAGCGGCAGCACCGGCAGCAACACCTGCAGCAGGAGGCGACAGCGCAGCCGCTCCCGCAGCAGACGCACCAGCAGCAGCACCCAAACGCAAGCCCGTTCCGGCCGACGTTTCCGCATTGCTGAACAAACACGCCTGCTTCGCCTGCCACCAGGCTTATGACAAAGTGATCGGCCCTGCTTATGCCGAAGTAGCGAAGAAAAAATACACCGCCGACCAGATCGTGGAGCTCGTACACAATCCGAAGCCTGAGCACTGGCCTGGCTACCCTCCGATGGCTCCCCTGCCGCACGTGCCAAAGGCGGACATCGTCGTGATCGCGAACTGGATCAACTCTCTTTAATTACGGCGGAAACCGGTTATATTCCATAAAACACGGGTCGTTCATGCTATGGACGGCCCGTATTTGTATCTTTGCGTTAGCATTAGTAATCTAAGTATGAGTCAAACCGCCATTCAACCCGCCGACGTTACCGATGAACTTCTGGCCACTTATGAAACTGTAATAGGGCTTGAAGTGCATTGCCAGCTTCAGACGGAATCCAAGCTGTTTACCCGCGATTTCAACATTTTTGGCACTGAACCCAACACCAATATCGGTCCGCTTACGATCGCATTGCCGGGGACTTTGCCCAAGGTCAATAAAAAGGCTGTCGAATATGCCATCCGCCTCGGCATTGCCTGCGGATGCTCCATCAGCAAAAGGACCATTTTCGACCGCAAAAATTACTTCTACCCCGATCTTCCGAAAGGTTACCAGATCTCGCAGGACAAAAAACCGATCTGCGAGCAGGGCGGCGTGCATATTTCGTTCAAGCACGACGGCAAGTTCACGGAAAAAACCATTCGTTTTCACCATATCCATTTGGAAGAAGACGCCGGAAAATCGGTGCACGACGGCAGCCATACCGAAACCATGCTCGACTACAACCGCGCCGGCACTCCGCTCCTGGAAATGGTATCGGAACCGGATCTGCGCTCTGCCGAAGAAACAGGGGCATTTGTGACTGAAATCCGCCGGCTGGTGCGCTACCTGGGCATCAGCGACGGCAATATGGAAGAAGGTTCACTGCGTGCGGACGTGAACGTGTCGGTGCGCAAGCACGGCGCAGCGCAGTACGGGACAAAGGTCGAGATCAAAAACATGAACTCGATCCGCAACATGATGCGCGCCATCGCATTCGAGGAACGACGCCAAATAGCCATGCTCGAAAACGGCGAGACGATCCAGCAGGAAACCCGAATGTTCGACGTGGACAGTGGCCAGACTTACGGCATGCGCGTGAAGGAGACGATGAACGACTACCGTTACTTCCCCGATCCCGATCTGAGCCCGGTGGTGGTTTCGGACGAATGGCTGGAAAGCATTCAGGCAAGCATGCCCGCATTGCCGCATGAGCTGCGCGAAAAATTTGTGACTCAATACGGTATCCCGGCCTACGACGCCGCGGTGCTGACCGATACCCGCGAACTGGCTGAGTATTTCGAAGCCGTTTGCGCCCAGACGACGCATTTCAAGGCCGCATCGAACTGGCTGATGGGCCCGGTGAAGTCATACCTCAACGACCACCACGGCGACATCGCCCATTTCCCGATCAGCGCGCAGCACCTGGCCGATCTGATCGAGCTCAACGAGTCGGGTGCGGTGAGCCATTCGGTGGCCGCACAGAAGATTTTTCCGGTGATGCTTGCGGAGCCGGAACGTGCGCCGTCGGAGATCGCGGAGTCAAATAACTGGCTGCAAAACAGCAATACGAACGAGCTTGAAACGTTGGTAAATGAGGTGATCGGCGCTATGCCCGACAAGGTTGCAGCATACCGGAAAGGCAAAAAAGGATTGATGGGATTGTTCGTGGGCGAGGTAATGAAGAAATCGAACGGAACGGCCGATCCCAAGCTTGTCAACCAGTTGCTCGCACAGAAACTGTAATCACACTTTCGACAATCAGATACAGAAGATCATGAAGGAATTTATCAAACAGAGTGCATTGGTTTTGGGCGGCGCGTTGCTGAGCTTCCAGGTCATGGCGCAGATCGAACCGAAAGGCTTCACCGTCGCCGGGAAAGTGAAAAGCGGTTCAAAAGGCGAAAAAGTCATTCTGTCGCAATCTACCTCAACCGGTTCTTCTGTTAAAGTCGACTCCACACAGCTCGGCGCCGACGGCAGCTTCCAATTAAAAGGCATTGAAAAAGACCGCGGCAGCTTTTTTACGATCAATATCGCCGACAGGCAAAAATTCCCGCTGCTCGTGGAAGGCGGCGAGAGCTTCAATATCACCGCCGATGGCACCACGAAGGACGACAAAGGCAATGGCGGCCAGGTAAGCATTACCGGCTCCAAAAACATGGAATACTACGCCAAAGTCGACCAGCTTATGCAGTCATTTTCTGCCAAGGTCACGGGCTGGAACGAGGACTATGCCGCCGCGGAAGAAAAGAAGGATTCCAAAAAAATAGCCGAAATACAGCAAGCCTACCAGGCGGCTGAAAAGGAACGGGTAACCGCATTGCGCCAGATGATCCCCGAGATGGGCACATCGCTCATCGCGCTCTTCACGGCAAACAACTTCCTCACGCCCGAAAACGACCTGGACGTGCTCAAAAAGCTCGCCGAAGATTATTCTAAAGTGAAGCCTACACCTACATTGGCGCAGGGCTTCATCGGCTCTGTAAAACGGCTCGCAGGAGTTGCGGTCGGCGAACAAGCGCCCGATTTCACACTTAACAGCCCCCGAAGGCAAGCCTGTAACACTCTCGTCGCTGCGCGGCAAATATGTGCTGATCGACTTCTGGGCATCGTGGTGCGGCCCGTGCCGGATGGAAAATCCGAATGTGGTGCGGATGTACGGCAAGTTCAAGGACAAAGGCTTCGATATTTACGGCGTGTCGCTCGACGATAATGAAAAGGCCTGGAAAACGGCCATCGAGCGCGACAAACTCACCTGGCTGCACGGTTCGGAACTGAAAAAATGGAACTCCGGCGTGGCGCAATCCTACGGCGTCAATGCCATCCCGGCCACATTCCTGATTGATAAGGACGGCAAGATCATTGCAAAGAACCTCCGCGGCGCGGCGCTTGAAAGCAAGCTGACCGAGCTGTTAGGAGCACAGTAATACACTTTTTGGTTTATAAATAATAAAATCCGCAGAGTTGATCCTGCGGATTTTTTGCATTGAGCCCTTTCGGAAATTTCAATCCTGATCTTCCAGCTGATAGT
The DNA here is from genome assembly GCF_000023125.1 of Dyadobacter fermentans DSM 18053. Classification (NCBI taxonomy): domain Bacteria; kingdom Pseudomonadati; phylum Bacteroidota; class Cytophagia; order Cytophagales; family Spirosomataceae; genus Dyadobacter; species Dyadobacter fermentans. The sequence continues at coordinate 4,411,100 of NC_013037.1, forward strand.
GAAATTGCAGCGGATCGGGATATTTGAATTCGTATTGATAGTTTTTCAAAAATTTATCCCCCGAAATGACCTTAAAAGCAGGCTGCTGCTCCGGCGTTTTGAAAGTCGGTGCCTCCCAGCCGAACTGCGCGCAGGAATCGGTGTATACCTCGCTGCGGGTCGGATGAAACGGGGCCGTTATATTGAAAGTTTTGTTTTGAATGCCCTGCCTGATAATCGCGAGGATGATCGCAGCCGCATCGTCGCGGTGAATGTAGTTCACCGGAAGCTCGCCGGTAGTCATGTCCTTCTGGCCCTGCACATACTTGCCGGGAATGCGGTTATAGCCCAAAAGCCCGCTTAGCCGCAGAATGCTCACCGTTTTTTCGGGCCTCAATGCGGCTATCGCGTTTTCGGCCGCTACCATTTCGGGCTGTGCAGAATGTTCAGGCAATTGCACGTCACTTTCGACGGCGGTTTGGCTCAGATCGCGGTACACGCCGGTTGAGCTGATGAAAATAATTTCCCTGACTGGTGACCGGCGCAGCGCTTCGGCCACCATGCGCATTTGAGCCGAATAGTTTCCGGCCACGTTCTGCGACATGCGCGGCGGAATGGAAATCACGACAAGGTCCGAGTTGAAAAACGGCTCCGCAGTGCCGGGATCGAGCCCGGTTTCCGCGTCCAAACCGAGCAGGTAACCTTCAATTCCCGCAGCCGCAAATTTGTCGAGCTTTGCCCCGGAAGCGGTGCTCCCTTTCACTTCCGATGTAATACCGCTGCCCAGTAACCGTTTAGCTAATGGAAAACCGAGCCAGCCGCAGCCCAGGATGCTTATCCGTTTTTTTTCTACTTTTGAAACTTGTTCCGACATATATTTTCTCTCCGCCAAATGGTTTATTTCAAGTCTTTATTGTGCATTCTCTTCATCGCTATTTTCCAGTTTTCCTGTAAAACCGACCAGCGTAAGGAAGCCGACACGAGCAATATCCGCTTCGAACTGGTTTCGAAAAACCTCGACGAAGAGCTGTTTGCCTGCAAATCGGTCGAAGATGTGCAAAATTTTCTTGATCAGCATCCTTACCTGGCGAAAGGCTACTTTACCGATGCGCCCGCCGAGCCTTCCAAACTGGCCGGGCATTTGTTCTCGATCCTGCAAAACCCCGACCTGCAAGCATTCCGGTCGCAGCTCGATTCGATCATAGGCGACCGCAAAACGCGCATTCTGAACCCACTTTCGAATGCATTCAAGCAAATTAAATACCATTATCCGCAATTCAGGATTCCGGAGGTCAATTTTATCGTCACCGGCTTCACCGGCAATGATCTTTACATTTCCGATTCGCTCATCGTGATCGGCCTCGATTATTTCGGCGGCCCGGCGGCGCGGTACCGGCCCAACGTGTACGATTACCAGCTCCGCCGTTACCAGCGCGAGTACATTGTGCCTTCCATTGTTTTCTTCGAATCCAATCAGTTCAACCGCATGGACGCCGGCGACCAGACGCTGCTTTCGGACATGATCGGCTATGGCAAAGGCTACGAATTTGTGAAGCAGGTAATGCCGCAAACGCCCGACAGCCTCATTATCGGCTATTCGGATGAAGATTTGAGAAAGACTTATAACAGCCAGGCGGATATTTGGGCGTATTTCATCGCCAGCAAGCTGCTTTACGAAAAAAGCGATCTGAAAAAGCGTAAATTCATCGACGAGCGGCCATTTACGACCGAAATCGGCAACAAGGTCCCCGGTGCGATTGCCCGGTGGGTCGGCTGGCGGATCGTGAGCATGTTTATGTCGCAAAATCCGGAGACGAAACTTACCGACCTGATGGCCATCGACAATCCGGGCCGAATTTTGCAGGAATCGGGATATAAGGGGCAGGCGGACGAAGATGAGTAAGTTTTTTACTTACTTTTGCGTCAAACCATTGTCCAGATAGCATTTAATGCCCTTTACGCTCATCGTTTTCCTCCTGCTTGTTCCCGGTTTCGTGGTGATCGGCGTGTACCTGGAACGGAAGGTTTCAGCATTCATCCAGGACCGTCTCGGACCGATGGAAGTAGGGAAATGGGGCTTGTTGCAGCTTTTCGCAGATTTGCTCAAACTGCTTCAAAAAGAGGACATTGTTCCCAAAGCCGCCGACCGCAGGTTGTTCCTGACTGCTCCGTTCGTCATTTTCATTTCCGTTTTCGCAGGCTTTGCCGTCGTGCCGCTGGCGCCGGAATTGGCCGGCTCGGGCGCGGCTGTGGGCGTTTTCTTCCTGCTCACGATCGTGTCGGTGGATGTGATCGGGCTGCTGATGGCGGGTTGGGGCTCCAACAACAAATTCGCATTGTACGGCGCTATGCGGGCCGTGGCACAAATCGTTTCCTACGAAATTCCGCTCGGACTGTCGATTCTGTGCGTAATTATGCTCACACAAACGCTCGATTTACAGGTAATCAGCTATCAGCAAGGCATTTATACCTCCGAAACCATTTATCTTTTCGGCATGCGCGAACTCGGGATCGATGTGAGCGGTGTGGGCGGATTTTTGTCCTGGAATATCGTCCGCAACCCCTTCCTGCTAATCGCCTACGTCGTTTTCTTCATCGCTTCGCTCGCTGAATGTAACCGTGCGCCGTTCGACTTGCCGGAGGGCGAATCGGAACTGGTGGCGGGATTCCATACCGAATATTCGGGAATGCGCTGGGCATTGTTCATGCTGTCGGAATATGGTATGATGCTCCTGGTGTCGCTGCTGGGCGCTATTTTGTTCCTGGGAAGCTGGAATACACCGCTACCGAATATCGGGCCCTTGAAACTGGCCGACTGGACCAGCGGCGAGCCGGGTACGTTTTTCGGCTATGTTACCGGCATTTTCTGGCTGTTATCGAAAGCCATGTTCGGCATTTTGATCCAGATGTGGGCGCGGTGGACGCTCCCGCGTCTGCGTGTAGACCAGCTCATGTACCTCGGCTGGAAAGTCCTCACGCCCGTAGGGCTGGTGTTGTTTTTTATCTCAGGAATCTGGCGCCTCATTGGCGTGTGATCATTTGACGATCTCGGCGCCGTCGAGAATGTAGTTCATCTGGTAAATGTCGTCGGCATTGAGTTTCAACGTGCCGGTGAAAGTAAGCCGCTCGTCGGTTTTGAACTTCCTTCCATCTTTCTTCTTGAAATTCAACGTCATGACCGTTTCAGGACCGGCCCCGCCGCAGAAAAAACATGCGCTGAAAGGGAATGCCGAAAGCACATACAAATTCGCTTCCAGATCCACCGGCAGGATATAACCTGTGATCGAGACCTGCTGGCCTTTCAGCTTCTGCACGCTTGGGCCGAAGGTCGGGTGCAGCATATAGATCGATTCTTCCGCATACCATTTCTTTTTAAAAGTCACGTCACGCAGCGTTTCCCACGTCAGTTTCACCGGTTCAATGGCCGGTTTGAATGCGAACAATGAGACGACGCAGAAGAATAATATGCTGATTTTGAAAGCTTTCATCCGTATTTCAATTTTGTATTACAATCACTTGTACCGGTTTAACAAATTTACACACATTATTATTCCTCTGCCAGTGTGCGCGAGATATTCAACCGGTAAATGCCCAGTGACGGCAATGCCGCAGCCACCACACCAATGGCAATCGCTCCGAAAAACAGATAGATCTCTTCGGGCAGCAATGCGAATTGGCCCAGCGAATAATGAAAATCCTGTTCCGCGGATTTTGAAAATACCCATAACCCCACGCGACTGGCAATAATGCCAGCAAAAAAGCCGATCACTGCCAGCGACAGTCCTTCGATGAGCAACATCAGAAACAGCCGCGTACGCGTTGCGCCCATAGAAAGCATTAAAGCCATTTCGTACTTCCGGTCTTTCAACGAATTGTACAGGGAAATAAATACGCTCACGCCCGCGATGGAAATGATGATCAAAGCAAGCGTGCGCAGCGTTTCAATGCCGACGCCGAGCAGTGAGAACAACCGGTTGATCTCGATGCTGGGCAATGCGGCCTGCATGGAGGTATTGTCGTTGATCTGCCTCGGGATCGTCATGAGGCCCATTGGGTTGCGAAACTGGATCAATGCGCTGGTAACATCCTTGCCTTCCTCGTCCGGCTCGGGGTCCACATGGTTTTGATGGTCGGTATGCTCCACTTCCGAAGCCGGCGTTCCCTTTTCTTCTTCCGCGTGGTCATGGATATCCCAAACGCTCGACAGCCTGGTGACGATCAGCTGGTCCACCACCGTGCCGCTCGGCTTGAAAATGCCCACCACCTTATATTTTTTATCGTCATGCTTTTCACCTTCCGAGTCGAGCCCGTGCGAACCGGAGAATTCATCGCCGATTTTGAGCTTCGAATCCCGCGCGACTTTGCTGCCGATCGTCACTTCCATAGATGCATTATATAAATGTCCTTCGGCCAGCTTGGCATCGAAATGCTCGACGTACTTCGGTGTGGTGCCCAAAATGCGGAAGCCCTGGTAATTATCCCCCATCGAAAGCGGGATTACCGTTTTCACAAACGGGTTTTTGCGCAATGCATTCACCTCCGCGAGCGGAATGTTGCCGGTGGGCGCGTCGATCTGGTAAATGCTCGAAAGGATCACCTGCAAAGGGCTGCCTTTGGCCCCTACCACCATATCAATGCCTTTGAGGTTGCGTTTGAACTGCTCGTCGAGCTGCTTGTTGAGCAGCAGCAGCAGGGAGATCATGCCAATGCCGAGGGTCAGCAATAACGCACTCAGGAAGCTGTTGAGCTTCTTTTCCCTGAGATTGGCAACACTGATCTTGAAAAGATTCATGGGATTAGGATTTTATAGGGCGCCGCCACGGTGCGCCTGCCATTTTTACAAAAATACCTGGTTCGAAAATTCGTCTTTCAGCCGCTGGTCATGCGTTACCACCACCAGGCTCGCGCCGATCTGCGCCGATTGCCGTTTTAGCAACTGGATTACGCGCTGGCAATTGTCGTCGTCAAGGTTGGAGGTCGGTTCGTCGGCCAGGATAATGTTGGGGTTGTTCATCAGCGAGCGCGCGATGCTCACGCGCTGCTGCTCGCCCTGACTGAGCTGGTTTGTTTTTTTACTCAAATGATCGGCGAAACCGAGTTGTTCGGCAAGCTGCCGGGCCTTTTGGCGGTCCTCCTGCTGATTGGCGAGATAGTTGGACAGTAAAATATTATCCATCACCGAAAGGGAGCTTACAAAATGTGGGCGCTGGTAAATGATGCCGATGTGCCGGGCGCGGGTGGCCGTAATTTCCTGCGGAGAAAGGCTCTTGACAGACTTGCCCGCGATCATAATGTCGCCGGACTCCGGTTTCAGCAGCAGGGCCAGCAAGTGCAGCAGGGTCGTTTTTCCCTTGCCCGACTGTCCGAGGATCAGCAGCGTCTCCTTGTCGTTACAATGGATATCGGGGAATGAAAATTGTTTCTGGGCGGAATAGGCAAATCGTAGCCGGGTACTCGAAATCATATTCTGTGGCGCTTTTTGAGTACACAATGATAAGGAAGTTTTATGGCGTTTCCAGTCGAAACGTTTGCATTCGCGCGGTTTCGGAAGCTTCTTCGCAATCTTTTAACATCCGCTCTGCCCGGCGTTTCTAAAAAATCCTATCCACACAAATAAAACTTTCGTAAAATCGTTGAAATGGTGTTGCATCCTGAAGAAAACCAACAACTATTCTATTTTTGCAAAAAAATCGATCTGAAAATGCGTAGAGATTTCGACTTGAGAAGAGTATCCGGAGCACTGGCTTTTGTCCTGGTTTTGGGGCTTTTAATGTCTGCTAAAGACGTGAAGGCACAGAGCCGGGGGTTCTTTGTTCCCTATTCTACGGCAGGTTTTGGAATTGGTACTTCCAACTACTACGGCGACTTTGCACCTTACCGCCGTCCACTGGCCTCCACGTTCAAAATGATGCGGTGGAGCATCGGTGGAAACTACACACGCCACTTTACACCACGCCTGGCCGCACGCGCCAGTTTCATTTACGCCCGGATCGCCGGTGACGATTACATTATGAACCGCGATGCGAAACATGAAACCAGCATTTTTTACGCGCGGAACCTACATTTCCGCAACGACCTGAAAGAATTCTCCGTTCAGGGTATTTTCAAGCTTACTCCCGACAACCGCAGCTACGACCGCCGTCCTCAACTGGGCGCTTACCTGTTTGCCGGCGTTGCGCTTACGGCACATAACCCCAAAGCCCTCGATTCACTCGATGGCGACTGGGTGAAATTGCAGCCGCTGGGAACGGAAGGACAGGGTAACGAGGGTTACAAAAAGCCTTATTCACTCGTTCAGTTTGCCATTCCGGTGGGTATCGGCGTTCGCTATAAAATCAATTCCAAGTTTGATATTTCGGCTGAACTGGGTTTCCGCAAGACATTTACCGATTACCTTGACGACGCACATGGCAATTATGCCGATCCTGCGCTCTTCGCCGACGATCCGCTGGCAGCCAGGATGGCCAACCGCTCTGCCGAGCAGTTTGCCGTGCGGAAAGGTGTAGACCGGACAGACGGCGTGAGAAGGTTCCTGGAAACTAATTACCCGAACCTCGGTGACTATAATAACCCGCTGGCTTTGTTGCCTACCACAGGATTCGGTGCGCCGGGAACTGGTAGAGGAAACAGTCCGACTTACACCGACAACTATCTGTTCGGCATGATCCACATTCATTATATGCTTCCATCGCAAATCAAATGTCCGCCACTGAGATAATTACCTATTCCGTTGAAGCATATTAGCAGACATTTGAATATCCAGCCCTTGTGGCGTAAATACTTGCCGGCGCTCCTGCTGGCAGGTATTTCTTTTTTTCTGACCGTGGCACAAGTCCGCGCACAGCGGGTCGAGATCGGCGCGGGCGTGGGAGGTTTCAACTACCGCGGTGACATTTCGCCCACTTTCCGGTTCCGTTTTTTCAAACCTGCCGGGAGCCTTTTCTTCCGTTATAACCCGAACCAGGCATTGTCGCTGCGCGCGGAAGTGGCGGGAGGATTCATCGGAGCGGACGACAGGCATAGTGACGATCCTTTCCAGCAAGCACGCAATATGTCTTTCCGTACGACGATCTTCGAAGGAAGCGCTGTGGCTGAATACAATTTTCTCAATTACCACGACCGCCGGTTTGCCGTCAATTGGAGCCCTTACGTTTTTGGCGGGCTCGGCTTCAACAAATTTGACCCGCGAACGCAGACGAGCGCTTACAAAACCTCCGGCATTGTGCTTCCATATGGTGTAGGTATCAAATACCAGATCCGCCGTCCCTGGAATATCGGCCTTGAATACGGCACCCGGAAAACCTTCACCGATTACCTCGACAATCTCGGCGGAGAGCCCACTTCCACCGACAAATTGCAGCAAGGCGATCCTTCTATCAAAGACACCTATTTTTACGTGCGCCTCTCGGTGAGCTATACATTCTATAAAATCTTTTGCCCCTAGTATGAAAAAAACTCTACTGATTATCTCTACCCTGATTATCGTTGCGCTGGCAGGCTTCTGGGGAGTCAGAAAATACACCAAATCATTCAGTCCGGAGGCCGTTGCCGAAACCACAAGCAATGGCGTCGATATCAAAGTCTCCTACGGCCAGCCCCGCAAAAAGGGCCGGATGATATTCGGCCGCGAACAGGACAAAGCGCTCCTCCCCTACGGAAAAGTGTGGCGCACGGGAGCTAACGAAGCCACATTGATCGGATTTGCGAAAGATGTATTAATGGGAGGCACGTTGGTGAAAGCGGGGACTTATTCGCTTTTTTCCGTACCCGGGCAAAGCAGCTGGAAAATCATCCTGAATTCGGAAACAGGCCAATGGGGCACGGAATATAACGACGGCAAGAATATCACAAACGTGGAAGTACCGATCCGCATCCGGCCCAGCGTGCAGGAAGTTTTCCACATTTACTTTGAAGAAATCCCTAATGGCGTCAACATGGTCCTGAGCTGGGACCAAACCGAGGCGCTTGTTCCCTTTACCCAACCTTAGTCCGATACGGCTTCGGCCTGTTTTTTATGTTTGTTGATGCTATTGAAAAAATAGATCAGTTTACCCGTCCGGTTCACTTTATCATCCGTTATTACGCTGGGAGCGACATTGTGCCCGGCACCGCCACGTTATTTTTTGTCAATGAAGATGGCTTCGCGGTCACGTGCAGGCATGTTGCGCGGCAAATTCTCTATGCCAACAGCATTTATGAGAACTATCTGAAATTCAAGGGCGAGCTGCGCAAATTTGAAAAAGACCCCGGCCTGGCTACGCAGCGCAATTTGCTGGAAGGCAAGTACAAGATCACGCCCGAAAGCCCGATCCGCATCCTTTTTAACTTTATCCATTGCGTATCCGCCTACAAAGGGCTGACGATCCACCTGCACCCGACGCAGGACCTGGCGATCATCCAGTTCCGCAACTACGAATCGAAAGAATACCAATCGCACGCGCATTTCCTCAAAGATTCGCGGATGATCCGGCAGGGCCGGTATTTGTGCCGGCTGGGCTATCCGTTTCCGGAATTCACCAATTACCGGTACAACAAGAACACGGCAGATATTGAATGGACGGCCGAAGGGAAAATCAAAACCCCCAGCTTCCCGATAGACGGGATCATTACCCGGCATATCGGCGACAACAGCGAGGTGGTAGGCATCGAAATGAGCACGCCGGGCCTGCGTGGCCAAAGCGGCGGCCCCCTGTTTGATCCGAACGGGATTATTTACGGAATGCAGAGCGCTACCCGGCATTTGCATTTAGGCTTCGACCAGGTGAATCGCGAGGTTACCATCGACGGTCACCGCAAAAAAGTCTCGAACTACCCGTTCCTGAACGTCGGGCAATGCGTGCATGTGGATGTGATCAAGCAGTTTCTCCGCGAAAAGAACATCCGCTACTACGAGGCCGATCCTGCCTGACGCGCGCCGGTTCAGAGAATCAGCATCAACTCTTCGAGTCGCCGGATATTAAATGTAGGCTGCTCGTCAAATTGCAGTCCGGCCGGATTGAGATACACCGTATCCATCCCGACTTGCTTTGCGCCGAGGATGTCGGCGATCCAGTTATCGCCCACCATGAGGCTGTCCGACGCGGTCGTGCCGGCAATGTCCAGGGCAAACTCGAAAATCCGGCGCTCGGGCTTTTTCGCATTCGCGGTTTCGAAAGTCACCACATTTTCAAAAAAATGGCCGATTTCCGAGCTGGCGATCTTCCTTGCCTGTACTTCATTGAATCCATTGGTGATGATATGCATGCCGTAACCTGCCTGCGACACGTAGTTCAGCAAATCGAGGGCGCCTTCGAGCAGGTGTTTCTTAGTCGGAAGCGAAGTCAGGTAAAACTCCCCGATTGCCGCGTGTTCTGGCGGACATTCGGCACCGAGTTCTTCAAATACCATCCGGAAGCGGTTCTCACGTATATAGCTATGGTGCAACTGTCCGCGGTCGAATGCATCCCACAATGCGGAGTTGATTTTGAGAAAAGAACACACAAAATCGTCGCAGGAGCTGATTCCGTACCTTGTGAGCTGGTGGTGGTGGAAAATTTCTTCGAGAGACTCGGATGAATTTCTTTCAAAATCCCAAAGTGTGTGGTCCAAATCGAAGAAGATATGCTTGTATTTCATATCTGGTAAAAATTCAATTTTTATAAGAAAAGTGAAATTACGATGTGCGCTGGAAAAAATCCGGAATCGCCGGGTGATTTTCGATCTATCTCTACCCCACCAGCGTAAGTTATTTATTAAATACTATTATTTGTTCTAATAGGTATACGCGTCAGCAACAACGAACCGCAAACTCAGAAAACATGCACAACTTGTTAACATCTGTTAACGGGAAATAATTTTTCAGGAAAAAGAAACTCAAACATTTGCAAATTATTTTTCAAATCTATTTCTTTGATTCGTATAATTCGAAATGCCAAAAAGTCACATCTTATTTATCACCAAACCAGAAAGGAGAAACAATATCGACGAACCGCTCTACGTTAACTAAATCGAATAGTAAAATGGAGAAAGTCCAAGTTAGCGACAGTGAGTTGGTAACATTGTATATCCGGGGCAATGAGAAGGCTTTCGAAAAGCTTGTTCAACGCCACAAGTCGAGAATATACACCACTATTTATTTGATTGTCAAGGATCAGTATGTAGCCGAAGATCTATTACAGGATACATTTATCAAAGCCGTTGACACGATTAAAGGAGGGAGATATAACGACGAAGGTAAGTTCCTGCCATGGATTATACGAATCGCACACAACCTCGCCATTGATTATTTCAGACGCGATAAACGCTACCCCAATGTAGTGTTCGAAGATGGAAGCAGTGTTTTCAACACGCTGGATTTTTCGGAGGATTCCGTTGAGTCGATCCAGATTCGTCAGGAAACACATGAGCAGCTGCGGGAGATGATCCAGCGGTTGCCCGACGTGCAGAAGCAAGTTCTGATCATGCGCCACTACGAGGACATGAGCTTTCAGGAAATTGCCGACGCGACGGGTGTGAGTATTAATACGGCATTGGGGAGAATGCGTTACGCGTTGATAAACCTGCGTAAGCAATTTAACCAACGTGCCCCACAGTATGACAAAAACCTTTACTTACGATGATGTTGTAAGGTATCTATATGCCGAAACAACTGAGAATGAAAATGAACAGATTGTTGAGGCGCTCGCACTTGACGATAACTTGATGAACTTTTATCTGGACTCCCTCGAAATTCGGAACCAGATGAACAAAATCACCCGGACTCCTTCCGAAAAAGTGATTTCAGAAGTTTTCAGATATTCGCGACAATTCTCTTCCAAGAGACCTGCTGCACTCCTTTACTAGGGCGAGTCGGCAGGTTTTTTTGTTTCCAGCTACTGATCCGGTAGCTGGAAATTGTCATTACTTTTTAATGTTTGGGCAGGAATTCCGGCCCACTGATCATTCTGTGTCGGACCGCGGTCCTTCGCAGGAACATGATACTATTATGCTTAAAAAAGAACGCTATAAACATTTCCTGGACTATTTCACGCAGAACTTCCCCGAACCGGAAACCGAACTGCACTATTCCAGCCCGTACGAGCTGCTGGTGGCGGTAATCCTGTCGGCACAATGCACCGATAAGCGGGTGAATATGGTTACCCCGAAGCTATTTGAACGTTTCCCGGACCCCGAGTCGCTTGCTGCTTCCAATACGGAGGAGGTATTTACATACATCCGCTCGATTTCCTATCCCAACAACAAGGCCAAGCACCTGGTCGGCATGGCCCGCATGCTGGTTGAACAGTTCCATTCGGAAGTTCCTTCCACCGTGGAGGACTTGCAAAAGATGCCCGGAGTGGGACGCAAAACGGCCAACGTGATCGCCTCGGTGATATTCAGCATGCCCGCGATGGCGGTGGACACACACGTTTTCAGGGTGTCGCGGAGGCTTGGACTGGTGCCTATGACCGCCAAAACGCCCCTGGCCGTGGAACGCGAACTCGTGACGCATATTCCGAAGCATTTGATTCATAAAGCGCATCACTGGCTCATCCTGCACGGGCGCTACGTATGTACGGCGCGCAATCCGCAATGCTTCCAGTGCCCGCTGTCGCCATTTTGCAGATACTTTGAAAAAAATGTAAAAATCGACGTTTTTCATTCGTGATTACAACCAATTTTGCCCGGACGACGTCTACCTGAAAACTAAAACAGTCCCCATTAATTACTTAGAAAGAAATGAAGCGTATTAATCTGGTGTGGTGTGCACTAATGGCAATGGTAATCGGCCTGTCGTCATGTATGGACGATGTATCGAGCAGGGATGAGGAGAAGATCGCCGAAAACGAAACCGCCATTCAGGCAGCCCTGAAAGCCGACAGCCTGGGCGCAAAAGCCGTGAGGGATTCTTCCGGCCTCTATTATATCATCAAAAAGTCGAACCCGGCTGGCCTGAAAGCTCAGATCGGTGACGCGGCGACGATCAAGTACACCGGCTACCTGCTGAACGGAACGAAGGTGATTTCCTCTACCGTCGATAATAAAACGGAGTTCTCGTTCCCGGCTGGCGGTTATGTGTATTGGGGTGGTATCGAAATCGGTATTTTCAAGATGCGGACGGGCGAAACTGCTACGTTTTACCTTCCGTTCTACCTCGCTTCGGGCGCTGTGGACCGCGTCAATATCCCGGCCTATTCGCCGATCCGCATGGAAGTGGAGTTTGTTAAAACACGTACGGAGGTTCAGCAAATCGATGATTTTATAGCTAAAAAGGGCTTCACTATTTCCGACAGAACGCCGGATAACCTCGTGATTGTCCGTGCCAACACCGTAACTGGCGATACAATTGGGCCAGGTAAAGCGGTGAATGTGAAATATGTAGGCAAGTTGCTCGACGACACCAAGTTCGACGAGCGCACCAGCAGCTTCATCACCGGCAGCGCCAATACCATCCCCGGCTTCGACCGTGCGATCCGCAAAATGCGGAGAGGCGAAAAAGCGATTATCGTTTTCCCTTCTTCACTTGGCTACGGCAAAAACGGCAACAACACGATCCTGCCTTATTCTCCGCTTCAATTCGAAATCGAGATTGAAAAGTAAGGTCAAAAACAACTTCTGACGATGCGGGCTACCAGCTCCCGCCCGGCTTCACCGAGATTTGAACCGGACGGCAGGCACATTCCCCGCTCGAACAATCTTTCCGAAACGCTACCTCCAAACCGGGGTAGCGTTTCGTATATTTTCTGGCAATGCATTGGTTTCCACACCGGACGCGATTCGATGCCATGCGCCAGCAACGCAGTTTGAATGTCGGCAGGACTGGCACGGTTGCCCTCAATGACGAGCGCCGTCAGCCAGCGGTTGGAAAAAGTCTCGGCAATGCCCGTTTGAAAGCCGATTTCAGCAATACCTTCGAAATAATGTTGATAAAACTGAAAGTTTGACCGGCGCTGCGCAACTCTTTCATCGATCACCTCCAATTGCCCACGCCCTATTCCGGCGCACACATTGCTCATCCTATAATTGTATCCTACTTCATGATGCTCGTAATGCCGTGACGGCTCCCGCGCCTGCGTGGCCAGGAACCGGGCTCTTTCCAGGTATTCAGGGGAAATGGAAACCATCGCACCGCCGCCGGACGTCGTGATTATTTTGTTTCCATTGAAGGAAAATATCCCGATCGTACCGAAAGTACCGACCTTGCTGCCGCCATATTCCGCACCCAGCGCTTCGGCCGCGTCCTCGATTAGCGGAATGTCATGCTTTTTGCACAAATACAGAATTTCATCCAGCATAGCAGGCATTCCATATAAATGCACGACGATGATGGCCTTAGGCCTTTTCCCGATCCGGATGTAATGCCGGATGGCATCTTCCAGTGCATTGGGGCACATATTCCAGGTCACCGGCTCGCTATCGATAAAAACGGGCGTCGCGCCCACGTACACGATCGGATTGGCAGTGGCCACGAACGTGAGTGACTGGCAAAGGACGACGTCGCTCAGCCCGATCCCCAACGCCAGCAATGCAAGATGCAGCGCCGCCGTGCCGGATGCCAGCGCGAGCGCATGCTTGCTGCCCGTATATGCACATAACTCCTCCTCGAACACATTGATATTCGGGCCCACGGGTGCAATCCAGTTGCTGTCGAATGCCTCGCGGACGTATTGTTGCTCCCGCCCGCTCATGTGCGGGGGTGAGAGGTAAATCTTGTATTCCATCTTGTCCAACGGTTGTCAAGAGATTACTTTCGCGGGATTGCCCGCCAGTTTTGCAAAATCGGGCAAATCGCGGATCACCACCGCGCCCGCCCCGATCACGCAGCCCTTCCCGACATTCACGCCCGGCGCTACCACGCATCCGGCGCCTGCGAGCGTGCCTGCGCCTACATGCACGCCGCCGCATAACGTTGCGCCCGGGCCAATGTGCACGAAGTCACCCAAAACACATTCATGATCCACAATGGCCCCGGTATTCACGATCACATGCTCGCCCAAACGGCAATCCGCCTGGATAACGGCCCGTTGCACCACCACGCCGCCAGGTCCAATGAGAACCGTCGCATCCACAATGGCAGTAGGGTGAATGGCTTTGCCAAACGAATGACTTACCCGCTCCGCAATGCGCCGACGAATGCTGTTGTCCCCGATCGCGATGATCAGCTCATCTTCCGACCGCCAAGCGTGGTCGTAAGCACGCGGAAGTTGCAGAGAATGCAAATCGACGTATTGCCAATGGTCATCAAATAAGCCATTAACCGGCGTTCCGCATGCGGACAGAATGCTCCATACCACTTTCGCGTGGCCTCCCGCTCCGAATATCAGCATACGGCATTGCCATTGAATGGTGAAACTTCGGTCCCGTCGGTTTTTCGGAGGGAGAATGCTTTGCTGAACGTCGTAAAAATGATCCGGCAGTCGAGCGACAGGGAATGGCTTTCGACATAATATCGGTCATAGTCAAACTTTTCGTTCCAGCTGAGCCCGTTGCCGCCGCTGATTTGTGCCAGCCCGGTTATACCGGGTTTTACATTGTGGCGCAAATGCTGGTGTGAGTTATAAAGAGCCAGGTAGTCCGCCAGCAACGGCCGCGGCCCGACGATGCTCATTTCGCCACGCAGCACGTTCCAGAACTGCGGCAATTCATCCAGCGAAGTTTTGCGGAGCAATTTCCCAAACCTGCAAACCGGACGTCCGTCGGGAAACATCGTCCTGAATTTGAGAATAGTGAATAGCCGCCCATAGTGCCCCGGCCGCTGCTGCGTAAAAAACGGATTGCATTTGAAATACACCCACAAAACCGGCGGTAGCAGCACAAAAAACGGCAACGAGGTAATGAGCCCCGTTGCCGCCATGAGAATGTCTAAAATTCTTTTTCCTTTTGAACGATACATAAGTTCATGCGTTAAACAGCTCCGGATATTTATCTGGGGCCGCTTCTCGCATGATTTCGTAAACTGTTTCAAAAATGTCGTCCATGTTCGGTTTCGAAAAATAGTCGCCGTCCGAGCCGTATGGCGGGCGGTGATCTTTCGCAGCGATGGTTACCGGCGCCGAATCGAGCCAGCGGTATGCCTGCTGTTTTTCCAAAACCTGCTGCATCATATAGCCTGATGCGCTTCCGGGCAGGTCCTCGTCGGCGAAAATGACCCGGTTGGTTTTTCTAATGGACTCCACTATCCGGTTGTCGACATCGAAAGGCAGCAAAGTTTGCACATCGATGACTTCAACATCAATTCCTGAATTTTGCAATTGAGAAGCGGCCTCCATTACAATACGACACATTGAGCCGTAAGTAACAATGGTGAGGTCATTTCCCTCTCTTAAAATTTCAGGCTGGCCCAGTGGAATGCAGTATTCGCCCAGATTGTCGGGCATAATTTCCTTCTGGCGGTATGAATTCAGCGGTTCCACCATCAATGCGGGGTCGTCGCCTTGTATTAATGTATTGTAAAGTCCCGCCGCCTGGGTGAAGTTCCGTGGAACCGCCACGTGCAGGCCGCGCAAGCTGCTGAGCATGGTGCCCATCGGCGAGCCGGAGTGCCAGATGCCTTCGAGCCGGTGTCCCCGTGTGCGGATGATGAGCGGTGCCCGCTGGCCTCCTGCGGTCCTGTACCGGAGCGATGCCAGGTCGTCGGTAAGCGTGGCCAGTGCGTAGTAGATGTAGTCGAAATATTGTATTTCCACGATCGGGCGAAGGCCTCGCATGGCCATCCCTATTCCCTGACCGATGATCGTCGTTTCGCGGATTCCGGTGTCGGTAATGCGGATTTCGCCGTATTTTTCCTGTAATCCTGCAAAGCCCTGATTTACATCGCCGATCAAACCGATGTCTTCTCCCAATGCAACCACCCGTAAATCCTTCTCAAAAAGCGCATTGAAATACGAGCGGATTACCTCGCGGCCGTCCACCGTCGGGCTGCTGTCTGAAAACACGGGTTTCACCGGCTCCACGAGCATGGGTGAGTATTTGGTTTCGCTGTATAAATGGGTATTGAAACGCTCCTTGTTGACGCTCAGGTTCTCCTGTAAAAACGCTTTCAAGGCATTTACCTGCGGATTTTGCTCTTTTCCGATGATCCGCAAAACCTTCCGCACAGCTGCAATCATATCCCTGCGAACGGGCAGATAGGTTTTTTGAAGTTCAAGAATCACATTGTTTACCTCGGCCGCGAATGAACTGCCGCCCGCTACCGATTGCAGCCGCTGAATGGTGTCGTTAAACTCGGCGTCCAGCTCCTTCCGGTAGGCCTGCCATGCCGCGTTGCGCTCATGGAGGGCCTTTTCCTTGGCTTCGCGCTCGATTTCCTCCAACTCGTCGTCGGTAGCATAGCCGTTTTTCAGTATCCAGTCGCGGAAACGCACATTGCAGTCGTGCTCGCGCTCCCATTGCAACCGCTGTTTCGATTTGTAACGCTCGTGCGAGCCGGATGTGGAATGTCCCTGAGGCTGCGTAAGTTCAGTGACGTGTACGAGCACCGGCACGTGCTGTTCGCGGCTCACCTTGGCCGCCTTTTGATAAGTTTCAACAAGCGCAGGATAATCCCAGCCATTCACGGTGAAGATCTCGATACCGTCGCCGTCCTCATTGCGCTGCAAGCCTGCCAACGCTTTTGAAATACTGCCTTTAGTAGTCTGATATTCAATAGGAACCGATATTCCGTAACCATCATCCCAAACCGAAACGATTAGCGGGATCTGCAAAACGCCGGCCGCATTCATCGCTTCCCAGAACATTCCCTGAGACGTGGAAGCATCGCCGATCGTCGAGAAAACCACCTCGCTGCCTTTGCGCGAGAATGTGGTCATGCTGTGCAGATCGGCATTCTCACGAAATAATTTGGATGCATAAGCGAGGCCTACCGAGCGGGGGATCTGCCCGGCGGTGGAAGAAATATCACAAACGGAATTGTACAATTTTGTCTGGTCGAGCCAGTCGCCGTTTCCATCTACCCAGCGGGTGGAGAAGTGGCCGTTCATCGAGCGCCCGCCGGTGTTAGGCTCATGTTCGAGGTTGGCGTGGGCATACATTTGGGCAAAAAATTGCTGCCAGGTTAAGTTCCCGACAGCCGCTTCGATGGTCTGGTCCCGATAATATCCCGAGCGAAAATCGCCGGGCTGAAAAACTTTGGAAAGTGCAATCTGCGCTACCTCTTTACCATCTCCAAAAATCCCGAATTTAGAACGGCCGCCCATGGTATCCTTCCTCCCCAGCAAACTTACCTGACGACTTTCGCATGCTAGGCGGTAATCATCGATAATGTCCTCTTTACTCAAAACACTGGAACCGGTCAAACTATCATTTTGAAGCATAAGCAAAAATCACGGGTTTTAATCCGTAAGTTAAATTACGTTTTTTTGAATGCAAGCCAAAATTAGGCAGGAAAATAATAACCCACGCATCGGAACGTGTAGTTTTGGGCCATTGTTAATATTGGTTAATGATTATTATATTTAGCTTTTTAAGCGTTAATCTTGTTTAACAATAAGTTTTTCACCACTTAAAGTATAGTTACAACTATGAAAGTATTCTTTTCAGCACTGGTATTGATCCTCGGGCTGACCACCGTAAGTTTTGCACAAAAAGGTGTATTGAAATTCAAGGAAGAGACGCACAAATTCGGCAAAGTACCACAAGGCACTCCTGTTACCCACGAGTTTGTATTTACCAACACCGGCTCCGATCCCGTGATTCTTTCCAACGTAACCGTGTCATGCGGATGTACCACACCCGTATGGTCGAAAGAGCCTGTACTTCCAGGTAAAACCGGTTCGGTAAAAGCTACTTTCAATGCTGCTGCAGCAGGTCCTTTCAATAAGCCTGTAACCGTTTTCAGCAATACTGAAGGTGGTTCTATCACGCTTTATCTCAATGGAGAGGTGGTTCCCAAAACAGCTGCCAAGTCTTCCAAATAAACATTCAGCCAATGCATTCAATGGCCGTTCCGATTGGACGGCCATTTTTTGTTGTATTACATTCTGCTGGCTTAATAGGCGGATCTGTCGTAGAACGAGCGGCGGCGGGTCACTTTCAGGTCTTGCAGGATAGCCGATTTCACTTTGAGCGTGAAGCTGTAATTGCTCGCGCGGGCGGCGCTGCCTGCAAACGGTGTCCAGCTGAAACTCATGTCCCAGCAATGCAGGTCGCGCGTGAGCGACAATTGGGTGATTGTGGGCTGGAACGCCACGAAGTCGAAACCGCTGCTGAGCGTCACTTTGAGGTTTTTGGACAAACTCAGGTCGCCCGTAGCCTGCACGGCCTGGATGATCTGCGCTTTCGACAAGCCCGGCTTCGTGAGCCCGAAGTTGTAGTTCAACGACACGTTCCAGGGAATATTGAAATCCACATACAACTCCGGATTTTGTGCGATAAACTCCTTCGCCTGCTGCTTCGCGGCCGCATTCGGGTCGTTGGGATCTGTGGTGGCGGGGTTGGCGGTATTGTTGTTGGACGAACTGCCTTTGGGTGAGAAGCTGGTTCCCAGCGTGAAGCCCAGGCTTTGCAAATTGGCAAGCCCCTGCCCCGACGTGATCGCGTACTTATTGACCTTAGTCCCCACCTGGTTGCCCACCACATTCGGGTTCGCTACGTAGGTGTAAGGATCGAGGTTCATGTTGAAGTTCAGGTTCAGGTTCCGCCCGATGCGCGCATTGGCATTAATGGTAATGTTCGACAAATTGAGCGAGTCGGCCATGAGGTTGTAACTTCCCCCTAAACTCAGGTTATCGAGCAGCGACACCTTTTCGAACTGCTGCGCGGCAGTATCGCTCTTGCTTTTAAGCTTCATTTCAAAAGAGTTGTTCAAACTGAATGAAATGACGCTCGATGCCCGTCCATTGCCTATCCCCGAGCCCACACCGCGGAATTTGGAAAGCGAGAGGTCACGTACATTGCCTTTCTTATCCACCACCTGGATTCTCTCGTAAAACCCGAATGCCTCGCCCGTGAAATCGGGTGTGTAGGTAAATGAAACCGACGGGATCACCGTGTGGCGGATCGCTTCGAGCCGCTTTCCGCCGAAGAAGAACGTGCCGTAAAAACGGGTGTTCATCCCCGCGCCGAAGTTATAGGAATATTCCGTCCCGACTTTCCGCAACGTGTCAATCTTGATCGAATCGCGCCCGGTTTGGGTGTAACGGTATTGTTTCGTAAACACCTCGCCGGATAGTGACATGCTGGGTGTAATGTTCACAAAACGCAGCACTTTGAAGTTCGGCAATGAGATCGGCAGGCTGTACCGTCCGGTAAACTGCGCGTCTTTGAGCATTTCCGGCAGGTTATTCAGGTTGAATGCCACCACTTTGGTCTTGTTGAGGCGCGTGGTGTCAATCTTGGCGTCGGTGATCACAAAGCCCAGGCTGTTATAGGAAGTGTCCACGGCCGTCAATGCATTGGCCAGGGCATAGTTTCCATTGAAATCCAAGCCCAGACGGAAGCTCTCATACCAACGTCCGCGACCGCCTTTCAACGCAAAAGGGGCAATCTGGTTCACGCCGAAACTGAAATCGGACGATACGTTTGTTTTACCGCCCTCGCGCAGCCCGGACTGCGGGTTGATCTGCCCGAAGTTCTGGTTCACACGCAACGAGGCCGCCGCCCGCATATACTGCCCGAATGTGCGGTTGTATTGCACGGAGGAGCTCGCGACGTTGGATGTATACCTGTTTACGTCGAATGCCTGCTGCTGGTTGTAAGTATTGCTGCTCACATTCACATTCGCCGAAAACTGCGAGTTACCCCTCGGCTTCGGTGCATGCGACCACACAATGCTGAAATCGTTGGTCCCTCCGCGTCCGAGCGTTCTCTGAAGTTCGTCGCTGGATTTGTTTTTGTTGAACCGCAGCGAAATATTGCCCGAGTATTGGTAGCGCTTGATATAGGTAGATTGCAACCCGAGCCCCCAGCTTCCGTTGGAATAGATCTGGCCTGTGAGAATCGCATTGACATACTCGTTGATCGCGAAGTAGTAGCCGCCGTCGCGGAGGTAGAAACCACGCCCGTTGGGCTCCTCGCCGTAAGTCGGGAAAATGACGCCACTGGTGCCGTTTTCCTTCTTTTTGGGGAATGGAAAAAAACCGAAGGGCAACGCGATCGGCAACGGCACATCGCTGATCACCAGGTTAAAAGGACCGGAAATCACCTGCTTTTTGTTCACCATCTTGATCTTGGGCGCATTGATGAAGTAGTGCGGGTGTGTGAGGTTACAGGTGGTATAAATCGAATGCCGGATATAGAAATTGCCTTCCGTATCCTTCTTCACTTTCTCGCCCCGGATGTTACCATCCCCTTCCTGGGTCACGATGCCCTGGATAAGCGCTTTTTTGGACTTGAAATTATAGCGGATTTCCTTGGTGTTGTACGTTTCGGGCCCGTCCTGAAAAATCGGTTCGCCGGCCATTTTCTTGGCCGTTGAATCATAAGTTCCGACGGCGTACACCTCATTGGTGACCCAGTTGAGACGGATGTAATTCGCTTTGAGATTAATGGTCCCGTAGTTCACTTCCGCATTGCCATATAAATGGACCTGCTTTAAAACAGCGTCCATAATGGTGGAATCTTCGGCGGTATATTCTACGGTGTTTTCGAGGTCGTCGGGATTTCTGAGCGTGTCGGCGGCTGTGGAATCGGCAGATAATCCATTGTTAGCGAGCGTACTATCCGCATTTACCGCACCTCTCGGAACGGACGCGCCGGGCTGGCCTGCGCGGGAAGTATCCGCACCTGCTTGCTTTTGCACTGTAAGAAGGGAATCCGCTGATTGCTTTGCAGAAGTCGAACTTTTAAGCTTACCCTGATTTTTCCCGGAACCCTTGGAGCGTTGCTGCACACATGCCACAGTGCTGAACAGGAGAAACGCCACAACTACCGACGATATAATAATCGCCTTTCTTTTCAGTTCTAACAATTAGCGTATTTTTGCATAACGAATTTCAAAATTAGCAGAGAAACCCCTTTCGCGTAAGCGCCCAACTAAAAAATAATGTTAAAACTTCTTAAATTAGTAATTGTAGCAAGTTTTCTGCTGACCAGCGTCGCCTTTGTCTTTCAGCAAGAACCGGTTACTACGAAATCGGGAAGCAAGGTTAGTACAGTTGTAATCGACGCCGGCCACGGCGGCAAAGACCCCGGCACCCGGGGCAGGCACACCAAAGAAAAAGACGTCGCGCTCAAAGTAGCGCTCGAACTCGGCAGGAAGATCAAAGAGGAAACGCCGGATGTGAAAGTGCTCTACACGCGCTCTACCGACGTTTTCATCGAATTGGGCGAGCGCTCGGCTTTCGCCAACCGCAACAATGCCGATCTCTTCATTTCCATCCATTGCAACGCCACGCCGCGTTCGCGCACGGTGCGGGGAACCGAGACCTTCGTGATGGGTTTGCACAAAACCGAGGGTAACCTCGAAGTCGCGAAACGCGAAAACTCGGTAATCTTGCAGGAAACCAACTACAAGCAGAAATACAAGGGCTTCGACCCCGATTCGCCGCTGGCGCACATTATGCTTGCCAACTACCAAAGTGCATTCATTTCCAGCAGCTTGCGGTTCGCCGATCTCATCGAAAGGAAATTCCAGTCCATTTCGGAACGCGATAGCCGCGGGGTAAAACAGGCCGGGTTCCTCGTGCTGTGGCGCTGTGCCATGCCTAGCGTGCTCATCGAAACAGGCTTTTTGTCATCACCCGACGAGGAGGATTACCTCAGCTCCGATGAAGGCCAGGAGGAGGTCGCCAAATGCATTCACTCCGCGTTTATGGCATATAAAAAAGATATGGACCGGTAGCTATCCGGTCACATATTGACTTTCTTTGTCAAACAAACTACTAGTCCATGAAATTATCAAGAGAAGCAAAAGTCGGAATTATGGCGATTTTCGCCATTGTGATGCTGTATTTCGGCTTTCATATCCTCAAAGGCTCCGACGTTTTTTCCAGAACTTACAAATACCACGTCATTTACGACAATATCGACGGGCTTACGGCCTCTAACCCCGTGTTGCTGAATGGCCTGAATGTAGGCCGCGTGCAGGAGATCAAACTGCTTCAGAACCGTGGCAACCAGCTGCTGGTAACTGTGGATATACAAAAAGGCATTGTGGTGCCCCAGGGCACAGGCGCTGTACTGGCCGACGGCGGTTTGCTGGGCGGTAAGGTAATCCACCTCGCCATGGGTGCCGGCGCTCCGATGAAGGACGGCGACACGCTTCTTGCCAAAAAAGAGTCGGGTATTTCCGCCGTGTTGCAGGAAAAGGCATTGCCTCTCGTTTCCCATGCCGATTCACTCATCAAAAACCTCGACCTCGTCGTAGGCGGGTTTCAGGAAACGGGATTGATCTTGAACCAGGTACTCAAAAACTACAACCAAACCGGCACCAGCCTGCAAGGCTTGCTCACTGAAAACCGTGCAAACCTGCTGGCCATGACGTCCAACCTGAATAAACTAACGGCATCACTCGTCGAAACGGAGAAAGAACTGAAACCATTGCTCGCCAAAACCGGCACGCTGGCCGATTCATTGAATGCATTGCGCCTGGGCGAAACAGTCACGAGCGCCCGCAAGACGATCGAAGAACTGCACACGTTGCTCGCCAGCGTTGAATCGGGCAAGGGCACGGCCGGCAAGCTCGTGAAGGACGAGACATTGTATAACAACCTGAACCGCACGATGATCAGCATGAACAAGCTGCTCACCAACTTCCGCGAGCATCCGAAACGGTACATCAATGTGTCTGTTTTTGGTAAAAAAGACAAAGGTCCGGCCGAGTCGCCGCTGGATACAGCAACTACCATTAAATAGGGCCTTACATTTTTAAATAAATACGAAAGTCGTTTGCTTACCGGTGAACGACTTTTTACATTTGAAATAAGCCCATTTCAACCATTCACACCATTCTTCATCATCATGACCAGCCAGGAAAGCCTACCACATCTCATCGAAATCCTGAACCAGAAATACGAGCAGGTAAAGCTCGGTGGGGGCCTGAAAAAAATCGACGCACAGCACCAGAAAGGCAAGCTCACCGCCCGGGAAAGGATCGCTTACCTGATCGACGAAGGCTCTGGCCTGCTCGAAATCGGTGCATTTGTGGGCGATGGTATGTATGAGGAGGAAGGCGGCTGCCCGTCGGGCGGCGTGGTGACGGGCATTGGCTATGTGTCGGGCAAGCAATGCATGATCGTGGCGAACGATGCTACCGTCAAAGCAGGGGCCTGGTTCCCGATTGCGGCGAAGAAGAACCTGCGCGCCCAGGAGATTGCGATGGAAAACCGGCTGCCGGTTATTTACCTCGTCGATAGCGCGGGCGTGTTTTTGCCGATGCAAGCCGAAGTATTTGCGGATAAGGAGCATTTCGGCCGCATTTTCAGGAACAATGCGCAAATGTCGGCCATGGGCATCGTGCAGATTTCCGCCATTATGGGCGCTTGCGTGGCCGGCGGGGCCTATTTACCGATCATGTCGGATGAAGCATTCATTGTAGAAGGTACCGGCTCGGTGTTTCTGGCGGGGCCTTACCTCGTTAAATCGTCGATCGGCGAAGATATCGACGCCGAATCGCTCGGCGGCGCGGCCATGCATTGCGAAATCTCCGGCGTTACCGACAACAAATTCCCCGACGACAAATCCTGCCTGGACGCCATTAAAAGGCATATTGATAAAATAGGCAAGCCATTATCAGCCGGCTTCGACCGCAAGACGCCGCAGCTGCCAGCCCGCCAACCGGAGGAAATTTATAATCTCCTCCCCACCGACCGCCTCAAACCCTACGACGTGCTGCCCATCCTGGAATGCCTGGTGGACAACTCGGAGCTCGACGAATACAAGCCCGATTATGGCAAAACACTCATCTGCGCCTATGCGCGCGTGGACGGCTGGGCCGTAGGCATTGTGGCGAACCAGCGCAAAATGGTGAAATCCGGCAAAGGCGAAATGCAAATGGGCGGCGTGATTTACGCCGAGGCCGCCGACAAGGCAGCGCGGTTTATCATGAATTGTAACCAGAAGAAAATCCCGCTCGTGTTTTTTCATGACGTCACCGGCTTTATGGTAGGCAGTCGTGCCGAGCAGGGCGGCATTATCAAAGATGGCGCGAAAATGGTGAATGCGGTGGCCAACTCGGTGGTGCCGAAGTTTACATTCATTATCGGCAACTCCTACGGCGCCGGAAACTATGCGATGTGCGGCAAAGCGTACGATCCGCGGCTGATATTCGCCTGGCCCACGGCGCAAATGGCCGTCATGAGCGGCGCTACCGCGGCACGAACATTGCTGCAAGTACAAACGGCCACTTTGAAAGCCAAAGGCGAGACGATCACGCCCGAGGCGGAAAAGGAATTGTTGAAACAAATCACCGACCGCTACAACGAAGAATTATCCCCTTACTACGCCGCGGCAAGGCTGTGGGTCGACGGTATTATCGATCCCGTGGAAACGCGGCGGATCATATCGGAGGGCATTCGTGCCGCCGACCAGGCACCCATAGAAAAGCCATTCAATGTGGGTGTTATTCAAGTTTGATTTTACTATCTAAACCAATCATTATGTCTGAAAAAATAGCGTTTCTCGGACTCGGGAACCTTGGTACTCCTATCGCTGAAATCCTGCTCGAAGCGGGTTATGAACTGGTCGTTTGGAACAGAACGGCCTCCAAAGCTGAACCGCTGACCAAGCTCGGCGCGACCGTCGTGGAAAACGCGATCGACGCCATTACGCCCGGCGGCATTGTATTCTCCGTTCTGGCCGACGACGCGGCAGTGGAAGAACTATTCTCGATGGAATTAGTCGAAAAGCTCGGGAAAGACGGCGTACACGTTTCCATGAGCACTATTTCGCCGGAAACTTCGCGCCAGCTCGCGCAGGTGCACGAGTGGTACGGTGCGCATTACGTAGGCGCACCCATATTCGCCCGCCCGGAAGCAGTGCGCGCGAAGGTGGGTAACATTTGCCTGTCGGGTAATGCAGGTGCCAAAGAGCGCATTAAGCCTATTGTGGAAAATTTTGTAAAAGGCGTTTTCGATTTTGGCGACGACCCGGGCGCGGCGAATGTGATCAAGCTGGCGGGCAACTTCATGATCGCTTGCAGCCTCGAAATGATGGGCGAAGCATTCACCATGGCCGAAAAAAACGGTATTTCGAGACAAAGCATTTACGAAATGCTGACATCCACCCTGTTTGCCGCGCCGATTTTCCAAAACTACGGCAAGCTGGTAGCCAGCAACACTTACGAACCTGTCGCATTCCGCTTTCCGCTCGGTTTGAAGGACATTAACCTGACACTCCAAACCGCCTCGGACGTAAACGCACCGATGCCATTCGCCGATATTATTAGAAACCGTTTCATTTCGGGCCTTGCCAAAGGCCGCGAGAACCTCGACTGGGGCGCATTGGCCTTAGGCGCTTCGGACGACGCCGGTTTGACGAAGTAGCATTAACGAAACAGCATAAAAAACGCCGATCCCGCGTGTCCCTGACAGAGCACGCGAGATCGGCGTATTTGCTTTTGAAATGATATTATCGGCCTACCTGCTCGCTGTAACGCCGTGGGTCGTAACCTTTCGCAAACAGCGGATATTGGTCGAAAATGCGCCTTACCACGCTCCGGTAATGGTTATTGGAACCTTCCGTTCCTTTAAAGATCCCCGAAGCATACCCTCTCCAAACGACCTGGTCGCTCTCCGCGTCGATGAGCGAAACGATCAGCGTGCCCTTGTCGAGCGCATATTTGATCGGTTCGTAGCGGAATCCCTCGTTCTCGGTATCCACCCAGTTCTTGATCACCGGCTGCATATAGCCCTGGTAACGCAGGTTATCGTAGAAAATCCCGTAGTTGACGAGCAATGTGGGTTTTTCGGCGGTGAGCTTGTAGCCCCTTACCTGCATCTGGCGGCGGATGGCCTCATAAATTTCGGTGCAAAGATTATTGGTATCCCTCTCACATTCCAGAAACGTATAAGAAGAGTAATCTTTAAAATTGGTTTCGTAGCTGTAATCATGCTCCACAAACACTTTCCGGCCACTGGAACACCCTGCAATCACGACTACGAGCAGTAAAGCGGCATAAGTAAAAATAGACCTCAGCATAAGCATTTAAATTTGTCAGGTTGTAAATAAGATATATCAAGAATGTATTTTGAATACTCCTTTACTACCAATAGCTTATGCCTGCCCTCTATCCCAAATAATAAGCTATTGATCTGCGCATTTCAGCCGCTGTTACTACTACATCAAAGGCACATTGCCCGGCTCCACTCAGCAATGAAAACCTGATTTCTTTTCCTCTATTCTTTTTATCCTGCCGCGTGAGGGCGATAATCTCCTCGATATCCTCCGGTGAGATCTTCACCTTGCCATAGGTCGCAAACAGGAACTCTTCGATATCCGTCAGCGTCTGCTGGTCGATCATCTTTCGCTCAAACGACAGATATGCTTCCATAATCATCCCCACCGCAATGGCTTCTCCGTGGAAAAGCCGCTCTTTGGGCGATTTATTCAAGAAGCACGTCTCCACCGCATGGCCTAGCGTGTGCCCGAAATTCAGGATCTTCCGCAGCCCTTTTTCCGTCGGGTCCTGATCCACCACCTGCTGCTTAATCTGCACCGAATGCGCGATCAGGTCGGGCCAGTTCTGCCTTTCAAAATCCTTCGCACGGATTTCCTGCCATTTCACACCATCGGCGATGAGGCAATGCTTGATGATCTCCGCGAACCCGGAGCGTATTTCACGTTCCGGCAATGTTTGCAAAAACACCGGGTCGATGAGCACGCTATTTGGGATGTTGAAAACGCCCAGATGGTTTTTGAAACCCTGGAAATCAATCCCCAACTTTCCTCCCACACTCGCATCCACCTGCGAAAGCAAAGTCGTGGGCACTTGGATAAAATCTATTCCACGCTTGTAAACCGCCGCGCAAAAACCACCCATATCGCCGATCACCCCGCCGCCCACATTGATCACCAATGCATGGCGGTCGAGCTCGTCTCTGGTCATGGCCTCCCAGATTTTCTCACACGTCGCGAGCGTCTTGTGCGCTTCGCCGCTGGGAACGGTCACTACACTATGTTTCGGCAAAACCGCTTTCAAAATCGGATAACAATGCCTTTTGGTGTTGTTATCGGCTATTACTACAATTTTTGAATACTGTTTTGAACTCAAAAAATCCGGTAAGCTCTCGCTTATCGGCGCAATTACTACTGACTGGTTCATTCTAAACTATCATTGAGACGGGCTCATCACAGATACGATGAGTGCAACCAAATGGATGCGTTGATATCCAGGATTTTAAAATAAAATTTTGGAAAACCATTTTAAAGATAGCAATTATTATGCTTATCAAATAATCATTTAGTTTTTGTATCCCGAGAAATTTTTCCACAGGTCACATTCCCGGTTCAAACGCCTGTGCCACGGCTCGTTTGCTTTTTATTTCGTAAAATTGCCGGATTATCCACTTATCCTCTTACAATCCCCAACAAATGAGTGCTCCGCTGATCTCTGGAATTCAACAGGTAGGAATTGGTTGCCAAAACGTGCCCGATACCTGGAAATGGTACCGGCAGGTGCTGGGTTTCGATGTGCCCGTATTCGATGAAAAAGCGGAAGCCCCGCTCATGACGCCCTACACCGGCGGCAAGGTACACGCGCGCCACGCGGTGCTGGCGATTAATATGGCCGGCGGCGGCGGACTGGAAATCTGGTCGTTTACCAGCCGCGTCTCCCAGCCCGCCAATTTCAAAGTCGAGATCGGCGACCTGGGCATTAACGCCATCCGTTTTAAGGCGCCGGATGTGAAAAAGGCGCACGAATGGGTGAAAAATAACTCCAAAACCGCCGTAGGCCCGCTCGCCAAGCTGCCCGAAGGCGAGGGTTTCTGGGGTACCGATCCATGGGGCAACACTTTCCAGATCACCAGCGACGCGACGTGGTTCCAGGCCAGCGGTAAAAATGTCGGCGGTGTGGCAGGTGTGGTGATCGGTGTTTCGGATATTGATAAGGCGGTGACGTTCTACCGCAGCCTGCTGCAACCTTTGAATGTGGTGTACGACAAAACAGGCGTTTTCGAGGATCTGCCAACATCCATTTCAGGCCAGCGCTTCCGCCGTGTGCTCCTCCGCAAGAAATTCTCGCCCGACGGTGCATTCAGCCGTCTCCTCGGCGACGTGCAGATCGAACTCGTGCAAGCCCTCGACCGCACCCCGAAGAAAATCTTCGAAAACCGCTTCTGGGGCGACTGCGGCTACATCCATCTCTGCTTCGACACGCTGGATATGGACACACTGAAAGCTAAACTGCAATCCCAGGGCTACCCATTCACCATCGACAGCGAAAGCTCATTCGGAATGGAAAACGCCGCCGGCCGCTTCGCCTACCTCGAAGACCCGGACGGCACGCTCATCGAGCTCGTAGAAACGCATAAGGTGCCTATTTTGAAGAAACTGGGCTGGTTTATGGATTTGCAGAAAAGAGGACTGAGAAAGCCGCTACCGAACTGGATGTTGAAGGCGATGGGGCTGAATAAGGTAAAAGGCAAATAATACAAATTTTGCACTTGTAAAATACAATTTTCACGAATTAACCATGCAAATTTGCTAGTCATGTGCAAATTTGCATGGTTAATTCATTTTCGGGCGACTAAAATCTAATACTTACTCCCCACCCACGCCAGCAACGGCAAGCCTACAAACAGCCCTAGCCCCACTTCCCAACCCGTAACTGCCACCACGACAATCGAAAGCAAGGTCACGATTACCGGGTACAGATAGAGCAGCATCCCGAACAGCACTGAGTCGTAGAATACCGATCGGGCGGTGAGTTTGGCTGCTTTTTTGCGGAAGAATGAGTATAAGGGCAAATGCACCATTCGGCCAAGCCAGCCGATTGCGCCCAGCAACGGGTTGCTTTGAGTCTTCGGTGCGGCGCATTGGTCGAAAAATGCATTGAGCTGTCGCTGCTGTTCCGCTTTGGGCAGATCGGCGGGGATGGTGAGAATCTCCGCATTCATTTTGCGGTCGAGGATTTCGTTGAATTCCCGAAGCCATTTTTCATATTCCTGCGGACTGGTTTGCAGGTGGTCGGCGGCAATGGCTTCGCCGAAATTGAGCGATACACGCTTGCCGGGGCCGCGGAAGTTTTCGTAGTTAAGGCCCGTCGGGATCACTTTCATGCTCCGCAGGGCATCGTCGCCGTACCAGATCTTATAGGCCATGCGCGCAGTGCCTTTGCCGAGGGGGCGCAGGCGCCATTCATTTACACAAACACCTTCTGAGAACACCACCACGGCATCACCCTGTTTGAGCGCGTCGTGGCTTTCCTGGGCGGTAACGTCATGGTTTTTAACATATTGCCGTCCTTCCGAGCCGCGGAAAACAGGGATCAGATTGATCTGCCGCAGCCAGAATGCCGCCGCCTTTTTGCGGAAAACGTCGCCGCGGGTGAGGGTATGAATGGGCTGTTCGAGCACAGAGCCGATCACGACGGCGTCGAAAAACGAATCGGGATGGTTGGATGCGAGCAGCAACGGCGCCCCTTTGGGCAGTTTGTCGAAATTGGAAACGCAAAGTTTTCTGAGGTAAATGGGCAATGCCAGCCGGACCAGAAAGCGCGAGAAATAGTAAAACAAAGTATCGAGTGTAAGTTTTTGCAAAATTATGCGATTATTTTTTTATTCAATCCTTACAGCCAGGGTATTCTGCTACGCCTAGTTTGCTACCTTTGGTACCTTTAACAACCCCTCCGGGGCGTTGGATCAACATCTGTAAAGCCTAATGCGAGATCAGGAATGCGTTTAAAAGATTATCCCGAAATTATCCGGAAAGCCTGGGCAGGTTTCGATAATTCGATCGGGGTCAAGTTTGTAGAAGATATCAGTGCCAAGGTTTCGACCAACCACGTGTTTCGCGTCACGCTCGACAACGACGATAAAGTGGTGGCGAAGCTTTCCTATTTTGGTAAATACGAACATTTCAAGGAGGATCACCGGATCATTCAGGCGCTTTCGAACAACCTGCTGTATCCGTTCGAAAATGTCCTTGCGAAGTCGCTCGTGAAGAATAACCAGGTGTACACCTATCGTTACCAGGAGGATTTTGTGGATACGTGGGTCGTTTTTTACAACCCGATCCGCGCGATGAACCGTATGCCGCGGCGGCTGGAAGAGGAGCACATCCGCAAGCTGGGCACCGAGGCGGCGAAGTTTCATCAGGCATGTTTCCGGGCGAGCCGGTCCATTCCGAAATCGTCCAAAAACCTCCGTACCGACATTCATCATTTGCTGGAAATCCTCGAAACGGATACCGGCCAGTACGAGCACCGGGGTTATATCAACATCCTCAAAAAGCAATGCGATATTTTCATGAAAAATATCCAGCGCCTGAATGTGAGCTCGTTTGACCTGATGCCGGTTTTTGTGGATTGGAACATCGGGAATTTTTCGGTTACCGATGATTTGAAACTGTTTTCGCGCTGGGATTACGACTGGTTCAGGGTGTCGTCGCGGGTGATGGACTTTTATTTTTTCAGCCGGGTTTGTTCCAATGTCGGCGACCGCACGGTGTTCAGCTACCTCATCGGGCCGCTGATGGAAGAGCGGTTTATGATCTTTTTGCAGGAATACCACAGAGTGTACCCGCTCACCGAGAACGAGGTGCGCTTCATGAAGGAAGCCTACCGCTTTTTTATATTGAATTATGTAATTAAATACGGCAAATACTTCTTCCACCGCTCCTATTGCACCAAGCTGCAGCGGGAAGCGTACGAACTGTATTTCCCTTCTATCGACGGCTTCGACGCCGATAAGATCCTGCGCACACTGAAAATCTAGCAACCTCCTTCGATCAACTTCACTCCAAGACACCAAACTGTATGGTCCTCGATAATTTCAGATCCGTCATCTCCAAATACGACGTTATTTTCTTCGATGCATTCGGCGTGTTGAAAACCTACAATGGGTTGATTCCGGGCATTGAGAACACATTTACCTACCTGCGCGAGCGCGGAAAAGACTTTTATGTGGTTACCAACGACGCATCGCGCAGCCCCGAGCAACTCGCCCAAAGCTATGTGAACCTGGGTGTGAACGACGTTACGCCCGACCGCATTATTTCCTCCGGCATGCTCGCCCGCGAATACCTCGATCTGAAAGTTAGGCAGGGCGTGGTGGCCTATCTGGGCACCGAAAACTCGGCGCATTATATCGAAACATCCGACCTCAAAACGCTGTCCATCCGCCAACTGGATTTGAACAATGTAGCGGATATCAATGCATTGGTGTTTCTAGACGACGAAGGTTTCGACTGGAATACGGACCTGACAAAAACGCTCAACCTGCTGCGGAAACGCAACATTCCGGTGATCGTGGCGAATACGGACAAGACCTATCCGGCGTCCCGCAGCCGCGTGTCGTTCGCCATCGGCGCATTGGCGAAAATGATCGAGGATACCATCGGCCGCCAGTTTATCCGCTTCGGCAAGCCCGATCCGCAGATGTTCATTTTTGCGTATCAACACATTAAAAACTATCCTAATGTGAGCAAAAAGCAGATTTTGATGGTTGGCGACACCCTGCAAACCGACATTCTCGGCGGCAACAAGTTCGGCCTCGACACCGCGCTCGTGCTCACGGGTAACACACAGGCAGAAGACGCCGAGGTGCGTATTCGGGCAACCGGTATCATCCCGACGTACATTTGCGTGTCGGCGGTGGTGGAATAGACACTACTTGCCGTTCATCGGCACATAATATTCCCTGAACCGCTGATCCTCCTGTCCGGCTTCGGTGGCCTTGCCCAGTTTCCGCAGCAGTACGGCGCGGTTCTGATGACTTTGGCCGGCGAGCCAGGAGTCGGGGAAAGAGCGGGCCGAGCGCGTGAACAGTTCGTACGATTCGCGGAGCAGTGCCGTCTCCTTTTTTGTCATAAACACCTTTCCTTCGTCGAAATCCTGCCGCCAGCGCCGGGCAATGGGCGTCATGCGCTCCGCTTCCTGAAAGACCTTGAATGCAGGGATCGCGGGCACTTTCGAGTTCTTTGCGGCAATCGGCGCAACCGGTTTTGCGAAAAATGCCACAATGGCCTCGGTGTAGGCGAGGGCTTCGGCGGTGTTGTATTCAGGCTGTTTCAGACGGCGCTCCTCGGCGGGGTTGGTAAAAAAAGACGCCTCAGCGAGCAGCGCGGGCATGCCATATGTATTCCTCAGCACCGATGCGCCCGCATCAGGAAAAATAGTGAAGTCCGACACCAGCGAAACCGGTGTACCGGGTTTGTACAAATGTTTCAGCAACGTAGCCGAGAGTTCTTTGCCAAAATTGACGCTTGCGACGTTCTCCGACATATTTCCATGAAAATAAATGATCGGGAAGTTCACCGACGAATCGGCCGTCGCATTATGGTGAATTGATACGAAGAGATCGGCTTCGCGGTCGCAGGCGAGCTTTGCACGATCGGCCAGCGGCACTTCCACGTCGGTAGTCCTCGTCATGAGCACCCTGGCGCCCTTCTTTTCGAGCATTTGCTGCAATAGCAACGCCACACGGAGGTTAACCCATTCTTCCCGCTCTCCGCCCGGGCCCACGCGATAGCTGTCGGTAGCGGCGGTGCCGCCATGGCCCGGATCAATGCATATTACTTTTCTTTTGAGCGGCTTTCGTTTCGACTGAGCGACGGCGATCGAGGCGATGCCGGCGAGCAACAATAAGGTGAGGAAAATGCGGTTCATGGGCTTAGAATAATGGATTCATAAATTAAGAATGATCAGGCGGTTGTGCAAGCCTTCCCCCCGGTTCGCGTCCATTATCCTTTTTCATGCTATTTTTACCAAAAATCTTTCTACTCAATCAAAGCACACACTTATGCTTGCCAAAACTTACGGAAGCGCTGTTTTCGGCGTCGATGCCACGATCATCACCATCGAAGTGAACGTCGGTCAGGGACTGGGATTTTATATGGTTGGTCTTGCCGATAATGCGGTGAAAGAAAGTCAGCAGCGTGTAGAAGCCTCCCTGAAACATTTCGGCTACAAAATGCCGCGCCAGAAACTGGTCGTTAATCTGGCTCCGGCGGACATTCGCAAAGAAGGCTCCGCGTACGACCTCCCCATCGCGATTTGTACGCTGCAATGTTCCGACCAGCTCGTGTGCGTCCGCAACACCGAAGATTACATTATCCTCGGCGAGCTCTCCCTAGACGGCATACTCCGGCCCATTAAAGGCGTGCTGCCCATCGCGATCGAGGCGCGCAAGCAGGGATTCAAAGGCATTGTACTCCCCGCGGAAAATGCGCACGAAGCTGCCATTGTGAATAATCTGGACGTCATTCCGGTGGGTACCCTCGCGGAAGCGGTCGGGTATTTCAAAGGCACGCACGAGATAGAACCGCTCCGGGTGGACACGCGTGACTTGTTTTTCACCTCTCAAAACGACTATGAAGCGGATTTTGAGCATGTACAGGGACAGGAAAACATCAAGCGCGCCCTGGAAATCGCGGCTGCGGGCGGGCATAATGCGATCATGATCGGGCCGCCGGGGGCTGGTAAAACAATGCTTGCGAAACGCATTCCAGGCATCTTGCCTCCGCTCAGCCTGCCCGAAGCATTGGAAACTACCAAAATACACTCCGTTGCGGGGCGGCTCGGGAAACAGGCCACACTGGTGTCACGCCGTCCGTTCCGCTCACCGCACCATTCGATCAGCGACGTGGCGCTGGTGGGTGGCGGGAGCTATCCGCAGCCGGGCGAAATATCGCTGGCGCACAATGGCGTGCTATTCCTGGATGAGCTGCCGGAGTTCAAAAGGTCGGTACTCGAAGTCATGCGCCAGCCGCTGGAAGAGCGGAAGGTGAGCATTTCGCGGGCGAAAATGGCGGTGGAATATCCTGCCAATTTCATGCTCATTGCGAGCATGAACCCCTGCCCGTGCGGATATTACAATCATCCCGAAAGAGAATGCGTCTGCGGCCCCGGGGTCGTACAGAAGTACCTCAACAAAATCAGCGGCCCGCTCCTGGACCGCATCGACCTGCATGTAGAAGTGACGCCGGTTTCCTTCGAACAGATCTCCTCCACCCGCAAATCCGAAAGCAGCGAACAGATCCGCGAGCGCGTCATCAATGCCCGCGAGCGACAGACTGAGCGTTTCAAAAATCATAAGGAAATCTATTCCAATGCGATGATGACGCCCGAAATGGTCAAACAGATCTGCACCGTCAACGAAGGCGGCAAAATGCTCCTCCACAAAGCGATGGAACGCCTGGGCCTCTCCGCCCGCGCCTACGACCGCATCCTTAAAGTCTCCCGCACCATCGCCGACCTGGCCGATAGCGACGATATTAAAGTAGAACACCTCGCCGAGGCAATCCAATACCGCAGCCTGGACCGGGAGAATTGGGCTGGATAGACAGTGCCAGTAATCTATTTTTTCACCCTAAACTTTGTTAAATTTGGAAACACTACACTTGACAAAAGAGATGAGTAATCGTATCGTTTCGGAAATCATGAACGTGCCGGATGCATATCTGGTGCTGGAAGCGGTGCAAAAAGCGCTTGATGAAGAGCGGAAGCGGCGGTTGAAATTTTATAATGACATTACGGAGCAGGAGAAAATCGAATTCATTAATGGAGAAATTGTAACGCATTCTCCCGCAACGTACAAGCATGGTAAAATCAGCGGTCTGTTATATACCGCCCTTTCGTTGCATGTGCGGAAGAATGCGCTGGGCTTCGTAGGATACGAGAAAATAATGATCTCATTATCCCGAAATGACTACGAGCCGGACATTTGCTTTTTTAATAATGAAAAATCAAAAGAATTTGCCGATGACAAAATGTTTTTTCCGACACCGGATCTGGTAATTGAGATAATTTCTCCATCTACGAAACTGCGTGATCGTGGAGTCAAATTCAAGGATTACCAGGCACATGGCGTAAATGAATATTGGATCATTGACCCGAGTGATGACACATTGGAGCAATATCACCTTTTCGGCGAGGAATATCAGTTGATACTCAAATCTGCTGTCGGCGACGTCAAAAGCTTCGCAGTGGACGGCTTCCAAATCCCCATCCGTGCCATTTTCGACGATGATGAAAATCTGAAAGCCATCCAAAATCTATAATACCCTGCTCAAAGTTCCTCTACACTTACCCCGCCCAGCTCTTGAAAGAGCGTTTGCCAGTAATGCGTCACGTGCGGGTTGTTTTCCTTACTGGAAGCCGTCGGTTCAAATGGCGAAACGATCGTTACCTGTGGTGAGCCGATCGCGTACCGTTCCAGTTTTTTGGTATCTTCTTTGGCGTCCGTTTCTGCTTCGGCATCACTTTTAGGTGGATTGGTGTGAAAATCGCGGCGGTCGGCGCCTTTTACGCTTTCTACCATATCACTGAAATAATACACTTTCACTTCCGAACCGCTTTCGCCTGCTTTGGCGATGACTGGCAAACTGGCCCAAATGTCGGTCGACAGGTTGGATGATCCGGTATTTTGCTGGTTAAGCTTGGCTAGCAGCTGGCGCAGGTAAATGCCTTTTTCTTTTTGCAATGCCAGCTGGAATGCGGTTTCAATGCCTTCGCGGTCGGTGGCATTGGCGCCTTCAAGGTTATCGCGCTCGCTGCGAACGGTGAGCGACAACGCGCGGGCCTTTGAGGTGTTTTCGTGGATGAAATATACTTCCAGTTTATCGCCCTTGTTCTTCATATTCTGCTCGATAATGTCGGTGAGCGCCTGGCGGTATTTATCATTTACATAGCGCTTATCGACGTGCACGCTTTGGGTTTTGTCGAGAAACACGAGCGTGTACACCGGCGCGTCGGGAACGGCCTGCTGGGTGGCTTCTTTTTCGCCCCCGCATGCAAATAAAGTCAGGAAGAATGCGGCGAATAACAGGTAGCTTACCTGTCCGCCCGGTTTGCTGAGAAAGGGGTGATGCGTCTGATGATTCATAAATGGATTTTATTTGGCTAAACTAATTGGTTCTTCAAACATTACACAACGCCAAACGGTGTGTATACGCATTTATTTCAATACAAAAAGAAAACCCTTCAAAACGCGTGCCTTGAAGGGTTTTCTTGAAATGCTTAACCAATTGTTATTGCTGCTGCTGCGCCTGCTGCTGGATCATCGTTACCAGTTCTTCGGAAATACCGGTTGATGAATAACCGCCGTCGTGGTACAGGTTCTGCATTGTCACGAAACGCGTCAGGTCGGAGAAGAGTGTGATGGCGTAGTTTGCGCAATCATCTGCCGAAGCATTGCCCAGCGGGCTCATTTTCTCTGCGAAATCGTAGAATGCGTCGAACCCTTCGATACCCGAGCCGGCCTTGGTTTTAGTAGGCGACTGTGAGATGGTGTTTACGCGCACACTTTTCGCTTTTCCATAACGGTAACCATAGCTGCGTGCGATGCTTTCGAGCATGGCTTTGGCCTCGGCCATATCGTTGTAAAAAGAGTAGGTCCTTTGCGCCGCGATGTAGGATAATGCCACAACCGATCCCCAGTCGTTGATCGCGTCGAGCTTTTCGGCTACTTGCAGGAATTTGTGCAGCGACAATGCCGAAATATCCACGCCTTTCTGAAACCATTCGTAATTCAGGTCGCCGTAGGACTTGCCTTTGCGCACGTTGAGCGACATTCCGATCGAGTGCAATACGAAGTCGATCTTGCCGCCGAGGATCTCGGTCGATTTGGTGAAGAGGTTTTCGATATCTTCCAGAGAAGTAGCATCGGCAGGGATGATCTCGGCGTCGCATTGCTTCGCCAGGTCATTGATAGCCCCCATGCGCATGGCGATAGGCGCGTTGGTCAGTACAAACGTCGCTCCTTCTTCCTTCGCTTTCAGCGCTACTTTCCAGGCAATGGAATTTTCGTCCAATGCACCCGATATAATTCCTCTTTTTCCTTTTAATAAACCGTAAGCCATGTTTCCTTTTATTGTTGATTAATTAGGATGTCAATTCAAGGCGGCAAAGTAAAGCATTTTTAGCGGGTTTAACCACAAAACGCGCCGTGACGATGCCCTCCGCGTACGCGTTCAAGGCTGGGCAACAGGCATTTCTACTGGTTTCATGTGCAGCTTTTCCTGAAAAAACCGGTCTGTGGCCTCGTACACACCCTTTACGTCCTTCGACCTGAGCCGTGACGCGATCACATGGTCGCCGCTTTCCGGAAATGCTTTTTCTTCTTTCTGAGCCGCCGCCGTCCCCAGTCCTTCGTACATCTTGCGGATCGCCTTTACGGACACCACTTTGTCCTGCTCGTCTTCATTTTTATAATAATACCCTACAAATACCGGCATTTTGATCTCCCGGTAAATTTCCGGCCTGGCAATGGCGTCCACCATCTGCTGCAACGTGGTGAGGCCGTTGGTATGATAGCCCTGCAACCAGAACTGCGCCTGATCGGGAATCGAGTCCTTGCCCATG
Source organism: Dyadobacter fermentans DSM 18053 (assembly GCF_000023125.1). Taxonomy (NCBI): domain Bacteria; kingdom Pseudomonadati; phylum Bacteroidota; class Cytophagia; order Cytophagales; family Spirosomataceae; genus Dyadobacter; species Dyadobacter fermentans. The sequence continues at coordinate 4,448,433 of NC_013037.1, forward strand.
TTGTGCGTGCCCATTACATTATGCAGGATCTGCTGGCCCCAGGGGCCCGTGATGAGCTTCATGGCCGGGTTGGCAATGGCCATGCAGGGCGAATAGAGTACCAAACCCTTGATTTCCGGATGAGTTGCGGCCAGGTACACGGATAGCAACCCGCCGGCCGAAGTACCGATTACGATCACGCTGTCGCCCAATACCTTTCCGATGGCCAAGGCCCTTTTCGCTCCGGCGAGGAAATTGGCGGGCGTGAGGTCGTCGAATGCATTCGTGTCGGCGATACCGGCATCGTGCATACGTGAGAGGTAAAGATTCGCTCCGTATCGTTTTGCGAGGTCTTTGTGAACGGGATCGCCCTCTGCCCAGCTGGCGCCGAAGCCGTGGATGTACACGATGCTGTACGTTGTTTTTTGCTTCAAACTGTCGTTAGCCCACACAATACGCGCCTCATTGTCGGGTTTGAGCATTGGCGTGGCCTTTTCGGTGCGGTTTATTTCCTCTTCCAGCTCGGAAAGGTCAGTGGCTACGGTGGGCAAAACAGGCGTAAGACGTGCTTCCGGCACTTTTGGCCCGGCCAGGAATACGACACCGAGGATCACGAGGATCGCGGCAACCCAAAGGATGAATTTTAACATTTTTTATGAGGTAAGAAGGTTTCTTGGATACGAAAGATCGCTAGTTTTATCGGGTTAATTTACGCATGTTGTAACCATTCAGCAATTTTTCCTTAAATCTGTTATTCCGCGGCGGGCTGTCCCCGGCCTCCGCCTCACCAGAAATAGTAACTTGCATGCCTCACCGATTTACCCGTTTTTCCGATGCCCAATCTCCTACTTGTTGAAGACGACGCCAACCTGGGAATGCTTCTTCAGGAATATCTGACCGATAAAGGCTTCCCGACCGACCTTGCTACCGACGGACAGAAGGGCTGGCAGCATTTTGTGGACAAACAATACGATTTGTGCATTTTCGATGTAATGATGCCCAAAAAGGACGGCTTTTCGCTGGCAAAAGAAGTACGGATGAGCGGACGTGACGTGCCCATTATCTTCCTGACCGCGAAATCGATGAAGGAAGATACCATGCAGGGCTTCCGCGTAGGCGCGGACGACTATGTGACCAAACCGTTCGACCGGGAGGAGCTGCTCATGCGGATCCAGGCGATTCTGAGGCGGTACACCCGGCAAACCGACGTGCAGGAGGAAACGAAAGTGTTCCAGGTGGGCAGATATACCTTTGATTACGACCATCAGCAATTATCCATCGGCGAAAACTCCGCGCGGCTCACCAGCAAGGAGTCCGAACTGCTCCGGTTGTTCTGCCAGAGCCTCAACCAGCCCATCAGCCGCAGTTTCGCGCTCAAAACCATTTGGGGTGACGATTCTTATTTCAATGCACGCAGCATGGATGTGTACATTACCAAGCTCCGCAAATACCTTCGCGAAGATCCCTCTATCGAAATCATGAATTTGCACGGGGAGGGTTTTAAGTTGATGGTGGGTTAGAAGGGAGGAAAGGGGGAAGGGAGGAAAGGGGGAAGGGAGGAAAGGAGGATGGGGTAAGGGCGGCCCGCGTAGGGATTTTGGGTGATGGGCTGCTAAAAAGGGGGGGTTTGGGAAACTCTGCGTTTCTTTGTGTGGTTTTTCTTGTAGTATTTCAATAAGCTTTTTTAATGGCCGATGGCCGAGTGCCGATCGCCGACTGCCCAATATCATGATCGAATTATCTCGTCGTCCCCGACGCAATAGAAAATCCGCAGGTGTGCGTGACCTTGTTCAGGAAACCAATTTGCAGGTGTCCGATTTCATTTATCCTATGTTCGTCGTGGATGGAACGCGGCAGAAGTCGGAGGTGAAATCGATGCCCGGCATTTTCCGCTATTCGCTCGATAACCTGCTCGAAGAGCTCAAAGCTGTAACCGATCTCGGGATCAGGGCCATTGATCTTTTCCCGAATTACCCCGAAAGCAAAAAAGACCGTTACGCGTCCGAGAGCTTCCACGAAGATACATTTTACCTGAAAGCCATTACGGCGATTAAGGAAACGTTCCCCGAGTTGGTGATCATGACCGACGTGGCTATGGACCCTTACAGCTCCGACGGCCACGACGGGCTTGTCGAAAACGGCAGGATTTTGAACGACGCCACACTCGAAATCCTGGCGAATATGTCGCTCGCGCAGGCCAAAGCCGGTGCCGATATTCTCGGGCCGAGCGATATGATGGACGGCCGCGTGGGCTACATCCGCAGGCATCTCGATTCGCACGGCTTTACCGACGTGAGCATCATGTCCTATTCGGCCAAATATGCCAGTGCATTCTACGGCCCGTTCCGCGACGCGCTCGAATCGGCGCCGAAATTCGGGGATAAGAAAACCTACCAGATGAATCCCGCCAACAAGCGCGAAGCCCTGCTGGAAGCGCAGCTGGATTTTGAAGAAGGTGCGGATATGCTGATGGTCAAACCGGCATTGTCGTACCTGGACATTATCCGCCTGCTCGACGAAAACTTCAATATTCCCATCGCCGCCTACAACGTATCAGGCGAATATGCAATGGTGAAAGCAGCGGCCCAAAACGGCTGGCTTGATGGCGAGCGTGCCATGATGGAGGTGCTCACTAGCATCCGCCGTGCGGGCGCCAAATGCATTCTGACCTATTTCGCGAAAGAAGCCGCCGTGATACTGAACAAACGGTAGCGAATTCCGATTGTCGCAATACATAATGTGAAGATGTCTGATTAACTTACGTCTTCACATTTTCTTTTTGAAATCATTTCCAAGCAGTCATGAAACTATCATTACTTCTGTTACCACTCGGTCTGGCCCTTACCCTTCCTGCCGAAGCCCAGAAAAAAACACAGTCATTACCTGAGTTTCAGGTCAAAAAATCGGAAACCGAAGCGCATATCCGCTTCCTTGCAGGCGACGAGCTGATGGGCCGCCGCACGGGCGAGCAGGGTAACTTTGTAGCAGCGCGCTACATTGCCGAGCAATTCCGGAAAATGGGCGTGGTACCCGCGCCAGGCAATACCGAAACGGGCACATCGAGCTATTTCCAACGCGTTCCTTTCGAAAAAATGGGTGCTAACGGCACCGGCGAGATCGCCGCGGATGCCGAGATCATGAAAAGCGGCACCGACTGGATACTCATGGCCGGCGAAGCCGTAGAGCTCAAAGCGCCGATCATTTATGCCAGCTACGGCCTTGAAAACGCAGCCAAAAGCTGGGATGACTACAAAGGGTTGGATGTGAAAGGAAAAATCGTGCTGGTGGAAAGCGGCACGCCCGAGAACCAGACACCCTCGGAAATCTTCGCTACTTCTGCCGAAAAACGTACAATAGCTATCGACAAAGGCGCTATCGCGGTGATAGAGCTTTTTAACGCACCTATTCCCTGGAATGTGGTGAGTAAGTTTTTTGCAGGAGAAAAAATATCGCTGGCCGAAGGCACGGCTTCCCAATCCATCCCGCATGCGTGGGTAAACGGCAAGGAGGCCAAATTCGCCCGGGCATTGCGCGCGGTGAAAGAGGTGACGTTCAAAACCTCGGGCCGTGTTGCAAAACCCATTTACAGCTATAATGTAGCCGGCTACATTCCAGGCACCGATCCCAAACTGAAAGAGGAATATGTGCTCCTTTCCGCACATTACGATCACGTGGGCGTAGGCAAGCAGGGCGGGCAAACGTACACGCCGGAGGACAGCATTTTCAACGGCGCCCGCGACAATGCATTCGGCGTTACCGCGTTGCTCACCGCGGCCGAAGCATTGGCCAAAAATCCGCCTAAACGCTCGATTCTGCTCGTTGCGCTGACGGGCGAGGAAGTGGGCTTGCTAGGCAGTAAATACTACGCGTCACATCCGATCATGCCTCTGAACAAATGCATTTTCAATATGAATTCCGATGGTGCAGGCTATAACGACACCACCATCGTATCGGTAATGGGCCTCGACCGCACCGGCGCGCGCGCGGAGCTCGAGGCGGCTTGTAAGGCATTCGGCCTGGGCATTTTCGCCGACCCATCACCGGAACAGGGGCTTTTCGACCGTTCGGATAATGTGAGTTTTGCCAGAGAAGGCATCCCCGCACCCACGTTCACACCCGGTTTTAAAGAATTTAACGGGGATATTATGAAAAATTACCATCAGGTAACCGACAACCCCGAGACAATCGACTTCAACTACCTGTTGAAATTCAGCCAGGCCTACACCTACGCCACCAGGCTCATCGCCGACCGCAAAACAGCCCCGCAATGGAGCCCCGGCGACAAGTACGAGCCCGCCGCGAAGAAGCTGTATGGAAAATAGGTTAGTGATTACAAGAGAAAGACCTCCGGAAATAAATCCGGAGGTCTTTTGCGTCATTTGGAATTGTAGAATTGAACTAGGGCCGCTACCTGCGTTTCATCTTTGAAATCGAGGTTCCGCTCTTTCGTATATTGTTCTACCGCGACCTTTTTGTCGGACATCAGCGGCAGGAAGCTCTTTTTACTTAAACTCACCTTTTCCGCTCCGGAGGGCGTCAGCAGGTAATAATCCGAGGAGATTCTTACAATGGTGTTTTTCTCGCCGGTACCAAAGCCCGGATTGTAGTTTGGCTTCGTGATTTTGGTTTTAAAAGCCTTTACCAAAGTCAATTTTCCCGATGCCAATACCGCGCCGAAGCCTTTCAGTTCCCCTTTCGGATCGTGGTCCGCTAGGTTAATGTATTCCACCGTTCCCAAGTCGCCATTGCTTTTGAAACTTTTCAGTTGGCTGCCGCGGATTACCCTGATGTCTTTCTTCGCCACGTCGGCTAGTAATTCGAGCTCGTCGTTCAGTACATTATAACGAATATCGATGCCGGCAATGCTGTCGGATTCGAGACCGCCTACCTGAGCGACGGGCTTCATCAGTTTTACGTGGCCCTTCCGCCACAGCGAATCGATGTAGAAGTCTCCGACCACCCCGGAATTTTCCGTGGGCGTGGTCCAGAAAACGCCCGATCTAGGCACGTTCAGGCCCTTACCAGTAACTATGCTCTGCTTGGTGGCTTCGCTCACCTGGGCAAGGCAGCCCAGCGGCAACCCTGCCGACAGACCTATGATGCATAAGATTTTTCCCAACATTATCTCGCTCCCGGAGGGCAGTTCTTTTTCAAATAATCGGTGAATAGTGAGCGCAGGTGGACCATCGTTCCTTCCCCTTCTGAAATGCTGTGCGAGCGGTTGGGATAAGGCATGAATTGGAACACCTTATTGGCACGGATCAGCTCATTTACGAGCATTTCGGCGTTTTGGTAATGCACATTGTCGTCGCCGGTACCGTGGATGTACAGCAGGTTACCACGCAGGTTTTTGGCGTGAGTGATAGGCGAACCTTTCACGAAATCTTCCCGGTTTTCCTGCGGGATGCCCATATAGCGCTCCTGGTAAATGTTGTCGTAAGTAAGCTGGTTGGCCACTGCCGCCACCGCGATTCCGGTTTTGAAATGCTGCGGATATTGGAACAGCAGGTTCAGCGTCGACGAGCCGCCTCCGCTCCATCCATGAACCGCCACGCGGCTGGTATCGATGAATGCAAACTGCCTGAACATGGCCGTAGCGGCTCCGTCCATGTCTTTGATGTTGATGCGGCCGATATTGCGGTAAATCGCCTTGCGCCATTTCGCACCTTTGGGTGAAGGCGTGCCCCGGTTGTCGATGGAGGCGTAAATGTAGCCGTCGTCGGCCATGTTGCCTGCGTACAGGCGGTTTTTGCCTGTTCCCCAAACGTCCTTCACGGTGCTTCCGGCCGCTTCGCCGTATACGGTAAAAACGATCGGGTATTTTTTATTAGGATCAAAATTCGTCGGTTTCACCATCCACGCGTCGATTTCCACTCCCTCGTCAATTTTTACCTTGAAGAATTCGATGTTCGTTTTAGACGCGTTGATTTTATCCTTTGATTGGGCAATGGAGTTGTTCGGGTCGATGGAAACGTGTTTTGGGAAAGAAATCCATTCTACCAGGGGGGAAGTTTTGGCATTCGAAAACTGGTGTCTTCCAAACTTCGCGAGCGGCGAAATGTCGTAGTTATGTGAACCGGCCTGGTCGGCGGGCGTAATGCGTACCAGCGTGCCTTTGCCGTCCAGGGTGGTTTTGTAAAGGTAGCTCTGCGTCGCATTGTCGGGCGAGGCCATAAAGTAATAGGCATTGTTCTTCTCGTCGATGCGCACGGGGCTGATCAGGTCAAAATTGCCGACGGTGATCAGCGTTTCCTTCTTGCCGTCGCGACTTACGCGGTAGGTGTGGCGCCAGCCGTCTTTTTCGCTTACCCACAAAAACTCCTTACCTCCATTGATCCAGTCCCAGCCCACGGGGTCATTGTCCCAGCGGCTTTTGATGTCTATCCATGCCTCGTCCTTTTCGCTATAAAACGGCTTCGCGCTGCCGTCAGTGGTATTGATGTAAAACAATGTGCTCTCATTCTGCTTGCGGTTGAGCTGCTGGATCACGAGCTCGTTCGGCATTCCCGACCACTCCATTCTCGGAACATAAGTGTTTTGCGGATCGCCGGGAATATTCATCCACTTCGTTTGTGCAGAAGCTACATCCACCACCCCGATTTTGTACGGGGACGGCGTTTCGCCCACTTTCGGATATTCAACAGGCACATTAAACGAGTAAATCGAATCGGTGGTGTTGATCATCAAAAAGTTACGGATTTTGCGGGCGTCGAGTTGCCAGTAGGCGATAGACTTGCTGTCGTCGCTCCACCGGAAGCCGTCGCGGCAGTCGAATTCCTCTTCGTAAACCCAGTCGAATGTGCCGTTAATCACGCGGTCGGTGCCGTCGGTAGTAACCTGTTTCACTGTGCTGGCCGCGAGGTCTTCCACGTACACATTATGCTTGCTCACATACGCTACTTTTTTACCGTCGGGCGAGAATTTGGCGAACATCAGCGAGGATTCGGGCAAGCCTTTTCCGAGCTGTTTCAGCGTTTTGGCCGCAATGTCGTAAACCCAGTAATCCCCGCGCGTATCATAACGCCACACGCGTTTTGAATTGGTATACACCAAAACCTTATCACCTGCCTTGCTGATAGAATAACTTCTGATCGTCAGCGGCTTGCCCCCCTGAGGCGTAAGCTGGTCGGCCGAAACGATTACTTTTTCCTGATTGCCGGGCAATGTTATTTCTACGATCTGGCTTTCGCTGGCATCGCGGAAACCGCTACCGTCGGGAAGCCATTGAAATGTGTCGGGAATCTGCGCAAAAAGCTGAAAAGAGAGGATTGTTAATGAAAGTGTCCTGAGTATTTGCTTCATGTGAGCTTTAAAAATTAGTACGACAACTATATGAATGCAAGTTTAACATTTTAATTACTCTTTTGCACCGTCGCCGCCGCTTCCCTTTGATTTTGAGCGCTTTTGTTTTTTCAATGCTTCGCTCAGCAAAAACTCGATCTGCCCGTTCAAACTGCGGAAATCCTGCTGTGCCCAGGTTTCGAGCTCCCGCAGCATATCAGGATTGATCCGCAAAACAAATGCTTTTTTCTCCGCCATATTATGGATACAAAGTGCCGGCGTTCAGAATTGGGGTCGCCGCTTTCTCACCGCACAAAACTACCAACAAATTACTCACCATAGCCGCTTTCCGCTCTTCATCGAGCTCCACAATCTGCTTGTCCGACAGCATTGCCAACGCCATGTCCACCATTCCGACGGCGCCATTGACGATCTGTCGGCGGGCCGCCACCACCGCTGAGGCCTGCTGGCGTTGCAGCATCGCGCCGGCGATCTCGGGTGCATATGCGAGGTGACTGATCCGTGCTTCGAGTACGTCGATGCCGGCACGACTCAAACGCTCGGTCAGCTCGGCCTCGAGCATTTCGTTGATCTTGCCGCTGCCGTCGCGCAAAGTCACCTCCTGGATGTTTGCCTCCTCATCTTCCATTGTGTCGTAAGCATAAATGCCCGCCAGGTGCCGCACGGCCGCCTCCGACTGGATTTCTACATATTTTACATAATCATCCACTTCAAATGAGGCCTTCGCGGTGTCACCCACGCGCCAAACGACTACTGCTGCGATCTCGATCGGGTTTCCGAGCTTGTCGTTGACTTTCAGCTTCTGGCCGTTGAGGTTACGGGCGCGGAGGCTGATCTTCTTCCGGCGGAACAGCGGGTTCACCCAACGCAGGCCGTTCTGCTTCATGGTGCCCATGTAATCCCCGAAAAACGTGGTCACCACACCCTCGTTGGGGTTAATGACCGTCAGGCCGATCAGAATGATCAGTGCGGCCGCGATAATCAGCACGCTGGTGAGCCCCTGGCCGGACGACACGATATTCACAAAGCCGCCTAGCAACAGCAGCAGGCCAATCACAAACAGCAGATAGCCAGACATCGAGCGTAATTCTTTTTCAATCATAGTTGGTTTAGTTTGATATTAAATTGATATCACAATATTATCAAAACCGATGATAATTCCCAGTTTATTTTGGACAAAAAAATTCCCGGCGCCTGTAACCGGCGCCGGGAACGGATGAATGGCGGCAGCGGATTGCTACCTGAATATCATTGCTCTGCTCGTTTCCATTTGAAAGTTGATCGGGACATTGTATTTCACCCTTACTTTCTGCCCCCGCATCGTACCGGGGTACCATTTTCCATTCATGAGTTTCACGACGCGCAGCGCTTCCTCGTCCAGGCCAAAGCCTACCCGGTTTTCGACCTTGTATTCGCACATTGAACCATCTTCGCACACCACAAAAGAAAGCATTACCCTGCCGGTAACGCCCCTGCGGGAAGCCTCGGCCGGATACCGGATGTTCATCGCCAGAAACTTGTAGAGTTCATTAATACCCCCTTTGAAAACCGGGCTTACCATCGGATTTGTATATTCCACCTTCTCTCCATTCACCCACGACACGCCGCTTTTGAACTCGCCCAAGGCATACTCTTCTTCATAATATCGCGCACTATCGGCTAGGCCGCCGATCCACTTCCCGTCTTTCAGACCATTCACAACCTTGCCCTGCTCAAAAAGCGGCTGGCCATAGGGCGTTTCCGAAATCGCGCGCCAGTAACCATTTCCGTTCTTCACATACTGCGTCCCATCCGGCCCCCAGGCGTTCATCAGGTAGGGTTCCGCACGACTTCCCGTTGCCGAAGTGTGTATTTCGCGGTGGTTCCTGATCTGTCCGTTGGCGTCCCACGCCACTTCGACGGTTGTAGAATCGGAGATGATTTGCTGGTACCGGACCATGCCGTTCAGGTCGTAATTTTTAGTCAGCGACGATTTCCCGAACACATCGTATTCCACATACGAAAGCATATGGCCATCCTTGTCGAATGTCACCTCGGTGGCGTGGCTCGCCTCGTTGTAATCGCGGGCCGAAATGCGGTAAGCGGTAATCGAATCGGAAACGGGGTTCACAAACCCCGATTTGAAGCGTATCGGTGTTCGCGCGAATTTTGCCTCTCCAAGCCGCTTCCATCGCTTGCCCTTCGATTCCTCGTAGGCCACGTCCCCGGCCACGAAGCCGCGCTCGTCCACGGGCGTTGTCCGGCGGTATTTGGCGCGCGCGGAGTCAATAGGCACGAATGTCTCATTGAAATATTCAACAAATGCCTTCCGGGCATCGTCGTAGCCTGGCCTGGCATTCGCCTTGAATGTTATCGGGAAAAAGACCGTCTGCCTCACCTTTTGGCCTCCCAGCACGGCGGGCTTCCAGGCGCGGTACAGGCCCAGCACCTTCACGGCCTCGGCGTTGCACAGGGTATCCAGCCCGCGGGTCACCTCTATGTCGCCCATGCTGCCGTCGGGCTGCACCACGCCTTTGAGATAAACCCGGCCATTAATGCCCTTTACTGATGTTTCGAACGGGATTCGGAGGTTTGTACTGATAAACTGATTGAGCGCCGCCAATCCTCCTGCCGGCTCGGCCTGCTTTTCTACTTCATGCGGCAAATACACCTGCTGGGCAAGTACAGGCGCGCAAAAAAACATCAAAAGAGGGAAGAGTTTTTTCATAGGAGTTGATGCGTTATGGTATTGGTAAAAATCGCGTTTTTCTTTTAAATAAACTTATAGTTACTCTGCAAATATTTCAAAACGAGTTTGTAGAAGTAGTTTTTACTTCAAAGTTAACCTACTGATAACCTGTGAATAATATCCAGGTAATATAAAATGAGAAAATTTGTAACATGGGAGAAGCAACACACTTTCGGACTATCATTATTTCTGACATTCACCTCGGCGCAGGGGGCTCGAAGGCAGAAGAAGTCACCAATTTTCTGAAAAGCTACACATGCAAAAAACTCATCCTGAATGGCGACATTATTGATGCGTGGCAGCTGAAAAAATACGGTGTCTGGAAACGCAAACACACGCTTTTTTTCAAACGGGTGCTGAAAATGATAGAGGATAACAAGACGAAAGTGGTCTACATCCGCGGTAACCACGACGATTTTCTCGACCAGATCATCCCGCTCCGCCTCGGCAAGCATTTCCAGATCCGCAAGGACTATGTGCTCACATCGGGTACCCAGCGGTTTTACGTTACCCACGGCGATGTTTTCGACTCCATTACCACGCATTTGAAATGGCTCGCCTACCTGGGCGATATCGGCTACACGTTTTTGTTGTGGGTCAATAAATTCTACAATAAATACCGTGCATGGCGCGGACTCTCCTATTACTCCTTGTCGCAGCGGGTGAAACAGTCGGTGAAAATGGCTGTCAACTACATGACCGACTTTGAAGAGAAACTCACTGAACTCGCCCGTTCGCGCAGCTGCGACGGCGTGATTTGCGGGCATATTCACCACCCGGCCATTCGGGAGATCGACGGTATCAAGTACATGAATTCGGGCGACTGGGTGGAAACACTGAGCGCATTGGTCGAAGACTTCGATGGCAACTGGAGCCTGCTTTACTATGACCAGCAGGCGGCCATTGAAAAACCAGTTAAGAAAACCAGCACTAAAAAAGTCGTTGAGAACTTCCCCGGCATCGAAAAGCAGGTGGCATTTACCGGTTTCCTGACGGGGCGGAACGAGCGCTATCTTTAATTATGAGAATCCTTTTTCTCGTTCAGGGAGAAGGCCGCGGGCATTTGACACAAGCCATTTCGCTCGGCCAGATCCTGCGTGGCGCAGGGCACAAAGTGGTGGGCGCGATGGTAGGAACATCGCCGGGCCGGAATATCCCTTCATTTTTCCACGAGCAGATTTTTGCCCCCGTGCATCATTTTGCCGCGCCTAATATCATTTATAAAGCACACGGCGGCGGCATGAACGTGGGCCGCACTATTGCCAAACATCTGGCACATTTGCCCAAATACCTGAAAAGCCTGCATCGCATTCACGAAACCGTCCGGCAAATCAATCCAGACCTGATCGTGAGCTTTTACGACACTTATGGCGGGTTATACAATACGATTTACCGCTCGGGCATACCGATGATCTGCATCGCGCATCAGTACCTGCTGCTACACCCGAAGTTCGTATTCCCGGAAAACAGCAGGCTTAACCGGTTCCTCATCAATCTCAACTCCAAATCGACTTCGTGGCTTTCGGCGAAACGGCTTGCATTATCGTTCCGCGAAATTCCGTCGGCGCCGGAACTCAAAATCAGCGTCTTGCCGCCATTACTCCGCAAGGAAGTCACCCGTCTGACGCCGCAGAACGGCGCGTTCATCCTCGTGTACATGACGCACCATAGCCTGAGCAAGCAGGTGATCAACTGGCATTTGAAGCACCAGGAAGTGGAGCTGCATTGCTTCTGGGACAACCCGGACGCTTCCGAAGAATTTACCTTCGACAGTACCCTTACTTTCCACCAGATCAACAGCGAAAAATACCTGCGCATGCTCGCAACCTGCCGTGCGCTCGTCACGACAGCCGGTTTCGAATCGGTGTGTGAGGCGATGTACCTCGGCAAGCCGGTCATGATGGTGCCCGTTCCCAACCATTTTGAGCAGGAATGCAATGCCATCGACGGCGTAATATCCGGCGCAGGTGTCATGTCCCGGTCGTTCGACCTTTCGGTGATCTTCGATTATCTTCCTAAGCACATCGACCAATCGGCGAAGTTCCGAGCCTGGTACAACTGCGGACAGGAAATGTTTGTAAAGGAGATTGGGGAGTTTGAAAAATCGATCGATATGCGGCGGAAAATGCAGTCGGAGATCTGACATCTCCCGCTGTGCATTACCTGGATTTTTCGAACACCATTTGTTCGGGATTTTGGTCAAATCGGAGGATGAGCTTCTTGTCCGTCACGTGGTAAGTTCCTTTCCCGCCTGTTGAATCCGACGGGAGCCACGCCTTGCCGCTCCATGTGGGCTCGCCTACTTTACTTCCGCCAAAACTCACGATCCGGAATGTACAATCCGGCCCGAGCGTGTAGGCTCCGCTGACGGTATTCACAAACGTGTGGCCGGAAATGGTGCCGCTCTTCTGATCGTCCAAGAAATTAAAAACGACGCTTTTATCCTTCTCGCCGGGATCTTTGTCGATAGCGCCGGTTGCTGTGTTTTGAAAATAGTCGAGGCGCCACATTCCATTTAACGAAGCGATCTCGGAACACGGCGGCAGTACACAGCATTCTTCCCGACTACCGCATTCAAATGCGGTGGAGGCCAGAAAAATGAGTCCGGCGCACCAGTAAGCGATTCTTTTCATGGCTTTCTGTTTTAAAAACTGATACCTAATCTCAGTGCAAGCCTGTTGTAAACGCGGTCTTCGAATCTTTCCTTCTGATCCCACATAGGCGGCTTGTCAACGTGCGCTTCCTGGCGTTTGTAGGTTAATGCCATCGTAAATGCCGCAGCACCCGGTTTGCCGACTTTCAGCCCTATTCCCGGGTTCACCATCATCCCTCCTTTGGTATTATAATTCTCGGAATCGTCGTGAAACCAGGCGAATGCATAGCCTGCGTCCAGCGTACCGTACAACTGCACATTTTTCCTCCCGCAGAGATCGTACCGGATGCCGGCCGCGATGGGGTTCAGCAGTGCGGTTTTATACCAATCCATTCCTAATGTAACACCGGCCGACAGCCTTTTGGTGACCAGCAAGCCATTGAATGTCTGAACGGTGAGACTGGTTTTACTGTCCGTTCGTTCTTCATTGCCTGTGTAGATGTTATTATATTTCACCCGTCCGAACAACCCTCCAAATTCGGTGTGATTGACGAACTTCATGCGCGTGGCCGTCTGGGCATATGAGCCCATACCAGCCAAAAGCATTATCGAGAGCAAAGCAATCTTTTTCATATCAAATCGCTTTACCGACAGGGATTTTACTCAATAACCTCAAATCCTTCGGGTTCGACGAGTCATATTGATAAAAACCGTCTTCACCGATCAGCAGCAACGTTTTGCCGAGCGAAATCACGTCGTAAGCATGCATATCCTTGAAATGCGCCAGCAGTTTCCGGTCAACCGTAAACTTGTCCGTCACATCGAAAACTTTCAGCCCGTGCTTTCCTTCACACAGGAAAAGCGTCGGGAAGTCCACGCTCAGGCCATGCGGATTTTCCATTTGGTAACTTTTGATAAGCTGCGGGGCGCTCGGGTTGCTCACATCCACGAGGTCCAACTGGTTCTGCGCTCCGGCACATGCTGTGCCCGTGCGCAGGGTCACATATGCAATGTTCTCATGCACCACCACGGGGTCGCAAGCCCGTCCGTGCTGAAACATAGAGAGTTGCTTGGGCTCGGCCGGATTGGTGTTGTCGTAAATGAACATACCCGTCGCCGAGCCGATGAAAAGTTTGTTGTCGTAAGGGAAAATGGTTTCGATACCCCAGCCGAGATTGATTGTCGCGAAGTCGACGGGCTGCGCAGGTTTCGATATATTGAAAAGGTGCATCTGGCTTTGTCCCACGGCATACAGGAAATTCCGGTCGAGCGCGAAACGTGCCATGGAACCCGCCTGACCGTTGGAACCTGATGATTGCGGCGCAGCAGAAGATGAATTACTCAGAAATGCCCTGTCGGCAAATGCGATGATCCCGCCCCACCACCATCCGGGAGAAACGTTCTCCTCGCAATTGACTGTGATGGTTTCGGTCTCCCATTCCACATTCTGGTCGTTGATAGCGCCCACCGATTCGTTGAGTGACCAGCCACCGCCGTCGAAAAGGCCGTTTTTGAATACATTCTTAACCCTGCCTACTTCCTTCGGCGCGGCGGGATCGGTGATATCCAGCGAAACCAGGTCGGAGAAACTATCAGCGTAGAGGATATTGTCGCGGACCGCGATGTCGCCATTGCCGGGAATATTGATGAATGTTACAAACTTCGGGCTGGCGGGATTGCCATTGTCGATGATATGAATGCCCTTTTTGATTTCATTGACATACAAATACTTGCCTTTCACGTACATCTTTCCCGGCTGTTCGAGCGCACGCGGCGACTCCGCCTTCACCATTGTCCGCAATTCCATTAAAGAATGTGTAACCGTGCTAATACGGCGCACGACGCGTGTCTCTTTACATTGGTCATTGCATGACCAGCAAAGCCATGCCAAAGCACACAGCAGTAAATATTTAAGTTTCATACGGTTAGGTTTTAGAGGATAGTAAAAGTTATATTTCAACTACGGTAAGTGCATGACACTCCGTTTTCGCAATTAGTTGGAATAAAAACAAAATCGTCCGAAAGCAATGCCATCGGACGATAACGCACCCCGAAAATACCGGCGGACCGGTATTTTTTATCTTTGATATTTTTAAATGCCTGACCGCATACTTATTTCGATTCCGGATTATTGATCCTTCCAACAAAAAGAATGGTATTGGAAGTATTTTCGCTTATAACCAGTGCAAACGGACGGTCGCAGATGAATCTCGGCGGCTCTGGCCCAGCGGATGTAACTCCTACACCGATGGTCGTGAGGGCGGCAGCTTCGGTGCCCTGCTCGTCGATGCCCAGGTATGCATCCTGTTTCACGAAATCAACAAAAAGATTATTCGCTTTATTGATCTTTCCGAGATCGGCACCTTCTGAAAATACTTTCCGGATGCCCAGGTTTGTCAATGTCTCTTTTAACTGAGCCGTGTATTTGAGGGTGAATTTCGGCAAACCTACCGTCACACCGCGAACAGCCATTTTGCTATTCAGCTCCGTCCAACCTTCGCCGGTAACACCGTTCAGCACCTGGTTTACCGTATTCTGACCTCGCGGAATGAGCAATGTCATATTAAACTGTCCGTTGGCGTAGGGAAGCTGAACGGCATCGTAATTACTTCCGGCGCCTGTTTTGAAGTCGGACGACACGTACATCATCTTCACATTCTTGCTTTGCCCACCGGCCAGTTGAAATGGCGCATCCTGCGTTTTATTTGCATCAAATCTGGATTGCCAGTCGCCTTTGAAATACAATGCATTCAACAGGAACATGACGTGGTTCGGGCTGATCTGGTCGATCACTTTTTCTATCTTCCCGTTGGTTTTATCACTCGCCCATTTATTAATCCGGCTTTTCGCGGCATCGTCAAATGGCAGACCGATAATCTCTGATTCAAATGAATTCTTTAAAACAGATCGAAAATCGGCTTCAACAGAAAAATTATTTTTATACCAAACCGAATTCGCCAACCCTAAACTGACCTTCGAATCTGCGACTGGTAAATCGTTAATTAATGCTTCGTAAGCTGCATTCAGTTCCGACAATGCAACCGCATCCATTTTCAATCCTTTTTGAATTTCCTGCGCCGTTTCTTTTTCTGCGCCATTCAAAAGCATTCCTAATGCCATGTGCAGGCTGAGTGGCGAAACAAACAGATTGTCGTCTGCCGGTTGAGTTCCTTGCAATGCATGAATGAAATCAAAAGCGAAAGATGTAGTCCCATTGGAAACCGAGGCTGGTATTGCTACCGGATTTACCTCGTTACCGGGATTAACATCGTCATTCGTGCAGCCAAACAGCATCGCTGCTGCAAGCATTGGAACGCAAATTGATTTCTTTGAAATTTTCATGGCTAACAGATGCAAGAACTTTCTCCACATTCAAATCCACAATTCAATAGATTCAATTCAACCGGAAATGGTTGGAAACTTTTTTTGATTTTATATTAAAAAGAATAGCGAACAGACCACGACACACCATATAAATAAGGATGTGAATCGAGTGTTTGATTAGATCTGAAACCCGACGACACTGCTTTTTGATATGAGCCGGTCAAATTTGCGCCCCATTTCGAAGAGAGTTTGTAATTCAATCTCAGCCCGGTGGTAGCGGCCCAACTTGTTCCGCGGTATATTTCATCGCTGGCGGTTGTCCTGATGATCTCGCCTGATGCGGATTCGAGTTCATTTGTCAGGAAGAAATTCGCCATCATTCCCCCGAGCAGCGAGTAACTGAATTTTTTGTCGGGATTCAACGTAAATCCGGCCTGAACGGGCAGTTGCAAGTATTGATAGTTGTTGCTTACCTTTTTGGCCACATCAATATACAATGCACCATTATTGAACGACGACGACTTATCCGCCAGGGCCGGGCTGGTGGCTGCCAGCGCATTTTCCAGCACATTGGCCGCGGCGTTGTTATAGGCACTCAACATGTAGCCGCCGCCTTCATAAGCCGAATTCCCCCGGAGATAGCTCAAACCCGTTTCCACCGACCAATGCTTTGACAGCCGGACGCCGCCCTGTGTTTGCACCGCGTAAGAAGCACGGGCCTCGCTGGAACCCGACACCGACCGGCGCTGGCTCACCGACTGCGCCGAAAATGCCATCGGCACTTCTTTCAGCTGCACATCGGGGTTAAAAGACGCGGGCATCACGCCTATTCCGGCATAATATTCTTTCGGCTTTTTGGCCTTTACAGGATCTTCTATGATAATTTCAGCACGGAAGAATACGTGGCGTTTCTGAACGTACACATCCAGATCGCTGTACGGTAACGACGCCAGCAGTTGCGCCGACACGGGAAGGTTTTCGTCCGCCGAAATCGCCTGACCATTTCCGGCAACTTTTGCCGCCGCTATTTGCGCAGACTGCGGATCAGTATTAATTGCCTCGCTGGCTGCATTAACCGCGCCAGCTGATTCAACTGTTGCAGCGGGTTCAACTTTGGCAGCGGGCTGCTCTGCGGCTGCTATTGCTTCAATATCTCTAAATCCGGCATCCGGCCGCACTTTGGCCGATGCATTTGGCTCACTTTTGCCCGCCGTGCGGGGTGCAGCTGCAATTTCGGCACCCAAATCCTTGGTCGCCACGCCATTATCGTTGGTAACCACGGCATTTCCAGCCGCAGGCGATGGACTTTTTGGCTGTTCCGTGGCTGCGAGTGCTTCGTTGCGCTGGCTTTCAATTGCGTCGGGTTCGGCCGTTACCGTCTCGGTATCTTTCCTTTCAGGCTCGTGCGCAGCTTTTGTGGTTACTGCCACATTCACATCACCATTCGTTCCGGTGTTGGAATACCACAATCCTCCGCCAACCACCATCAATGCCGCCAGTGACGCCGCCGCATACCAAATGCGGCGCGACTGCCACCACATCGGCACCACTTTCGCCTGCTCATTGTCCAGGCGCGCCTCTATACTCTCCCACACAGACGGCGGAGGAGTTTCGGACGCCTCCTGGAAGGCCTTTCTCCACTGATCCTCAAAATTGTTTATGTTGGACGGATCCATCATCAAATCTTTTTTCTTTGTTCAACTTCTGTTGAAGTAATGTCCTGGCCCGCGAGTATTGCGATTTGGACGTTCCTTCGGAGATACCCAACATCTGGGCGATCTCATTGTGCTGGTAACCTTCAATTGCGTACAGATTGAAGATCGTCTGGCACCCGGGCGGCAGTTCACGGATCATTTCCATCAGCTGCTGCATCTGGAAATTCCCCAGCGTAAACTCCCGGTCCGACAAACCGTTGTGATGTACATCGATATCGTCCAGTTCTTTCAGATACTTCTGCTGCCGTAAATGGTTCAGCGCGGTGTTCACTACCACCGACCGGAGCCAGTATTCCAGCGGGCTATCGCTCCTGAACGAATCGATATTTTCGTAAATCTTGATAAAGGCATCCTGCAACACGTCTTCCGCGTCGGCGCGGTTTTTCGTGTAGCGCAGGCAAATCGCGAACAACTTGCCGCCAAAAACATCATATAGCTGTTTCTGGGCGATCCGGTTGCGCTGCTTGCAGCCTTTCACCAATTCCTGTTCGTTAAAGGTCATCCGAAGTTTAGGGGTGCTTCGTTCGGTTCGTAAATAAATTCAGCACCTCTATCCATAAGATAGCCGATTACTGTTGCGTTATGATCCGGCCCGCCATCCGGCGTCCGTCGTAAATTGCTTGACACGCTCATTATCAAAATGGTTGGAACACTTTGAAAAACTATATGCATTAGCACGATACCATGCCGCCGGAACTATTCAGCAGCACATATCATTTAATTAATACAACCTAAAATCTATCGCCCATGAGCCAATATATGGTTGAAATCCAGCTTCCGGCTGTCATGTCGGAAGATTTCACAGCAAAAATACCCGCTCAGAGAAAAAAAATTAATGAATTGATGGAGCAAGGAAGGCTGATGTCTTATGCTTTGTCCGATGATTATTCGCGGCTCTGGTGTGTGGTGAGAGCAGAAAGTGAATTTGAAGTAATGTCTCTCGTTTCGGAATTCCCGTTGATCGATTATATGGATCCTAAGATAACCAAGTTGATGTTTAACAATGTGGTTGCCCTCCGGCTGCCCATGTTCTCATTAAACTGACACCCATAAATGACATTTCGTGACGGAGAGCTTTTGCAAATCCGCCGTATAAGCCTCGCAGCACCTTCCTGCGAGGCTTTTTTGTGGTATATCAAAGCTTGCGCGTGATCAGCTTAGCGACTTTTTCAAGTGCTTCACGGTCTGTTTCGCTGAAATCGTCGAGCTGGTCGCTGTCCACATCCAGCACCATCGCTACCGTGCCGTTCCGGTGAAATACCGGCACGACGATCTCCGAACGCGACGCCGAACTGCATGCAATATGCCCCGGAAACTGCTCCACATCCGGCACAATGATGGTTTCCGCGCGCGAATAGCTCGCCCCGCACACACCCTTGTGGAACGGTATGCGCGTACACGCGATCGGCCCCTGAAACGGCCCGAGCACGAGCTGCCCTTCCTTTGCCAAATAAAATCCGACCCAGAAAAAGCCGAATGCTTCTTTCAGAACCGCGGCGATGTTGGCCAGATTGGCCGTCAGGTCGCTTTCGTCGGCTACCAATGCTTCTATTTGCGGCAGAAGCGCGTCGTAAACGGTCGCTCTGTTGGTATCTGCCGGTATAAATAATGTTTCTGCCATAATTAAATGCTCCTCAATTCCTGATTAACACACTTGTCATTTGAATAGTTACAAATCAATATTAAAATGCGCTCACATTCAGCGGCAACAGCGCTGCTTGTGTTGTATATTTGAAACTTTGCTTTCGTAACGAGTAAAATGCCCTTCATGAGTCAGAGACATATTTTATTAATGGACGGCCCCGATCACAAGGGTTTGATCTACCATGTGACCCGCATTCTTTTTGCCCATAATCAGAATATCATCAGCAATGACGAATATGTGAGCCCTTCGCGCTACTTTTTCATGCGCACGGAGTTCGAGGGCGATACCGATATTCCGCAGTTGCTGCATGCCCTGCAATCGGAACTTCCGCCGGGCCTGAACCTGCGCATTAATCCCAAAAAGAACAAGGATATTGTGCTGATGGTCACCAAGGAGCACCATTGCCTCGGCGAATTGCTGATACGTTATGCATTCAACGAGCTCGACGCAACCATTCTCGCGGTAGTCAGCAATTACAATTCGCTGCAACCGCTGGTAGGCAAGTTCGGGATACCTTTCCATTTTATTTCCCACGAGAACAAAACCCGTGAGGAGCATGAGGAGGCGATTTTAAGGACGTTGGAAATCTACCGCCCCGATTATGTTGTGCTCGCCAAATACATGCGCATTATCACGCCGCAATTCGTCGAACGCTTTCCGAACCGGATTGTGAACATCCATCATTCGTTCCTGCCTGCGTTCATCGGGGCAAACCCTTACCGGCAAGCGTACGAACGCGGAGTGAAGATCATTGGTGCCACTGCACATTTTGTGAATAATGACCTCGACGAAGGTCCGATCATAGCGCAGGACGTCAAGGAAGTCGACCACAAGCTGACTGCCGCGGATATGGCAACGTTGGGAAAAGACACGGAGAAGGCGGTGTTGTCGAAGGCATTGAAACTGGTTTTCAACGACCGCGTATTCATTCATAACAACCGCACGATCATTCTGTAAACAAAGAAAAAAGCCCTTAGTCAGAATCACCGAGGGCTTTTTGCAATCTGATGGATGTTATTGAATGTGTAATCTTACAAAAATTTCTTCAAAACATCAAATTCAGATTCAATGGGTTACCTATTTCTAAGGATATTCTAATTAAACCGCTTCGGCTGTCTTCACGAGTTCAACCAGGTCACCGTCGTTCACTTCTTTCTTAATATCGGCTACTTCCAGGAACCGTGTGTAGAGCTCGTCGAGCACCGGCTTTTCGAAGGAGAAGCCCAGCAATTCGAGGCGGTGCTTCAATGCGTGGCGGCCACTGCGGGCTGTGAGCACGATATCCGACTTATCCACACCCACATCGTGCGGGTTCATGATTTCGTAGTTCAGGTTGTTTTTCAGGAAGCCGTCCTGGTGAATGCCCGACGAATGCGCGAATGCATTGCGGCCCACGATCGCCTTATTAGCTTGCACCTGCATACGCATCATTTTCGACACCAATTGGCTTGTCGGGTAAATGTGCTGCGTGTTAATGCCCGTTTCCAGGCCCAGTTCCTGGTGCACTTTCAATGCCATTACCACTTCTTCGAGCGACGTGTTACCGGCGCGCTCGCCAATTCCGTTGATCGTCACCTCTACCTGGCGCGCGCCTGCATTGATACCCGCGATGGAGTTGGCAGTTGCCAAACCGAGGTCGTTGTGGCAGTGGATGGAAATAGTGGCTTTATGGATATTCGAAACGTGTTCGAAAATGTGTTTAATTTTATTGCCGTACTCGTCGGGCAGGCAGTAACCTGTTGTGTCAGGAATGTTTACCACCGTCGCGCCGGCACCGATTACTGCTTCAACCAGTTGTGAAAGGAAAACGAGATCCGCACGGCCTGCATCTTCGCAGTAAAATTCTACGTCCTCTACTTTCGATTTAGCATATTTCGTAGCCGCAATTGCTCTTTCGATAATTTTCTCGCGGGTCGTATTGAATTTATGCTGGATGTGAATGTCGGATGAACCGATACCCGTGTGGATTCGTGCCCGCTGTGCATACTTCAAGGCGTCCGCAGCTGCGTCGATATCGCCCTGTACTGCACGCGAAAGCGCGCAAATGATCGGCTCGCGCACCGCTTTGGAGATTTCTACCACAGAACGAAAGTCTCCGGGACTTGAAACCGGAAAACCGGCTTCGATAATATCTACCCCCAGCTTTTCGAGTTGTGTGGCTACCACGATTTTTTCTTCTGTGGTCAATTGGCTGCCAGGAACCTGCTCGCCGTCTCGTAAAGTAGTGTCGAAGATCTGAACTCGATTACTCATTGGTGGGTATTAATTTTTTAATGGGACACGAATTTAACAATATTTCAGGCAATATAAAACCCTTTCCTTGTCACGGGAAAGGGTCTGTAACTTATCAAAACATAACCTTTCCCGACCTCACGGTAGCTGTTGGAGATTGAGAATAAGGTTATCTTGCTGTCTCATATTCATGTTGCGAAATTTCGCTAACCGCGAGTTTCTTCTGCAAAGAAAGCACAAGTTTTGATTGCAACAAATATTGTTTGGCAAAACTTTAATATTTTTTAGATTCTTTTCAAAAGCTCTTCGCCAGCTTGTTGCGTGTTCAGAATCTTGTCTGCCGGTGTGGTAGCATCGGCAATGTCGCGTGTTCTGAAACCATCTTTCAGCAACTTGTCCACCGCCGAAATAATCGCTTCCGATTCTTCCTTCAGACCAAATGAAATATCGAGGAGCAATGCGGCCGAAAGCACTGACGCTAAGGGGTTTGCAACGCCTTTGCCGGTAATGTCGTGCGCTGAGCCGTGGATTGGTTCGTAAACGCCGGTGCTGTCACCAACCGAAGCCGAGGCGAGCATTCCCATTGATCCGGCGATTTGGCTCGCCTCGTCGGTAAGGATATCTCCGAACAGGTTCGCTGTCACCACCACGTCGAAACGCTTAGGATCTTTGATGAGCATCATCGCAGCCGCATCCACAAACTGGTGCTCAACGGTAATGTCCGGATATTCAGGAGCCAAAGCCTGAACCACTTCACGCCACAGACGGCTGGTTTCCAAAACATTAGCTTTATCTACAGAGCAGAGACGCTTGCCACGTGTCCGGGCAGCTTCGAATGCCTTGCGGGCAATGCGTTTCACTTCGTAACGGCTGTATTCCGCGATGTCGTAAGCAGTATTATTGTCGTTTTTACGACCTTTTTCTCCGAAATAAATGTCGCCTGTCAGCTCACGGAAGAAAAGGATATCCGAGCCTTTCAGGATTTCAGGACGGATGGAAGATGCACCCAGCAATTCGTCGAACAATTTGATCGGACGGAGGTTAGCATACAAACCCAGCTCTTTGCGCATTTTCAGCAAGCCTTGTTCAGGGCGAACTTTGGCAGTCGGGTCGTTGTCGTATTTCGGGTGACCAACGGCACCGAAAAGGATCGCGTCGGAGTTGCGCATTTTTTCCAGCGTTTCGTCCGGAAGCGGGTTACCGGTCGCTTCGATAGCGACGTGGCCCATCAACGCCTCGTCGTAAGTGAATTCATGACCGAATTTCTCGGCAATTTTTACCAACACTGCCTTTCCTACCTCAGTAACTTCTTGTCCGATTCCGTCGCCCGGAACGATAAGGATATGCTTTTTCATTAAGAGTTGTAATTGATAATCAATAATTTATAAAACAAATTAATGCACTGCCTTACGACAATGCATTAGCGATTGGTTCAATCTTGCTTTCAGGAACGCCGATCAGGTTGAGCATTTTCTGCGTCGCCTTGATCGCCGAAAACGTCTGGTCCGAATCCAGACCGCGCGTTTTGATCTCCTTACCGTTGATCTCCCAGGTAATAATCGTTTCGCACAAAGCGTCGGTCTTACCGCCCGGCGGAATGCGCACGGTATAGTCACTCAGCATCGGCAGCTCGATCCCTTTTTTCTTGTAAATCTTTTTCAATGCATTCATAAACGCATCGTACTGGCCGTCGCCCTGCGCATTTTCCTCAAAAACCTCTTCACCAAAAGAAATCTGCAATGTGGCGGAAGGTTTCAGGTTTTTGGAATGCGTGAGCACGTAATTGGTGATGACCACCTTTTCCTCAATCGCGTCGCTATCGAGAATATCCGAGATAATGTAAGGCAAATCCTCCGGTGTCACCACTTCCTTGCGGTCGCCGAGCTCGATAATGCGCTGCGTTACCTTTTTCAAATCGGCATCTGAGAGCGAAATACCCAGGTCGCGCAGGTTGTTCTCGATGTTCGCCTTTCCGGAAGTTTTTCCCAATGCATACAACCGCTGCCGACCGAAGCGCTCAGGCATTAGCTTGCTGAAATAGAGATTGTTCTTTTTATCACCATCTGCATGAATACCAGCAGTTTGCGTAAATACACTTTCCCCAACAATGGGCTTGTTGGCAGGAATGCGGATACCCGAAAAAGTCTCCACGAGCTTGCTAATAGAGTACAGCGACTTCTCATTCACCGCCGTCGTGCATTCGGGCATCAGGTCGTTGATCACCGCAATCGTACTCGCAAGTGGCGCATTACCGGTGCGCTCGCCCATGCCGTTCACGGTCAGGTGCAAGCCTTGCACGCCTGCGCGAAGCGCTTCCATAACATTCGCAACGCCCAGATCATAGTCGTTATGGCCGTGAAATTCGAAATGCTGGTCAGGATATCGATCAACAATTTCCTTGATAAATGTGTAGGATTCAAACGGCGTGAGAATGCCCAATGTATCAGGCAGCAAAATGCGCTTGACGGGCAAAGTGCTCAGAAAATCAAGCGATTGGAACACATATTCTTTCGAACTGCGCATGCCGTTGCTCCAATCTTCGAGGTACACATTGCATTGAATGCCATTCTTTTCCGCGAGCTCGACGACATTGCGAATGTCCTCGAAATGGGCTTCCGGCGATTTTTTGAGCTGGTGGGTCAAATGGTTCAGCGACCCTTTGGTGAGGAGGTTCATCACTCTCGCGCCGGCCTGCACCATCCAGTTAATGGACGCATCGCCGTCGACGAACGTGAGTACTTCTATTTTATCCAAAAAACCATTCGCACCGGCCCAGTCCGTGATTTTCTTCACCGCCTGAAACTCACCTTCCGACACGCGTGCCGAGGCTACTTCAATGCGATCGACCTTCACTTCCTGCAACAGGATCTGGGCGATGGTCAATTTTTCGGACGCGGAAAACGACACCCCGCTGGTTTGTTCACCATCGCGGAGTGTCGTATCCATAATTTCTATGTAGCGACTAGTCATAAGCGGCTGTCGGCTGTCGGCTGTCGGACTTCGGCTGTCGGCTGTCGGCTGTCGGCTATCAAAGAAGTCTGATAGTCGAAAGCCCATAGCCGAAAGCCGATGGCCGAAAGCCGACGGCCATTAAAATATTCTCTCTGCTTCGAATTCCTTGATCTCTCCCTTCATCGCTTGCAGATAATCGATATCGTCGAAGCCGTTTGTCAGGTTATGCTTTTTATAACCATTGATGTCGAAGGATTCACTTTCGCCGGTTGCGAGGATCGTGATTTTCTGATCTGGCAGGTTCACTTCGAGCTCTGCATTAGGATCAGCCTCGATGGCTTCGAAGATTTTGTTCAAAAACTCAGGGCTCACCTGCACCGGCAAGATACCAATATTCAATGAGTTACCTTTGAAAATATCTGCAAAGAAGCTGGAAACTACGCAGCGGAAACCGTAGTCGTAGATCGCCCACGCAGCGTGCTCGCGGCTCGAACCGCTGCCGAAGTTATGGCCTCCTACGAGGATTTTGCCGGAGTAAATAGGGTTGTTCAATACGAAATCCTGCTTCGGCGTATCGTCGCCGTTGAAGCGCCAGTCGCGGAAGAGGTTGTCGCCAAATCCTTCGCGCTTGGTCGCTTTCAGGAAGCGCGCCGGGATGATCTGGTCGGTATCGACATTTTCGATCGGCAAAGGTACTGCCGAGCTTTTCAGTATGGTGAATTTATCGTAAGCCATTGTTTATTGGCTGTCGGCTGTCGGCTTTCGGCTGTCGGCTTTTCGCCAGGCCTTTTCCTTAACTTTCAGCGTTTAGTTTTTTAATCAAATGATATAGTTGCTTTTTAATGGATGTGATTTCGAACTGAACTAAGTCGTAAGAATGGCCATCCAAAAATCCGAGATCTTTTGAAAGCAAGGTCAGATATTCCACTTCTTGACAAGAACCGAAAGAGATTCCAAGGAATCTAGCAAAATCTCTTTCACTGGCTTTTCCGCATCCCTCACAGATGTTCGTTGCAACAGAAACAGCCGCCCGGCGTATCTGTGAAACGATACCAAACTTCTCGTCTGCCGGAAAGCCTTTGGTCAATCTGTAAAGTTCAAGAACAAGCTTATGGCTCTGTTCCCAAACCCCATACTTCCTAAAATCCCTCATTATAGTGTGCAAGATTAAAAGTCCGACTGCCGATAGCCGACAGCCGAAGTACATCAAAGTAACGTCCGCGGGTCCGTAACAACGCCGGTAACGGCAGCCGCAGCTGCTACGAGCGGGCTAGCGAGCAACGTACGTGCGCCTGGTCCCTGGCGACCTTCGAAGTTACGGTTTGAGGTACTTACCGCATATTTGCCGGCAGGGATCTTGTCGTCGTTCATCGCGAGACAAGCGGAGCAGCCTGGCTGACGGAGTTCGAAACCAGCGTCGGTCAGGATGTCGAGGATACCTTCTTCTTTAATTTGCGCTTCTACAATGTGCGAACCCGGAACGATCCATGCCGTTACATTATCAGCCTTTTTGCGACCTTTTACGATGGATGCGAATGCGCGGAAGTCTTCGATACGGCCATTGGTGCAGCTACCGATGAACACGTAGTCGATAGGCTTGCCGATCATGTTCTCATTTTCATGGAAGCCCATGTAGTTCAGCGACTTGTCGTAAGTAGCCTTACCGCCTTCCACCTGATCCGACGTAGGGATCGCGCGGGTGATGCCCTGGCCCATTCCGGGGTTCGTACCGTAAGTGATCATCGGTTCGATGTCGGCTGCGTCGAAGTTGTATTCTTTGTCGAAAGTAGCGCCTTCGTCCGTTTTGAGCGTTTTCCAGTAAGCCAATGCTTTGTCCCACTTCTCGCCTTTCGGAGCTTGCTCGCGGCCGTTGATGTAGGCAAAAGTTGTTTCGTCAGGAGCGATCATACCGCCGCGCGCACCCATTTCGATGCTCATGTTGCAGACGGTCATACGGCCTTCCATTGACATATTTTCGAACACATCTCCCGCATATTCAACGAAATAGCCCGTTGCGCCGGCAGTAGTCAGTTTCGAAATGATATAAAGCGTTACGTCTTTCGGAGTAACCCCTTTGCCCAGTTGCCCATTCACGTTCACACGCATTTTCTTCGGCTTAGGCTGCATAATGCATTGCGACGAAAGCACCATTTCCACCTCAGAAGTACCGATACCGAACGCGATCGCACCGAAAGCACCGTGGGTGGAAGTGTGTGAGTCACCGCAAACGATGGTCATACCGGGCAGCGTAATACCGTTTTCTGGTCCAACCACGTGCACAATACCATTGCGGGCATGGCCCAATCCCCAGTGTGAAATGCCGTATTTGGCAGCATTTGCTTCGAGGGCTTTCAGCTGGTTCGCCGAAAGCGGGTCCTGAACCGGAAGGTGCTGGTTAATGGTCGGGGTATTGTGATCGGCCGTTGCGAAAGTGCGCTCAGGGTACATCACGCCAATGCCTCTGGTTTCGAGTCCAAGGAATGCAACGGGGCTCGTTACTTCGTGGATAAAATGGCGGTCGATGAAGAACACATCCGGACCGTCCTCGATTTTACGGACAACGTGGGCATCCCACACTTTGTCGAAAAGGGTACTCGCTTGATTACTCATTTTGATTAAAATTAGAATTTCGCCTCGTCGTTCAGGCTTCCAAGAAAGAGCTGATAATCAACGCCTTTCTCAAAAGGAGAACCGACATTACAAATTACCGCATAATTAAACGAATATGTATAACGGTAATGGGTCAAAAAATAGTGATTTTGGTTTGGGGGTATGGTTTGAGCGGAAATCTTTATTTGGAGTCCTAAATATAAATTTCATCTCTTTCGATTATTGGTAGCAACTCTGGCCTAACTCCACGCCGGCTCACGAGATCAACTTTACGTCCCAAAATTTCTTCCAGCTCAATCATCAGGTCGACGAATTCAAAGCCAACCGGTTCAGAGAATTCGACAATAATATCGACATCGCTATCAAATCGAGCCTCATTCCGCGCGTAGGAGCCGAAAAGTGCCATTGAATTGAGCGGATAGCGCGAAAATAGACTTTCCTTTGATTTTCTCAGTGCGTCTAGCACACGGGTCGGCTGCTCATCGATACCGCTTATTCGCTTTCTGAACTCATCCAATGTCATGAAACGGCCGGAAGCAATCTCTTTTCTGCCAGTTTCAATTCCTCTCAGTACATGTTCGGGTAAGTCCATACCATTGCATCATTTTGTTCAAATGCTCATCCCTGCCGCTTCGGCGTCGTCCCGTACTTCTCTTTGTAAGTCTTGATAAAATGCGAAACGCTCTCGTAACCGATCTCCGTACTGATCTCTGAAACATTTTTAGTACTATTCCTCAATAAGAAATCCGCATAATCCAATCGCTTGTTTTTCAGCCACAATGCCGGCGAAGTATTGAACTCATCCTGAAAATCTCTTTTGAATGCAGAAAGCGAACGCCCCGAAAGCCGCGCCAGCTCATTCAATGTCAACGGCTTCAAGTAGTAGCTGTTCATTAAAAACGAAAGGTCTACTTTCTCGCCTTTATACAAGCTATACAAAATCCCCCGCAGCTGGCTGGAATTATCCAGCTCCATCAAATGCAGCAATAGTTCCTGAAATTTCAAACGAAGAAAGTGGTTTTTCAACTCCGTCCGCGAGCGGAAATAGGGGAAAACCGACTGTATGAACTTTTCAAAATTATCATCCGACTTCAACAGCAGAATCGGATATTCGACGGTATCCGTATCGTTTTGCGCATCGAAAAGCTCCGGGTGCAGTCCTACAAATTCTTTCAGCAGCTTTTCATCAAAGAAGAACACCAGACTCTTGTACGCCTCATGAATGGATTCCGACATTAAGTAAAAACCCCGCTGAATGAACAGAATATCCCCTTTTTCCACATGCACCTCCTGCGTAGGACTGGTAAATTTCTTCTCACCTTCCAGTACCACAATCACCGCATGCTCTTCAAAAAACACATCATATTTAGAAGGATACACCTCATTCCGATACGCCACAAAGGTCATATCCTGAATTTTCAGGGACTCAAATTCCTGGGAGCTGATGTCGGATGGTACGCGGAGCATTGTCTATCAGACTATTTAAACCATAAACTGAAACAAATCCGGCTGATCATTCAGATACTCATAAACCACCCGGTTCGCATCCATTCGCTCGATCAAAGGCGCGAAGTCCTCGCGGCTTTTCAGCTCGATGCCGACCAATGCCGGTCCCTGCTCGCGGTTCGTCTTTTTCACGTATTCAAAACGCGCAATGTCGTCATTCGGACCGAGCACATTCAAAAACTCCCGGAATGCGCCGGAGCGTTGCGGGAAGCGGATGATGAAGTAATGCTTCAAACCTTCGTAGAGCAATGAACGTTCCTTGATTTCCTCCGTGCGGGTAATGTCGTTATTCCCGCCGCTGATGAGTACAACTACGTTTTTCCCCTTGATATCTTCCCGAATTAAATCCAATGCAGATACCGTTAAGGCGCCCGCCGGCTCGGCCACGATCGCTTCTTCATTGTAAAGCTGCAAAATGGAGGAGCAGACTTTGCCTTCCGGCACGAGAAGTATTTGATTCAGGCTTTTGCTGCAAATATCAAATGTAAGGTCCCCCGCCCGCCTTACCGCCGCGCCGTCGACGAATTTGTCGATGTTATCCAGCGTCACCACGTGCCCTTCCTGGATGGACTTGTGCATCGTAGGCGAACCTTCCGGCTCCACGCCGATGAGCTGGGTTTTGGGCGAAAGCTGTTTGAAAACAGTGGAGATGCCGGATGCTAATCCGCCTCCGCCAATGGCCATCAGCAGATAGTCGATTTTAAAATCTGCATCTTTGAAAATTTCCAGCCCTACGGTCCCCTGCCCTTCTATCACCTGCAAATCATCAAATGGATGCACAAAAACCGCATTCGTGCTGTCGCGGTAAGCCATCGAAGCATGGTAAGCATCGTCATAAGTGTCCCCTACCAAATGGATTTCAATCCATTCCTGGCCGAAAAGCCGCACTTGCTTTACTTTTTGCGCCGGCGTAGTGGTAGGCATGAAAATCGCGCCTTTCACCTGCATTTTGCGGCATGCGTACGCTACGCCCTGCGCGTGGTTGCCCGCACTCGCACACACGATCCAGCCCGCGAGGGCTTCGGGCGTGAGGCTGGCCATCTTGTTATAGGCTCCGCGGATTTTGTAGGAGCGGACGGTTTGGAGGTCCTCTCTTTTGAGATAAACATTGGCCCCGTACTGCTCCGAAAGGTGTGCATTATAAAATATCGGTGTGTGGTTGATCACCCCGCGCAGGCGCTCGGCGGCGAGGAAGATGTTATCGAGAGTCGGAAGTGGATGGGCAGTGCTCATAGGATTCAATGAAAAGAGCTTTACGAAAATCGTAAAGCCCTGTATTTTGGTGTGCATTCCGGGCTTTGACCTCCGGAATGCATCAGGTAATCGATATTAGTTACGCTCCGGACGCAGACCACGTACCGTAGAGCCAGCTTGCCACATTTCTGATTCACGCAGCTCAGCCAGTTCTTCTTCCAGCTTCACGCGGTAGTCAGGCTGCGAGTTGCGGGTGATGGAGATCGTAGCTTGCTCGCCTGATTTTACAGAGTTGTACAATTGCTCGAAAACAGGCTTGGTAGCGTCACGGAAAGGTTTCCACCAGTCCAAAGCACCGCGCTGAGCAGTCGTAGAGCAGTTAGCATACATCCAGTCCATACCGTTTTCAGCCACCAATGGCATCAGCGATTGGGTCAATTCTTCAACTGTTTCGTTGAATGCTTCTGACGGCGTGTGGCCGTTTGAACGCAACACTTCGTATTGTGCCGCGAAAATACCCTGGATAGCACCCATCAAAGTACCGCGCTCGCCGGTAAGGTCAGACGTTACTTCACGGTAGAAATCAGTTTCGAACAGGTAACCTGAACCTACACCGATACCCATTGCGATACATTTTTCACGCGCTTTGCCGGTAGCATCCTGGAATACCGCGAAAGAAGAGTTCAAGCCTTTTCCTTCTACGAACAGGCGGCGAAGTGATGTTCCCGATCCTTTTGGAGCAACCAGGTACACGTCCACGTCAGCAGGAGGAACGATGCCAGTCTGATCTTTATAAGTTACACCGAAACCGTGTGAGAAATACAGTGATTTTCCAGCAGTAAGGTGTTTTTTAACAGTTGGCCAAAGTTCGATCTGAGCAGCGTCAGAAAGCAAGTAGCAAATGATGGTTCCTTTTGCAAGCGCCTCTTCGATGTCGAAAAGGGTTTCGCCTGGTACCCATCCGTCAGCAACGGCTTTGTCCCAAGACTTACCACCTTTACGCTGACCAACGATTACATTGAAACCGTTGTCACGCATGTTCAAGCTTTGGCCTGGGCCTTGTACGCCGTAACCAATTACAGCGATAGTTTCAGTAGAAAGTACTTCACGTGCTTTTTCAAGTGGAAATTCTTCACGGGTTACTACTTCTTCTTCGACCCCGCCGAAATTTAATTTTGCCATTGATTATTGATTGGATTATTGATTTACTACGAATTAAAAAACAATACTACTAAAACTTTAAAGACTATTGGTAATACTCCCACTCGGCTTCCGGCAGATAATCTACCAGTGTCTGAGGCGATTTGCTCACCGCCACACGTCCCGAGCGAACGAATTCGAGGATTTCGTGCGGTTTGATATAGTCGAAAAATTCAAAGATCTCTTCCTCGGTACCCGTCTTCTGGATGATCACATACGTGAGGTGCCAGTACACGACCCACGCTTTGTAAGTCTTGTTAATGGTCTCGATATCGAGCGGTTTGGCGCCGATCGGCGTCGAAACCTTGAACAATGCGATCTCATTGTAAGCAATGTCCTCATTGAGATATCCGAAAACAGCGAGCACTTCGATGATCTTCCGGATCTGGCGGACCAGCTTCTCTACTGCCTCGCGCGACTCGCTTCGAATGACGATCGTGAAGCGGGAAATACCCTTACGCTCGGTTTCCGAAACAGTCAGGCTCTCGATATTGATCCTTCTCCGCGTGAAAATCGTCGTGATTTTGTTGAGAATACCAATGGAGTTCTCGGTGAAAACACAAATGGTGTATGATGTCATGATTCTTCCTCTTTTATATTATTCCAAACGGATATCGGCTACGCAAGCGCCCGTCGGCACCATCGGGAACACGTTTTCTTCTTTCTCAACAATTACTTCCAGCAGGTAAGGCTTGTCCGACGCCAGCATGGTGTCCAGCGACGCGTGCAGGTCCTCGCGTTTCGAGCAGGTGTGGCCATTGATGCCGAAACCTTTCGCAATGGTGATAAAATCAGGGTTTTGCAGCTCCACGAACGAGTAGCGTTTCTGGTGGAAAAGCTGTTGCCACTGGCGCACCATTCCGAGGAAGTTGTTATTCAAAATGATAATCTTCACCGGCAGGCCGCTCTGCGCGATCGTTCCCAGCTCCTGGATGGTCATCTGGAAGCAACCGTCGCCGATCATCGCCACCACCTCGCGGTCGGGTGCGCCTACTTTCGCTCCGAATGAGGCGGGCAGCGCGTAGCCCATTGTTCCCAAACCGCCCGATGTAATGAAAGAGCTTGGTTTTTTGAACTGGTAATAGCGCGCCGTCATCATCTGGTGCTGGCCCACGTCGGCCACGATCACCGCTTCGCCTTTGGTTTTGTCCGAAAGGGTGCGGATTACTTCGGCCATTTTGATCTTCTCCGTGGTCGGGGCCAGTTCCGGCTGGGTGATTTTCTCGTCCTCGATCGCGTCGTACTTCTTGAATTCCGCTTTCCAGGCTTCGTGATTATTCTCATTAACCAATGGAAGCAGCAACTCCAATGCTTTTTTGGCATCGCCCACCACCGGCGCGTCGGCTTTCACGATCTTATCGATTTCCGCCGGGTCGATTTCAATGTGGACAACTTTCGCCTGTTTCGCATAGCGGCTCAAATCGCCCGTTACGCGGTCGTCGAAACGCATTCCGACGGCGATAATGAGATCGCATTGGTTGGTGAGCACATTGGTACCGTAGTTACCGTGCATGCCCAGCCAGCCCACGTAGTTAGGATGGTCTACCGACACCGAGGAGAGCCCCAGCAATGTGGAAGCCGCCGGAATGTCGGTTTTTTCAATGAACTGGATTAATTCCTGCTCCGCGCCTGAGATCTGCACGCCATGACCGACGAACAGGAACGGGCGTTTCGCCTGGTTGATCAGCTTTGCCGCCGCCGCCAATTGCTCCTCTTTTGGTGCAACACGCGGGTGGTAGCTCAGCAAAGTTTCTGTTTTCTTATGTACGAAAGGCTTCGTCATCAGCTTCTGCTGCGCATCTTTCGTAATATCGATGAGCACCGGCCCCGGACGACCTGATTTCGCGATGTAGAATGCCTTTGCAATGATTTCAGGGATCTCATCCGCATTGGTAATCTGGTAATTCCATTTGGTGATCGGGATGGTGATGCCCATCACGTCGGTCTCCTGGAACGCGTCGGTACCCAGCAAATGCGACGCCACCTGACCGATAATGCAGACCATCGGCGTAGAGTCGATGATCGCGTCGGCGATGCCTGTCACGAGGTTGGTAGCACCCGGCCCGGAAGTAACCAGACACACGCCAACTTCACCCGAAATGCGGGCAAACCCTTCGGCTGCGTGGGCAGCGCCTTGCTCGTGGCGCACGAGAATGTGATCGATCTGGTCCTGATAGTCATAGATCGCATCGTACACCGGCATAATCGCCCCGCCCGGATACCCGAAGATGGTCTTCACCCCCTCGGCGATCAGCGACTGGATGACCGCATGCGAGCCATTGATCAGCTCCGGCTTGGCCACCGAAACCACCGGTTCCGCGGCCTGAATTGTTGCAGTTTGATTTTCATTAAATCCCATGACCTCTGTATTGTTTAGTCGGATGAATTTTCAAGATTTTCAATATCATTGATGTCCCTCGGCCTGCCTGCTGCCTTTTTGGCCTTAATCAGATCTTTGTAGTGTATTAATCTAATTTTTAAGCCTTCCACAACATAGTCAGCAGCATTTTGATACGCTTTATCAAATTCCAGCCCTTTCAATTTCGTGATCAGATCGATCGAAACCGGAACGCGGCCAAATGTGAAAACATCAAATGCCGGGTTTGAAAGGAAATTCTCTTCGGTCATATCAAATAGCGGCATCCCAAATTGCTCGAACGCGTTCGCGATTTTCTGATAGTTTCCCTTTGTCTTTCTTACCCAAATATCCATGTCGCCGGTTGTCCTCGAATAGCCATGCAGGATCACGGAATAGCCGCCGACAAGGATATATTCTACGTCACATTCGTTGAATGATTTCAAAAAATCCTGAAAATCATCATTGAAAATATTTCCCATTACATCGGGTGTTTTCGCATTGAAAAAACACTTCTGTCCATTCTGGGCGGGTTTTGCAAGTCAAACTGAAATGCAATGCTGTTCAGATAATGCGCTGCTTCCAACCTTTCTTTCAAAGTTTTCGGCTGGCTTTTCGCATAGTACTTTTCAGTCTCCGAATGCGTCCCGGCATGGAAGGCTGTTCTATCCAATTTGAATTTCCCTTCCGACATAATGATTCGTTTTTACGCTTCGTCCGTCACGCAGCCTTCGCTGGCCGACTTCACGGTTCTGATATATCTTCCCAGCATTCCTTTTGTAAAGCGTGGCGCGGGTTGTACCCAGGCGGCTTTGCGGGCTGCCATTTCTTCGTCGGAAATGTGCAGGGTCAGTACGCGGGTGTTGGCGTCGATGCTAATGCGGTCGCCGTCTTTTACCAATGCGATAGGGCCGCCGTCGAATGCTTCCGGGGTGATGTGACCTACCACGAAGCCGTGCGTGCCGCCCGAGAAACGACCGTCGGTGATCAACGCGATCTTGTCGCCCAATCCTGCACCCATTACGGCAGAGGTTGGTTTCAGCATTTCCGACATGCCCGGACCACCTTTCGGACCTGCATTGCGGATCACCACCACGTGGCCGGCTTTGATTTCGCCTTTGGCCAGCATATCGATGATCTCCGATTCGTGCTCGCACACTTTCGCTTCGCCGTCGAACGTCAGACCTTCCTTACCGGTGATTTTCGCAACCGCACCCTGGGGAGCCAGGTTACCGTAAAGCACCTGAATGTGGCCGGTCTTCTTGATCGGTGTTTCGATCGGGAACACCATTTTCTGTGTTTCAAAATTCAAGTCAGGAGCCTCGGCAAGGTTTTCAGCCACTGTTTTACCTGTTACCGTAATGCAATCTCCGTGGATCAAACCTACGGAATACAAATACTTGGTTACCGCAGGAACACCGCCGATTTCCAGGATATCCTCCATGAAGTATTTACCGCTAGGTTTCAAATCGGCGATAAACGGCGTGCGGTCGGAAATAGCCTGAATGTCGTCCAAAGTCAATGGAATACCCGCCGCGCGTGCGATCGCCAGGTAGTGCAATGCCGCGTTGGTAGAGCCGCCGAGCGCCATTACGACAGTCAATGCGTTTTCCAGTGATTTTTTGGTAATAATATCTTTCGGTGTAATGTTCAGTTCGAGCAATTTCTTCATTGCCGCGCCGATTTTTTTGCATTCTTCCTGCTTGCCTTCGTGCGTAGCCGGGTAAGAGCTGCTGAACGGCAGGCTCAATCCCATTGCTTCGATCGAGGAAGCCATCGTATTAGCAGTATACATACCGCCGCAGGCACCCTGGCCGGGGATCGAATTTTGAATTACACCTTTATAATCTTCATCAGAAATATTGTTGGCAAACTTCTTGCCCAGCGCTTCAAATGCCGACACGATGTCGAGCTTTTGTCCTTTATAATGCCCCGAGCGGATCGTTCCGCCATACACCATAATCGCCGGACGGTCCAGGCGCGCCATCGCCATAATGGCTCCCGGCATGTTTTTATCACAACCCACCACCGCAATCACACCATCGTACCATTGCGCAGCCACCACCGTTTCGATCGAATCAGCGATAATGTCGCGGCTTGGCAGCGAATAGCGCATTCCGTCGTTACCGTTGGTCATCCCGTCCGACACGCCGATCGTGTTGAAGATCAGACCCACCATATCATTCGCTGTCACACCCTGTTTCACATACACCGAAAGGCCGTTCAGGTGCATGTTGCACGGGTTACCTTCATATCCTGTGCTGGCAATCCCGATCTGGGGTTTCACAAAGTCTTCTTCTTTCAAACCAATTCCATAAAGCATGGCCTGTGCGGCGGGATTGGTTACTTCCTGGGTAAGGGTCTTCGAAAATCTGTTTAATTCTGTCGCCATTGGTGAATGATTGTATTTAAAATAAAAACACCCCACTCGGTTGGGTGAGTGAGGTGCCAGTTATGTGCTATCATCCCACTCACGCTTGTGGCGTGACGATAATTAGTACCGGGACGATGATGATCAATTTCATTTTAGCGTAACATTTAAGTCCAGCGAAATTTCGCTAATTCTGACTTGGTGTTACAAATTAGAAGCCAATCTTTTTATTTTCCAAACATTCAAAGCATTTTTTGTTATAATTCTACGATAAATACCAAATTTCCTGCCGGTGCAGGATCGTTATCGGAAAAGATTTATTTATTTTTGGTTTCCAAAAAGCGCGAACCATCATGATGACTACCGAATCGTCTTCGAACTATAATGACCTCGAAAAAATGAGTGTCCACGAGATACTGACCTCTATCAACCGTGAGGATCAAACCGTGCCTCAGGCCGTTGAAAAAGCCATTCCGCAGATCGAAGCATTGGTAGAGCAAATCGTTCCCAGGATGAAAAACGGCGGCCGCCTGTTTTATATCGGCGCAGGAACGAGCGGTAGATTGGGCGTCGTGGACGCTTCGGAATGCCCGCCGACATTCGGCGTGCCGTTTGATCTGGTGGTAGGCATCATAGCCGGCGGTGATACAGCCATTCGCAAAGCGGTTGAAAATGCGGAAGACGACTGGAGCCAGGCCTGGGTGGACCTCGCGGCCTACATGCCCAATGCAAATGATACATTAATAGGAATAGCAGCGTCCGGCCGCACGCCCTACGTGATCGGTGGTTTGAACGAAGCCCGCCATGCAGGTCTGCTCACCGGCTGCGTGGTGTGCAATGACGGTTCTGCCGTTGCCAAAGCGGCCGAATATCCCGTTGAAATAGTCGTAGGACCGGAATTTTTGACGGGAAGCACCCGGATGAAGTCCGGAACGGCTCAAAAACTGGCTTTGAATATGATTTCAACTTCGCTCATGATCCGCCTCGGGAAGGTGAAGGGGAATAAAATGGTGGATATGCAGCTCACCAATGAAAAACTGGTCAACAGGGCGTTGCACATGATCATTGATGAGCTGAATATCCCGGCCGAAGAGGCGCAATCACTGCTCGACGAGCACGGGAGCGTTCGCGCAGCCATTGAGGCAGCGCGCAAATAGCGTCAGATCGAAAGCACGATCTTGCCAAACTGCTGGCCCGAATCCATGTAGCGCAGCGCCTGCTCGGCTTCTTCCAGCGGAAACACCTTGTCTATAATCGGTACGATTTGCTTTTCGCCGATAAACTGCACCATTTCCGCAAACTCCTGCTCGGTGCCCATCGTGCTGCCGTATATGTTGAGCTGTTTGAAAAACACTTTCGCAGGTACAATGTCAGTAATGTTGCCCGTGCCTCCGCCATAGAAGCAAATGCGCGCACCCGGTGCCGCAATGTCGATCAGTTTGGCAAAACCGGGGCCTCCCGCGCTGTCGATAATCACATTGAAGTAACCCGTCTTCGGTCCGCGCGCTTTCACGAGCAAGTCTCGGAACCAGGTCGGGTTTTTATAATTAATGCCGCCTTTGGCACCCATTTCAATTGCCCGCTGGATTTTCTGATCAGAGCCGGAGGTTACCCACACTTCCGCACCGGAGGAGATCGCAAACTGGATCACAAACAATGCCACACCGCCCCCCGCACCCGTTACGAGCACACGGTCGCCCGCACGGAACCGGGCACGCGTTATGAGCGACCGCCAGGCCGTGAGCCCGCCCATCGGCAATGCAGCCGCTTCTTCGAACGACAAATGCGCAGGTTTTTCGGCCAGGTATTTTGCTTCGGTTTTGACGTATCCCGCAAATGTCCCATTATCTGGCAGGCCGAGGATTTTATGGTCTTCGCTGTAAAAATCAGGATTATCGCCCCAGTTTTGCGACGGGTTAATGATCACTTCCTTGCCGATCCAGCTTTTGGCTACACCATCACCCACCTCCGTCACAATTCCCGCACCGTCCGAACCGGGGATAATGGGCGTGGTAATGCGCGGGTAAAGTCCTTTTTGTATCCAAACGT
Organism: Dyadobacter fermentans DSM 18053; assembly: GCF_000023125.1. NCBI lineage: Bacteria > Pseudomonadati > Bacteroidota > Cytophagia > Cytophagales > Spirosomataceae > Dyadobacter > Dyadobacter fermentans. The sequence goes on from NC_013037.1 coordinate 4,486,189, forward strand.
CGCGGTGGTTGAGCGACGCGGCTTTAAGCTCAACAAGCGCCTCACCCGGGCCCGGATTGGGCTTCTGCGTGTCTTCAATCACCAGCGGCTCATGAAGGTTTTTTAAAATAGCGGCTTTCATAATGTCAGGTTTTAAACAAAAAATGATGAACCGGGCTGCCCTGAAACGGCGCTTGCCCTGATTCATCATTTCAAAATGATTGGAACCGTTTCGGATGCTATATATCCGAATATTCGGTGGGATACAAATAGAAGCTCGTGTTTTTTGAAACGTTGTTCTGATACTCCGGATTTACTTTCAGCTTGTTCCATTCCGCATCCTCGCTGAAAGATTTCCAGTGCGCGTCACGCGAAGCCTTGTTGTCGAAAGTAGTCATGTACATCAGGTTGGGCATGTGGCTGCCGGCGATCACCTCTCCGTAAAACACCGCATTGAAACCCAGGCGCTTGAACAACGGAACTTCTCCGCCCGCATTGAACATCTTCACCTTATTCTGGTAAATTTTTTCCGTGTGGCCTTCGTAGCTGCGCAACTCGTACACGCGCTCGCTTTTTGGGCCGGTCAGCGCTGGCTTCGTAAGCACGGGAGCATCAGTAAATGCTTGCAGGATAATCGACTCAAAACGGGCGTAGGGGGCATTTTTGTAGTTGGCATCAATGTAATCCTTCCCCGCCGAAGTGTAGGCCGCATCTTTGTCCAGCGTTTTGGGCAGTGTAAGCAGCTGGTCGAGCGATTTCAAAGGCGTAAGCACGTAAATCAGCTTTCCGGCCATTGTATCGGTCTTCACCGGCTTAAATACCCCCACATTTTTGATTCCCGCGCGGTGGGCGGCAGGAACGTAGGCGTCTTTCAGGAATGCTTCTACGCGCGCTTCCTGATCGGCATTTTTGAGGTGATAGATTTTGATTTCGTAAAATTCCCGCTTGGGAGGAGCTGCTACTGTGCTCAATGCAACCATCAGTAGCAAAAAGGTGAAAAGTAAATTCAGGTTTCGGTAATTAGACATACTCTGTAAAAGATTTTTGATAGTGATTAACCACCGGAAAAGACTTTTACCGTCTCAGTTTACCCTAAGCACTTTTCAACTCATTTTTTTCAAAGCGTGTCAAAATTTCGGGCAGGAAAGCTGGCGTTTCCGTGTCTTCGGGCGCTTCGGCTTGGATTCCAGCGGAGCGAATACATAGGAGAGCGAAATCTCATGGGCGCCGCCGCTGCCTGCACCCAAAGTAGAAATGGTGAGATCATAGCTGTAACCGATCGAAAATTTGTCCTGACGGAAACCGGCCAGGAATATCAGCGATTCGTGATTATTGATATTCTGTTCGTATTTTTTGAAAGGAATCCCGCGGTACCAAGCACCCACCACCAATGGCTCGATGGTCACGTACATACCGGCATCGAACTGGTCGTATTTGCCTTGTTTTTTGTACATAATGGCCGGCGAAATGGTCTTTTCCTTATCGATTTCGTCGCCCAGGAATGTGTATCCTGCAAATGGAATGCGCAAACCGGCCTGCAAGCTGGCTTTTACCGGCAGCCGTGCCTGGGTCAGGCCCGAGAATGCCTGATCGGGGCGGTTGAGGTGGTGTGCCGAAATTCCAGCCCAGTACCAATCCGAATACAGCATGGCGCCCGCGGCGAAGTCGGCATAAAATACATTGGGGCCGCCTTGTGCAAACGGATCATCGGAAGGCCCGCCGGTTAACCCGCCATTGTTATACTGATCTCCGAATGTAAGCCCGAAGTAATCGAGCGTCCGCGAGGCGATACCGCCCTGGATACCCAGGCGGAGCGAAGTCAATTCATTGAACTGGATCTGGTAGGAATATTGCAATGCTGCCTCGGTCGATTTCAGGTTTCCAAGGCCTTGGCTGTCCATTGTTACCAGCACCCCCACGCCGCTGTTAACATTTGGCAAGAAGACGTCGGCGCCAAACGAGGTGGTCACGAAGTTGGCCGACAGTGAAGGCCATTGGTTACGGTAATTGATGGTTGCACGCGGTGCAAGCGCCCCACCGGCCAATGCCGGGTTCAGGTATAACGGGTTGGCATAGAACTGCGAAAATTGCGGATCCTGGCTCCAACCTTTCAGGCAAAGCAGTGTCAGTATGAAGAGAGGAAGTAAACGCTTGATCATAGATATATAGGCTTGCCGCTTCCTGAAAAACGGCCCCGCTCCGGGCTCAAAAAAATTACCTGATTAATTTCACAAAATATCCTCAAATTGCGTATTAATATTCAAATTAGAGTGGTTTTTACGACATTACCGCACAAAATTTTAACATTTTATTTTCGTTAGTAATGTCGGGTAATCTGAATATTTTATGAGACGGCTAGGGGTGTTTGAACAAGTAACGAAACATGGGGCGATTTTATAATAGATACCACCGATTTTTTTATGTCCTCTGCCTGCTCATGCTCGCCGCGACATTTGCGGACGCAGCAACGCCCTTTGAGGTGAAAGGGCAATGCATGCAGAATCCAGATTGCGAAGCCGACTCAACTTCATTCCGGGACCCCGTTATTGACGCTGTCGCCTGGCGATGGAATTTTGGGGACGGAAGCGCGACGGACACCAGGCGAAATCCGCAACATTCCTACATGGCGCCCGGTACTTACACGGTCACCCTGGTAAGAACGCTCAAAAGCGGGGCAACTGAGACAGTTTCACAGCCCGTACAAATCGGCGAGCTCCCTCCCGAATTTCAGGAATGGAAAATCGATACCACCATTTGTAAAGGCGACACGCTGATCCTCGATCCTTATCCCAGCGGAGCGCCAAGCGGCGCCAAATATATCTGGTACCCCAAAGGCGATACTACTCAGACATTAAGGGTCGACAGTTCAGGCTGTTATTCGGTCGAGGTGATTATGCCCAATGGCTGTAAAATCCAGAATCGGATCAATGTCAAGATCTGTATGGAGCCACAGGCGCAGGAAGGTTCCAAGTGGTATTTCGGAGGAAATGCGGGCCTGGATTTTTCCAATACTCCCCCCACACCATTGACGGATGGGAAGCTGAATACACCCGAGGGGACCTCGTCCATTGCCAATTCCAAGGGCCAGTTGCTTTTCTATTCGGACGGCATCAAGGTCTGGAACAAGAACGGGGATGAAATGACGTGCACGTTCGGGCCGTGCGCGCCGATGAAAGGCAGCCCGAATTCCACGCAATCGGTGCTCATTGTGCCCCAGCCCACCTGCCGCGGCTGCGAGTATTTATATAATGTATTCACTACCACCGACATTAATGGAGAAAAGCTGTTGACGGTAAGCGTAGTCGATATGCGCCGGAACAATGGGTTAGGCCAGATTATTGAGCAAAACACAACGCTCCAACAACCTACCACCGAACGCATTGCCTCCGTCCGCAACGACCGAGACAGCACTTACTGGGTTGTTTCGCACGATTACGGCACCAATAAATTCCGCATTTTCCATGCTACTACGGGCGGGCTCGTCGAAGTAAGCGCACCCGAGCTGGGCATGGCGCACGATAGCACGAATAAAGCCGAGGGCTACATGAAATTCTCGTCGCCGGATAGCACCACAGGCGAGCGCCAACTGGCTGTGGTAATTCCCGGCCCGGCACGCAATTATGTGGAGCTGTTTAGTTTCAACGACTCCACGGGCACGTTGACCTACAAAAAAACGATGGACCTCGGCCCCGCGCCGCCCATTGCCTACGGGATCGAATTCTCCCCGAGTGGCGAAAAAATGTACATTTCGTTTCAGAGCGAGAACGGTACAAACTCCCTTTTGAAACAATACGACCTCTCATTGCCCGATAGTCTGGTCATAGAAACGGCCATTACCATCGACAGTTCCGCCACCCAGAAATACGGCGCATTGCAGTTCGGGCCGGATGGCCGTATTTACATGGCCATCGAGGGCAGCGAGTACCTGGCAACGATCGGCGAGCCGGAAGGAAACTCATTAACAGGCGTCGACTACGAGCGCGACGGAGCCAATCTGGGCGGTAAAAAGAGCCAGCTTGGGCTACCGAACATGGTGCAGGACTTCACGCAGGAATCCTCCGGGCCTGGATTTGAGGCCGACGGATTTTGTACGAATGAACCCACGCAGTTCCAGGCCAGCCCTATGTGTGATCCGATAGAAGATAGCTACTCGTGGGACTTCCTCGGTAATGGGTCGTTTACAGCTCCTTCCAAAACGACGACCGCGACGTACACTTACACCCAGCCCGGCAAGTACATGGTAGCCATGCGCGCTACCAACAAATGTGCCGACACGACGATCGTGCGGGAGATCACCATTTACGAAACGCCAGCCAACATCGACCTAGGACCCGATAAGGACACTTGCGGGGCCTATGTGCCGCTGGATATGAAAGTGAATGCGGAAGTGTATGCGTGGATCAACCGCGGACGCGTCGTAGGCCGTGGACGGACTTATAATGCCACTTCAACCGGCCGCTACATTGCCATCGCATTCAACGGCCCGCAGGGAGATTGCTACGCAGCAGACACCATCGAAATCACATTGCGCAAGCCGCCGGCCTTCTCCATCGGCCCGGATACGACATTGTGCCGCGACAGCTCCATTGTTCTGCGCGTACAAAGCGACCGCTGGATCGAATACAAATGGAGCACAGGGGAAGACACCCGTGAAGTGACCATTGGTCAGCCCGGGCAATATAGCGTAGTAGTGAAAGATCGCAACGATTGCTACAATTCGGACACCATTCAGGTAGGCGAGCTGCCTTCGCCAATCCTCGGCCTGGCACCCGAAAACTTCATTTGTATTCCGGATGGCCAATCTGTCATTCTCGATGCCAACGGGCAAGGGCCGTATCAATACCTGTGGCCGCACTCCGGCGATACCACGCGGACGGTTACCGTCAACCAGGAAGGGAAATATACCGTGCGAGCCACGAATCAGGAGGGCTGCGTGACGGAACAAACTACCGACGTGGTCGATAAATGCGAGCCGCGGTTCTTCATTCCAGATGCATTCACGCCCGACGGAGAAGGCCACAACGAGATCCTTGAAGTTTTCGGCGCTTACTATACCAACTTCTCTATGCGGATTTATAACCGTTGGGGCGAAGTTATTTTCGCTACTACCGACATAGAAGCGCGTTGGGACGGAACATACAAGGGTTTGAAAGTACAGCCGGGCAGCTATCCGTATGTTGTTTCCTACGAAGCCCTTTATTATCCCGAACGCAACCCTACCGTGAAGCGCGGGGCGGTGATGGTGATCCGGTAAGCTTTCCTTTTGCAGATTAAAACAATTATTTTTGGTTAACCAATATCAAACCAGCCACCGCTGAAACGGTCGGCTGGTTTTCCACGTCTATTCAACCGACTATGCGCCAGGATTATCTGTCCGGAGATAAAGAAAACCTTTCCAATACCGACAAAGACATTGAACGTGCCTTGCGGCCTTTGTCTTTTGAAGATTTTACCGGGCAGGACAAAATTCTTGAAAACCTGAGAATATTCGTGCAGGCCGCACGCCAGCGCGGCGATGCTCTGGACCACGTGCTGCTGCATGGCCCTCCGGGATTAGGCAAAACGACTTTGTCGAACATCATTGCCAACGAGCTCGGCTCAGGTATTAAAATCACCTCCGGCCCGGTACTCGACAAGCCCAGCGACCTGGCCGGGCTACTCACCAATTTGCAGGAGCACGACGTCCTTTTCATCGACGAAATCCACCGCTTGAACCCCATTGTCGAAGAATACCTCTACTCCGCGATGGAAGATTATAAAATCGACATTATGCTCGATAGCGGCCCGAATGCCCGCAGCATCCAGATCGGCCTGAACCCGTTCACGCTTATCGGCGCCACTACGCGGGCGGGTATGCTCACATCGCCCTTGCGCGCGAGGTTCGGGATCAATGCGCGGCTGGAATATTATGATGCGCAGTTGCTGTCGTCCATTCTGAAACGCTCTGCCTCCATCCTTGGAACGCCGCTGGAAGAAGACGCGGCATTCGAAATAGCCCGCCGGAGCCGCGGTACGCCGCGTATTGCCAATAATTTGCTGAGAAGGACCCGCGATTTTGCCCAGGTGAAAGGTAATGGGCGCATTACCGTAGCCATTGCCGAAATGGCATTACAAGCATTGGACGTGGACCAAAACGGCCTGGACGAAATGGACAACCGCATTCTCAGCACCATTATTCAGAAGTTCAAAGGCGGGCCGGTGGGCTTATCTACCATTGCTACGGCTTGCGGCGAGGAAGCCGACACCATCGAGGAAGTTTACGAGCCGTTCCTCATTCAGGAAGGTTATATCAAACGCACCTCACGTGGCCGTGAAGTGACGGAAAAGGCATTCAGGCACCTTGGAATCCTGCCTCGCCACCGCTCTGGCGAACTGTTCTGAGCATTAACTTTTTAAGAACTTTTAGTAGAAATATACAACGTAAACCTGAAAATTGTAATTTTGCGGTGAATTAGCGTAACCGCCTCCTATGATCGAAGTACTGGTTTCCGAAAAGTTGGTTGTGAGAGTGCCTTGTGCTGTGATTGAACATGATGGAAAAGTACTCGCCGGGCAGCGCAGCGCGGCATTGTCCTTCCCCCTCCAATGGGAATTCCCCGGCGGAAAGCTCGAAAAAGGCGAAACAGACGAACAGGCATTATCCCGTGAGATCATGGAAGAACTCAATGTGGCCGTCGAGATCGTCGACAAGCTTCCTGAAACTTCCAAAGACCAGGGCTGGCGTGAAATCGTGCTCGTACCGTTCGTGTGCAAGGTGGAAACCACCGATTTTATATTAACCGAGCACGAGCAAATCCTCTGGCTCAAAGCCGCAGACCTCCCTACCCTCGATTGGACCGAGGCCGACCTGAACGTGATCCAGAACTACTACGATTACCTAGCGGCTAAAGGTTAAGCGCTTTCCTTTCACCGTTTCATCAAATTCTCCATTCTCATAAACGAGGTGCCCCGATACGAACGTATGGGTAATGCGTGAGTGGAACTCCGTGCCTTCAAAAGGCGACCAGCCGCATTTGGAGTAAATATTGGCCTTTTCTACCTGCGTCGTTGCATTCAGGTCCACCAGGATCAGGTCTGCCCAATACCCTTCCCGAATATAACCACGTCCGCTGATATCGAAAAGATCGGCCACGGCGTGGCTCATTTTTTCGGCCACGCGGTCGATGGAGATCTTGCCTTCTCTGCTTAATTCCAACATTACGTTCAACGTATGCTGAACGAGCGGCAAGCCGGATGGTGCCTGCCAGTAATGCTGCGCCTTTTCCTCGATGGTGTGCGGCGCATGGTCGGTTGCAATGACGTCAATGCGATTGTCGAGCACCGCTTGCAAGATTTTTTCTTTGTGGTGTGGCGCTTTGATCGCCGGGTTGCATTTGATCTCATTACCTAATTTCCGGTAATCTTCCGCATCAAACCACAAATGGTGCACGCAGGCCTCGGCGGTAACCAGTTTGGGCTGACCGTTGGCGAGCACGATCTTACCATTGCTCCGGTTTCCTACTTCGAACAGATGAACTTCATCACCCGTCGAAATGTGCAGAATGTGCAGTCTCGTGCCGTGTTTATGCGCGAGCGAACTGGCGAATGTGGATGATTTGAGGCAAGCTTCCTCATTGCGGATCAATGCGTGAATGTCGTAGGGCACGTCATCGCCGTATTTTTCTTTGAAAAGGGCTAATCTGGCCTTCACCGTCGGCTCGTCCTCGCAATGCGTGGCGATAATGCAGGGTGCATTGGCAAACAGTTTTTCCAAAACCTCCGGCGCGTCCACGAGCATATTTCCCGTAGAAGACCCCATGAATATCTTGATCCCGCAAACCTTCGTAGGATCGGTACGCATGACCTCGTCGTAATTGTCGTTCGAAGCGCCCATGAAAAACGAGTAGTTGGCCAGCGACGTGTTGGCCCCGATCTGGTATTTGTCTTCGAGCAACAGCTGCGTGAGCGTGTTGGGCACGGTGTTGGGCATTTCCATAAAGGAAGTAACCCCTCCGGCAACGGCCGCTTTGGATTCTGTGTAAATATTCGCCTTGTGTGTGAGGCCCGGCTCGCGGAAATGCACCTGGTCGTCGATCACGCCCGGCATCAGATAAAGCCCTTTCGCGTCGATCACCCGGTCGGCTGGCGTGTGCTGCAAGTCGCTTCCGATTTTTTTAATGTGACCATTTTCAATTATTACGTCTAAATACTGAACCTGGTTTTCATTTACGACCTGGGCATTTACGATCAGCGTTGTCATGGGCGGCGATTGGTGTTTGTCGTGCAAAGGTATTCAGACAGGTTGAAATTCACCTTGAAAAATTGGAAAAATGAACCTGAAACACCTCCTCCGCGATTTCCTCGACTTGCTCTTCCCGCGCTGCTGTGAGGCCTGCGACCAGCCGCTGCAAGGTAACGAAGCCTGCATTTGCACATTGTGCCGCATATCACTGCCGCGCGTAGGCATTGGCGGGCTGCATAGCGAAACCTTGCAGTTCAAGTTCGTAAACCTGCCGGAAGTGATGTCGGCCTATTCATTTTTGATATTTACTAAAAAAAGCAAAGTACAAAAGCTGCTGCACGCGCTGAAATACAAAGGCGATCAGCAAGTAGGAACGCTGCTTGGACAAATGTTCGGCCAGGAACTTAATGCGGCAGGCCATTTACCCGACGCCGAGATCATACTCAGCATTCCGCTGCATACTAAAAAACGCAAACAGCGCGGCTATAATCAGAGTGACCTGCTTGCCGAAGGCTTTTCCAACGCCACCGGCATTCCGTGGTCTGGCACGATGCTCGAACGGGTCCGCTACACCGAAACGCAAACAGGCAAAACCAAACTCGAAAGAAGGGAAAATGTACAGGGTGTATTTTCAGTAAAACCGGGCTTTTCGCCCCAGAGCGTGATCCTGATCGACGATGTGCTCACCACCGGTGCTACATTGGAAGAATGCGCACGCACATTGTTAGCCGCCGGATGCAAGCAGTTCCATATCCTCACCATCGCATTGGCACAGCATTGAAAACAAAAAGCCGCCGTTCGGAAGAACAGCGGCTTTCGCGTTGGTATAACTTAATATCTTACTCTTTGTGAGTACCGGTTGCAATCATGGCGCAACGGAAACCTACCATCGCAGTAGCAGAGTCCTGATCCATGTAGCGGCGGGTTCCTGGCGACAACCAGTAAGCCACGTCCGACCATGAACCACCTTTGTAGACTCTCAGCTTATCGTCTACCATTGAGTTGCTGTTCTTGGTATCGTAATTTTTCGCCTCATCCTGATAACCGTCACGACGGAAAGAGTTCAAATCGTTCACATCGCTGTTGGAAAGCGGGCGGTACACGTCGTACACCCATTCGCTTACGTTACCGGCCATGTCATAAAGGCCATTGTCGTTGGCAGGATACGAGCGGATCTCCTGTGTGATGATCGCGCCGTCGTTGGATTTACCTGCGATACCGGCATAGTCACCAGGACCGCGTTTGAAGTTCGCCAACATTGTTCCCTGCTTACGGCCGCGTGGGTTACGCATCGTAGAACCGTCCCACGGATAAATTCTTGAATTGGCCTGGTTTTCATCCGAATACTGTGTTCCGATCATCGCCATTGCCGCGTATTCGAACTCCGCTTCTGTCGGAAGGCGGTATGGAGGCATCACGTAGCCGCTTTCAATGCGAAGCTGTGGTGCCGGTGCATCAGCAGCCGCAACTGCCTCGCCTTCTGCTGCTTTTTTCTTCTTGCCGAATGAGAATCCTTTTTTCTTGCCACCACCTGCGGCTGCCGCGCCTTTGGCATTGTTGGCCTGGCTCACCGCAGCGGTACGCCATGCGCAGTAGTCGTTAGCTTGTACCCAGGATACACCTACCACCGGATAGAGGCGGAAGCCCGGGTGGCGCAGATACATGGTTACGTAAGAGTCGTTGAACGACAGCTCGTTGAACCAAACGTTGGTATCAGGAAGTGCTTTTGTGTAAAATTCTTCGGAAGAATCCTTCTGGACCGCATTCAAATATTCGAGGTAGTGAACGTTCGCCACTTCCGTCTGGTCCATGTAGAACGACTGGATACTGACCGTCCGTTTCGGGTTGTCCCGGCGCGTCATCACATCCTCTTCCAACGAACCCATCGTGAAACGGCCACCTTCGATGAACACAAGGTCAGGACCGGCCGGCAAAGCTTTGTATTGCTTCACTTCAAACCCGTCTTTACCGTTGTAGGCCAAGCCGGTTTTCGAGCTGGTCTTGCCAGGTTTTAAGCTGGTCGGCTTCTTTTTACTACACGCAGTTGCCGCTAATAACACAATCAGAATCAACGCGATCGACCGGGTACCCATCTTTTGCATGCAAATCATTGCTTTAAAGTGACTTAAGTGTTTGGTATTTTATAGTATGCGAAACCGCAAATGTATGAAATCAATCGGTATTATTTTTAAAAATCAATTATCAGGTAACGCAGGGCCACTTTTACTGTGTCATTTCCATTAACACCTGGCGCGCCTGATCAATGCTTTTAATGTCCTCGCAAATCAATATCAGCTTGCCTTTCTGATCTTTAAGCGAAATTTGTTTCGGGTGTTTTTTAATGTAATCGATCACCTGTCCGAACTTCGCCGATTGAAAGAATTCGTCATTCTGCGAAGTAACGAAGTAGCCTTTCATCGTATTGCTTTTCAAAGTCAGTTTTTCAAACTGCAAAGCCTCTGCTTCCCAGCGCAAACGGACCGTTTTGAGCAAGTCCTGCACTTCATGCGGAATCGGGCCGAAACGGTCGAGTACTTCCTGTTCGAATTTACCGAGTTCCTCTTCCGTCCCAATATTGTCGAGGCGGGTATATAACGACAGCCTTTCCGAAATATTTTTAACATAATCATCCGGAATCAGCGTCGCGAAATCCGTCTCGATCTGCGTGTCCGGCACCAGGTTTTTCGGCAGGCTAAAAACGCCTTCGAACAGGTCTTTGAATTCATTGCTTTTCAGCTCATGAACGGCCTCATCGAGCATTTTGTGGTATAATTCATATCCCAAATCGTTCACAAAACCACTCTGCTCGGCGCCCAGCAGGTTACCCGCGCCGCGAATGTCGAGGTCGCGCATCGCTACCTTGAAACCGTCCCCGAGGTCGGAAAACTCTTCCAATGTCTGTAAACGTTTGCGCGAATCGCTCGCCAGCGTCGAAGCCGACGGCGTGAGCAGGTAGCAAAATGCCTTCCTATTCGAGCGCCCCACGCGGCCGCGCATCTGGTGCAGGTCCGAAAGACCGAACATATGCGCGGAATTAATGATAATCGTATTTGCATTGGCAATATCGATACCCGATTCGATGATATTCGTCGAAACGAGGATGTCGTATTCACCTTCGATGAAGTTCATCATCACTTTTTCCAGCTTATCGCCTTCCATTTGCCCGTGCGCCACGCCTATGCGCACGTCGGGCACGAGGCGCAGGATGATATTGGCGATGGATTCGATGTCGTTTACACGGTTATGGACAAAGAAAACCTGTCCGCCGCGCTGCACTTCGAAGCTGATCGCGTCGCGGATAAATTCCTCGCTGAATGTATGAACTTCCGTAGTAACCGGCTGCCGGTTCGGCGGTGGCGTAGCGATTACCGAAAGGTCGCGCGCGCCCATGAGTGAGAAATGCAGCGTGCGCGGGATTGGCGTGGCCGTCAATGTCAGTACGTCCACATTCACTCGCATTTCTTTCAGCCGGTCTTTGGCTTTTACCCCAAACTTCTGCTCTTCGTCGACAACCAGCAGACCCAGATCCTTGAATTTCACATCTTTATTCAAAATGCGGTGGGTACCGATGAGAATGTCGATCTTGCCCTCCTCGGCTTCTTTCAAAGTCTGCTTGATCTCCTTCGCCGACTTGAAACGGTTGATATAACCCACGCGGGCCGGAAAATCGGCAAGGCGCTCGCTGAATGTTTTATAATGCTGCATGGCCAGGATGGTCGTCGGCACGAGTACCGCCACCTGCTTACTGTCACACACGGCCTTAAATGCGGCACGGATCGCGATTTCGGTTTTACCAAAACCCACATCCCCGCACACGAGCCGGTCCATCGGGTGGCCTTTCTCCATATCGTCCTTCACATTGGCCGTAGCCGTCGCCTGGTCGGGCGTGTCTTCATATATAAACGACGATTCGAGCTCCACTTGCAGGTAATTGTCTTTTGAAAACGGAAAACCCGGTGCCTGGCGGCGTTTGGCGTACAATGCGATCAGCTCATGGGCAATGTCTTTCAGCTGCTTCTTAACCTTCGACTTTTTAGCTTCCCATTCCCCCGAACCAAGCTTGCTCATAGCGGGCGGCGTGCCTTCCTTGCCGGTGTATTTGGCGATTTTGTGGAGGTTATGCACGCTTACGTACAGCAAATCATTGTCGCGGTAAATCAGTCGTACCGCCTCCTGCTCCTTCCCGTTCACATCCTTGCGCTCCATGCCCCCAAAGCGGCCAATGCCGTAATCGACGTGCGTCACAAAATCTCCTACCTGCAACGATTTCAGCTCTTTCAAGGTCATCGCCTTGGATTTGCTGAATTTTTCTTTCAACCGGTATTTGTGAAAACGCGCGAAAATCTGGTGATCGGTGTAGCACGCCACTTTCAGGTTGTCGTCCACAAAACCTTCCCGCAGCGAAATGTGCATCGGCCGGAATTTCACGAACGGGTCCAGGTCTTCGAAGATGCGTTCCAGCCTGTCGAGCTGCTTGGGCTGCTCGGCGACGATGATATTGAGATAGCCTTTGTTCTGATTTTCAGATAAATCGTCCAAAAGTCGTTTAAAATCTTTATTAAATGAAGGCTGCGGTTTCGAAGAATAAGGCAGCTTGGATTCGGTTTTGAAATAGGATTTCTTCCCAAACTCCACGGTTTTGAACTTCTTCACCTGGTTCAGAAAGCCGCGCCGCGTCTCGAAAAGCTCCTGCGGGTTTGAAACGATCTGCACGCCGCCGCCGGTTACTTCTTCCAGCGCTTTTTCAGCTCTTTCAAAACATTTTTCAATCACCTCCAATGTCAGCTCGGCGTCTTTGAACCAGATCGCCGTGTCGTCGGTGAAGAAACTCAGGAATGAGTCGCGCGTTTCGTGCGAGAGCTTTTGCTGAATGTCGGGGACGATATTGATCTGCTTCACGCTCTCAATCGAAAGCTGCGTGTCGGGGTCGAAAGAGCGGATGCTTTCCACCTCATCGCCAAAGAGCTCGATACGGAACGGATGTTCGTTGGCGAATGAAAACACGTCCAAAATCCCCCCGCGCACGGAAAACTGTCCGGCTTCGAATACAAAATCGGTGATTTCGAAGCCATAGCTGTTCAAAAACTCCGTCAGGAACGCGGGATCAAGCTTCTCACCTACTTTTACAGAGAATGTGTTCGCCCGGAGCGAGCGCTTGTTGATTACTTTTTCAAACAATGCCTCCGGGTAGGTCACGATCTGGACCGGGGTGCTGCGACCTGCGCTGAGTTTGTTGAGAATCTCGCCGCGCATGAGCACATTGGCATTATCCACCTCCTCGTAATGATAAGGCCGCTTGTACGACGTGGGGTAAAAAAGCACCTCCGTCGCGCCCAGCAGGTTCTGCAAATCATTCTGAAAATAGGCGGCTTCCTCGCGGTCGCTGAGAATGTACAATGCCGGCGTTTTTTTCCTGTGCTGCACCGCTGCCGCAATCACTGCGTCGAGGCTTCCAACCAATCCCTTGATCTGCACATGCGCCGCTTCGGCATCCTTCGAGGCGATCTGCGCGCTTAGCACATCCAGGTAACTGTCGCCTCCGTATAGTGTTAATAAGTCTTTAACTTCCAATTATATCCAATCGCTATGCGGCTCCCGCCGCCGTGAATCCAAACACAAAAAGCCGCTTCGGGGAATTTCCCGACCGGCCGGAATGAATAACAACAGTCGTACCAGATTTGTTGCTATTCTGTTCGAAATACAAAAATAGCCCGAAATGGCGCAGTGCAATAATCCGGAATATCATTTTATTTTTACCTTTTCTGACCATTTCCCTTCATGACCGACTGGCTCAACCAACCCGTTTCCCTTGCTGGCCTGCCCACCACCGTTCTCGAAATCCTGGGCTTCATTACGGGCGCGATCTGCGTGTACCTCAACACGCGCCAGAATGTGCTCGGGTGGCTTTTCGGGATCGTCAATGCGGTGCTTTACGGCGTGGTTTTCTGGCAGGTAAGGCTCTACGCCGACATGGGCTTGCAGGGTTATTACTTCGTCACGAGCATTTACGGCTGGTGGATGTGGAAATTCGGCGGGCAAAATTATGACGGCGTACGGGTTGCGCCCACGCCCGTGAGGCTCTACCCGGTTTTCGGGGTGATCTTCGTCGTGGTAACGCTCAGCTGGGGCTTCCTGCTAGGCCGCTTTACCGACGCCAGCCTCACCTACGCCGATTCCGCCCTGACCGTCGCCAGCCTGATCGGCCAATGGATGATGGCCCGCAAATACCTCGAAAACTGGATCATATGGATCGTCGCCGACGCCGCGTATGTGGTTATGTATTTCTACAAAGACCTCCATTTGACCGCCATTCTGTACGGCGTCTTTCTCATACTCGCAGTAATTGGGTATGTACAGTGGCGACGGGATTTAGCGCCTCAATCCAGCGTATCGAATGGGATTTCCTGATCTTCGAGCAAGGTGCGGATGCGCGGGGAGTCCTGGAAAACGATATGCAGTTCCTTTTTCGCCACGCCTTCTTCCTCTTCGTCGAGCCATTTCCAGTCTTCTGCGGTCGCATCGAAAATGTCGATTACCGTCAGGACTTTGTCGTCGGATTTTTCCCTGGAAAGCCAGTCGCCAGAGTTTCCGATATAGATAATGACCTTTTGCTCATCGATCCATTCAAGGTCGTTGAGCATTTCATCAAGCGCGTCGAGGTTTTTGCCTGAATAATCGGGAAAATGCATTGCTGCGGCGATAGCCTCGTGAAAATCCTTGACGGACGTTGCCTTGGTGCCGTCGATATGGGCTATAAATGCGCCCAGGAACGTTTTGCGAACATCGGATTCTTCCCGGGCCAGCAGGAAGTGTGTGTTTTTCATAGAGTCGTTGATTTAAAACATTGCAAAGTAGGGAAAAATGGACGTGTAAGTCCAGCCTTTCCGCAGTGTTTTATTTCAGGTACCGCTTTCTTAACAAATGCATCATATGCACATTAATGCCCCACTGGTCCGACAGCGGCTGATGTGTGAACGGTACGGTTGGCTGATAATTCGGCGGGCCAAATTCAGTCAGCACAGTCAGCGTTTCACCGCTTTTGACCTTATATTCCACCACTTTATCCCACCAGGCCAAATGCGCCTTTACAGCCGCTTCCCATTCCGGCGCGCGCGGGTCGTTCACCTGCGGCCCTTCCTCGTGGCCCACGCGCGAGTGGATGTGCCCCACGCGTGCCAGCGCCAGCTGAACAGTTTCTTCCTGGTCCTGCAACAGGCTTTCATGCACATTGCACCAATGCGAAATGTCGAGCGTGAGGCGTAATGCGGGGTTTTTCTCGATGAAATTCCGGGCGATATGGGCGGCGAAAAGCATCCTTCCGCGATGGGTTTCGTGGTAAATCGGAATGCCGCTTTTCGTGCTGGCTTCGGTGGTATGGTCTATAAATGCCTTGTTTTGTTCGTAGGTAAAATGGTCGCGGCCGCTGTGGCAGTTGATGTAAAGCGGCTTCACGGGCCATTGCGTGGTAGCCGCGTTAATCTGCGATTTAAATACATTCAAATGCGTCTGGTAATCCTTTTCGCCTGATCCGCAGAGGAACCCTACTTCGAGGTTATGCTTTTTCAATGCGTCGAAAAGCTCCTTTTGTTTCTCTTTCGAGCCCTGCCACCACATTTCGATGCCGTCGTAGCCTTCCTTTTTAACCGCCTCGCAAAACTGATCAGTAGTGCCTTTGAAGCCCCAGTTCGTGCCGAGCACTTTCAAGGAAAGTTTATTCTCGAACTGGACACTGGCCTTGTTTGCATCGGCAATGGATTCAAAGGAAGTGAGTGCACCCGCAGTGGTGACCGCAGCTGTGGCGTTGTGGATAAAGTGCCGACGGTTCATTTTTTAATTTTGAATGATTGAATGAGTGAATGAAAGAATGGGTCACTGGTGCGATTGATGAATGAGTGAATGCGTTGCCGGCGCGATCAATAACTGGACCGCTGTTAATTGTAAAAGCCGGGTAAAGTTATTTTTTAGAAGTGGCGACTGGCTTTGTGGCGGTGCTGTCGCCGGCTTTCAGGAATTGCGCTACTTCTGCTTCGCTGAAACCATTGACGATTTGCAGGCCGGTATGCTGACGTGCCGTTTGGGCTACTGCGCTATCGGTAACGGCTGATTGCCAGACGTAAATCGAACGCAGGCCTTTCATTGCAGCAACGTTTTTCAGGCCCGCATCGCCCACTTTTGTATCGATGATATTCAGGTATTCCAAATGCGGCAGGCTCTTAATTTCCGCAATCCCCTGGTCGGTTACTGCGCTGTGTTCCAGGTGGAGTTTGGTGAGGTTTTTCAGTTTGGCTACTTCTTTCAATGCACCGTCGGTGATCTTTGTACTGCCGAGTTTCAGCCAGGTAATCTGCTCTGCGAGAGGCAGTAACAAGGCAATATCCTTATCGCTGAACTGCGGCGCATTCACAGCGCTCACTTCCAATAGGTTCTGATCCTGGGATAATGTCTTCACGATCAGGCCCGCTTTGCGCAATGCCTGAATGTCGCTTTCCTTTGCCGGGGTTACTTTCAATGAGGCAATGGCCGATTCCTTCTGTTTCGCGCCGCCTGCACTGCCGCCGCTCGCAGCGCCACCGCCAAGGGATGCCAGCGCGGGCTTCACCTGGTCGGGCACAGTGAGTTCGGCTACTTTCTTATCGACAGGCGCACCCTGGTCGATCCACCACGAGAGCAATGCGATTTGTTCGGTGCTCAACTGCGGCTTGCCTTTGGGCGGCATGTGGTTATCGTCGTTTTCATCGAGCAGGCAGCGTTTGATCATGTCGCTGTCCGCGCCTTTGCCCGGGATGAGCGCGGGGCCGTTTTCGCCGCCTTTCAGGAGCAATGCAACCTCATCCATACGCAAATCGCCCTTTTTCTTGCTTGCATTGTGGCATTGCGTACAACGCGCTTCCAGAATAGGCTGCACGATGTCCCTGTAAACCACCGCCTGCTGCACATCCGTAATCGGTTTGATTTCCTTCGTTTTTTCTTCGATCGGGTCCATTCCAGCCAGGCTGCGGAATGGTTCGGGAGTATATTGGGTGAGATAGCCGTCCCCGTGGGTGAGAGAGCCGCCATCGTGGCCCGCGGTCATAGTGAGCACAACGGCCACTGCAAATGCAGGCAGGTAAACCGCTTTCCCAAAACGTATTTTGCCCGCCAGCCGATCCGATTTCACCAGCCACGCTACCCAGGCGAACACCGCCACGCCAATGCCTTTCCACATGTGCGCATCGAGCAGGTCTTCGTCGTAGCCGCCGCCCAGCGACAGCAGGTATCCCGCAATGCAGGCAAACGTAGCGCTCACCGCCGACCAGAACAGTACAAACACGACCGTTGATTCGCTCACAGAGATTTTGCCGGTCCTCCGCCCGATCTCTATAATGGCCGCGATCAACAGAAAACCAATCGGTAAATGCACCAGCACCGGGTGAAACCGCCCGATGAAGAGCGCCCAGGGTGAGGCCTGAAGAAGAGGAATGAGCATACCGGAAATCAATATTTAGGGGTTAGGATGTATTTTAAATGCAGTAGATCACAACCGAAACACTTCCGGGCAGGGCACGGCTTTCGGCGAGTTGTCGGGATTGACATCCATGATGTCGGCCATATGATCCCACCATTTTTTCATAATGGGCAGCCCCGGTAGATTCGCCGTGGTGTCGTTACTGCCCAACTTTTGAAATGCAAAAAGCGCGAGCGTCTGTTCGTCCAGGAAAATATAGTATTCCACAATGCCCGCCTCTTTGAGGAGCCCGCTCAGCTCCGGCCATATTTCGTCGTGCCGCTTTTTATATTCTGCCTCGAATCCGGGTTTGAGCTGCATCCGGAATGCCTTAACTGTCTCCTGCGCCATGTTTTGGATTAATACTGCTTAAATGCTATGAATTATGCAATTACCTCTTTTACAACTTTACCCTCGGTGTCTGTAAGCCTGAAATTCCTTCCCTGGAACGGATAGGTGAATTTTTCATGGTCAAAACCCATCAAATGCAGGATTGTTGCCTGCAAATCGTAGACGTGGACGCGGTCTTTTACGCCATAATAGCCCAATTCGTCGGTTTCGCCGTGGCTGTATCCGCGCTTCACGCCGCCGCCTGCCATCCACATGGTGTAGGCTTCGAGGTGGTGGTCGCGGCCCATATAGGGCATTACCACGCCATTGCGGTTTTCCTGCATGGGAGTCCGTCCGAATTCCGCACCGAATACCACCAGCGTTTCTTCCAGTAAGCCACGCATTTTCAGGTCCTTGATCAGCGCCGCAATAGGCCGGTCGGAAATCTCGCATTTGCCGCGCAGGCCGCCTTCCACGTTGTCGGTTGCGTTGGTACCGTGGCCATCCCAGCCCCAATCGAAGAGCTGCACGAAACGAACGTCGTTTTCAATGAGCTTCCGGGCCAGGAGGCAATTCATACCAAAGCTGCCTTCGCCTGCTTTCACTCCATACATATCGAGAATAAATTGCGGCTCTTTCGAAACATCCATTACCTCCGGCACGGACATCTGCATTCGGAAAGCCATTTCATACTGGCTGATCCGCGTCAGGATCTCGGGGTCCTGCACGTCCTCGTAAGTCTGCCGGTTGATCTCATTGATCGCTTCGATCGTTTTCTTGCGGATATTCCTGTTCATGCCATTGGGATCGGTCACGTACAGCACCGGGTCGCCGCCGGTGCGGCATTGCACGCCCTGGTATACCGATGGCAGAAAGCCACTTCCGTACACGCTTTTGCCCGCGTCGGGCTGCCGGCCTCCCGATGCAAGCACGATGAAGCCCGGCAGGTTGCGGTTTTCGGAACCCAGCCCGTACACTGCCCAGGCGCCCAGGCTAGGGCGTCCCAGCCGCGCGCTGCCGGTGTGCAGGAGCAGCTGAGCCGGAGCGTGGTTGAACTGGTCGGTATGCATCGCTTTCAGGAAAGTAATTTCGTCCGCGACCGTTTGCAGATAGGGCACGTAATCGGATAGCCAAGCGCCCGACTGGCCGTATTGCCCGAATTGGCCCTGTGGCCCCAGCATTTTGGGCACACCCTGGATGAATGCGAACTTTTTGCCTTCCAGAAATTCCGCAGGACAGTCTTTCCCGTGGTATTTGACGAGCTCCGGCTTATAGTCGAAAAGTTCGAGCTGCGACGGCGCGCCGGCCATGTGGATATAAATGACGCGCTTGGCTTTGGGTGCAAATTGCGGGATACCGGGCGATGCCAGCGGATCGGCCGAGCCGGCTATGGCATCCGCCTTCGACGAGCCGCAAGAGCCGAGCAATGATCCCAGCCCCAATGCCCCCAGTCCAAAACCGGCCGATTGCAGGAAATGGCGGCGGGTTTGCCGGTGCAATTCCGCGTGTTGTAATTCTTTTAACAGCTTTTCCATAATTATTCCTTGGTCACCACATTATCGAGGTTCAGCAGCACATTCGCCGAAACGGTGAGCGCGGCCAGCTCGGGTGATTTTTCTTTTCCGTAAATCAATATGCTATCCATTTCCGAGGGCTTCTGCCGGTATTCCTGCAAGGCATCCTGGTACACTTTCAACAGGACATTGAGGCTTTTCGGCTCAATCGCTTTGAAGGTCAGCAAGCGATACCCCTCTTTGAGCTGCTGCTCGGGCGTTTTTCCGCGCGTTTTCATTTTCGAGGCCAGCTTTTCAGCCGCTTCCAGGTATACCGGGTCGTTCAGCGTCACCAGCGCCTGCAACGGCGTGTTGGTAATGATCCGTCGCGACTGGCAAAACTCCCGGCTAGGCGCATCGAAAGTAGTCATCGAAGGGTACGGCGCCGTTCTTTTCCAGTAAGTATAAACGCCCCTGCGGTATTTGTCCTCTCCCTCGCTCACCACCCAGCTTTCGCCGCTGTAAGGCGACTGCCAGACCTTGTCTGGCTGAGGCGGCATTACGCTCGGGCCGTACATTTTATCTGAAATGAGTCCGCTGCAAGCCAGGGCCTGGTCGCGCACCTGCTCGGCGCTCAGTCGTACGCGCGGGCCGCGGGAGAGCCACATGTTATACGGGTCTTTTTCCTTTCGTTGGTTGTCGGAGCGCGAGTCCTGCCGGTAGGTAGCCGACATTACGATTGTTTTCAGCAGTTTTTTAACACTCCATTTGTAATCGTCCATAAACGACACCGCCAGCCAGTCGAGCAGCTCGGGGTGTGACGGTTCGGCACCCTGCGATCCGAAGTCTTCCACCGTCTCCACAATGCCCCTTCCAAAAAGCTGCTCCCAGAAACGGTTTACAACCACCCGGCCTGTCAGCGCATTGTCGCGGCTTACGATCCATTTCGCGAGGCCCAGCCGGTCGCGCGAGGCGTCTTTGGGCAGGGGCGCGAGGAGTTTGGGCACATCCGGCTTCACTTCCGGGCCTTTTACCATCCAGTTACCCCGGACGAATACATTGGTTTTTCTTGCAAAATCGCCTTTCCCTTCCCACAGCACGGGCATGCTTTCGGTAGGTCGGGTTAAAACGGTTGCATAATCGGCTACAACTTGCTGGTAACCGGGTGCCGAACTGCCCGGCAATGCCGGCTGAAACGCAGCCCAGGTAATGCGCACCCATTCTTCCGGTGCCTTTGGACTATGCAGTGAAAGGAAAATGTCGTGCTTGCCGCTGGTTTTCGTAATCGGCGCGATGATCACCGTGTCGCGCGTCGGGACTTTGATGGTCGTCAGCACCGGGCCGTCGAGTTTGTCCAGATGCAAGGTCAATACCGCGTTTTCAGCTTTGGTACCGATGTTCATCAGCACATTATCGGCGCCGGTGAGGTTCACCTGCGGAATGCGCGCATTGCCTTTGTCCTTCACTCCATAATAGGAAATGACCAGCACCGTGGACTGATCGCCCTTCTCGAAGTTATGGGCGTTGATCTTCGGCTCCACCACCTTCATGAACTGCGTTTTCGCTTCCAAATCCTGCGGATTATATTGCTTCACCCACGATTTTACGCGCTCGAAGCGTGCCGAGTCTTCGCCTTTGTAAAACCGCAGCTTCGGCCATTCGTCCCATACATCCTCGTCGCGGGAGTTGTTGAAAAATGCTGCGTATTTATAGTAGTCTTCGTGCGGGATCGGGTCGTAAGGGTGGCTGTGGCATTGGATACAGGCAAATGTAGTCCCTTGCCAGACCTCCCACGTGGTGTTGACCCGGTCGATCAGCGCGGCGGTACGAAACTCTTCGTCGTCTGTTCCGCCTTCATTATTGGTCATGGTATTGCGGTGGAAGCCGGTGGCGATCACGTTTTCTTCTTTCGGGAAGGCATCTTTCTTTTCAGGCAGCAGGTCGCCGGCCAGCTGTTCGATGGTGAAGCGGTCGAAAGGCTTGTCCTCGTTGAAAGATTTGACCACATAATCGCGATAGCGCCACATCGTGCGGCCGCCGTCGCTTTCGTAGCCCTTGGTATCGGCATAGCGCGCGAGGTCCATCCACATCGACGTCCATTTTTCCCCGTAAGCAGGCGATTTCAGAAGCTTATCCACCCTTTTTTCGTAAGCGTCGGGCGATTTGTCATTCACAAAATCCATCACCTCCTTTTCGGTAGGCGGTAAGCCGGTGATATCCAGACTTACCCGCCGGAGTAATGTCGCACGGTCGGCTTCGGGAGAGGTTTTCAGGCCTTCCTGTTTCAGTTTTTTGGCAACAAAATGGTCGATTTCGTTTTTAGCCCAGGCTTTGTCGCCTTTATCCAGCAAGCCAAAAAGGTTTGAAAAGCTGTTCAGCGAGGGCACGTCAGGCTTTTCAATCTTTTTATAGGCCCAATGCGTTTCCCATTCGGCACCATCGTCGATCCACTGTTTGAGGATATCCACCTCGTCGTCGGTGAGGGGCGTGCCGTTTTTCGGCATTTTCTCGTCGGGATCGTCCGTCAGAATGCGCCGGATCATCTCACTGGCGTCGGCGTCGCCGCGTACTACTGGTATTTTGCCCGATTTGCCCGGTTCGAGCATTTCGTGTTCAAACAGAAAACTCACGTCGCCGGCCTTTTTCACACCGCCATGGCAGCCCATGCAATGTTTGTTGAGGATCGGCTTCACATCTGCATTGTAATCGACCTTCTTGCCCAGCGGCGAACCGCCCCCGGACAGCCCGACCCACGAAAAGTATGCTACCGGCACGGCCACTACCACTAAACCGATCAAAAATCTGGTATGCATTAGTTTTATTTTAGATAACTATTTCCCTAAGAATTACAAAAATACCAGGATATGGATAAATATGTAACATTTGTTCATACAAAGTATGCAAATGTTCGAACAAATAATGTTTCCTCCCGATCTTAGTGACTCAATTTAACCGCTATATTCTTCCGGAATGTTGGCAAATGAGCAGCCGGTAAATTTGATTTACCCGCTGCTCACAGGTGCTAAAAGACTGAATTTAACCAAAATTACCCGCTATTCTGTACTGCGGCAGGGCTTAGCAACCCCTACTGCCAAATGGCATTCTGTTTTACATTCGGGTTACCCAGGAGCTCCTTCTGCGGCAATGGCAGCACGTAATCCCGCTCCTTGGGCACGCGGTCGAGTTTATATTTCTCGGCGAAGTGCTTGATTTCCTTGCCCAGGTAATCCACCGGCCCGCCCAGCTTGCTTTTCCGGCGCAGCTCGGGGTACATTACCTGCTCGAAAACAAACTCCTGCATGCGCTCATGAACGATGGCGTCGCGCAATGCCGACTGGCTAAGGCCTTTCAGCGCCGCCAGCCCCGCCCGGGCGCGCACTTTGTTGATGGACGCGTATGCATCGCCCTGGCCGCTTTCATTGCAGGCTTCGGAATGGCCCAGCAGAATGTCGGCCAGCCGGATGTAAATCGTGTTTTTCTCGGTTGCCGCATTGCTTTTGTCGAGCTCCACAATTTTGGCCGACCATGCCTTGCCGAAGATCATCTGTGCCGGGTCGTTCGGGTTCGCATCCGATTTTACTACGCCGCCGAAGCGGGAGAGGTTATAATCCGCTTTTTCGCTCCAATGTACGATCGGATAAGCGCCGTTAATTTTTCCAAACCGGCCGGTAGGATAACTTTCAATGAACGTTCCCGCAATGCGTTTATCCTTAGGATCATAGTTAGCGCGGAATTCCTGCGTGGCACTGATCCAGCTCCAACCCGATCCGCCCAGTTCGCTCGGGAAATCCTCGGGGTTGAAATGCATCGAATGCACATTGAACTCGTTGGGATTGGCCGCTGCCGAAACCTGTGCTTCGAAGATCCGCTCGCCCTGGTTTTCGTGGCTTAAATCAAAATTATGGGCAAAATCGGTGAACAAGGTCAGGCCGCTGTTGTTGATAATGTCTTCTGCCGTGGCTTTTGCTTCGGCCCATTTTTCATCCCACAGCTGCGTTTTCATCAATATCGATTTCGCGGCCCATTTGGTCGCGCGGCCCACGTCGACGCCGGTGTAGCTGGCAGGCAGCAGATCGGCGGCGGCTTTGGTATCCGCATAAATCTGCTCGATCACGGCCGCTTTTCCACCGCTATTTGACGGAAGCTCGGAGATATTTTGCGTCGATTTGGTCGTCAACGGCACATTATCGAAGTAGCTCAGCAGGCTGTAATAGTAAAATGCCCGCAAAAACAGCGCTTCGCCTTTCACACGTTTGATCAACGCCTCGTTCGTCGGATCTTTCATCGTCTCGGCGGTTTCTATGATTGCATTCGCCCGGTTGATCGAGCGGTAACAGATTCCCCAGTAGGCCTCGATGTACTCATCGGCCGGGTTCACATTGCCCAGGTTATATTGCAGCGGCCCTTTCTCCCATCCTACCTGGTAACCTATCAGACATTCAAATACATAACGATCATAAAAGTAACCTGAGTATTGCGAGTTGAGATCGTCGTACACCGCATTCACACCCAGCGTGAGTTCCGTCGCCGATTTGTAGAAAGTAGCCGGATTGATAAAATCGGGTTTTTCCTTCAAATCTGAGCAGCCCGCCGCAGCCAGCAGGAATGCCGAAAGGCCCGTCAATCTGATCTTATATAAAAATGATTTTTTCATAACAAGCTGAATTTCAATTTGAATATTAAATACCAAGATTAACGCCCAATGTGAACATGCGCGACCGGGGGTAGGCATCGTAATCGTCGCCCCGGTTGAGGTTGTTCTGGCCCTGGTTGTTCACTTCGGGGTCGAAGCCCTTGTACTTGGTGATCAAAAAGAGGTTTTGGCCGCTCACATACACGCGCGCATTGCGGATGTAGGCGCTCTTGACCGGCAGCGTGTATCCGAGCGAGAGGTTTTGCAGGCGCACGAATGATCCGTCCTGGATGAAGAATGACGACCGGCGGAAAGAAATGAAGTCGCGGCGACCGTCGATTACCGGGCGGGGCGCATTCGGGTTTTCCGACGTCCACGAGTCGGTCAGGATGTTGGAGATCTGGTTGATCTTCTGCACGCCGTCGCCCATTTCGGATTGTTGCAGGTTGCGGATTTTGTTGCCGTGCACGCCGCGGAAGAATACAGCCAGGTCGAAGCCCTTGTATTTCAGGCTGGTATTGAAGCCCCAGGTCAGTTTAGGGTTCGGGTCGCCGATGATCTTGAAGTCGTCGGTGGTGTATTTACCGTCACCGTTCACATCTTCATATTTGGGATAACCTGCTCTGGCCGAGTAGCTTTTTCCTTCCTCATCCGATTGGAACAGGCCAATGTAGTTGTACCCGCTCCAAACGCCGATCGGATTTCCGGCTTCCACCCAGCTACCCAGCACGCCAAGGTGACCGCTGGTGCTGTTCGAGAAGAACGGTGTGCTTTTGCCGAGGTCGAGGATTTTGTTGCGCAGTACCGACACATTTCCGCTCACGTCCCAGGTCAGCGTATTGTTGCTGATCAGCTTGTAGTTTGCCGCGGATTCAAGCCCTTTGTTGCTTAGCGAGCCGGAATTGAGCATAATCGTGCTGAATCCGGTGCTTTGCGGGATCGAAACATCGAGCAGGAGATCGGTCGTTTTGTTCTTAAAAGCATCAATCGTCAAGCTCAGGCGGTTGTTGATCAATGCAAAATCGAGTCCGACATTCAGCATCGAGGTGCTTTCCCACTTCAAGTCCGAATTGGGGATACGGTTGGGCGCGTAACCGGACACCAGGGTTGGCGTGATACCGAAAACGTAATTGTAAGGCACCAAACCAGCTACCGAGCGGTAAACAGGGATTTGCGAGTTACCGGTAAGCCCATAGCTCGCGCGGATCTTGAAATCGTCGAACACTTTCCCGAGCCCGGAGTTTTTGAAAAACTCCTCATTCACCATGCGCCAGCCGATGGCCGCGGAAGGGAATGTCGCCCATTTGTTGTTCGGACCGAATTTGGATGAACCGTCGCGACGGAGCGTTACCGTAAACAAGTAGCGGTCTTTCAAATTATAATTGATCCGCCCCAGCATAGACATCAGCTCCCATTCCAGCCGGCCCGAGTTCGGTACGAGCGGGCGGCTTCCATTGTTCATATTCACCGCCTCGATATCGTCCGAAGACAGCCCGCGGGTAGCATTGGATTCTAGATAATTGACCTCTTTCTGATAGGTATAGCCCAGCGTCACATCGAGGTAATGCCCTTTGGCGATCTCTTTATTGTATGTTAAAATGTTCTCATTCAGGATGTTATTGGAATTACGGTTTGCTTTCTGCAATTCTCGTCCGTTCTGGCGGCCGAGGTAGGTGTAGTTGTTGTAAAACGTGGTCCGGCGGGCGTTCACGATGTCGAGGCCAAGGCTTGTGCGGAATTTAAGGCCTTCCAAAATGTTCACGGTCAGCGCGGAAGTACCGAAAAGGCGGTTGGTATAGTCCTTGTCGTAACCTTCCACGGCCTCGGCCAGGGGGTTGGTCAGGAAGCGCTGGTCGTAACTTGCATATTGGTATGCGCCGTTCTGGTCATAAACCGGCCCCGTCGGGTCCAGGCCCAATGCCGTGATCACGATCCCGCCCGGGCCGCCGCGGTCGGTAGGCACATTGCTGCTTCCCGAACGGTTGAACGACCAGCTGTTGGTCAGCGTCGCCTTCCCTTTCAGAAAATCGTTGTCGAGATTCATCCGGAAGCCGTAGCGGTTGAAGTTTGTATTTTTGATAATACCCTTGTTATCTAGATAATTACCCACAAATGCATAGCGCATTCCCTTGGTGCCGCCGGTGAACGAAAGCTGATGGTTCGACAGCGCGCCCGTCCGCGAAATGACATCCCACCAATTGGTACCGGCCCCGATTTGCGAGATCTGCGCATCGGTATAGCGCGGGCTGCCGCCCTGGCTGCGTTCGAGCATATTGATGTAGCGGGCGTAGTCGGAGCCATTCAGCACTTCCACTCCGCGAGCAATTGTCTGGAACGAGTAGGAGCCATCGTAATCGACCCGGCTCTGGCCTTCCTTACCGCGCTTGGTGGTGATCAGGATCACGCCATTAGCACCGCGCGAGCCGTAAATGGAGGTTGCGGAGGCATCTTTGAGTATTTCAATGGATTCGATTTCGTTGGGGTTAATGGTCGCCATCGCATTGGTAGGCTGCCGGTTACCGCTGGTTCCCAATGCGCCGTTATCGGGGTAAATCGGGAAGCCGTCGATCACGTAAAGCGGCTCGCTGCCGCTGTTGATGGAGTTGGCACCGCGCACGCGGATGGAAATGCCACCGCCCGGAGCGCCGGAAGTTTGCGTTACCTGCACACCGGGCGCCCTCGACTGGATCGCCTGGTCCACCGACGTCACAGGCATTTCCCGGATCGCGTCGCCCTTAATGCTCGCCACCGAGCCCGTCAGATCACTCTTCCGCACCGATCCATAACCCACCACCACCACTTCTTCAAGCGCCTGGTTATCCGGCTGCATGGTCACGGATAAGTTCGTTTGCCCGCCAACGGTCACCTCCTGCGGTTTATAACCTACAAAACTGAACACCAGCACGGCATTCTGTTCGATCACGTCGAGCGCGAATGCGCCTTCCTGGTCCGTAGTGGTGCCTTTTTGTGTGCCTTTGATGATCACGCTCACGCCGGGCAGGCCCGCATTGTTTTCGTCGATCACCTTTCCTTTCACCTGTGCGAGGGCTTGCGCGGCGGCCGCTTGTGCGGGTTCCGGCTGCTGCGGCTCCGCTACTGCGCCGGTTTCGGCCGTTAGCAAAATGCGCCCGGCCGTTAGTTCATAGGCAATGTGCAGCGGATCGAGCAGCGTGCTCAATACCGTCGACAGCTTCTGCCGGTTGATATGCACATCCACGGTACGCTCCGCGCGGATGCTTTTCTGGCTGTACGCAAACTTGACGTCGGCCTGCTCCTCGATGTCGCGCAGGACATTTCTCAGTTCCGCATTCTGCGCATGGATCGTCACCAATCTCTCCATGACTTCCTGCGCCCTTCCCTCGCTGGCAGCGTGGGTGAGCGTCGTGAAAACCACTGCAAAAAGGATTTGGGCAAATGTTATTTTCATGACCATGCACAGTGCTGCACACCATTTTAACTGTTGGGTTTTTTGCATATTTTTGAAGGTTCTATTTGTGAAAAACAGGACGTTCGCCCGCTTACCGTCTGTCCAGGATCTCGTAAGCAGGCTTTCATGAAGCCGGTAGTGGTGGTACACTATCGGTTTCTTTGTTTCTGAGGTCGGTGAGGTAGTTTATGGTGTCATAATTAAGGGTTTAGGTGTTATTTCCATCAATCGCATCCGCGACCGTTAATCAGGATGCGCGTACCTTTCACTTCGTAATCGGCGCCGTTGGATTTACAAACGAGGGCCAGTTTATCGTAGAGCTGCATATCGGTAAGGTCGCCTGTGAAGGTGCAATGCGCGAGGCGATCGTTGGCAAACACGATCTCGATGCCGTAAGTGTCCTGCAATGTCTTCACGATTTTTTCCAGTTTTTCGTCGTTGAAAACCATCCGGGCCTCTTGCGTGGGCTGCGTGGCCTTCACCGGCTCCGGCACCAGTCCGGTCATCAAATGCCGGCTTTCGGGGAAATAGGTCACCCGCTGGTTGGGCGTCAGCACCACACCATTATCCTCATTTTCAGCCGGTTCGCTCTCACTAAATGCTTCTCGGTTTTCAAACACGGAAACTTTCCCTGTTACCACTTCCACTTCCAAGGCCTTATCCTTCCCATTGGTTTTGATCCGGAAACTCGTGCCGAGCACGCGGGTGATGATTTTGCCGCTGTACACGAGGAAAGGCTGGTCGGGATTGCGGGTTATTTCAAAGAATGCATTACCTGAAAGCTGCACGGTTCGTTTGTCGGCAGAAAACGTCGCCGGGAAAACAATGCTCGCGCCCGGTTCGAGGATGACCGTGCTCCGGTCGCTCAGGATCAGTCGTTTGGGCACATTCGTCTTGTTTTCCTCGGTGATCAGGCTGCTGTTCGGAGCCTGCACAAACATTTTTTCCTGCGCCACACCCTGAGCCGGTTGCCGGTTGCCGAAAAATACCCAGAAGCTCACCACGATCAGCACCGCAGCCGCTGCCGACAGGTACACCGCCGCGCGCCGCCACAGCGTGCGTACGACCACCGGTTCAGCCTGCGTGTCCGCCGAAGTTTCCGCTGCGAGTATGCCCAGCATTCTGCCCTCCATCTCCCGCTTTTCCTGCTCGCTCAGCACCGCCAGCCCGTCTGCGTTGAGGTTTTCATACCACAAATGGATTTTCAGCATTTCCTCCTTCGTGCATTTCCCCTCGCGGTATTTCAGCAGCAGGGACTGCCATTCCTTGTTGTTCATTGATGTGTATCGGGTAAAATCAGGTCTTTGAATGATAAGCCGGAAAAAGCCCCTCATTCCCTAAATAGATTTAGAAAATATTTGATTTGTGCTATTTTATGAATGGGTTGGCGAGAATTTTCTTTGAAAAAGATAATGGGCCGGAGTGCAGGAAAAAGGGCACATGAAGCAGAAGACGGAAGGCATGCAGAGGGCGGAGGATGCAGCGAGCGGGAGGGATGCACAAGCCACAGCGTGGCTACCTGTTTATAGCAATCGATGCTGGTTTAGTCCCTGGCCCCTGAGGGGCCTCCTGTGACGGGATGAGGAGGCTCCTCAGGAGTCAAAACGTGGGTTGTACCTGGATTTCTATAAACAGGATGGCCCTCCGGGCCGCGTTTACCTCCATATCGTCCACTTCCTCCATTTCAGGGGCTTGTATCAGAACAGGGTGGCGGCGGATAGGAGGAGAATCATTACTTCTTTGAGATGCGTTCGGACGACGCGGATGGATTTGGTGAGGTGGTATTCTACCGCTTTTTCGGATAGGCCGAAACGGGTGGCGATGCGGGATATGGGCCAGTATTCGAGCTTGTGCAGGCGGAATATCTCGCGTGTTTTCTCCGGCAGGATATGCAGGCATTCGTCGATCACCCGCAGGAGGTCGTCCAGAGCAAGCTGGTTTTCGGTGTTCAGGTCCTGAATGCTTTCGAAGGCGCCCTGATGGTCGAGATGTTCGAATGCGCGGCCTTTCGTGCGGATGAAGTCGATCACCTCGTAGCGCACGGCTGCAAAAAGATAGTAATTGAGGTTTTCAATGCGCAGCGAGTCGCGCTCGCGCCAGAGCCGCAGAAAAATGTCCTGAACGATCTCCTCGGCCGCTTCCTTGTTGCGAAGCTTACGGTAGGCAATCAGGAACATGTCGTACCAGTAAGATTTGTAGATCGCCGTAAATGCTTCCGCGTCCCCATTTTGCAATGCGAGAAGCAGGTGGCCGGCTTTGTCGTTATCCACCATTACAGCTTGGGTTTCGTTAGGGATCTGGAAACAGGATTATGGCAAAGTTATATTATTTGTCTTTATTATCCAGAAAATACATTTTCACTTTACGAATCCGGCCTTGTACTTTTCACTTGAAATTCAAAAGATAGCCCGTCAAATCGGCCAGATCCTGCTCGTTCAGGCCCAGCGCGGTGGGCTCCGGCATGAGCGAAGAGGGCATTTTCTCCCGGGTTTTAATTTGATCGGCCTTGATCGTGTGCTGCTGGCCTGCTGCGTCTTTCAGCACCACAGTCGCGCCGTCGCTCATGAGAAATCCGAAGTAGGTTTCGCCCTTTTTGGTAACGATCGTGTAGCTTTCATAGCCGAAAACCATACTCGCCGACGGGTTGATAATGGCATCCAGCAAGGCCGCCTTGTCGAACTTTTTATGAATGGTCGTGAGGTCCGGCCCTATTTCCGCGCCTTTGCTGCCGTGCTTGTGGCAAGCCGCACAGATGGTCGAAAACAGCTTCTCGCCATTTGAGGGATCGGCGTGCATTCTGGAAATAAAATCGGTTTTTAAAACCTTCCCGTTTCGCGGGAAGAACTGGCTGGCGACCACGCGCACATTCTGGTCGTGGTTTTTGAAAATAATCTCGCTCACCGACCTCGCTATGGTGTCGGGCAGCTGGCCTTGCACGCGCATATCCACAAGTATATTGCCTCCGTTCGCATCCGAGGCCATTTTCCTGGCTGTTTCGATGCGCTGGGAAATGGGTTGGGTTTTGTCGGCTACGGTCTTTTTCAGGTTGAGCATGCGTTGGTAGGCGGGCGTTATCGCCTGGGCAGTCGTTTCTTCCCAGTTCATCAACCCGGCCCAATCATTGCTTTTCCGGAAATTGATCCAGTATGAAGCCTGCGAAGCCACATCCGGCAAGGTGGATTTCGACAATGCGACCATCGCCTCAGCGGCTTTCTTATTTTTGATAAAACCAATGGCTGTCAATGCTTTGCGACGCTCCGGCTCGGCCACTTTGGGTGAGGCGGCCCTTGCTTTTAACTCGTCCAGGGCTATTACCGGATGCAAACGCCAGGTAAGATTTGCCCGCCGCGAGTCCCAGTGAATTGGGTCTGCTTTCAATGCTTCACGGACATAGGTGTAAACATCCGCTTCTTTTCCGTCTGCCGCCGTCCCAATTGCTTCCAGCATCCAGGGATCTTTACCGTCGTAATTTTTGATAAGGTTTGATATACTCTCAAATGCCTGATCGTATGATAAATCCCGCAATGCGATCCCTACCTCCCGCCGCACGGATGCGTCCGCATCTTTGGACACTTGCTCTAAAAATGCAATTGTCTTATTCATCGATTTCAATGCACGGAATGCCGTAAGCCGGTGCATTGCGTTGGGTGACGACAATAATTTCACCACCTCCGCATTGCCTTGTTCGCCCAATTGCGCCATAAGCCAGATCGCCCGGGCCTGGTGATAGGGGTTTTCGGCGGCCAGTAGCTGCTTCACTTCCGGCAAAACCGCCTCGCCCTTCGCCTTTAATCCTTCAAAACCAAGCGATCGCACGTTGATAGCGGGGCTTTTCAAGGCATCCAACAGTCCGGCGGTTGTGGAAAAATCGAGCTTAGGCGTGATGAGTTTCTTTCCTTTGGGCGTAATGCGGTAAATGCGGCCGTAGCCTTTCTTATCTTTCATGGCATGCCCTCCTACCACGGGATCGTACCAGTCGGCAATGTAAATGGCGCCGTCCGGCCCTACCGCCACATCCGACGGCCGGAACCATTTGCGATAATCCTGGTCGGTTTCGTACCATTCGTAGCGTTCCGAGACGCGGGGAAAAGAGCTGATGAGGTCGCGGCGGTTGAGCGCGAAACCCGCGCCCTGCGGCTGGGGCTGATAAGCGAAAATCACATTCCGCCCCGCTTCGCAGCTCAGCAATGTGCCGCGGTAATTTTCCCCCAATTCATCGCCTTCATAAAACACGATCCCGGTGGGAGAGCCAGCGCCCGAGTTGTCCCCGGCGGGCATCACGCCCGGGTCTTCCTGATGCCAATGCGTAGTGAAAATGTCCTGCCCCGGGCGGCGGTCGGCCTGCCAGTAGCGGCTACCGTCTGAGGAAAAATAGCCCGCATTGCCATTTTCCTGCAAAAACGAGACGCGGCATGTGATCACCTGGTCGTCGTTATCGTTCTGCCACATATTGCCGTAGCTGTCGAGGCATACTTCGTAACTGTTCCGGAAATTATGCCCGAGCACTTTCAGGCCCGTTCCGTCGGGATTAATACGCAACGCAAGGCCGCCGACCCAGATCCGGCCGTCGTCCGACTTTTGATTGCCTTCATTCTGTTTGTTATAGGGCGTTCCGCCGGTGTAAAGGCTGCCGCTCCGCAGTGTCCAGCCGCCTTTATCGGTAACTTTGTGCGGCCCGGCATTGCCGGTGTTGAAATAATACTTTCCATCCGGCCCGACGATCAATGAATGCAGGGAATGGTCGTGGTCGAAGCCGCCGAAGCCGGTCAGGAATACCTCGCGCTTATCGGGCTTGTCGTCACCATCCGTATCGGTATAAATGAGCAGGTTAGGCGCGCAGGAAACGATGGTTTTGTTGCCAATGACCGCAATGCCGAGCGGTGCCGTCAGCAATGAATCTTCCACATACACTTTGGCGGATTCGGCCTTGCCGTCGCCATCCTTGTCTTCGAGGATCATTACCCGGTCGCCTTTCTGCTTGTGACTGAGGCGTTCGGCGGGCTTTGTGTTAAAATCGCGATAATTCACCGCCTCAGTGATCCAGACCCTGCCTTTGGCGTCGATATCCATGTTGGTCGGGTTATAAAACATCGGCGCCTCGGCCCATAATGTAGCTTCGAGGTCGTCGGGCAGGTACAGCCGAGAAGAATCATCCGCTACCGCGGAAACCGCCGATTGCCGGGGACTTTCGGGTGCCGGGGGCTGCCACATGGCCCTGAGAAGCGAAACCAGCAGGATGCTTCCCGCGAAAAGAACCGATTTGCTAAGCGGCAATGTACTGGTGATGTTCATCGTGAGCCGGAGTGTGGTTTTGAATGAGGCGGATTAGGCTGGAAATAGCTTTTCGAGAAATTTTCGGTTGTGCTGATAGCATTCCACAATGTCGGCCCCCTGCGGCGTTGCGCCTTCAATCTGCATCCAGCCGTCGTAGCCGATATCGGTCATAGCCGCTGCCACCTTCACCCAGTCGAGGGGGCCTTCGCCCAGGCGCTGGCCATTTTCTTTCATATGTATTTCACAAATCATGTCCTTGCCGAGCATCGGTATTTCCTTGAAAATGTCGTGGCCGGCATCGGTAGAATTCCTGAAATCGTAATACACTTTCACGGCCTTGGAGCCAACGGCATGAATAAGGTCCAAATGCTCCCGTCCGCTCAGCCAAGATTCGATGCCTAAGGTAATGCCCTGCTGCTCGGCATGCGGGGCTACTTTTTTCAACCGGCTGATCACCGCTTTTTTACCGGCATCGTCATTCCGGAGGTCACCTTCCGAAAAGAATGCGAGCAAAACCACGTTTACGCCCAATGCTTTGGCCGCATCCACACTGTTCCAGACCCACTCCTCCGTTTGCGGCTTCGATTTATAAGGCACGCGGTTGAGCTCCCCGATCGCCAGACTGGACACCTTCACGCCCGTCCGCGCCGACGCGTCGCGGATGGCCTGCAAAGTTTCGGGTACCGAAAGGCCTTTTTCGTCCTTCCCGGTATTGTAACTCACCTGAACGCCGTTCAGACCGATCTGTTTCGCCCGCTCAAAGGCCTCGGGGCTCAGTTGCTTGCCGAGCGACCAGTCGCACGCCCCGATCCGGTACCGGGCGGCGCCTTCGTTATCGAACATGGACGATGCCACCAGCAGCGCAGTGCTTTTGAGCATTTCCCGCCTGTTCATCACCAAACCGTGCTTCATGACAGTCAGATTTTGAAATACTTAAAGAATATCTTCAAAATATGCTGCGATTTGGTTTCTACTTATAAATGCAGGTTACGTTACCGGCTGAATGCATCTTCGATGTGCCGGATGTCGGTTGAGCCATCGGGCAGGACAAGGATGGAAATGATGTCGAACCGAACGTCATTTTCCCAATCCACATCGAAAATATACTGCTCCGCGGCACGCATGATCAGCCTGGCCTTGGTGACGTTCACAAATTCCTCCGGCATCCCGAATGCCATGCCCGTACGCGTTTTCACTTCAATAAAAATCAGCATATCATCCTTCGCCGCGATCAGATCGATCTCGGATTGCCAGTTGCGGTAATTTCTGGCGATGATTTTGAAGCCCTTTTCTGCAAGGAAGGATGCCGCGGTAGTTTCGCCCCAGCGGCCGAGGTCGTTTGCTTGTGACATAATGTGTGTTTTATAATAAATTTAGCGCTCGTCAAGCTCTGACAGAAGCTGTTTTACTTCCGCAATCCGGATTGATTCCTGATCACTTTTATCGTAAATCGATAGCAGGTTCACCGATCTCTTTGCAATGTGGACGTAGGTAACAACCCGCGTTCCGCCCGACTTCCCCTTTCCCTTGGATTTAACAGAAAGCCTCAGTTTGTAACAACCCAGGCCCAGGGGGATTCCCTGCGTCGGATTTATTTCAAGAGAGCATATCAATCCGAAGATCTCTTCTGAAAGAGAAGGATACTTCTTTAACAGTCGTTTGAAGTCCGTTTCAAACCTTCGTGTCGTTTTGACAAAGTATTTCATTCAGGAACTCTTTTGCGTCCCTGGTTTCCAATTTACCTTGTTCGATCAGTTCTATGTCGTCAACAATATCCATTGCGTCGTCCAAAATTTTAGTGTGGATCGGCAAAAGTGGTTTGAATTTAACGTACGGAAGCTTTTGAAGCATCTTCATGAAGAGTTCCGCTTTCTCGTCTTTGACATCCAGTAAAAGCTTCATAACCACAGAATTTAGTTGCACTAACAAATTTAACGAACATTTACCTAATAAATTAGCGTTCTGAAACCGGGGCGTGTGTGTGATCTGTTTCGTTTGGCCGGAAGGATCCGGTTTGATATTTAGACGTCGGTTCTACAAATTGGTAACGCCGTCGCGGAAATTTTTTTTGAATCGTTTGAAATGAATACCCTGATCAATAAAAAAGTGCAGTTCCGGGATCTTGGCCTGATCGATTATCAGGAGGCATGGGATTATCAGGAGAAGATTTTCGCTGAGACACTGGCGATTAAAACGCAAAACCGGTCGCTCGATGCGGAAAACCAGCAGCTAACCCCGAATTTCCTGCTTTTCTGCCAGCACCCGCATGTGTATACGTTGGGGAAAAGCGGCAAGCCGGACCATCTGCTGCTCGACGAAGACGACCTGGCGGCCAGGCAGGCCAAATATTACAAGATCAACCGCGGCGGGGACATTACCTACCACGGACCGGGGCAGATCGTCGGATACCCGATCCTCGACCTGGACAATTTTTTCACGGACATTCACGTGTATATGCGTACGCTTGAAGAGGCGATTATCCTGACGCTGGCCGAATATGGCTTGCAAGCGGGCCGCATTGCAGGACTAACGGGCGTTTGGCTTGATTTTGAGGAACAGAAAAATCCGAGGAAAATTTGCGCGCTGGGCGTGAAGGCAAGCCGCTGGGTGACCATGCACGGTTTCGCCCTGAATGTGAATACGGATTTATCCTATTTCGGAAACATCGTCCCATGCGGGATCGACGACAAGGCGGTTACCTCGCTCGCCGCGGAATTGGGCAGGGAAGTCGATTTAGAGGAAGTTTCAATTAAATTAAAAAACCATCTGGCGCATTTGTTCAGCATGGAATTGCAAGTAGCGTAATGAAGAAGGATATTATTTTTCACCCTGTGAAGGGCGTGCAAGTAGCCATCGTGCGGAATGTGAACGAGCTGAACGCCGAAGAATGGAATGTGATCGTGATCAACCGCAACGACGAGCCGGTAACCAGCGTTTTCGTGACATCAAAAGGTTATGGAAACAGCGAATCGGGCACGAATACCGATCAGCGGACATCTACATTAAGGCATTTTTTCCCGGAAATACCCGCCGGCGGGCACGTGGTCGTAGAGCCGATTATGCCGGATGTTTTTCATTTGAACAACGAGTTCTGGATCAGCTATTTTATCGGGAGCCAGATCTACGATAAAAAATTCATTTTCGTGCCCGACAGCATCATCGAAGCGAACATGATGACGATCGACCCGCCGGGGCTGGAAGGCGTTTTGCACGAATAGCATTCATGGTGCCGGGTTTGAGGGCAATGTATTATCATTCCAATATTTTGCATAATATTGAGAATCTGCAATCAAACCCGACACACTATGACAGAAGAATTCAAACGCCGCTCCAAAAATTTCCTTTTGCTTGATATCGAGACCGTTTGCTCGC
Organism: Dyadobacter fermentans DSM 18053; assembly: GCF_000023125.1. Lineage (NCBI taxonomy): Bacteria > Pseudomonadati > Bacteroidota > Cytophagia > Cytophagales > Spirosomataceae > Dyadobacter > Dyadobacter fermentans. The sequence goes on from NC_013037.1 coordinate 4,522,402, forward strand.
ACGCGAGTTATGACCAGCTTCCCGAGCGGATGCAGAAACTCTGGGACAAAAAGGCCCTGACGCTCCGAAAAAACGACGATACCATCACCGATTCCGAATGCTTTTACGACCGCGGCGCCATTTATGCGGAGTTCGGTAAGATCATTTGCATTGCATTCGGCGCTTACTATTGGAACGAAAAAGATGAGATTGCGTTTAAGGTGAGTAGCTTCGCCGGAAACGATGAAGCGCTGTTGCTGCTGCAATTCAAGGCATTGGTTGAAAAATACCCCGCCGAACAGCTGATCCTCTGTGCCCACAATGGCAAGGAATTCGATTTTCCGTTCATCTGCCGCCGGATGCTGATCCACCGGATCGAAATCCCCAAAGCATTACAGATTTCTGGCAAGAAACCCTGGGAGCTTCTCCACCAGGATACGATGGATCTGTGGAAATTCGGAGACTACAAAAGCTACACCTCGCTCGATTTGCTGGCTGCCGTTTTTGACATTCCCGGAAGCAAAAACGAAATGAGCGGCGACCAGGTGACAAAGGTTTACTACGAGGAAAATGATCTGACCAAAATTTCCCGATATTGCAGAGAGGACGTGGTAGTGCTGGCACAATTGTATTTGCGGCTGCATTGCTTTGACCAAATACCCGAACCAAATATCGTGCGGGTGGAATAAAGTGCCGTTCCGCGAGGTGCGGGACAATTTTTATATATTGAATACATGAGAGAAAAAAAGAGTAAAAAGAAACAACAACCTGAAAAAAGGGAGGCCTCGGCGCCTCATCACATTGTTTCTTACATAGATAATTTAAAGGCGGACATTGCCGCGTTCTTCGACCTGAACGCCGAGCATTCGTTCCGGCCATTCGACGTACACGATCATTTTGGAGTGCACGACAAAAAAGTGCGACTGCTCTTTAACGAAATACTGCACGAACTGGAACAGGACGGCAGGCTGGTTTACAATAAAAACGGCACCTATCACGCGGCACCGCTTAAAACAAAGCCGCAGGGCCTTACCGGACGCGTGGAGCGTGTAAATAAGGGCTTCGCATTTGTGGTGATCGAAGGCCGTGAGGATGATATTTATGTGGATCTGGAATTGCTGAACGGCGCCTGGGACGGCGATATCGTTCAGGTGCAGCCGCTGTCGAAAAATTTGCGCTCGAAAGGGCGCGGCGACTCGGGCCGGAACCGTACGGAAGGACGCGTTACCGATATTGTGGAGCGTTCGAACGCGGAAATCGTGGGGATTATTGAGATTAATCCGCGGTTTGCAGTCGTGCAGCCCGATAACAAGCGACTTTATGATCCCATATACCTTGAACCTGACCAAGTGGGCGCAGCCCGCCACGGCGACAAGGTGATCGTGAAAGTGACCGAATGGTCCACGCGCAGGAGCCAGGCCGAGGGGGAAATCGTTTCGGTGCTGGGCGCTGCGGGTAACAACGATGTCGAAATGCACGCGATCCTCGCCGAATTCGGGCTACCCTATCATTTCCCTGACGAAGTAGAGGCCGAGGCTCAGAAAATCCCGAACAAGATTGTCAAAAAGGACCTCGCCAAACGCCGCGATATCCGCGACGTGCTCACGTTCACGATCGACCCGGTGGATGCCAAGGACTTCGACGACGCATTGTCTGTCCGTTACCTGGACGAGGACGTGGTGGAAGTGGGCGTGCATATCGCCGACGTGTCGCATTATGTACTGCCGGGCACGGAGCTGGAAAAAGAGGCGCTGCGCCGCGCGACGTCGGTTTACCTCGTCGACAGGACCGTGCCGATGCTCCCTGAAAAGCTTTCGAACAACCTTTGTTCGTTACGCCCGAATGAGGACAGGCTTGCATTTTCGGCCATTTTTGAGATTACTTCAAAAGGTAAGTTGCTCAAAGAGTGGTTTGGCAGAACGGTGATCCATTCCGACCGCCGTTTCACCTACGAAGAAGCGCAAGCCGTGCTGGACTCCGGCGAGGGCGATTTTCCGAAAGAACTGGACACGCTGAACAAGCTTGCCAAAATTTTCAGAAAAGAGCGGTTCAAAAAAGGCGCGATCAACTTTGAGACGCCTGAGGTGCGTTTTCGTCTTGACCCGGAAGGCCGTCCGTTGGGTATTTACACCAAAGAGCGCCACGATTCGAACAAGCTGATCGAGGAATTTATGCTGCTCGCCAACAAACGTGTGGCGGAATATGTATACTCGCTTTCCAAAGGTGAGGACAAGAATACGATGGTTTACCGCATTCACGAAGCGCCCGACCCGGATCGTCTGCAAACTTTCGCGAATTTCGTGGCCAAACTGGGCTTGAAACTGGAAGTGGAAGAAGAAAGCAAGATTGCCAAATCCATGAATGCGATGCTCGCGAAAGTGGAAGGCAAGCCAGAGCAGAACCTCATCGAGTCCCTCGCGGTGCGCACGATGGCCAAGGCGCGGTACAGTACCGAAGATCTCGGCCATTTCGGGCTTGCATTCAGGCGGTATTCGCACTTCACGTCGCCCATCCGCCGGTACCCAGACGTGATGGCGCACAGGCTGTTGCAGCATTATCTGGATGGCGGCGCCAATGTGGACCAGGAAACTTATGAGCGGGCCTCGAAACATTCCTCGGAGCGCGAGCGCCTCGCCGCGGAAGCGGAAAGGGCGTCGATCAAATACAAGCAGGTCGAATACATGAGCATGATGGACCCCGAGAAGGAATTCGGCGGCATCATCACAGGCGTGACGGAGTTCGGGATATTCGTGGAAATCACGGAAACCGCTTCGGAAGGGCTCATCCGCATGACCGACCTCGGCGACGATTATTACGAACTCGATAAGGAAAACTATCGCGTGATCGGCCAGCACACCAAGAAAATATATGCTTTTGGTGACGCTGTGAAGGTAAAAGTGAAGGAAACCAACCTGGCCCGCCGGAGTATGGACCTGTATTTGGCCGGGACGAAACCGGGCCGCAGAAGCGAGTTTAGCCGTCCCGACTTTGGACGCGACCGCGATCGCCGCCCGCGCGAACGTAAGCCCAAGGAGCCGAGAGGTTCCGGGCGTGTGAAGCGTGGTGCTGGCGGAACTGGTGGGGGAAGTTCGGCTAAGGTGAAGCGGCGGAGAAGAAATTAATGCTGCTCCGCACATTGTGCTGCAATGACTCGCCTTTTCAGGTCGTCCGCACGCTCGGCGAGTCGTTGCATCCCATAGCGCCATGCCGCCGTTATGGTCTCTTGATCTGCATCGATTTTTCTGGTTTCCCAGAAATCATTACGTTCTTCGTCAGATTCCAAAGCCAGATATTCCTTCACATAAGGCAGGAATAGGGGATCTACTAAGGATTCTACATTGAACTTTTCAAAAGCTGTTTGATTTCCCATATGCGTTCCAGTATAGTATCAATGTGTTGTTCCCATTCCTCATTCGTCATGCTGAGATCCTGCCTGTATTCTTGATAGATTTTAAGCAGATTTTTTAAAAGCTGATCCTCTTCTTTCAGCTCTTTTCTTTCAGCATCAGACATAAATTTAACCAATAAATAATAATTAAAGGCATTGCACCGAAGGTAGAAAACAGCCTGGCGTACCTTCCATTCGTTGTGCAAATGCCTGTAATGGCTTATCAAATGGTATTATCCACAAAAATCTTCTCTATGAACCGCAAAACTTTCCTGCTTCTTTTAGCCTCGTTGATATCCATTACAACCCAAGCCCAAAAACCCGCCGACAAGGAAGAATGGGAATCCCTCTTCAACGGCAAAGACCTCACGGGCTGGGATATTAAAATTGCAGGGCATAAGGTGAATGATAACCACAAAAACACCTTCCTGGTGGAGGATAACATGATCCGCGTGAACTATAAGGAGTATGATAAGTTCACGACCGAGTATGGCCATATGTATTACAACAAGCCGTATTCACATTACAAAATCAGGCTGCAATACCGCTTTACGGGCAACCAGGTGCCCGGCGGTGCGTCGTGGAATGTGCGGAATAGCGGCATTATGCTGCATTCGCAATCGGCGGCGAGCCTGGGCATTGATCAGGACTTTCCGATTTCTTTGGAAATGCAGTACCTGGGCGGCCTCAATGCAGGCGAGCGTAACACAGGTAACCTCTGCACACCGGGAACGATCGTGGATATCAACGGCAAACTGGACGAAGCGCATTGTATTAATTCATCTTCCAAAACCTATAATGGTGATCAATGGGTGGATGCGGAGGCGATCGTGCTCGGCGACTCGATCATTTACCACATGATCGGAGGCGATACGGTGCTCGTTTACACCAATCCGCGCATTGGCGGCGGCTATGTCGGGAAGAATCACACTTTCGCAGACGGCAAAGTGGCTGATGAAGCGGAATGGCGAAAAAGAGATGGCACTAAGCTCGGCAGCGGCTACATTGCATTACAGGCCGAAAGCCACCCGATCGACTTCCGTAACATCCAACTGCTCAATCTGAAAGGCTGCATGGACCCAAAAGCCACAAATTATAAGTCGTACTACGTGGCGGCCGACAACTCCGCTTGTACATATAAAAAGAAATAACCTGCCTTATGAAGGCAATAAAACCGGATTGATTTTCGGTTTTTTATATTTTTGCAGGAATGGGCGGTTCGTCTGAATCGTCCATTTTTGTTAGTAATCAGCCTTGTGCGAATGAAAAAAAATCTTACCCGGTTTGTACTGCTCGTGGTTGTTCTGGCCGGGATCAACTGGCTGGCTTCGTCGGTGTTTTTCAGGTGGGACCTTACCGAAGACAAACGGTACAGCATTTCCGATGCCACCAAGCAGCTTCTGGGCAGCTTGGAGAAAGACGTGATCGTGAATGTGTACCTCAACGGCGACTTTCCTGCCGGCTTCGAGCGTCTCGAAAGCGCCACGCGGGAGACATTGGAGGAATTTAAAACCTACGCCAACGGCCACCTGATCGTCAACTACTCCGACCCTTCCGACGCTACAAGCGAAGAGCAACGCCAGAAACAATACATGAGCCTCATCGACCGCGGCTTGAACCCAACCAATGTCTTCGCGAACGAAGATGGCAAGCGCACGGAAAAAATTATTTTCCCCGGCGTGATTGTGCAGGCTGACACGCTTTCCGTGCCGGTTCAATTATTAAAAGGCAACAAAGCCAGCTCGCCGGAGGAGCAGCTCAACCAATCCTACGAAGGCGTCGAGTTCGAACTCGCCTCCGCTATTCGCGTGCTGGCGAACCCTGAGCGCAAAAAAGTAGGGTTTGTGGTAAGCCACACGAAAATTTCCCCCGCCCGTTTGAGCGATATAATTGCCACAATCCAGCAGAGCTACGATGTATTTCTGGACATGAACAACCCCGAATCCTACGAAGGGCTTGATGCATTGATCATCATGAAACCCGACAGCGCATTCTCGGATGAGGAAAAATACAAGCTCGATCAATACGTGGTTGGCGGCGGCAAAGCATTGTTTTTTGTGGACGGCGCAAAAGTCGACAGTGTAAGCCTGGATGGCAACTATGCCCAACCGCTTGATCTGAACCTGGGAGATTTGTTCTTCAAATGGGGTATCAGACTGAATACCAACCTGGTAAAGGATTTGAACTGCGCGCAAATTCTGCTGAATGTAGGCAACGTGGGCGATAATCCGGAGATCCGGCCCGTGCCGTGGCGCTTTTTCCCATTGCTCAACAACTTTGGAAAACACACCATTACCCGCAATCTGAATGCGGTTTACGCCCGCTTCTTAAGCTCAATTGACACGGTGGGTGGCGCAAATAGCATTGTAAAAACACCTTTGCTCATGACCTCGCCCTATACTCAGCTCGTGAATGCGCCCGCGCTCGTAGGTTACAACGAGGCGCGCAAGGACCCCGATCCGTCGGAATACCATTCGGGTAGCAAGCTCGCCGGCGTGCTGCTCGAAGGATCATTCATATCGCTCTTTCAAAATCGCATTCTGCCCGGTGATCCGCGGGCTGCAACGTTCAAAGCGAGTGGTAGCGCCGGAAAGGTGATTATCTGCTCGGACGGCGACCTGATTGTGAACGATTATGATTATAAAAGGAATGCGCCGCTACCGCTCGGCTACGACCGCGTGGCGAAGCAGACATTCGGAAACAAGGATTTTGTTCTCCACGCGCTCGATTACATGACCGACGCCAATGGCCTGATCAATGCGCGCAGCAAACAGATTGCCATACGCGCTTTGGACAAAATCCAGATTCAGGAAAGCCGGAAGTTTTGGCAGGCGCTTAATTTGCTGCTACCGGTGGCACTAATCGGCCTTTTTGGAGCACTCAGATATTACCTGCGCCTCCGAAAATTTGGGTAACAACGCGGATGGCGCTTCCGTAATTTTTTATACTTTTGTTCCCTACAATCAAGTTTTTCCGGAATCTTCCGCATATAAATCTATCAACCAAACACTTACGTCACGAATTATGAAGTTTGTCGTTTCGTCATCAGTTCTACTCAAACAGCTGTCAGCTATAAACGGTGTCGTTTCAACGAACCCAATTGTGCCAATCCTCGAAAATTTCCTGCTCACGCTCGACGGAAATTCTCTCACCGTGACCGCATCCGATCTTCAAACCGTCATGATTACGGAAATTGAAGTGGAATCATCCGAAAAAGGAGCTATTGCCATTCCAGCAAAGTTGCTGCTCGACACCCTCCGCGGCCTGCCCGAGCAACCCATTACCTTGCAGGTGAATGCCGAAACATTTGGTACCGAAATTATTTCCGATAACGGCCGCTATAAACTGTCGGGCGAAAACCCGATCGATTTCCCGAAAACGCCGGTTGTGAACCGCGGCCAGTCCGTGGATTTCTCGTCGGTTGCATTGGGTTCGGCTATTTCCAACACATTGTTTGCAACCAGCACCGACGATCTTCGCCCGGCTATGACGGGGGTTTTCGTGCAAATGGGGGCTGAAAGCGCTACTTTCGTGGCAACCGATGGTCACCGCCTCGTTCGCTACCGCCGTACCGACATTAAATCGGACATTGACACGTCGATGATCATCCAGCGAAAAGCATTGAACCTGCTGAAAAGCTGCCTGCCATCGGAAGATGTACCCGTAAAAGCGGAATTCACTTCTTCCAATGCATTTTTCAGCTTCGGAAACATCCGCATGATCTGCCGGCTGATCGACGAGCGCTTCCCGGATTACGAGAACGCAATCCCGACCAACAATCCGAACACGCTCACCATTAATCGTCTCGAAATACTCAGCTCCCTGCGCCGTATTTCGATCTACTCCAACCGGACTACCCACCAGGTGCGCATGAAAATGGCGCTGAATGACCTGGTCATTTCCGCGGAAGATCTCGATTATTCTAACGAAGCCAACGAGCGCCTGATGTGCGAATACAATGGAGACGATATGGAAATCGGTTTCAATGCGAAGTTTCTCATCGAAGTATTGGGTAATCTTTCGAGCAAAACCATCACTTTCGAACTTTCCGCTCCAAACCGCGCCGGATTGATTATTCCCGTAGATCAGGAGGAAAATGAAGACATTCTGATGCTGGTCATGCCAGTTATGCTGAATACCTACGTTTAGCACACAAATCATCACAAAATACCAAGTCCGGTCGCATGGCCGGACTTTTTTATTGCATAATTACCTCAAAAGCAATACATTAGATATCAATTCTAGTTTACTACGAAAAAAATCGTAGTAAAGGCTTGCATGTACGATTTTTTTCGTAGATCTTTGGTACGAAGATTATCGTAATTAACTAGCACCATGTATATCAAGCCCACTGACTCTGAACTCGAAATCCTGAACTACCTCTGGCAGGCAGGACCTAGTACTGTCCGTGCCGTGCATGACGCCCTTTCCGAAACTAAGGATGTTGGCTACACCACCACCTTGAAACTCATGCAGATTATGCATGACAAAGGGCTGCTCTACCGCACCGAGCAAGGCCGATCGCATATTTACGTGGCGCTCCTTGGCAAAGAGGAAACGCAGCAGAACTTGGTAGGTAAAATGGTTGAAACCCTGTTTCAGGGCTCTGCGGCACAGATGGTCATGCAGGCGCTGGGGAATCACACCACCTCCAAGGAAGAACTGGATGAAATTCGCGAGTTATTAAATAACCTGGAAAACAATCGTTAGCCATGAAATTCTTCTCAAATCTGTTACCCGGTCCCGCCGTTTCCGCATTTGGCTGGACGCTCATCCATTCGATCTGGCAGGGAACACTGCTGCTGCTGGTCGCCGTGGCCGCATTCTATTTTTTGAGAAAAAAATCCGCCAGCACGCGCTACCTCGCGGGTGTTGGCTTTCTTTTCGCCCAGGTTCTCGCTTCTGTCGCCACATTCATTTACTACTATCCTAAAACCACCGGCGCGGTTTCCAATACAAAAACTTTGGCGCGCTACACCGCATTGTCGGCATCCCGCACATGGGCGGAAGTGTCGCGCGACCTTCCCATTACATTGAAAGTACAAATGTGGCTCACCGCTCATTTGCACGAGCTCGTTATTTGCTGGCTTATCGGCTCGGGCATTCTCCTGCTGCGCTTTGCCGGTGGCTGGATTTTCACCGAAAGACTCCGCATGAACGCCCAATTGGTGATGGACAAGGAGTGGCGCGCGAGGTTCGGGGTGATGATTGCCAAAATGAATATTTCGCAATCCGTAGACTTCCGCGAGACGGCCAAAGTGCTCACACCTATGGTGATAGGCACGTTCAGGCCGGTGGTACTGATCCCGATCGGGTTACTTTCAGGATTTTCGACAGCCCAGGTTGAGGCGATTCTCGCACACGAGCTCGCGCACATCCGCAGGAACGATTACCTGATTAATATGCTGCAATCGTTCGTGGAGGTGATCTTTTTCTTCCATCCTGCGATCTGGTGGCTGTCCGAAAAAGTCCGTACAGAACGCGAGCATTGCTGCGACGACATCGCGCTGGTCGTTTGCGGAGACAAAATGTCCCTCGCCCATGCCCTGGTGAAAGTGGCCGAATGGCAGGCAACGCCCGGCCTGGCCATGGCATTTGCTTCCAAAAAACCACTGCTCCTGCACCGCGTACAGCGTGTTTTAGGGTTAAATCCTAAACCTGTCCGTACGTTTTCAAGCCTTCCTGCAATGATTTTCGCAATCGGACTGGTCATTGGCATTTCGGCTTATGCGGTGGCACAAAAGGTTGAAAAAGACAAGGAAAAGAAGGCCGCCAAACATATGACTGTCAAAAAACGGAAGCCGGCAAAAGTAGAAACCCGTGTGGAGCAGGAAGTGGAAGAAGTGGCCGAAGTTGCTATTGAAGAAGCCGTGCTGGAAAGTATAGAGCCGGAAATCGCTTATGCCGGCGTGCATATCGAAGCGCCTGAAACGGGATTCGAGTACTCAGGCAATGATACGCTCGACAAAAAGATGTGGGAAATCAACCAAAAAATCCGCGCAATGCATGAAGAGTTGAAGCCCTATCATGCGAGATTGCAGGAGTTGCATCTCGAGCGCGAGAAATATCGGTTTGAAACAGAGCGGTTTGAACGTGAAATCGAGAAGATCGAGTGGAAAAAGCGGCGTGCCGAAGAGATGAGGTCCGACTTAATGGAAAAAAGATCCGTTCTTTTTAATCAGGATGGAAAAGAATCGAAGCTCAGCGACGCGGAACTTGACAAGCAGTTAGCAGATTTTGAGCAGCAGATCAAAGCACAGGAACAGGTTATTTCCGACCTCAATAACCAGATTTCCAATACGACCAAGGAAGCATTCAAGGCCGACGTCCCCGAGCAAAAAATACAGAGGGAGATCGAGGAGGTGAATTTCAAGATCAGCGAACTTGGTAAGAATATAGGGTTGGAAACATTTAATTACCGGAAAATGCAGGGTATCGAAGAGCCTCCGCGCGCGCCACGCGTGGTCCGCGGATCGCGTTTACAGCGCGCAGGCACGCCACCCCCTCCCCCACCCGCTCCGGCGGCGGCACCGGCAAAAGTGGTCCCGGCAGTCCCGGCGAAACCCGCACCGGCACCCAAGCCTCCGCTTCCGCCCAAGAAAGATTAAGCAAAAAGGGCAGCGAACGACTCGCTGCCCTTTGCATTTAAATACACAAAATCGTCACTCAACCTCAATCACCACATCATCGCTCATCGGATGTGTAACGCAGGTGAGGATAAATCCTTCATTCACTTCCGCCTCCGAAAGTGCATCCTCCTCATCCATTTGCACTTTTCCGGATGTGCACCGGCCCATACAAGCCGTACACATACCCGCCTGGCACGAATACGGCAGGTCAATGTCCATATTTAATGCGGCTTCGAGCACTGTTTCGTGCGGCTTTACGGGTAGTTTATACTCCGTACCCTCGTAAAACAGCGTGATTTCGCGTGTTTTGGGCGAATCATCATCCTCTGCTTCGGGCTCCACGGTCACTTCGCCGGGCTTGGCGGAAGTTGCGGTAATGAAGCTCTCCTTCCGGATTTTGCTCTCTGGAACGGCGAGAATGGAAAGCGCGCGATGCGATTCTTCCATCATATCCTCGGGGCCGCAGAGGAAATATTCTGCTTCTTTGATGTTCAGCGTAGGGAGCTTTTCGATGATTTTAAGGACGTGGCTCTTGTTCAACCGGCCAGTTTCGCCTTCCCAGCCTTCACCGGGCTGGCTTAATGTGTGCACAACCGTGATCCGCCTGCCATACTTATTTTCCAGCGCCGCGATTTTGTCTTTAAAAATAATACTGTCTTCCCGTCGGCTTCCGTAAATCAGGAAAATTTCACTTTCCGGCTCCACCATCAAAACCGATTTCAGAATTGAAAACAATGGTGTAATGCCGCTTCCTGCACCGATAAACACCACCTGGCGCGTCTGGTCGTCGGCCTGTTTGGGGAAAAAATGGCCCATCGGCTCCAATGTTTCGAGCACGTCGCCTTCTTTCAGCGTATCGAGCAGAAGATTGGACGCATAGCCGCCCGGCACGCGCTTAATGGTAATAGCCAGCGAAACATCGGTATAAGGCGAGCTCGACATCGAATACGACCGCCGGATTTTTTTATCTTCGAAAGGCAGCAGCAATGTCAGGAACTGCCCCGGACGATACTGAACCACTTCGTTGATCGGGTGCCAGAAATGGATGGTCGCAGCCTCCTCCGTTTCTTTTTCTATCTCCTTTATTTTTAAAAAATAATATTTGCTCATTGTTGGCGGTCGGCCTTCGGCGTCAGCTTTTGGCTCGTTTACTTTAAATTTAATGGTGTGCGCTTCTTATTATCGACAACACAAAAGCCTCACAGGTAACACCCATGAGGCTTTTATGATTTCATTTTGATATTATTTCAAAGTCGCAACCGCTTCTTTGATACGCTTTACCGCTTCTTCCAAAGCTTCGTCGGCAGCGGCGGTTGAGATACGGATGCAGTTTGGCGCACCGAAACCTGAACCTGCTACGGTCGAAACGTAGGATTTGTTCAAAAGCCAGTTGGAAAAATCGTCGGAATCTTTGATAACAGTCTCGCCATCAGACTTTCCGAAGTAGTAGCTTACATCCGGGAATGCGTAAAATGCGCCTTGGGGTACATTCACTTTGAAGCCCTCGATGTCTTTCAGCAAACCTACCACGAGGTCACGACGGCGGTGGTATGCCTTCGCCATTTCGATAGAAGGCTCCTTCGGACCGTTGAATGCAGCCGTAGCCGCTTTTTGCGCGATAGAGTTGGTTCCCGAAGTAACCTGGCCTTGCAATTTCTCAACACCATCCGCGATCCATTTCGCGGCAGCGATGAACCCGATCCGCCAGCCTGTCATCGCATAACCTTTCGCCACACCGTTCACAGTGATCACGCGGTCTTTCAATGCAGGAATAGAACCGATGCTGAAATGGCCTTCCTCGGTAAAGTTGATATATTCGTAGATTTCGTCTGCCAGCACGTACACGCCTTCGTGTTTTTCGAGCACCGCAGCGATCTCTCTCAATTCTTTTTCTGAATAAACAGCGCCAGTCGGGTTGTTGGGCGAAGCGTACATTACCACTTTAGTACGTGGGGTAATGGCAGCTTCGAGCTGTGCCGCAGTTACTTTGAAATCATTTTCAAAAGCACCGTCGATGATCACCGATTTTCCTTCGGCCAGTTTCACCATTTCGGAGTAGCTCACCCAGTAAGGCGCGAAAATCACCACTTCGTCGCCGGGATTTACCAGAACCTGGATCACGTTCGCGAGTGAATGCTTGGCACCGGTTGAAACCACGATATTTTCGGGTTTCCAATCTATATTATTGTCGCGCTTTAACTTATCGGCAATGGCCTTTCGCAGATCAGGGTAACCTGCTACGGGTGAATAACCGTGAAAACCATCATCGATGGCTTTTTTAGCGGCCTCGCAAATGTGTGCGGGCGTCTTGAAGTCTGGCTCTCCAACGCTCAGACTGATCACTTTATGGCCTTGGGCGGCCAGTTCACGGGCCATTTTGGTCATCGCCAGCGTCGAAGATTCTTCGAGGGCGTTGATGCGGTCGGCCAACCGGGTTTGCTCTGCTACTGCGGACATTGCAACGTTTTAATTAAGTTAAAGAAGGTACTGCGAACTGTATCAACAAATTGCCCGCAAAGGTACGGGTTTTTTAACAGTTGCATTGTATTATGTCAAGAAAGATTTAATGGCCGCGTATCAATGAGCAGGCGGCAAACCCGAACTGCTTGAAATGGCGGCACATTCAGCGATATTTGTCTTATGGACACACCCATCACAATAGAAGAAATCACCTATCTGGCCAACGTGCCGGAACACCTGCACGCCGCATTCCTGCGGGTGGCAAATGGCCTGCATGAACGTGCGAAATACCCGAAAGAGAAGGTATTTCTGATGCTCGTCAAAATGCTGAACGACCCGAAAAAGTACGCCTATTCCAAAAATAAGCTCACTAATCTGGCCAAAACCGTCTATGACCTCAAAAAAGCCGGCACGGAAATTTCCCTGACCGACGACGGCAAGGAGCTTATCTATAATGAAGAGGCGGTACTCACTTTGGAAGAAAAAGAGCCTGCCCGAAAGAACACATTCAACCTCCGCGAGGACAAGCTGCATTACGCCGTTTTCGGCAAAGAGCAGATTGAGGAAGGTGCATTGGCGCAAATGGAAACCGCCGTTAGTTTACCCATATCGGTCGCTGGCGCATTAATGCCGGATGCCCACCAGGGCTACGGATTACCCATCGGCGGCGTGCTTGCCACGGAACCCGATAAGGTTATCCCCTACGCCGTGGGCGTCGACATTGCTTGCCGCATGTGTATGTCGGTCTTTGACATTCCTACCGATTACCTCAAACGCGAGCCGCATTTCCTGAAAAAGATCCTCACCGAAAACACCAAATTCGGCATGGGCGGCGAAACTGCGCGCAAGTACGACGAAAGTGTGATGGACCAACCCGAATGGCAAGCCACCAAAACGATCCGTTCGTTGAAAGACAAGGCCTACCGGCAGCTCGGCACTTCGGGAACCGGCAACCATTTTGTAGAATGGGGTATTGTAGAAGTATTTGAAAACGACCCGCTTTTGAATTTACCCAAAGGCGAATACCTGTCGCTTCTTTCGCATTCCGGCTCGCGCGGCTTCGGCGGAAGCGTGGCCAATTACTATTCCAAACTGGCTATGCAAAAGACGGTGCTTCCATGGCAAGCCGCGCATTTAGCATGGCTGGACTTAAACACCGAAGAAGGCCAGGAATACTGGATCGCGATGAACCTCGCCGGCGACTATGCCTCGGCCAACCACCACGAAATCCACAACAAAATGGCCAAATCACTGGGTGAGAAGCCATTAAAAATGATAGAAAACCACCACAACTTCGCCTGGAAAGAAACCCTCGCCGACGGCCGCGAAGTAATCGTTCATCGCAAAGGCGCCACGCCCGCCGGCTCCGACGAACTCGGTATTATTCCCGGCTCGATGAGTCAGCCGGGGTACGTCATCCGAGGCAAAGCTAATGCCGCTTCCATCAACTCCGCTTCCCACGGCGCCGGCCGCGTCATGTCGCGTACGAAGGCGCTTTCCACCACCACCCGGAGCCAGATGAATAAGATTTTGCAGGACAATGGCATTCAACTCATTGGCGGCGACCTCGACGAATCGCCGATGGTTTACAAGAATATTGAGGATGTGATTGCTGCGCAATCCGACCTGGTGCATGTGCTGGCGAAGTTCTCGCCTAAGATTGTGCGGATGGCGGATGCGAATCGGAAGGAGGGGCGGGAAGATTGAACTGACAAATTAATAACCGTTATGCGATTAAAATTAGGAGAGAAACTGATTGTGCATTTCCTGAAATTGAGTGAGTTAGTAGGAATTCAAACCATATTAACAATACACAATCGCGCGGCGAAGCGTCTAAGACGCTAACTTCCAAAACGTTCTGGCTATTGGACACTAAATCCTTCGTCTACTTCATATCCTACTTAATACATTGTTGCGTTTAACCCTCGCGAATGTCGACTCGTCTTCGAACTGCCCTAGATATGTGCCGTTATCGTCAAAATCAATGATCTCTCCGTTTTTAACAATTATGCTAATTAGATTGTCAGAGGCGGAATTAATTTTAATTTCGGCGTATCTTGCCGCCAGATTATCGCTATCGCAATGTATTTGAATCTCCATTTTCACGAGCTCACTTTTTTGATAGGCATCTTCTCGGTTTTCTATACCAAATTCCCTTAAGTGCGCTTGTAAGTGCGTCTCTCCGTTATTAGGGATGCAACCGTAATCTGCTACCTGAAAGGCAAAAAGGCATTCTTCCCAAAGCAGGTCTTTTATTAGGTCGAGCTGGTTAGTTTCAATTTTTAGGACATCCGTCAGCGTTTCGAACATTTTTTCAGAAATTTTGGGACGCTTTATATCGGAGGAGAAGAAAGTAAATAAGACTTCCCTTTCGAATAACTTTACGTATAGTCGACAGGTGCCGATTCCAATGTCATTCCAATTTATCAGGTTTATTAATTCGTTACTCGTCATCATAACATCAATTTAAATTACATTCACGCAAAACAGCAGGTTTCTCCCGTAATACTCAAATGTGTTTTTTTAACGGCATTGAATTGTTATCAAAGGGAAACGCGCCTGTGCTGTCGCTCGCTATGAAATCATGCAAACTGAGAGTTGTAACCCAGATTTTTCCACGCAACGACAACCAAATTTCATACCGCTTCGCCTTTACTTGGCCTTGACAGCTTTACAGCTTATTTTTTCTAGTTCGTTGTGTGGTTGCAATTAGGAGGGAAAATAAATATGCATCTTCCTGAAATTCAGTAGATTAATATATCTTTAAATCATATAACAATACACAATCGCGCGACGAATCGTCTAAGAACTAATTTCAAAAAATTTCTGGCTATTGCAGATCAGTTTTTCGAGACGATACGCATAGACTTAGCAAGTCATATTTGCTCGGAGCTTTGCTAGATTTAAAAGATTTGAACGTGGTTTGGGAATTCGTTTCTGATTAGAACCCATACTTTGAAAACGATTATACTGGAGCCGCTTCCCGAATCGTTGCACATTTACATTACGATTGTGACGAAGCAGTTGGCCTTGATATGATTTTCAAAAGCGGGTGGAGCAGGCCATCAATCATAAAAGAGGAATAAGGCCCGCGGACGGCTTGACATTGTCGTACTAATTGTGAATTGCCATAATCCAAACTTTAAATAATCAAGATGCCAACCATTCTACTTCAAACGCCAATAGAGGCTTCACCGGAAATATGTTACAAACTTTCCCTCAATGTTGACCTGCACAAGATCTCAGCAAGTAGAACCGGTGAACACATTGTTGCCGGCGTTGCCAGCGGTATCATGAAATTAGGCGATTCAGTTACATGGAGAGCCAAGCACTTTGGAATATGGCAGACGCTGACAACAAAAATAACATTTGCCGAACCCTATGTCCAGTTTGTGGATGAAATGACTCAAGGAGCTTTTAAGTCAATGAAACATGAGCATTTCTTTGAACCAACGGGCACCGGCACCGTCATGAAGGATGTCTTCCGGTTCCAATCTCCATTTGGCCTCGCCGGGAGATTTTTTAATCACCTCATTTTGGAAAATTATATGAGAGAATTTCTCATCGAGAGAAATCGGCAGATAAAAGAAATAGCAGAATCAAATTTGCGAAATCGCTTTCTATGATGAAATTGGTTAAAAAACCTAAAAATAGAAAATTAGGCACATCGTTGCCTGAGACATTTGCGGATAATCTCAGAGAGGTAATTTCCTGCCACCCATTCGCGGAGAATGAGGCTGATGGCGATTCAAGATTGAAGACCGCTCAACAGTACCTAAGAAGATCAAAGCCGACAAATTTCGATATAGATCCGCTGGACCCACATTGCCAATAACCTTAGTCAATTTCCAGTTGCGTCTTCACTTCTTCCAGACTATGCCAGGTTTTGGCTTCCGCTTTCACATTCAGAGCTGATAAAAAGTCCGAAAGGTCTTCAAAGCTGTCAAACTCGGAGAGCACCATCTGCAAGGCGTCGTATACTTCAATAGGCAAAACCGCGAATTTGGGTTTGCCGTCCTCTTCTATTATTTGTGCGTGCAGGTTCATTCCTCAATTTAAAACACCTCCCCCAAATTCACAAACAACCCCCGAGACCCGTCCATCCCAAACCCATAATCAATCGCGATATTAGCGCCGGACGTCTTATTTACCTTGATACGAATTCCCAATCCTCCTGCGGGAGCAATGCGCCGGAAGCTTTTGGAAGGCCAATCGGATACACTTTGCGCATTGGCAAAGAGTACGCCTCCGAAAAGACCGTTTTTAGTCAATGCGAAGCGATATTCCGTTTCAAAATAGAGCAGATTAGGACTGCGGAAACGGCCCTGAATGTAACCTCGACCAATACTGGTTGTCGGGTCCCAGCCCGTGGCGGGAAGGTCGAGGTAGGGTGGCTTGCCGATGGTGAGCCAGTTGTAGTTCCAGAATGCGAGGGTGTTCTGGCTTCCCTGAGGCAGGTTGAAATAGCGGCGTACGTCGATCACGACAGACTGCCAGGCATTGGTACTGCCTAGCCCTTTCATGTTTGGCCGCACCTGAACATTGCTGTAAAAGCCTTTCAAAGGATTGATGGAATTCGTCCGGCTGTCATAGGCGAGCGTAAAAAGCGGCCCGACTGACGACGACTTTGTCCCCAACCCATAATCTCTCACATCCTGGTTCAGTTTCTCTTCCTTGTCCGTTTGCATGATCTGCCACCTTTTGTCATAGGCAAACCCCAATCCCACGAAAAACGACTTGCCAATCCGCTTTAAAACCGTTTGATGCAATCGCAAATGCTTGTATTTCAAATTAGTAGCATCCCTGATTTTGGAATCCATACCCAGGCCGTAAGTATCCTGCGGATATTTGAAAAACCGCCAGTCGACGATGAAATTGTAGTTGTTATGGCGCGTCCAGATGTTGGCCTGGACGGGGATCGTCATTTGCTTGTATTCCGTATAAATGAAATTAGTGGTAATGCTGGAAATATTAGTTGTTTTCGGGCTGCTGGTGTAGAATGCGATGTTTGCATTGAGTGAACCTGTAAGGCCGGAAGATAACGTATAGCCGCCGGCAGGTACCAGCGAGAAAATCGGCTTGCCGGATTTGATCTTCGGAACACGCACAGAATCCGATTTGTCCTTCGATTTCCACTTCCTGAGCACGTCGATCAGGTCTTTTTGCATTACTTTTTGCGCAGAATCGGCCGTGGCGACGGTGTCCTGCACGGCCGCTTGCGGGAATGCTACATAACTACCGGCTTGCAAACCATTCACGGTCAGCATTGTTAGCACGGTCCCTATGTAGAAAAGTTTCATTAGCAGGTCGGGTTTGTTGAGTACATTCTTAGTAATATATATTAAAATAGTACCCGCCACAAAAAAAGCCACCGGCTTCTTGCGAAACCGATGGCTTTGTACCACTATTTGTGGTTATTATGCCAATGCAGCTTTCAAATTCTCGTCGATCGCTTCTAGGAACTCTTCTGTGTACAGGTAGTGATCACCATGTTTCACATCGTTTCCGTGCAGACCAACAGCCAAATCCTTGGTCATTTTTCCACTTTCCACAGTTTCGATACACACTTTTTCCAAAGCGTTAGCGAAATCGATCAACGGCTGGTTGTTGTCCAGCTTACCACGGAACGCCAGGCCGCGGGTCCATGCGAAGATGGAAGCGATTGGGTTAGTGGAAGTTGGCTTGCCTTTCTGGTGCTCGCGGTAGTGGCGGGTTACTGTTCCGTGTGCTGCCTCAGCTTCCATTACTTTGCCATCCGGCGTAACCAAAGTTGAAGTCATCAAACCCAGTGAACCGAAACCTTGCGCAACGGTATCCGACTGAACGTCACCGTCGTAGTTTTTACAAGCCCATACGAAGTTACCTTCCCATTTCAATGCGGAAGCCACCATGTCGTCGATCAGACGGTGCTCGTAATGTACTTTTCCTTTGTATTCGTTTTCGTACACTTCCTGGAAAATATCCTTGAAGCGGCCGTCGTATTTTTTAAGGATCGTGTTTTTGGTAGAAAGGTACAATGGCCATCCTTTGTCCAAAGCCACATTAAAGCATGAACGCGCGAAGCCGCGGATCGACTCGTCGATGTTGTACATACCCATCGCTACACCTGCACCTTTGAACTGGTACACTTCGTGCTCGATCACTTGTCCGTCTTCGCCTTCGAATTTGATCGTCAGTTTACCTTTTCCAGGTACCACGAAGTCGGTAGCGCGGTATTGGTCACCAAATGCGTGACGTCCTACGATAATTGGCGCTGTCCAGTTGGTAACTAGTCTCGGCACATTTTGCATTACGATCGGCTCACGGAACACAGTACCATCGAGGATGTTACGGATGGTTCCGTTTGGCGATTTCCACATTTGTTTCAGACCGAATTCTTCAACACGGGCTTCGTCAGGTGTGATGGTTGCACATTTGATACCCACGCCGTATTCTCTGATAGCGTTGGCAGCATCGATGGTCACCTGATCATTGGTCTCGTCGCGGTACTCGATACCCAAATCGTAGTATTTGATATCTACATCGATGTAAGGGAGGATCAGTTTTTCCTTGATAAACTTCCAGATGATGCGGGTCATTTCATCGCCATCCAGCTCTACGACGGGATTGTCAACTTTAATTTTGCTCATGTCTTAGATTCTATACAATAGTTAAAGATTTTGAAATCAGACCGTGAAAGTACGAACAATAGAATAAAAAGGCGAAATTTCCCGCGATTACATCCCCAAAAAGACGACACTACCCGATGAAAAAGGCGGCATTGCGCAAGGAGTTTTTACAAAAAAGAAAGGAGGCCGACGGGCAATGGCTGATCGAAAAAAATGCCCTCATTGCGCAGAATCTGGAAAAATACGTTCAGCAAAATCATTTCAAAACACTCCACACCTTCCTGCCGCAACTCGGCTCGCGCGAAATCGACACCTTTTTCATTATTGAGTCGTTCCGCATTGCATTTCCTGCCATGCGCATTGCAGCACCCTACATTGTTCCCGGCACGCGTGAAATGGAGCATTATTTGGTAACGCCTTCCACGCATTTGGTTTTAAATCAATGGAAAATTCCTGAACCTGACCCATTGACTGCTGAAAAAATACGACCCGAAGAAATCGACATTATACTGGTACCGCTTCTCGCGTTCGACCGCAAAGGTTACCGAGTCGGTTATGGCGGCGGCTATTACGACCGCTTTTTGCCTCAAACCCGCCCTGATTGCATCAAAATAGGCCTTTCCCTCTTTGAAGAAGTGGAGGCGATAGAAGATATCGATGGTTACGACATTCCGCTCGACGCGTGCATCACACCAGGAAGATTGTATGATTTCAAAAATCTGAAAGCCTATTAAACAACTCTGAAATGTCGGATTTATCTTCCTTCCTGAATTTTAATGCATTAATGGTTGATTTTCCGGTATCATTCTAAAAAACTGCGTAAATTTGCGGCACTTTTTGCGAGGCGGCGCAAGTCGTTTGCAGGGAGTAAATCATATTCTATCCATTTTTAATCTTAATGCAAGAATGAAAATCGCAGTAGTAGGCGCTACCGGTTTGGTGGGCGGCGAAATCCTCAAAGTGCTCGAAGAGCGTAATTTCCCGGTGACGGAGCTATTGGCCGTCGCATCTGAAAGGTCTGTTGGTAAGGAAGTTACATTCAAGGGTAAACAGATAAAGGTGATCGGCTTCGAGGATGCGATTGCTGCCAAACCGGAGATCGCGATCTTCTCGGCCGGCGGTAGCACTTCATTGGCGCTCGCACCGAAATTCGCGGAAGCAGGCATCACAGTGGTGGATAACTCATCGGCATGGCGTATGGACCCGACCAAAAAACTGGTTGTTCCGGAAATCAATGCAGTAGAGTTGACGAAAGAAGACAAGATCATCGCAAACCCGAACTGCTCGACCATTCAAATGGTGGTGGTTCTGAATCCTTTGCACAAAAAATATAAAATTAAGCGTGTGGTTGTTTCCACTTACCAATCGGTAACAGGAACAGGCAAAGCAGCCGTGGATCAATTGTTCTCCGAGCGCGCTGGCGACCACAGCAAAGACAAAGTGTACCCGCACCAGATCGACCTGAACGTGCTTCCGCACATCGATATGTTCCTCGACAATGGTTATACCAAAGAGGAAATGAAGATGACTAACGAAACGAAGAAGATCATGAGCGACGACAGCATTGCGGTAACCGCAACGACTGTGCGTATCCCAACGATCGGTGGTCACTCTGAGGCAGTTAACATCGAATTTGAAAACGAATTCGATCTGGAAGAAGTTCGTCAGATCCTGAGCGAAACCGAAGGCGTAATCGTACAGGACGACCCGAAAAATGCATTGTACCCAATGCCATTAACGGCGCACGGCAAAGACGAAACTTTCGTAGGCCGCATCCGCCGCGACGAGTCTCAGCCTAAAACGCTGAACTTGTGGATCGTAGCGGATAACCTGCGTAAAGGCGCTGCTACTAATGCCGTTCAAATCGCTGAATTCCTTGCGAAACACGATTTAGTTGGTGTAGCTGCGGAAGCGTAGTTAAGAGTTATATATGAATGAAAAGAGCCGCGATCATGCGGCTCTTTCCATTCATATATTAGTCTATATTATCTGTCAACCTCTCCCATTACAACATCGATCGAGCCGATTACAGCGACTAAATCGGCCAGCAATGCGCCTTTTGAGATTTCACCAATTACCGAAAGGTTATTGAATGAACAAGCCCGCGCCTTGCAGCGAACAGGAATATCAGCGCGGCCGTCGGTGCGGAAATAGAAGCCCAGCTCCCCTTTCGGGCTCTCGCCGCGGACGTAGAAATCCATCGCTTTCGGCCTTATTTTCTTCGGAACCAACGCTTGCGGGTCAAAATCGCGGGTTCTTCTGTGATCTCCCTGCAACTGCACCAGGCTTTGCTCGATGATTTTCACCGATTCCCAGCATTCGACCACGCGCACCCAGGTGCGGTCCCAGCAATCCCCCACTTTGCCCAGTTTTCCTTCGCCGATCGGTATTTCAAAATCCAGCTCGGGGTAAACGGAATAGCCGTCCACTTTTCTTAAATCATATCTCAAACCCGAACCGCGGAGCATTGGACCGGTACAGCCATAGTTAATGGCGACGTCCAAAGGCAGCACGCCTACATTCGCGGTTCTTTGAATAAATATCTTATTATCCACCACAAGCTGCTGCAATTCGATCAGCTTCGGTTTCAGATATTTAATAAACTCCGCACAACGTTCTTCGAAACCGACCGGCAGATCATAGAACAAGCCACCTATCCAGATATAATTGTACAGCATCCGCGCGCCGCACGTCCATTCGAGCAGGCGCAGGATTTGCTCACGGTCGCGCATCATCCACAGGAACGGCGTGTACGCGCCAATGTCCATCGCGTACGTACCGAGCGCGACAAAGTGTGAGGCCAGCCGGTTAAGCTCGGCCACCACCACGCGGATGTACTCCACGCGCTTCGGAATATCGTTTTCAATGCCCAGCATGCGCTCCACGCCCATCACATAAGCATGTTCCGAGTTCATGGCCGCCACGTAATCCATCCGATCCACGTAAGGGATAATCTGGTTGAATGGCAGCGATTCCGCGTGCTTTTCGAAACAGCGGTGCAGGTATCCCAAATGCGGCACGACGTCTATCACCACCTCACCGTCCGTCACCACTTCGAGGCGAAGTACGCCGTGCGTCGACGGGTGCTGCGGGCCCATATTGAGCACCATTTCCTCTGTACGAAGGCTTTCGGAGTTGTATTTGGTGGGTGCCGACGCGATGAAATGCTCGGGCTTGTATTCGTATTGAATGGCGTTGCTCATAACTAAAACCGGACTAGCTTCTGATCGTGTACTTCCACACGCAACGGACCGATCGGCCGGCCTTCATTGTGCAGACGATCCACCGCTGTAACATAATAAACATATCTTTTGCCCGATTCGGCTGTCATGTCCACGAATTTTTCACCCTCGTGGCACATTCCGAGGATGCGGCGCGGGTCGTGGGCGCTCGCCTTTTCCTCCGGCGGGAAGCGGTAAATGACGTAATACCAGGCCTTATCGCCGTCCGCCGCGGCATCCGGCTGCTCCCAGGTGAGCTCAATGCCACGAGATAACAAGGTGGCTTTCAGGCTCCTAGGCGATAGTGGCGGCACTTTGTCCTTCCAGGGCATGGTCGGGATTAATGCAGGATATTTGAATAAATCCCTCCTCAGCGAATCGACAAAACCCAGGCTGTTGGCCCGCAGCGACCTCGAACTGAAAAATATCGACCCATCCGCTTCCACATTGCGGAAGTAGCGGACCTGGTTGGGAATCTCCTTCGGATTCGACCAATGCGAATCCTTATCCTTATATCCGACACGGTACGCGCCCATACCTATATATAAATGTCGCTCGAAACAGTTTTCGGTCCACCAATCGACTAGGTTTTTGTACGGCACACGATTGAAACCGGACGAAAAGTAAACCTGAGGCGCAATGTAGTCGATCCAGCCTTCTTTTACCCAGCGGCGGCTGTCGGCAAACAAATCGTCGTACGAAGCGAGCGCGCCAAATGTTTTGGAGCCTTCCGCGTCGCGGTCCCTGTTGCGCCACACGCCAAACGGGCTGATGCCGAATTTGAGTCGAGGGTTCAGTTCTTGGAGCGCTTCATGGATTTGTTTTACCAATAAATCCACATTATGGCGGCGCCAGTCGGCTTTATTGGTGTAGCCATCGGAATATTTTCTGAATGTAGCGTCGTCCTGGATGGTCTGCCCGGGAGCGGCATACGGGTAAAAATAATCGTCGAAGTGAATGCCGTCCACGTCGTAATTTCTGGCCACGTTCACCGTCATATCAGTAATGAATTTGCGCACTTCGGGAATGCCGAAATCAAAGAGTTTATAGCCGTCGTAGCTCAAAATCCATTCGGGATGGAGTCGGCTGATATTCTCGGCGGAAACACTTTTGGAAGATTTATGGACGAGCCGGTTGAGGTTCAGCCAGGCGTGAAATTCGAGTCCGCGCTTATGCGCTTCGGCGATCATGAAATCGAGCGGGTCCCACATCGGGTCGGGCTTGCGGCCCTGCACGCCCGTAAGCCATTCGGACCACGGTTCGGGGCTTTTGGCATAAAATGCGTCACCCGCGGCGCGCACCTGCACGAACACCGCATTCATCCCTACCCGTTTGTGAAAATCGAGCAGATTGGAGAATTCTTCCTGCTGCTCCTCAGGTAAAAGATTTTTGCTGCTTGGCCAATCAATATTGTCGACAGTGGCAATCCAGACCGCTCTGAACTCTCTTTTCGGGGGCAGGTCACTCTCCGTTTCAGCGCTCTGTGCCATGCAACTTTCCAGCAAAAACATGATAATAACGAAGGAAAGCGCAACAATTTTAATTTTTTTCACTATCTGACCAATGCAAAATGTTAATCCAACCAAAGTAACGTAATTTGGAACAAAGTTAGCCGACAACCGTCTTAATTTCGAGCAATAACGGTTTGATTTGGATCGGCATATGAAATTCAGCGCCTGGCCCTTTTTCTTGAGTTAATTATATTTTGGCGCTGGAATGATGTTTTAAACCGGCTTTCGTGCAGTATTAACAAACATTCATGTGTTGTAATTGTGAATTATTTTTCTGCATATTTATTGTGTAATAGCAAGGATTTTTGTGACAGAACCGGAAGCAGGATCCCTTTAAAAATACCCTAGTAACGCTTAAACTGTACCCTGATTGGAACCATTTGTCAAAACCACTAAGAAAAACGTCCTGTTCGAAGTTGCATGGGAGGTTTGTAATCAAGTTGGAGGGATATATACTGTCATAAGGACCAAAGTGCCTGCCATGGTGGAAAAGTGGGAGGAAAACTACTTTTTGCTGGGCCCTTATTTCGAAAAGAAAGCGTCTTCCGAATTTGAGCAGATTCACGACCTGGACGATTCTCCGGCCGGTCGGATCGTCAAGCGAATGCGCGAAATGGGCTTTGCGGTGTACTACGGCTACTGGCTCGTGACCGGCAAACCGCGCGTCGTGCTGTTCGATATCGACAGCATTATGAGCCAGCTCGATGTGATCAAATTCAACCTTTGGGAAAGAAACCGCATTCCGACAATCAACGTCGAACATCTTGTCAATCAGACGCTTTGTTTCGGAGAACTTGTACGTATATTCCTGAAAGAATATGCGGATGAGAATGCGAAACGGGAAGAGATTTTTGCGCAGTTCCACGAATGGATGGCCAGCAGCGGCTTGCCCGAGCTGAAACGTGAAAATGTGAAAGTTGCCACGACGTTTACCACGCACGCTACCATGCTGGGCCGCTACCTGGCGCAGAATGTCTCAGGTTTTTATAACAAACTGCCGTTCTTCGACTGGGAACAGGAGGCCAAAAACTATGGCATCGTGGCCCAATGCTCGATCGAGCGCCAGGCCGCGCTGAGCGCACATGTACTCACCACGGTGAGCGACGTGACTGCCCGCGAATGCGAGGTGTTCCTCGGCCGCATGCCCGACCTCGTCACGCCCAATGGCCTCAACGTGGTGCGTTTCCAGGCGGTCCACGAGTTCCAGAACCTGCATTTGAAGCACAAAGAGCGCATTCACGAGTTCGTAATGGGGCATTTCTTTCCCAGCTACTCTTTCGACCTCGACAAAACGCTGTACTTTTTCACCTCTGGCCGCTATGAGTATTCCAATAAAGGTTACGACCTCACGCTGGAAGCCCTGGCGCGCCTGAACTGGAAAATGGTACAGGCCAATATGGACATGACGGTAGTGATGTTCATCGTCACCAAGCAGCCATACACGTCGGTGAACCCTGATGTGCTGCAATCCCGCGCGGTGCTAAATGAGTTGCAGGAAACGTGTACGGCCATTGAAAAGGAAGTGGGCGAAAAGCTCTTCCTCGCGACGGCATCCGGCACCGACCATAAAATGCCCGATCTAAACGAATTTGTCGACGAATATTGGCGCCTGCGCCTCCGCCGGACGATCCAAAGCTGGAAAACCGACAAGTTGCCGGCATTCGTGACCCACGATTTGAAGCAGGAGGACGGCATTACCGATTTCTGCAAGCGCGCCAACCTCGTCAACAACGAGCGCGACCGCGTGAAGATCGTTTATCACCCGGATTTCATCGCATCTACGAACCCATTGTTCGGTCTGGATTACGGTCAATTTGTACGCGGCTGCCATCTGGGCGTTTTCCCGAGCTACTACGAACCCTGGGGTTACACGCCGTTGGAATGCGTCGTCCGCGGCGTGCCAACGGTCACCAGCGACCTCTCCGGCTTCGGCGATTACATCATGCAAATCATGCGTGACTACGAAAACCGGGGCATTTACGTGATCAACCGCAAATCCCAGAATTTCTCGCAAGCCGCTGACCAGCTCGCCGACATCCTCTTCAAATTCGTCCGCATGCAACGCCGCGACCGCATCATGCAGCGCAACCGCGTCGAGAATATCTCGGATGTTTTCGACTGGATGAATTTGCGGTCTTACTACGATACGGCGCACGATTTGGCTGCGAAGCGGAGGAAACCTTGATAAAAACTTGGGGGCCTTTATAAAAGCGAAAAGCCTGGTAAATGTGAATTCACCAAGCTTTTCGCTTAAAATTTACGCTTCCAGGATGGAAACTATATCATTATAAATCTTGAAGTTCCGATCTGCGGAAACGATAGACATTCTTTCCGAAAATGCAGTTGCCAGAATAAGTCTATCGAACGGATCGCGGTGTGCTTCATCCAAAGGAATGGCTTGTAGGCATCAATATGTGCTGCTGAAATTGGTATTAACCCAAAACCATCTGCAAGAATCACTTTCTCTAATTCATTAATCGAAATCGGCAGTTCAGGGAGCTTGCCGATCTTTTGCTTGATAGCGATTTCCAGAAGGCTTACATGGGAAATAAATATTGCGTCCGTTGAGAGCAGGTTTAGTGTACTTGTCGATAATCTTGAAGGCGAAGTGAGTGCCCAGATGAGCACCTGAGTACAATTTAAACAACTAAAAGTATCCGCTGACCTCTTGATTTTCATCAGACAGCCATTTATAGGACTATGTATCTGAACCGTTTATCATAACACGAATCATTTCATTTCACCAGCCTCTCCAAATGCCCTGCTAGCGTCCCGATGCTACATACCACCACGTTTTCCCGCATGTTGTAATCCTCGGCAGAGGGCGTCACTACTAGCAATGGCGGATTGCCGAGGTCTTCCTGGGCTAATGTATTCCCTCTGCTCAGTACCGGGCTATTGGTATATTTGATTTCAATTGCAACCTTTACATTGTTCCCTTTCACTAGCACCAAGTCCAGCTCTGCGCCGTCCTGCGTGCGGTAGAAATAGGGCTGAATATTGTAAGGCAGGCCAGCGATCACTTGCTGGATAACATAACCCTCCCATGAGTTGCCAAGCAGAATATTCCCGGCCAGTTCTTCGGAATCCGTAATTCCGGCCAGTGAATGGAGCATTCCGCTATCACGAATGTAGAGTTTCGGAGTTTTGACCAACCTCTTGCTGATGTTCACAAACCATGGTTGGAGCCTTCGGATCAGGAACGCGTTTTCCAGGTAACCCAGGTAGTTTTGAACCGTTGGAACACTGATTTTAAGCGAATTGGCCAGTTGCGATACATTCAGCAGGCTTCCATGCACACTTACGAGCATGTTCATAAGCAGCCGCATGTCGCGTGGATTGGCAGGAATGCCCAGCAATGGCAGATCCCTTTCGAGATAAGTACTGATAAAATCCCCCATTTTCCGGAAAGCAGAATTGTCGGACGTTGCTTGCAGAACATCCGGGAAGCCGCCACGTAGCCAATGTTGACGGTACACAATCTGATTTTTCACTTCTTCGAGCGTTAACGGGTGCAGTTCCAGGTAAGATATACGCCCTGCCAACGTCTCCGAGCTATTTTTGAGCAGATCCGGCGAGGCCGAACCAAGCAATACAAATCGACCGGGAATTCGTTTTTTATCAATTAAGGATCTTAGAAGAGGGAAAAGCGAGGGCATGCGCTGGATTTCGTCGATGATGATGGTAGAATCCTTTCTTTCTCCAAGATACAATTCAGCATCGCGGAGTCTGTTGAGGTCCGTGTCCGATTCAAGGTCGAGGTAAATGCTTGGGTTCGGAAACTGGGCGGTCAATTGCTTGACGAGCGTTGTTTTCCCTACCTGCCTTGGCCCCAGTAATGCTACTGCCGGCGTATCGCTTACCAGCTCTGTGAGCTCCTTTTCAATCGTTCGCGAAAACATAATTAGAGATTAAGCCCGTTATTTTAAAGTACGATTTAAAAATACCGGTATTAATTTTGAAATCCTAATGGGTAAATGGGTGCTTAAAACAATCCTTGCAACCCATCCGCTTGCATTCCTGAAAATTTTCAACACCTTCACCACACGATTTTTACCAATAACTATTACAATGAATTACATCGAACTGGATTTGAAAGTGGACCCCGAGTTTTCGGAGATATTGATGGCGGAGCTGGGCGAGGCGGGGTTTGAGTCGTTTGTAGAGACGGACGAGGGATTGCTCGCCTACATTCAGGAGGGCGATTTTGATGAACAGGCTATCCATGATTTAACGGCCAAATACCTGGATTTAACGACAATAGCCGCAACATGGAAATCGTTAGAGAGAAGAAACTGGAACGAGGAGTGGGAAAAAAGCTACGAGCCGATCGAGGTGGGTGACCAGGTGCGCGTGCGGGCAACGTTTCATGAGCCCGATCCCTCTTTTAAATACGATTTGCTGATCCAGCCCAAAATGTCGTTCGGCACAGGGCATCACGAAACGACCTGGCTGGTCATGAACGAGCAACTCAGCCTGCCGCACGAACGTCTTTCGATCATGGATGTAGGCTGCGGGACGGGAATTCTGGCGATTTTGGCACATAAACTGGGCGCTTCGCATCTGCTGGGCTTCGATATCGACGAATGGGCCGTGGAAAATACCCGGGAAAACTTTGCGATGAATGCGCTTCCCGACGATTCCGAGGTGTTTCAGGGCACAATCCAGGACGTTCCGCAGGAGAAGGTGTTTGGCGGAGTGCTGGCCAATATCAACCGGAACATCCTGCTGGCGGAAATCCCGGCGTACGTGCAGCACCTCGCACCCGGCGGCTGGCTCGTTACCAGCGGTTTTTACGAAACCGATCAGGCCGATATTGAAAAATGCGCCGCCGAAAACGGCTTGAAAAAGCTCAGATCGAATACCCGCAACCAATGGGCAACCGTTGTTTTTGAAAAGATCAAATAGAAAAATAGCTATTGCTGAAAGCTAACAGCTACAAACCATGAAGATACTTCGCCTTGCATTACTGCTCTACCTGCTGACTTTTATCGGGAAAAATGCAACCGCCCAGGGCATTAAACTCGCCGACGACCCCGCGCAGTTTATCACCCAGCTCCGCAAAATGATGGACGGTAGCCGAAATCCGCAGTTTATCCGCCCGGCCGTCCAGCTCGACAGTATCTGGATGTCGGGGTTCAATGCGCAGCAGCAGGCGAAATTCATCGGGATTGTTAAAACGCAGGTTGCAAAAGGGCAAAAAGGAGGCGCATTGATGGCCTTGCTGATCCGCAACACACAGGCTCTCGCCAAAAAGTCGCCCGAAAAACTCGACGGCTTCCTGGATGCGGTCCAAAACGCCGGCGAAAAGTACGACGCCAAGACGTTCCAGAAGATGCTGCAAGTGAATTTGCCCATCACGGAAAGCAACAAGCTCTACGGAAGCAATTACAACACCCTTTATCTGCTCAGCGGCGATTTCAAATACCGCTTCGACGACAAGGCCGACTCCACCGTGACAAAGGAAACGGAGGCCGCCAACGACGGCTGGAACACGCCGGTGGATTCGAATTACGTGATCGCGCCTGCGAAGTCGGCGCCGCTGCCGGTGATTGCCGGACCGTTGCTGGACCTCGAAAATGCCACATTTGCGATGGTAGCAGGCGGTGATTCCGTCGTTTTCGGTCCTGCGAGCGGCAGTGTTTCGCTCCGGGATGGGGTATTTGTAGGCAAAACCGGCAAGTTTACCTGGCAAACGGCCGGGGATTCCACTATTTACGCGGATCTGGACGCCTATACTTTCAATATCAATCAGCCCAGGCTTCTGGCGGAAAACACCACGCTACATTCCGATAATTACCTGGCCGCGCCGATCAAAGGAACATTGGAATACCGCGGTATCAAACGCATTAAGGGCCAGCCGGCACAATATCCGCGCTTCGTTTCGAATGATATTGATGCCAAATTGAAAGATACGCGCAAGAACATCGACTACCAGGGCGGCTATTCGCTCATCGGCCTCGACCGGTACAGCTCGGCGCTCAATGATAAATATTCGACGATCAAGGTCCGGTATCAGGAAAAACCCGCATTTACCGTACGCAGCAAGCGTTTTGCGTTGAAAGACTCTGTTTTTACAGCCAATTTCGCATTGTATTCAATGCCTTTGGGGGCCGATTCGCTGGTGCATCCGGGAGTTACATTTAAATACAATGACGACGAAGGCCTTGTGATGCTGGGCAGGATGGACAAAACCGACTATGGCCCGCTGCCTTACAAGGATTCTTACCACAAAATGAACATCTGGTCGCAAGCCATGCGCTGGCGCTTCCCGACCGATAAAGTGGAATTTTTGCGCATTAACGGGAAAACCGAAGTGCCCGTGCGCCTCGAATCGGTGGATTATTTCAAAAAGGAGCGTTTCAGGGAGATTGCCAAGGAATATGGCTTTCAGCCGCTGATTATGGCTGCCAGTTATGCCCAAACCACCAAGAAAACCTCGTTCCTGCCGGAGGAGCTTGCCAAAAAGTTTAATCAAAAGCCTGTTATCATCCGCAATGCGCTGCAACGGCTCGCGCTCGACGACTATTTCGTGTACAATAAAGAAACGGATGAATATGCATTGAGCAAAAAAGGCGTGATGTACGTGCTGGCGAACATGGATAAGGCCGACTATGACAATTTCCAGGTCAGCGGGCAGTTTGCAGCCAACGACGAAGTAGCCAATGCGACCATTTACCTGCCCGACACGATGCTGACCGTGCTGGGCGTTTCCCGGTTTATCGTCAGCGATTCCCTGAAAATTTACGCCGTGCCTTCCGACAAGAAGCTCATCATCGGCAAAAACCGCAATTTCACGCTCAACGGGCAAATGGTGGCGTCGAACTACCAGTTCCGCGGGCAGAATATCAAGTTTGATTACAACCAGTTTTTCGTAAACGTCGCACCATCTGACTCCATTACTTTCACGCCCCGCGACAAATTTGCCAAAGGCCAGAAAGGTGAAGTAGGCGGGCACGTGAAATACGAAAAGGGAGGTACGTTTTACCTCAGCGACCCTAAAAACAAGTCGGGTATCCAGAAAGGCATTAAAAAATCCCCCCGGCTCGTCGTCCCGGACGGCATGATCGTCTATTTCGACCAGCCCGAACGCGGGACGGTGCTTTACCCGCGGGAAGTGTTTTTCAAGATTCCCAAAATCGATATGGACGGCCTCGACCAGCGTGATGTGATTTTCGAGGGTACATTTAATTCCAACGGCATCATCCCGCCAATTCAGACGATTTTGAAAAGCATGCCCGATAACTCGCTCGGTTTCGACTACAAGCCACCGGTTACCGACATGAAACTGTACGAAGGCAAAGCATTGGCGAAATTTACCGACACGCTCACAATGGACAACAGCGGTTTGCATTCCAAAGCCATCTTAAAATACCTCTCAGCCACAATGCCCGCTAAAAATGTGCTGCTAACCGCTGACTCATTAATGGCAACCGGAGAAACAGCGAGCATTAAGGAAGCGACCATCGGCAAAGGCTACTTCCCGGCGGTGGCTTTGAAAGACTATGCATTGAAATGGTATCCCAATTCCGACAGCATGCTGATCAACACCACCGGTAAATCATTCGCATTCCACCAGGGCACTACAAACCTCGAAGGGGGCCTGCTCCTGCGCTCGACGGGATTGTACGGAAACGGCAAGCTGAAACGTGCTGATTCTGAGCTCACTTCACCGGAAATCAAATTCAATAAGGATGGATTTTTGGCTAATAAGTCGGAATTCGCCATTAATAGCGGCGATGCGAAGTCTACCAAGAAGCTGCTGACCGGCAACAATGTCAATATCGATTTCAACTTCAAAACCGGCATTGCCAATTTCGTGACCGACGAATCGGGCTTTGGGAGTGATTCTTCGGGTATGCAAATCCCGACAGCCTCCTACCAGACGCTCATCGGAAGCGCCAAATGGGACATGACGAAGAAGACGATCCTCATGAAAGGCCTGGGCGAAACATCGTCCTACACCTCCACCGACCCCGACCAGGAAGGGCTGACGTTTAACGGCTCGGAAGCGATTTACGACATTGAAAAAGTGACGCTGAACATCAAGGGCGTGCCTTACATTCAGACCGCCGACGTGAAAATCATCCCCAACGGCGGCATGGTTGCCGTAGACAGCAAGGGCAAAATCGTTCCCCTGAAAAAAGCGCGCATTGAAATAGACACGCTGAACGTATCACACCACCTGCGCGACGCCGATATCCGCATCGATTCCCGCAACCATTTCGAAGGCTCGGCTACTTACCAGTACATTACAGCGCGGAAAGACACTTTTAACATCAAAATGCAGAATTTCGAACTCGTGGAAGTAGGCGCGGGCGAGGAAGGCAAGCGAAAGGCAAAGGATGGCAATCCATCGGCTGGCGTGAAATATTACACGACAGCACGGGCAGACATTAAGGAGGCCGAAAACCTGTTCCTTTCGCCGCGCATTCAGTACAAGGGCGCCATCAATCTCGTAGCCTATGAGCCGTCGCTGAAACTGGATGGTTTTGTGAAACCGGTGATCAAATACCGGAAAGATTTTCAGAGCTCGTGGATCGTTTACCAGGATTCTCCCGGCGAATCGGTTTCCATTAAAATCAATAAAGACCTCAAAAACGAGCACGAAATCCCGCTTTCCGTGGGCTTGCATTACAATGAGGCCAAAGGAATGTACATGAGCTTCTTGTCGCCGAAGGATTCGGACGGTGACGAGGACATTTACCAGGCACAGGGCAACCTGAGCTACGACGAGGACGCCAAAGCTTTCCGCGTGAACCCGCCACCGGGCGCCGACGGCCTGATCGACGAAGGAAATGCATTGACATTCGACGATAAAACCGGCCTCGCCACCTTCGCAGGGCCATTCAAACTGATGCAGGCCAACTGGCTGCAAACCGTGGGCAGCGCCGAAGTGCAGGTGGATAGCTCGAAATTCCGGTTCAATACCATGCTGCTTTTCAATGCGCCGGCGCTGACGCCCATCGCGCCGACATTGACTGCGAAAATCGTTGAAACGAACCTGGCAGAATCGAATAGCAGCGCCGCCGATGACGACGCCGACCAGCTGAACCGCAAACTTTCCGCATTGATCGGCCCAAAAGGCGTTGATGCCTATATGAAACTGACGGCCAGTGGCTACAAACCGATTTTCGAAGCGTCGCCGCTGCTGGATATGCCGATGGTGCTTTCGAACGTGAACCTGCATTGGTCGCCTGTGCATAATGCATACTACTCACAGGGGCCGATCGGGGTGTCGCATTTCGGGCGCAACAATATCAATGCGCAAATGACCGGCGTGCTCGAACTGCGCCGCGGTGTGGAAGGCGACGAGTTCAGCCTGTACCTCGAAGCTTCGCCGGATGTCTGGTACTATTTCGATCTCAAAGCGGGCGAGCTGGGCGTCGTTTCATCGATGCTGGATTTCAATGACGAGATCGTCGCGAAGTCTAAAAACGTGAAATCCAAGGACATGACTCTGGTAAGCATTGGAACTGAAGAGAAGGATATGTTTGTTAACCGCTTCGATGACTTCTATCAGCCTGCCTTGAAGAAAGCGAAGCTCGTGAAAACTGCGAAGAAGAAGGCGGCACCCTCCCAAGCCGAAGAAAAGAAGAAAAAAGCGGAACCTACCGAAGGATTCTAATGCCGTTAGTAGCATTTACAATAGTTTCTGCTATTTTTTGAAAAATCATATACATAACCACAGTTTTACAGGCATTATGCTTGCAAAATCGTTCAAGTGTCGTATTTTTGAGAAAAACTTTTTGTAATTTAAATTTATCTTTGAATAGTACAAAATGAGTGTTGCCTTATTAATAGTTGCGATTGTTGCTGCTTATTTGCTGGGTTCAATCCCAAGTTCAGTCTGGTACGGCATTGGGTATTTTGGGATAGATGTCAGGAAACACGGCAGCGGTAACGCGGGTGCCACCAACACATTCAGGGTATTAGGCAAACGCGCAGGGACTGTTGTAATGCTCATCGACGTGCTGAAAGGCTGGACGGCCACCTGCCTCGCTTCCATGCTTTTTTACATGAACGAAATCGGAGAAACCGAGCTTCTCATGTATAAAATCATCTTCGGGATCATCGCCATCATCGGCCACATTTTCCCCATTTTTGTGAATTTCAAAGGCGGAAAAGGCATTGCCACGCTGCTCGGAATGGTACTCGCCATTCACCCCGAGCTCGCTTCCGTTTGCATTACTATATTTATTCTGACACTAATCGCATCACAGTACGTGTCGCTGAGCTCAATCCTGGCGACGCTGGCATTTCCGGTACTTTCTTGGACGGGCGCTTTCGGGCATCCCGAGCCGTTGCTGGTCGTGTTTGGTTTTACAATGTTCGTTCTCGTCGTGTTTACACACCAGAAAAACATTGTGCGCCTGCTCAACGGCAACGAGAACCGCGTGAACATCTTCGCCAAGAAAGCACGGAGCTGACCGTATTCATCTAACCCTTTTAATCGCAACCCCCAAGGCACAACCTTGGGGGTTATTTTTTTGTTAACTTGACCGCCGATTCAGTGAAGACTAAAAACAACCATTCAATGCAAGAATATATCGAAAAGCACCGCGACCGGTTTCTGAACGAACTGCTCGACTTGCTTCGCATTCCGTCCGTAAGCGCCGATTCGAAGTTTAAACCCGATATGCTGAAAGCCGCCGAATACGTGCGCGACCGCATTGCCGAAGCCGGTGCCGACCGTGCTGAAATTTTTGAAACCGAAGGTCACCCGGTGGTTTACGGCGAAAAAATCATTGATCCCGCATTGCCTACCGTGCTCATTTACGGCCACTACGACGTGCAGCCCGCCGATCCTTACGAACTCTGGAATTCTCCCCCATTTGAGCCAGTGATCAAAAACGACCGCATTTACGCGCGCGGCGCCTGCGACGACAAGGGGCAATTTTACATGCACATCAAAGCCCTCGAAATCATGCTCGCCACGGGTTCGCTCGCGTGCAATGTGAAGGTGATGATTGAAGGTGAAGAAGAAATTGGCTCGTCGAACTTAGGGACATTTGTCCGCGAACACAAGGACATGCTGCAATGCAACACCATCCTTATCTCCGACACGAGCATCATCGCGAACGACGTCCCTTCGATTGAAACCGGCCTGCGCGGCCTGACCTACGTGGAAGTGGAAGTGACCGGCGCGAACCGGGACCTGCATTCGGGCGTTTACGGCGGGGGCGTCGCAAACCCGATCAATGTCCTTTGCGAAATGATCGCTTCGCTGAAAGACGAGAACGGCCACATTACCATCCCGGGTTTCTACGACAAAGTACAGGAACTCAGCGAATCCGAGCGCGCCGCATTGAATGCCGCGCCGTTTGATCTGGAAGAATATAAAAAGGACCTGGCGATAGACGATGTGGCGGGAGAAAAGGGTTATACAACCATAGAAAGGACGTCTGTGCGCCCTACGTTGGATGTGAACGGCATCTGGGGCGGCTATATTGGCGAAGGTGCGAAGACGGTGCTGCCATCGAAGGCGAATGCCAAAATCTCCATGCGCCTCGTCCCGAACCAGAACGACGACGAGATCTGCGAGATTTTCACCAAACATTTCGAATCCATCGCACCGGCTTCCGTAAAAGTGAAAGTGGTGCCGCATCACGGTGGCTTGCCTTATGTAACGCCAACGGATTCAGTAGAATACCGCGCCGCGG
This sequence comes from Dyadobacter fermentans DSM 18053, assembly GCF_000023125.1. Classification (NCBI taxonomy): domain Bacteria; kingdom Pseudomonadati; phylum Bacteroidota; class Cytophagia; order Cytophagales; family Spirosomataceae; genus Dyadobacter; species Dyadobacter fermentans. Next base: position 4,557,861 of record NC_013037.1, read on the forward strand.
AACTCGCAATGGAAGAATCTTTTGGCAAGAAACCAATCCCTACCCGCGGTGGTGGCAGCATTCCTATTGTGGCGCTTTTCGAACAGGAGCTGGGCTGCAAGAGCATTCTGATGGGCTTCGGACTGGATATCGACGCACTGCATTCGCCCAATGAGAGTTACGGGTTGTTCAATTATTATAAAGGAATTGAAACGATCCCGTTGTTTTTCAAGCATTATGCCGAGTTAAAGAAGTAAAACAAAAGAGGTGACTTGGCGGTCACCTCTTTTGCTATCTCTTTCTCCGCTGCTCGCGTTTCATCTTTTTCAAATTCGCGATCGCCGCTTTCGCTTCCTTGTCCTGGCTGGACTTTTTATCAGCCCGATCATCGGCGAGCTTATAGTAGCGCAGCGCCTCGTCGTAATCCTTTTTACGCTCGGCGATTTTGCCCAAGCCGAGCAGCGAGGAAACATAATATCCCGCATTCATCGAGTTGGTTTGCGTGGAATAATCGATCGCTTTTTTGTAGTATTCTCCCGCTGCCTCGTAATTGCGGTGGTAGTTCATATTATAATAGGCCAGCACATAAGCCGCATTACGGCCGCTAACTCCCTCGTAACCAGGCATTCCCTGGTCAATTTTTGATATAATGTTTCGCGCAGCCTGCTCGGCCTCGGCTATTTTACCGGTTACGAAGGCCGTTCGGCAGAAATAGCGTTCGAAATACGGGTTGTTCGGGTAGGTTTGCCACATGTATTTGGCCATTTCGTACGCCTTGCTGTACTCGTTTTCCATGCTGTAAATCTGCAAGAGGAAATATCTGGCCTCGACACGCGTGTAGAATGCATTGTTCCCAACCTTTTCCAGCTGCTGCTCGCCGAGCTTCTTGTTGCCTTTCGGGAAAAGCGCCAGGATCGGTTTCAGGATCGGATATTCTTTGGGCACCCATTCCGCATAATAGTTATACAGACCGTCGCCAAACAGCAATTCGGGCGACAGGTCACCATTGCCTTTGCATTGTTCGAAATATTTCAATGATTTTTTACCTGCAAATGCCGCCTTCGCCCAGCTTTCACGCTCAGCAAAAAGTCTGCCTTTGAAAGCGTAAGCGGCAGCAAGGAAAAATGCAGGCTCTATCTTACTGTCCTGATTATCATACAATTCCTCCGCAAGCGTGATGGTCGAATCCATGTGTGCGAGGAATGCTTTGTCGTAGGTCTCGTTCTCGGTATTCGGTACAATCTTCCACCATTCGGCCAGGCCCATCAGAAAATGAGGCATAGGATGCTTCGGATACCGGTATTTGAGCCACCGGAATTCTGCATCTGCCTCGTAAAACTGGTAATTGTACAATTTATTGATTGCCTCGGACGACTCAATCTGTACGCCCGGATTTTGCAGCACCATCGCATACTTCTTGTCTATCTCTGCGGAAGAATACAATTGGGCGATGGCAAAATGGCTTGTAATTACAGTTAAGCAGCAGAATATGATTATGTTAACAACTGATCTTTTCATAGCAGGGGTAAATCTGTCCTATTAACGCCGGATTTATATTTTGCGTTTGTCAGCAGCCCGGTTTTTAAAAAAAGAGTTAATATTGATCCTCAGAGTATTTAGCACGTTCCGGCGGCCGGCCGTTGCCGCTTTTCCGGAGCCTGATTCGCACTTCAAAATTATGATTAACATTCTGGATAAAACATTCGTCCCTTTTATTTCGCGTGAAACGATCGAAAAACGCATTGCTGAGTTAGCCGCCGGTATCAATGCCGATTATGCGGAGTCTTGCCCGGTCTTCATCATCGTGCTGAACGGCGCGTTTCTCTTCGCAAGTGAGCTGGTCAAAAACGTTTCGCTGGCCTGCGAGATTAACTTCATCCGGCTTTCGTCCTATTCTCAAACCACCTCCACGGGCTCGGTGCGGGAGATCATCGGAATGGACGCCAACATTGCGGGACGCGATGTGGTTATCATCGAAGACATCGTCGACACAGGCCTGACAATGTCGCAGCTGATCGCAAAAGTGAAGTCAATGTCGCCCAAATCCGTTGAAATCGCTACTTTGTTGCACAAGCCGGAGGCATTGAAAACGCCGGTCGACATGCGTTATGTCGGTTTCGAAATCGAAAACAAGTTTGTAGTCGGCTACGGCCTCGATTACGACGGCATCGGCCGCAACCTCGACGCGATTTACGTCCTGGCCTGACTCCTCGTTTGACAACGTTCTAACTCCTTAACCCTTATGCTGATCCAATTCTTTGGCGCCGCACGCACCGTTACCGGAAGCAAGCACCTCATTACCACTGAAAAAGGAACAAAAGTATTGCTCGACTGCGGGCTTTTCCAGGGCATTCAAACCGACGAATTCAACCAGGAATTCGGCTTCAAACCTGCTGATGTCGACTATGTGATCCTTTCACACGCGCACATCGACCACTCGGGGCTGCTCCCGCGCCTGGTGCGCAAGGGCTTCAAAGGACCAATTTACTGCACCGCCGCCACTGCCGACCTTTGCCGCGTAATGCTGCTCGACAGCGCCCATATCCAGGAAAAAGACCTTGAACGCATCAATAAGCGCCGCCAAAAACAGGGCCGCCCGCTGCTGGAAGAGCTTTATAATGCCGAAGACGCCGCGCAGGCGTTGAGCCTTCTCAAAACCGTTCGTTACGGGCAAACTTTCTTTTTGGGCGAAGAAAACGAAATTTCCGTATTCCTGACCGACGCCGCGCATTTGCTGGGCAGCGCCGCCGTGCATTTGAGCATTCCTGATGGCGGCACATTTAAACAAGTGACTTTTACTGGCGACATCGGCCGACCTGAGGACCGCATTCTACGCAAACCGGAACCATTTCCGCAGGCCGATTACATCATTTGCGAATCGACTTACGGCGACCGGCTGCACGAAAAAGAGATTGATATGCATGCGCATTTGCTGCGCATTGTGCAGGAAACCTGTGTGCGCCGCCGCGGTAAACTGATCATCCCGGCCTTCGCAATCGACCGCACGCAGGAGCTCATTTACGCGCTCGACCAGCTCTCGAGCTCGGGCCAGCTTCCTCAAATCCCGGTGTACATCGACAGCCCGCTGGCGATCCGCGCGACGGCGATCATGAAGGAACACGACGAATGCTTCAATCCCGAAATCCTCGAATACATCGAGAAAGACGGCGACGCGTTCGCATTTCCGTACCTGAATTACATTTCGGACGTGCAGGAATCCATTGCGCTCAACGATCGCAAGGAGCCCTGCATCATCATTTCCGCCTCGGGAATGGCCGAAGCGGGGCGCATTAAGCATCATATTAAAAACAACATCGGCGACCCGGACTCGACGATCCTGCTCGTCGGCTATGCCTCTGCCAACACGCTTGCGGGCGCATTGAAGCGCGGCGACAGGCAGGTAAACATTTTCGGGGAGCGCCTGGATGTGAAGTGCCGCGTCGAAACGATGGATTCCTTCTCCGGCCACGGCGATTACAGCGAAATGCTGGATTTTCTTTCGTGCCAAACGCCGGAGCGGGTGAAGGAAGTGTTCCTCGTCCACGGCGAATACGAAACGCAGGTCGCATTCAAATTGAAGCTGGAAAAGGCCGGATTCCGCAAAATCCACATTCCGGCGCTGTATGAGGGTGTAAAAATTTAAAATTTTCGAACTTTTTCGCGTTTCGATCGTCGAAACGCTTGTAAAGTCCAAAACAAGATTGCTATCTTTGCCCACCGAATTTCAAGCCGAAGTGGTGAAACTGGTAGACACGCACGTTTCAGGGGCGTGAGGGAGCAATCCTGTGCGGGTTCGAGTCCCGCCTTCGGCACAAAACGCTGTTTCTGTTATCAGGAACGGCGTTTTTGCTTTTAGTCATAAATGTTCTTCCTATCGCCAATTTCTTCGATTTCGACCATCAATCTGCAATCATTTACCTCGTAAATTATCCGATAGTTACCGGCCCTGATGCGAAACGTCCGTTGACTCCCCTTTCAACTATTGTTCCCTTGGCTCCAATCCTGCTTTGGCTGAAACCGCGTTTTGACAGCTTACAATATAAGTCCGGAAAAGATCACGGGAGCTGGCGAATGCAGGTAATCGTCTGGATTTCAATGGCTGCGATGCTTATTGTTTCCCAATATTTACTGACTACGTCCACCGGAAAGTTGCTCGAAGTCAAAAACGTGATGCTTCTCTGGAAGTTTTGTCCTGATTACACATCAAATCCGTCGCTTCTGACCCTTTCCATCCGCACACGGCAAGGTTAAATTTACATTTTCCCTGCGGGACAGGCATGCCCGATAAGAAATTGATTATTAAGCCTAAACAACCAGCAATTATGGAAACGATCAAAGAAATCTCCCTGAATAGCGAATGCGTCGTCATCACCGCTCATTGTGTAATGCTTTCCAACTCTACATTCAATGATGTAAATATGAGCAACATATCGATCGTGGATGCCAATTTGAGCGATTTGCATATTGAAGGCGCACAACTCGGCGGTGCGGTGTTCGAAAACATAGGCATGTGCCCACCCGACCATCCCATGTATGATCCGAATGCGGAACAGCGCCCGCTACTTTTTAAGCATTGTGATTTGCACAAGAGTAAGTTAGTGAATTGCGACCTAAGCGGCGTAGAGATTTCCGACTGCAATATCGAAGGATTAAAAGTTAATGGCATACTGATCTCCGATTTGCTGGCAACCAGAAGTTAAACGCAGAACTCTTCTCCTTTTCAACTTACTCCTAGCCGGAATTCACAAAGCTTCTCATCTCCGGCAGCCATTCTTTCTAACCCTTTCAGCTAGTGGACGATCTTTTTTACCGATCGTTTACTCAGCCTATGTGTTTGCACATCAGATTTTGGGAAGCGCCTGCCGCCGCTCCATATTCGGACATACAGCCTCCGCTGCTAAATCAAGTTTTTTTCGTATCACACTGTTTGCCTCCTCCTTTATGGGTGTATTAAGATTGTTTGATACCCTCGTTCGATAAGGCCAGCAATTTTAACAAAACGTCAATTTCTATGAACACACATTCTATCAAAAAACTCCTATTCTGCTTTGCGATTTTGCTCGCGGCGAGCCTTTTGGCACACGCTCAACCTAAATTTCCTCCAACGGCTTATACTGTGTGCAACAACTGCGTTCCTCCGGGATACACTAAGCTTGATAACAACTTCCACCCAGCTATATCCAGTCCCAACTATTATGGAACTATTGATAGTTGGCGACCTTACAATGGACAGGATGTACCACCTCCGCCTTCGAAATTTTCGCAACAACTGGGCAACTACCATCATAACTTTGTGACGTTACAAAGTTTTAATAATGCACAAGGGAATGATCAAGAAGAAATCGAGACTGTTGTCAGTGGATTTAAACCTGGCAAGTCTTATACCTTTACCTATTCTGTATTATCGTCAGCACTAGCCTCCACAAATTTCGGCAAGTCAGCGAAGTTACGAATTTCAACCAGCGGACAATTCCCGTTTCTAGTTATTGAACAGGAGACCATTTTCGATATTGTGCGAAACTTTTGGATTTCCAAAACATTGACTTTTGTTGCGCCAGAGGAAACTTTGGTATTTAGACTTTCAGCAGGTGAAATGGATCCCGGAGCGATTGGTTTTGTCAATTTCGATATTGATGATTATCCATTTATCTGTAATGCAGGTTCCGCAGACGCTCCAGTTGCGCAAACAAATGTTGGTATCAGCTGTCCAAACAACACTTTTGACCTGACGACCATCGCCTCGAATGCCCCGGCAGGAATCAACAACGTGTGGTATACAAGCGCACTTCACACAGAAGCAAACAAGGTCACAGACCCCACCGCCGTACCAGTAGGAACTTACTACCTGTTTCGGTATGATCCTGTTTACGAATGCTTCAATGTGCAACAATCCAATTCTAAGGTAGAGGTGAAAAATTTGGGTGAAATATCCCTCAAAAGTGAAACAGCGGCCAATTTATGTCCTGAGACAACAGTAAATCTGGCAGATCAGGTAAACGGGCCGTTGCCATCAGGACATATAGTGCGGTGGTTTACCACAAAGGATCGATCTACTCAGGCGCTATTGAGTACCGTCGTTTCAACGAGTGACAAGTATTATGCCTTCTTATACAATTTCAGTACAGCCTGTTATTACAAGGAAATTGCGGAAGACTCTGTCACAGTTACAATTAATACCCCGTGCTGCCAGGCTGGTATAGATCAGGTTAAATTGATTTCCAACAGTTTTAGCAATATAGATTGTGGACAGACGGTCAATCTTAATAGCCTGCTTAGCCCTAACAATACAATTCCCGACGGAGCAATGGTTGTGTGGTTCACTACCAACGACCGTGCGCCCGGTACAGTGGTATTTACGCCAAATGCTGTTGCCGCTGGTAAATATTATGCATTCATTTATGATGATGTCGCAAAGTGCTATAACACGGATGTTTCTACTGCTGAAGTTACTGTGACAGGAATGAATGGGAACCAGGTGCCCCTTGATCAGACTGTTTTGATCAATCAATGTCCTTCAAAGACGGTTAATCTCCATACCAGTTACAGCGTAACGCCGCCTCCCGGATTTGACATCGTATTTTACAGCACTAAAAATCACGCGCCTGGGACTATTATGCTTTCCAATGCAAATACCACCGGCAAGTACTACGCATTTTATTTCAACGAAATAACCGGCTGTTTCAACACTGACGACTCCAAAGCTGAGGTGCAGGTAGTCATTGTGGATTGTACACCTTGCGCTGTTACCGGTTCCGAACAAGTCGACCTAAAAACTGATAGCAAAAGCAATCTTTGCCCCGCTACCACGGTAGATTTGTACTCCACCGTGCAAACCGGCGCTGTTCCCGCTGGCTCTGAGGTGGTTTGGTTTGACAACCCTTACCATTGGGGAACTGCCCTGACCGTGGCCGAAGCTTCTGCGATCAGTTCTTCGAAACGGTATTATGCTTTTTTACATGATGTCATCAACGTGGGTTGCTACAACACGGGAGTTTCCGAATCTTATGTCGACGTTACCATTAATGCACCATGTGCCCCGGTTTGCAATGCGGGAACAAATCAGGTTGCTTTGAAACCGAATCCGGCAACAAACCTCTGCCCGGAGACAACGGTGAATCTTACCTCTCGTCTCGAGGGCCTGTTACCCAATTTTCCTCCCGGCTTGAAATATGTTTGGTATAATAACAAGAACCATAGCGGTCTGCCGCTCACCAATGTGACTAGCATTGCAACGGATGGGGACTATTATGTATTTGTTTATGATGAGGTTAACAATTGCTTCAATACGGACGAATCCACCTCATTCGTGAAGGTGATTCTGCAAGAATGTAAAGTATATACCAACATCAAGGTAAAACTTCAGGGGGCAATGGGGCCTGGTACCGATATGCACAATAACCTCAGAACAGCGGGTTTGCTGCCAACGACTGACCCTTACAACCTGGGGTGTGACGCGCCTTCTGCGCTGGTTACCGACATCACCGACTGGGTAAAAGTGGAAATCCGAAGCGCCGTCGACCCGTCTAACATTCTGGAAGCAAAAAGCTTTATGCTAAAGACCGACGGTACGCTTGAAAGATATGATGGAGCAAGTCTGGTTCCTCCCTACTTCAAACCCGCATTTGAGCCGGTCCACATTGTGGTTAGGCATAGAAACCACGTCGCTATCATGAGCAAAGTGATCGACGATTTTAAAACTGGCCCGGTGGATTATGATTTCACGACGAGCTTGCAGCAATGCTACAACGACGGCTCAGCGCCATTCCAGATGACAGAGGTAAATGGTATCTGGTGCATGAGTGCCGGCGACTTGACAGGCGACGAGACACTTGATGACGCCGATAACGCCTCGATGACCACCTTGTTCCATCAGGGAGTAATGAACCAGTACATACCGGCGGATCTCAACATGGATGGTGTAGTGGACGACGTGGATCTCTCATTGTTCAACCGCAGCTACTACAATGGGCTATTCTCCATTATCACAAAGTACTAAATAGCAACGCACATTGAACCTAATCAACTGATAATATGAGATTTTTAGCTAAATATAGATACATCGTCGCGTTCATGGCCATTGCCCTTGCGCCGACAGCGGCATCCGCACAAACCATTACCATTGACTTTCAAAACAAAGTGGTAAGTCCGGATGGTCTAACCTGGACGTTTGATATCGCCGCGAAAGGAATTGCGGTGGGAACGATTTACGAAGGACCCGACAATGACAACTGGCAGGCGATGAACATCAGGTTGGATTTGGATTTGCCGGCAGGAGTTACCATTGTAGGTGGCTCAGGATCTGGCGAGCTTGCAAATACCACCGGCCAGGTAGGCGTTCAGACGGCTGTTCCCGGTATAGGGTCAGTTGGCAAATCCGCACTTGGATTGACAATCGCAAGATCGGCTCCTCCGGGCTTGCCTGGCCAGCAGGACATTAATGTCAACGACTACACCAAGCTTGCCACATTTACCGTCACTTTCTCGGGACAGGTGTTTAATAGCACCAAAGCGTATCCGCGACTGGCTCTGAACAAAGATGGAAGTTCCTGGACCAACGTCTCTGATTCTAAACGTCGTCCCATCTCTTTCGGCGGAGCTCCTGGCTCCACAATGGGCACCATTACGCTCCCGGTCAAACTGGTGAACTTCGATGCAAAAAAGGAAAATAGAACCGCTCATCTGACCTGGGCAACATCCGAAGAGATCGATGCAGCCTATTTTGAAGTTCAAAAGAGCTCCGATGGGAAAAGCTGGAACGCCATTTCAAAAGTGAACGCCCAAGGTGATTCCAAACAGGTAACAAAATACGAGTCAACAGATGCATCACCGTACGGCGGTACCAACCTTTACCGACTTCACATGGTAGACCTGGACGGTAGCGACGCATACAGCACAATACGGAGTCTGGTGTTCGAAAGCACTTCCGTTGCACTTTACCCCAATCCCGCCCAGAAGGCGTTGTACGTAAAAACCGATGCAAATGAGAAGGTGAAGGCGGTTGACATTACCGACTTGCAAGGACGAGTGATTTATAAAGGCAATGCAACTGCTATCGATACAGATCAATACGCGGCTGGAAAATATGTAGTGAGCGTTACGCTGGAAAACGGCACTGTCAGCAGGCATGAAGTGATTATAGCACCATAAACTTCAAGATCTCACACCATAAACGTACGGCGACATTCACAGACAGCAACACTATTGCTTTGATTCAGTTTGTGGATAGTGTGTGAACCAGCAAATTCCGGACTGCCCGCTTGGGTGTCCGGAATTTCATTTTTTCCCCAAAGTAGATTTCATCTCTTAAAATCTGACACTCAGTCCGCCGTTCAAAACACCTTTGTAGCCGTAACCCATTTCCAAAAATATGCCGGCCTTGTCCCCTATCCGCAAACCCACCGGACTGGCCTGGAATGTGTAGCCGGAGTCAGTGTTCACTTCTGTTTCATAAAAGGTGCTGCGTTTAACAAAAAATCCGATACCAGCGGCCCCGTAAAACTGGAAACCCCGCTGCTTGATCCAAAACAATGTGGCTTCGCCGGCGGTGGTCAGGGAGCGGCGTTTCCAGCGGTCGTCGTCGACAAAGTCGGGAATCCACTGGTCGGCAGAGGGATTGTAAACAGAGCTGCCGCCCACCGCAAGCCTTTCAGAAACGTGGTACTTGTAACTTACCGACCACGCCGCACCTGTAACCCGCACATCTTTCGGCTCGTTGATCAGCGCGCTTATCCAAAGAATGACCGCATCGGAAAGCGCATTTTCGGAAGTGAGTATTCCCGCGCCGATGTTCAATTCCTGTTTGCTCCTGTCCTGGGCCTTCGACGGCGCAAATACGCAGCACATCACGCCGCATAAAATGATGGTTTTAATGAGCAGAAAGTTCATAGCGAGTAGTTTTTATTGTACTCAAATTAACTTCCCTGCTATTATTTTATATCTTGTCAGAAGACATCAGTTCAACTTGTCGTACGACAAGATTTTGCATTGTCGCCGGACAAGTCCCACCCTTCATGTTTCAATTTCTCCCATGCAACTCTCCGAAGACATAAAGCCGCTGCATCACCTGCTCGAAGCCTCCAAGTTCATGGTTTCGGACGAGATCCGGGAGAAGTTTCAGCAAAACCTGAAAAGGTTTATGATCCCGAAAGGCCGCGTGCTCGTCGATCTGGGACAGGTTAGCCCGTCGCTGTATTTCATTGAAAAAGGGGTGATGCGCACGTACTACCTGCGCGGCTCGGAGGATATTACCTCGTTGCTTGTCTCGGAAGGTGACATTGTTTGCATTGCGGAAAGCTTTTTGCTGCAAAAACTTTCAAATGAAGTTTTGGAAACACTGGAAGACACGACGGTTTATGCGCTCTCCTACGATTCGTACCGCAAGCTCGTCGAAGAAGATGCCTACATGGGCAAACTGGCCGTGAAGTTACTGGAACAGCATCTGATCAATTTTACCGACAAGGTGAAAGTTTTCAAATATCTGTCTGTCGAAGAGCGCATTGCACATTATATCAGCCAGCCGTCGTCGCTTTTCCGCCGCATCCCCGATCATTATATTGCCACTTACCTTGGCACCACGCCGGCGACTTTCAGCCGTTGCCTGAAAACGGTCCCGTTCGAAAAGAGTCGTCCCTAATATTATTCCCCTCGCTTTTTCATTTGAAAAGTGGGTTTGGTGGCCGTGTAGCCATATTCCGCGAGTTGTGAACCTGCGTCTGTCAGCAAAATACTCCTTCCCACCGGAGCGATCAGGTAAGTTTCGTGTGCCAGCCTGAGCACGTCTTCATAGGCGTGATCGGAAATAAGGATGCCTTTACGGGCGCTTTGTTGCCGGATGGCTGTGCTCATTAACTCGATATTGAGCGGCGAAAGGGCGGCAAATGGCTCGTCCAACAAGGTGAAAGCCACGGGCATCATCAGCACCAGCAACGTTCCCACGAGTCGTCGGTTACCCACCGATAGGTCGGCCATACGCGTGTGCTCGAATGCTTGAAGGCTTTCGAAATGTTCACACAAATTTGTAAACTCAACCCCATACAACTTGCATACATGGCCCACCCGCAATGCCGACGGCAGAAATGGCTGCTGCGGCAGATAGCTGATCAATCCTTGTTCCTTATAAGGATGCGAAAAATAGTGCCCATCTACCCGAACCGATTGGCTGTGCCCACGAAGTGTCCCGAACATCATCTGCATCAGGCTTGATTTGCCCGTTCCATTTCGCCCCAGTAACGCGGTGATGTGCCCCGTTTGCAGCTTGATGTAAATGCTTTGCAGGATTTTTTGGCCATCATATTCCAGCCACATGCTGTCTGCTTCAAGCATACGTTCGCTCATTTGATCCATACGTGCAAAGTTTGAACCACACCCATAGCTAAAAAGAACAGCACAAAGTCGATCAGGAAAGCGAAGGCAAACAGCCTGCGTTGGGAAAGGTTTGCATTGGCATAAAAGAAAAACAAATGCGCGTACCTGCTGCGAACAATGTAAGTGGTAATGCCTTGCAAAAACAGCTTAAAAAGCACCATTGCAGGCAAAACTCCGCCGAGGTCGCGCCCGACCGGCATGCCGAGCGCCAGCCAGGCGATCGCCGGAATAACCCAAAGATAAAATCCGAAAGAGCGGTAAAAAATGGCTAATAGATGCAGTTTGGCTTTCATTTGAAACGACTTCCCTGTGCTTTCCTGCTAATTTAGCCCGGCATGGACCGATTGATTCCGCTTTAAGAATTTTTAACAGCCTAATCACCAACCACTTCGCGATAGGTAGTGCCGGCGGTACCTGAATGCCCGCATTCGGCATTGTCGGAGCATTTCAAAGTTTTTAACTAAAATTTAGTTCAATAACGAAACCGCCGTTCTACCTTTGGCGCATGGAACTGATCAGTCATTCGGGGGAGAACATCATGCGCATTCTGTGGGAGCTGGGAGAAGGTGTGGTGCATGACATTATCGCAAAAATCCCCGATCCTAAACCGCCTTACACCACCGTTTCGTCCATCATCAGGCTGCTGGAAAAGAAGGGATTTGTGGGTCACAGGGCTTATGGCAAGACCTATGTGTATTTTCCGGCCATTTCGCGCGACGAGTATGCGCGCAGGTCGTTTGCAGAGTTAATGCAGCACTATTTCCAGGGATCGCCACGAAACATGATCTCTTTCATTCTGGAAGAAAATACGTTCGAATCCGACGAACTGGACGATTTGAAGGGCTTGATAAATGCCCGTTATTCCAAATGCTGACCTGCTTTTTTCTCCCGCATCCGCTTGACGATCCGCACGGCGGTCATGATCACGATGGCAAATGCAATGAGGCCGAGCACGCCCCACAGCCAATCGACTGTGTTTTTTAAAACCACCAAAAAGACGATCGAGAAGAGGAAAATCGTCGCTATTTCGTTAAAAAGCCGCAATTGGAAAGATGAGAACCGGAATTTTCCCGCGCGTAATTCCAGCAGGATTTTCCGTGTTACCGAATGATAAGCCAGCAGGCCGAGCACAAAAACGAGTTTGAGTTTCATCCAATCCTGATCGAGCCAGGCAGGCGTGATGTAGAGCATGGCCGTGCCGCATAGCAATGCAAGCCAGCAGGCCGGCGTCATGATCGCATTAAAGAGCAATTTCTCCATCTTGGTAAATTGCGCAATCAGAATTTCACGCTCGGGACTGGGCTTTTCGTTGGCCTCAGTGTGGTACACAAACAGCCTCGGCATGTAAAAAAGCCCTGCAAACCAGCTAACTACGAATATGATATGAAGTGCCTTGAAATGGAGATAGGTCATAAACTACCGGAGATTTGCTGCCGCCGGGTTTTCGCTGTCCCGATCTTTCGGCGCCCAAATTTCGTAAATATTATAGGATTACGGCGAGAAAACTTTATTGGTCCCGTAATCGTTACCCAAAAGGCGATAATCCCTAATGTTATCATGAGAACCACCATCCCGATTTTCACGTTTATATTTTTGTGCTGCATGGCCCTGGTGTCGTGCGCACAGTCTGACAAAAAACACAAGAGCAAAATGGACAAAGAAACAGCCTCAACTGCATTGGACGAAAGCAACGTCGATACTGCGAATACGGAAATCGCGACATTTGGCACAGGGTGTTTCTGGTGTACCGAAGCCGTGATGGAGTCACTCGACGGCGTCAAAAAGGTGGTTTCGGGCTACTCGGGCGGGCATGACCCCAATCCCAGCTACAAAGCGGTGTGCACAGGCACCACAGGCCACGCCGAATGTGTGGAAGTGACCTACGATCCCAAGGTGATCAGCTATGCCGAGCTGCTCGAAGCATTTTTCCGCAGCCACGACCCTACTACGCTGAACCGCCAGGGCAACGACGTGGGAACGCAATACCGTTCAGTCATTTTTTACCACACCGACGACCAGAAACAACTCGCCGAAACGGCCAAAGCTGAACTGGACAAATCGGGCGCTTATGCGAATCCGATTGTCACCGAAATCACTAAATCTCAGAAGTTTTACCCTGCGGAAGATTACCACCAGAATTATTTTGCCAACAATCCCGAGCAGGGCTACTGCGCCTTTGTGATTGCACCAAAACTGGATAAATTTAAAAAGGTATTTAAAGATAAGCTCCGCAAGCAGATCTGATTTAGGATTAAATAAAGAACCCGGAACCACACGCAAAGCATGATTCTCCGGTTAATAACTATAAATGGCACAAGTTTTGAAGCGTTGAAATAAAGGCTTTAATTTGTGCCATTATTATTTCACAATAACTAATCTATTACGATGAAAAAGACTCTATTCATGCTTGTTGTTGCCGCTCTTTTCAGCGCAGCTTCGGAGAAGGCGTTCGCCCAGTTTGAAAAAGGAGATAAACTATTGAATGCAGGTATTAACCTTGGCGGCACTTACGGCGGCGGCGGCGTTGGTGTAGGTGCGTCATTCGAAGGCGGCGTGCACGACTTCATCAGCGTCGGTGGCCAGGCTGACTTTACTACCTGGAACTACGGCTGGGTTGGGTACAAATGGAGATATAACTTCTTCACAATCGCTGCCCGCGGTTCTTACCACTACGGCAAGCACTTCCTGAAACTGGATAACCTCGATCTTTATGCAGGTCCATCTTTGGGATACCGTATTTCTTCATTCAGCGATCCAGATGGCTGGTCAGGCGTTTATAACGATGGCTACGGAAGCGGTGTATTCTTCGGTGTATTCGCAGGCGCACGCTACTATTTCAAGCCTAACATGGGCGTTTTCGCAGAAGTTGGTTACAATGCATCCCCTGTAAAAGCAGGTATCGCATTCAAATTCTAAGAAATTCCGACACAATAAAAGCGGACTCAGCATTGTCTGAGCCCGCTTTTTTGTTGACCAAAATTAAAAGTTCAATGCGAGCGTGAGCCCGGCGGTCCTTTGAAATGGATTTACGGAAGGTCTGAAACTGATTTTCAAAGACTCGCCGCGGCGGATCAGCTCACGGCGGATACGGCTGGCTTTCGATCCGTTTTTACCCGCTTTGATAAACCCGACCGTTCCGAATGTGGCGGCGCCGGCAAAGCCTCCGAGCATCATATAAGCCCCTCTCCTCGCCCGCAGCTCATCCTGGTAGCTCTTGTAATAACCATTCGCATCGATAGCACTCGCGACAATGCCCGTGCCAATTCCCGCCACAACAACGCCCACAGTAGTACCCACAATGCCCATAATCATCCCGGTTTTCGATCGTGATTTGTAGAAACTGTACATGCTCCGCAAATGATCCGGCGATGAAGTTCTGACATCTTCGGCAAATTGTACCGACGGTTTTACGGGCCCGGTAGCAACCTTCCGGGGCGCTTGGCTCTGTTTTGCACTTCGAGCCGGAGCCTGTTTTTCGGGCGAATAATAGCTTTGCACTTCGAGTGCGGCTTCAAACGTTTCCTCCTCACCGTTCCCATAACGAATGGAGGCCACATCGGACTTTTTAATGGAAAAAAGCGCCCCATCCGGGTCGCTCGGCTTTTTATATTTGATCACCTGATCATCCACTTCCTGGATGTAAACTTCCAGTTTCGACTCGTCGCGCATCAGGATCACATCCGCCTTACGCGCGGTTTGCGCATAGGCCTGCCCGACAAACAATAAAATGAACATGGCTAGGAGCTGATTTTTCAGCTTTGGTAAAATTACTTTCATGAGGGAGTAATGGTTGTAACTGATTTAACCCCATGAAAGTAATCAATTTACCGGAATCAGAACGACAGCCTCAGGCCCAACTGTGCCGACTTATTGAACGGATCGACGCGTGGCGTAATGCTGAAAGTCGTGAGCGGCTGGTTCCGGCGTTCGAGCTCAGTTTTGATTTTTTCGACTTTTTTGCGGTGTATTTTATAGTTTTTGAAGCCAATTAACCCAAAAACCACTCCCACCGCCGGCCCGGCAATCGCCAGTGACGTACCGATGGTCCGGTTGTCGGGGCTGTCGCCGGAGCTGGCTACAATAATGCCCGACACCAGTGTCGCCACGGCTACCGATGTGAACACGATCGCTCCTTGCTTGCCGTCCATCATACGGTTGTGATGGTATTCGTATTTGTCCCGCAACTGATCGGAATTCGCCATGACCACGCTCTTTTCGAAGGGATCGGTCGGCAGATTATTCATATCTGCATATTGCCCAACGCTATCGGGCGGAATGCGACCCGGCGGGATGGAGTCTTTTACATTGATGTTCTTGCCATTTTTAAGCAACACCCGGGCTACCTGATCGAGATAAATGTAGGTAGCGGCACTATCGGCCGTGCCCAGGTCGCGGTAGTTGATCTTTTCGTAACTCATTTGCGTAATGAGCGCCTGGATGTGCGAACTGTCGCGCTTGATGATCACATCGTTTTTCCGGCCCGATTGCGCCGACGCAGTTCCGGCCAGCAACGAAAAGCAGATTATAAATGGCAAAAAGTGGGTAATTCGTAACGTGTGTGCCCGCATAGTTTCAGGTGTTTTGAATGAAAAAAGATGGATAAACGTACACAACTTTTAACATTCAACAAAAACCATGCTATCACACGCCGAATTTATTGAGCTGTTTTACAAGCACTTCGAAATCCTTAGGGTAAGGCGCCTCTACGCGTATATCCTCGCCGTTCATTAAGGCAAACGATAGCGACCGCGCATGCAGCGCAACCCGCTGAATTAGAGGCTGCTCTTCCGTATCCTTTTTCAAATTAAACTTGCGTTTCAGATTGGAAAGGAAGATCGGCTCGCCGCCGTACTGCGGGTCATTCACGATGGGTGCTTTGAGGCACGACAAATGAATGCGGATCTGGTGCATGCGCCCGGTAATGGGGATACATTCCACTAATGTGTAGCCGCGGTACACCTGCAAAGTATTGAAAATCGTCTCCGCCTCTTTGCCATCCGCCCTGTCGATCTTCACCGCCGTTCCGTTTTTCAGCGGTAAAATGGGCAGGTACACCGAAATCCCTTCGAGGTCATGGATGCCGTTCACCACGGCATGATACCGTTTGGTAACTTCCCGATGCTCGAATTGCATCGCCAGATGCCGGTAAGCTGCGGGATTTTTCGCGAATGCCAATGCACCCGATGTTTCTTTGTCGAGGCGGTGGGCGGCTTGTAATTCGGGATTGTATTCTTTGGCAAGCCGGAGGACGCTTCCGCCCCGGTCAGCCGTACGCTCATCGAGGGTTGCCAGATGCGGCGGTTTATTTACCACCAAAAAATCCTCGTCTTCGAATATGATAATGTCTTTGAAATTGATCTTCATCTTGTTGCTATAAAAATAATCCGGATGATGCGCCCCAGCGGCCATTCATCCGGATTCTCTCGGCCAACGGCCTTTATCCGATACAAAGATAATTATACTATTTGTTTCTTTAAACTTCTTTGCGGTTCCTCAAACGAGCGCACTCACCTTCGTAGGGTTCGGATTGATCGTGTCCGACTCCACGAGGCCGTCGCGCAGGCGGACGATGCGGTGCGCGTAATGCGCGATGTCCTCTTCGTGCGTTACCATCACGATCGTGTTGCCTTTGCTGTACAGTTGGTCGAAAAGGTCCATGATTTCGTAGGACGTTTTGGTGTCGAGGTTACCGGTTGGTTCATCGGCGAGCAGGATGCTGGGATCGTTCACAAGCGCCCGTGCGATCGCCACACGCTGGCGCTGGCCGCCCGACAGTTCATTGGGCTTGTGCCCGGCCCGGTTTTCAAGGCCCACATTTTTGAGGGATTGCATGGCTTTTTCGGTCCTGTCCGCCTTGCTCAATCCTGCGTAAATGAGCGGCAATGCCACATTATCCAGCGACGACATCCTCGGCAAGAGGTTAAATGTCTGAAAAACGAAGCCTATTTCCTTATTCCGGATCTCGGCCAGCTCGTTTTCGGTCATATCGCTCACGTCCTTGTTGTTCAGGATGTATTTCCCGGTCGTTGGCGTGTCCAGACAGCCGATAATGTTCATCAGCGTGGATTTGCCGGAACCCGACGGCCCCATAAATGCCACATATTCGCCCTTGTTCACCGAAATCGTGACGGATTTGAGCGCCTGGATGATTTCGCTGCCCATGACGTAACGTTTGGCGATCTCGCTGGTTTCTATGATTTTCATGCCGACAGTTTTTCAGTTGGAATATAGCAGTTATGCGTCAGGATGCGGACGAAATTTTATGGAATAACGCTTGTACGAAGAATGAAGCCAGTATTACCGGCGGCGGAATGTCCTCATTAATCACGTTCCCCTTCCGCTTCCAGAACCCCACGGGCTCAAAACGCGCTTCGGACTCGCCGTTACTCACGACCCATTTCCCCCGCAGCCACGATTCAAACCGCCAGTCGTACGAAATGCCGTCGAAAGTAATGGATGCCTTGCTCCGGAAAACATTGCAATCGATGTCGCCGAGCACGCGCTGCCCCTCGATATCGCGTATTTCTGTATGCGAACTGAAAAGACCTTTCGATTTGAATGTGAGCATGTGGCCGTCGAGCTCGCCGCGGCCATCGTATTTCCAGAGGGTTGTTTTGAGGATACCGGCTATGACTTTGCCCCGGAAAATCCGGCATTCCGTTTCGGTGAAATTGGATTTCCAGGACAAAGCTGTCATTGGTGAAGTGTATTTTTGAGATGGCTAAAATATTAAATCATCAAAAATCAGCCCTTTGTTTTTCGATAAGTGCCCGCATCGGCTGATAGCGCGCCACAAATCGCTGATAACCGGCAGGCAATGCATACTGCCTTACCTTTTGCTCACCCTCGGCAGCCTGTCCCAGCAAGCCTTGGTCAAGGCTCAGCAGCGCGTATTGTTCCCACAATTCGGGCGCGTATTCATTGTACCGCAGCGCATCGAGGACGAGCTGGTAGGCCAATTTCACCTGTTTTTTACCTCTGTAGAACTCCGATGCTGCGGCAACAATGCGCGCGTCGCACGGATTAGTACGCACCGCCTTCTGAATATCTTGTGCCGACGGAGATTTTGAAACCACTGCAAACAGCGAGTCGGAGGCCGATTGGGGCTTCACGCCCGAGAATAATGATTGTTTTAGCTGCTCCACCGCGACATTTTGCTCTTTGTCCTGAATTTTATCCAGCAATACCGCCGCCACTTCCTTTTTATCCGACAATGCATTGGCCACCGCCATCCCGATGGTGCCCTCCACGCCCTCCACGACCGACAGCGTTTCGATGGCCTTATCATATAGTCCGAGTTGCAGCAGCCAGTGCCCCAGTATTTTATGGTATAAATCGCTTCTTTCCCCTTCTTCGGCCGTCCATGCGGTGAGTGTTTCCAATGCTTTGAGCTTATTTCCGCTGTAAAATTCCGGGTAAAGTGCCGCTAGGGACAAGTCCTGCGACAGCACGGGGTTCTTCGCGGCCAGTTTCGGCAGCAGTGCGGCCGGCAGCGAATCGAATGCGGCCTGGTTGGTGGCGTAATTGAGTAAATAGGCCAGACCGGAAACGCTCAGAAGCGAATCTCCGGGAATTGCATTTTTACCAAAATCCTCTTTATGAAACTGTTGCCGCATGTTCTGAACAGCCAGCCAGTTGGCCTGCCATGAAAGATAATCCCGCTTTTCGGAACTGCCGGCGAGGGAATCGAGCAAGCCGGAATTGGTGTTTTTGGCAAGAATGGCAAGGAGGTTGGTGGCCGGAATTTCCGGGCAGGCCGCATTTGCCTCAGCGCGATCGAGGTAATAATACGCCGAATCGGCCACATTGGTTTTGGAATACAGCATACCGAGGTTATTCAGCAGCTCCCCGTTTGCGGGAAACCGGCGGAGGCCCTCCTGCAAACTGTGCACAGCATCAAAAAACAGGTTTTCCTGCGCCAGAATGCCGCTCAGGCCCGCATACGCCTGCGGCGAGGGGTTTTTCAAAAGTGCCTGCCTGAAATAATATGCAGCCGCGGTGCGATCGCCCTGCTTCAATGCAATGGAAGCCAGCGCATAGTTTGATTTGTGGTTTTGGAACTCCTGCTGCAATGCGAGCTTATAATATTGCTCGGCAAGTGTAAATTCCTCTGTCCGGGTATGCAAATCGCCCAGCCCATTGAAATAACCGGCAATGGCCTGGTTAAGCGGCAATAGCCGTTGCGTTGAAAACAGCACCACCACTCCCGCAAAGCCGAAGAGGCGCGTTTGCGTAAGCCCGAAGCGCATTGGTTTGTACAAAACCTTGTAAACCGCGAGTTTTTGCTGGAAAACCTCCCAGAAATTGACCAGTATATAAAAGAAAAAAAGCACACCCATCGCCAGCTGCCCCTGCACGGTGACGTCTTCCAGCGTTTCGAGCACAGGGTCGTTGGCGGTACCCGCTGCAAAACCACCGAACGACAGCGCCACCACAAACAGCCCCATATACATCCAAAAACCAGCGCTGCGGAATGGAACCGTGCCTTGCGTTGAATCCGCACGTCTCCTGAAACCCCAGATACCGAGTATCCCCGATGCCAATGCCAGGTAAAATGGGTTGATCAACGTGACGTTCCAATCGATCCGGCGGGTGTTTTGGAGGTATATTAATAGTAAAAGCAGCAAATAGAGCACACTGATCACGATAAACTGCACCAGTCCCGAACGGCCCTTTCCGGCTTGCCCGCTCGTGCTGAGCCACACGAGCCCGGCCATAATTTCCGTTGCCGACACCAGTAGGAACAGTACGGTGACGATCAGCCAGAGCGGAAAGGAATACGCCGCGGCCGTCAACGCCGGAACCGGCGCAGCAGAGAAAAACGCGACCATCGCCACCAACAGCGCAGAAACGCCCGTAATGCCGGCAATGCGTGCGGCAATCCCC
Organism: Dyadobacter fermentans DSM 18053; assembly: GCF_000023125.1. NCBI lineage: Bacteria > Pseudomonadati > Bacteroidota > Cytophagia > Cytophagales > Spirosomataceae > Dyadobacter > Dyadobacter fermentans. Next base: position 4,578,090 of record NC_013037.1, read on the forward strand.
AAATCAGGCCGGAATGCGTGGAAATAATATGTAACGCCGCTGTATAAAATGGTGGCTGTCAGAAACAAGGCCCGGCTTTCGGTGCCAAACACACCCAACGTTTCCAGCCTCGCAAATGCGAGCAGGAGAATAAAAAGAATAGTCCCGGCAAGATACCAGAACCGCGACAATGTGCTCACAGCCGCCAGCAGCAACGAAAGGCCTGCCAACGCCCCGATCCAGAATAAATACACCGTCACCGCGTTGATCTCCATCACCGACGACATGAAACTCTCGGTTACCAGGTACGCCGGCGTCGAGATGCCGTATTGCCATTGGCCCAATTGCAGCACATCCACCACGGCCGTCGTTTCCGACAGTTCGCTCACCACATTCCACCGCACCACATTCCCCAGCGGATCAATGCATTGCGAGGCAAGAAAAACCAATCCCAAAATCAGCACCAGAAAAGTAACGACAGCCATCCACCGCTCGGACGCCGACCATACCTTCCAGAAAAGTAAATCGTTCATATTGTTATGCGTAGCAAAATCAGCGTCTTATCGACATGCGAAGATTGGCAATTTCGGCCGAAAAAGTTCCCGCTTACCTCCTCCTCCACCCACTTTCCGGAAATATTAAACACAGTTTTCAGGAAAAACGGGTGATTTTCTAAAAAATATCCAAATTTTCGGGCCGTGTGCTATTGGTACTGACCAAATTATCTCCTACTTTTGCGGTCTGAAAAAAACCTCATCCGAGATAATCAAAATTATATAATGGCAAACGCAGCAAACGTAGGAAAAATTACGCAGGTAATTGGCCCGGTTGTAGACGTATCATTTGAGGACAGCGGTGCTATCCCCGCGATCCTTGATGCGTTGGAAGTCATCAAACCAAACGGTCAGAAAGTTGTTCTTGAGTGCCAGCAGCACCTTGGTGAAGACCGTATCCGTACTATCGCGATGGATAGTACAGAAGGTATGCAACGCGGCATGCAGGTAACTCCGCTTGGAGCACCTATCAAAATGCCTATCGGCGAAGGTATCAAAGGACGTCTGTTCAACGTAATCGGTGAAGCGATCGACGGTCTTACTCCGCTGGATTCTTCAACCGGTATCTCTATCCACCGCGCAGCTCCGAAATTCGAAGAGCTGGCAACCGCTACCGAGGTACTTTTCACAGGTATCAAGGTAATCGACCTTCTTGCTCCTTATGTAAAAGGTGGTAAGATCGGTTTGTTCGGTGGTGCGGGTGTAGGTAAAACCGTATTGATCCAGGAGCTGATCAACAACATCGCGAAAGCATATTCCGGTCTTTCGGTATTCGCCGGTGTGGGTGAGCGTACACGTGAAGGTAATGACCTGATGCGTGAGATGATCGAAGCGGGTATCATCAAATACGGCGAGGATTTCAAGCACAGCATGGAAGAAGGCGGCTGGGATATCTCCAAAGTTGATTACAATACTCTAAAAGATTCGCAGGCGACATTCGTGTTCGGCCAGATGAACGAACCTCCTGGCGCACGTGCCCGTGTAGCTTTGTCAGGTTTGACAATGGCTGAGTATTTCCGTGACGGAGATGGCGAAGGACAAGGCCGCGATATCCTTTTCTTTATCGATAACATTTTCCGTTTTACACAAGCTGGTTCAGAGGTATCCGCTCTTTTGGGACGTATGCCATCTGCGGTAGGTTACCAACCTACGCTTGCTACTGAAATGGGTCAGATGCAGGAGCGCATTACCTCTACAAAACGTGGTTCAATCACTTCCGTACAGGCGGTTTACGTACCTGCGGATGACTTGACTGACCCGGCTCCGGCAACAACATTTGCCCACTTGGATGCTACGACCGTATTGAGCCGTAAAGTATCTGAGAAAGGTATCTACCCTGCCGTGGACCCGCTTGACTCCGCTTCACGTATTTTGAATGCAGAAACACTCGGTGCTGCTCACTACGATTGCGCACAGCGTGTGAAAAACATTCTTCAGCGTTACAAGGAATTGCAGGATATCATCGCGATCCTTGGTATGGAAGAGCTTTCCGAAGAGGATAAACTGGTCGTATCACGTGCACGTCGCGTTGAGCGCTTCCTTTCGCAGCCATTCTTCGTTGCTGAGCAATTCACAGGTTTGAAAGGTACATTGGTTGATATCAACGATACCATCAAAGGCTTCAACCTGATCATGGATGGTGCTTACGATCACCTTCCTGAAATGGCTTTCAACCTGGTTGGAACCATCGAAGACGCTCAGGCTAAGGGAGAAAAAATGCTGGCGGAAGCAGGCAGATAAGCAAAAACTTTTGACTCATGCATTTAGAAATCATTACCCCAGATAAAAAGGTATTTGCCGGCGAGGCGAATGCCGTAACATTACCGGGTACCGAAGGACAGTTTCAGGTTCTGAACCGTCACGCACCGCTGGTCAGCACGCTGGGCAAAGGTGATGTGGTAGTCGATACCGGCGCTGGCAAACAAAACTTCGTCATCGACGGAGGCGTTGTAGAAGTGCTGAACAACAAGGTATTGGTTCTCGCCGAGGCAGTTCTTTAAGGAGAATATAAACGATTGCAGGAAGCGAATGCTGTGAGAACGGCATTCGCTTCTTTTGTTTTCGCCGCCTGATAATCTATCGTTGTGGTTTGCACATTTGGCTAAGTTTGTTCGCTTTATAATCCTTATATTTAAACATAAACAAAGTGCGCGCTGATTATGAAATTCGTTTTAAAAGAAGGGCAAATGCTTGAAGATGTTTTCCCTGCCGCGGCCCGACCGAAAATTTTTCCGGCTACGGGATCAACCTCAAAAAGCAAAAAACTCGACGCTCGAAAATTTGTAGGAGTTATTCAACTAACCGACAATGCTCTGGATGTCCAGAGAAGTATGCGTAATGAGTGGGACGAAGATTCTGATTGATACAAATATTGCTATTAGCTTATTTAAAGGCGATGACCGATTAGGGGCACTTTTACAAGACAGAGAGGCTTACGTGTCATTCGTTAGCGAATTGGAGTTGCTGGGCTATCACGCAATCTCCATAGAAGAAGAATCATGGGTGGAAATGTTTCTGGATGAATGTAACATTATTGACATTAATGCAGGAATTAAAGAGCTCACGACCTACGTCCGGCGGCAATACAACTTCAAACTCCCCGACGCAATCATCGCTGCTACATCCATTTTCCTGGGTGTTCCGCTATTGTCAACCGACGGTAATTTCGATAGAGTTAAAGAGCTGATCTTCATATTTTATCAGTCCTAATAAGGGGTTTACTGATGACCTTTGATTATATCCAAAAATTCATGCAGCCGGACAATCGGAATGCCTTCGAAATGCCCAAGGTTTAATAACCCACGTTTATCTCCCGTCACAATGTAGTCAGCCTGACCGTCTTTGGCCAATTCAAGAATAAAGTTGTCGTTAGGATCAGGACTTACTTCGACAATTGACGTAACTAAGATTGGTCGTAAGCGCCGCTTCAAAGTGCTGATAAATTGATCTGCTTCTTCTATCGTGATGTATTTTCGGAATTTATCGCGATAAGCTACTTCGGAGATTTCTTCTAGAAGTGTGGCATCAGCCAGGACTTCTATATTTTCATGAAGGAGGACACACTCAACTTTACCCCTATGTGTCTTTCCAATAAGGGCACTGATATAGTCTGTTGTGTCGATGACTATTCTCACTACCTTTTGCTTCTTTCCGCCCGGACCGCCTTTACCTCTGCTAAAATTTCCTCTTCCGTGATGTCAGGGTCCGTTTGCGGCAAACGGCTTGAAAGCTCGGCCCATTCACTTCGGAAATCAGCAAAAGAACCCTTGGGCTCCGCTTTTCTGAATTTCAAAAACTTCAAGTTCTTCAATAGTTCTAATACGAAAGGAGCCTTTTTTTCCGGGATATCAATAATTATTTCCATGCTTAATACATTTCGTAACAGTACGAATATAACAAGGAAATGTCAACTTTGATTGCTAACCAAACCAGCGCATGTGATAGCCAGCAAAATCGCCCCATCCGACAGCGCCTCGAACTCTACCGTCTCCGCATTGCCCAGCGCCAGCCCATCCCGCCGTTCCAGCAACCGGTTTTGCACCTCAAATGCACCTTCAATTACGAAGATAAATACGCGGTGACCGGCATTCCAGCTGGTGAAAATGCCTTCGGCCCGGCCGTCGTATTGGCCGATGAACAGGTGGGCGGAGCTTCCGTTATAGCCGCGGACCGGGAGAAGGACATTTTTTTCACTTAAATCAAAAGGAACGATAATACCGGAGGGCGACATCGGGGTGCTTAGAAACTGACCGTCATTGATCCTGATTTGCAAATAGTTGATTACCTCGTCAGGATATGGATTGGTAATCGTGTAATGCTTCTCCGGCGACGCAAGCAGGAACAATGCCTCGCCGGAACTGATGAATTTCGGCCCCCTGCCCTTTTCTTCCAACTCGATGGCGCCTACCAACGGCAGCAAAATCACCTGACAAAATTGCCTGACAACCAACGTGTGACTGCATTCGGGCAAAAGTGTCTCGTCATTCAAGACCTCCAATGTGCCGAATGGCTCGCGATCAGTCGCGCGGTATTCTTCGAAATTAAAAGTGCGGAAACTTCGGAGGCCATCGATCTGAAACTCGCCGCGCAGGCCTTCCAAATATATCCGGGCGTCAGTCTGGGTCAGCATTGTATCGAATTTTAGGGGTTGTATCGTTTTGGTTGGCGATCTATGACCTCACGCTTCCAAACGGCGGCGTATCTTATCGCCTGTATCGACCGCGAACTAGGCATTCACCACGATCGCATGCGTGAGTTCGTAACCAGCCGAAACATTGCCGGTCACCGTCGACATTTCGGTGCTCACGCCGTCGCCAAAAACGTTGTCGCGCGCATTGGTTGTGTCCGCCTGCCCGTGGCTTGCATATGCGCCCTGTGCGTACACCACTTTGCTGATTTCCTCCGGAAAAGCGATTTGGGTCACCAATAACGATTTTCCGCTTGCATTATATATGTGTACGTGAATGTGCGTCGCACGGCCGGAGTACCAGCCCGGGTAAATGCTCGTGAAAGTCACCAGGCCGCTGGCATCGGTCGTCTGGCGGCCGCGGAGGAAATGGAGGTTGGTATAATTGGTCGATTGCATGCCAGTGCCGCCATATTCCGAATAGTTGCCGGCCGCATCGCAATGCCAGATGTCCACCAAAGCACCTTCGAGGCCTTCGCAGCTGTTATTTTTATTCTGAATCGTGATTTTCACATTCAGCTTGGCGCCCGGCCGGTCGGACGTGATATCGTTAGAGACGAGGCTCGCCGGCGATTTGGTCGGAAATGGCCCTGCTGTTTCGGACGCCGTCAATGTGCAGCTTCCCGGTGTAGAGCCGGCTTCTGTCGAGGTGTCTGCGGGGTCGACGGTGTCTTTCGAGCAGCTGATCACCGGAATGATTGCCGCCAGTCCCAATGCCGAAAATCCCCTTTTTAAAAATTCCTTGCGTTCCATATTTGCAACAGTTCTGTGAGTTCAAATACATTATCGTATTCTCTTCACGCTTTGTTGCGGAGCAGGCGCAATCTGTCGGCGGATAGCGCATTTTTACCGGCGGATAGGCAATCCCGACCCATTTGGCACGCATGCTTGCATTTGCTTCGAATGATAGGAGTTACATTCCGAAAAAGTTTTCTATTTTAGGAAAGCACATTTTCACTCCCCTATGCAGCAACCCGCTACCCGCAACGAACTCTTCAAGATCCTGGGCGTCGGGTTTGGCGTGGCGGTGACCGTCGGAGGCACCATCGGCACGGGCATTCTGCGGAAACCCGGCCCGATTGCCGAGCAACTAGGCGATCCCGGGCTGATCATGACATTATGGGCTGCCGTAAGCCTCTACGCGCTGCTCGGCACATTGTGCACAATTGAACTCGGCACGTCGGTGCCGCGTGCGGGCGCGTGGTACGTGTATGCGCAGCGCGCATTCGGCAATTATGCGGGCTTTGTGGTGGGGATCAACAGCTGGCTCGGCACTTGTTCGGCGCTGGGCTTCGGCGTTTACACCATGAGCGAGTACATCGCATTGCTCATTCCCTCGCTCGTGGGCTACGAACCCTACGTCGCGGCGGCAATCCTGCTGCTGCTCACCGTCATTCACTGGATCGGGCTGGCATTGGCGAGCAGTTTCCAGAATATCATGAGCCTGCTGAAAGGTATCGGACTTTTTGCATTCGTAGCGGTTTGTTATCTGTATGGCAATGAGGTCACTATGGGCGAAACACAGGTAACGACGAGCAAAATTATAGAAACCGGCTCCTGGCTGGCGCCGGTGGTGTTTTCATTACAGGCCATTTTTTACACTTACGACGGCTGGCATACCGCAGCTTACTTCTCCGAAGAAGACAAAGATCCCTCCAAAAACCTGCCCCGGTCCATGATCGGCGGCGTGCTCGTGATCATCGCCATTTACCTGCTTTGCAACCTCGCGATCCTCCACGTGCTGCCGATGGACCGGCTCGCGCAATCGAAACTGGCCGCGGCCGATGCAATCACATTGATTTTTGGAGAGGGTTCCGGGAAAATCGTCACTTTGTTTCTGATGGTTTCAATACTCGGGATCGTCAATGCGCAGCTGTTGTTCAATCCCCGCGTGCTGTACTCTATGAGCCGCGACGGGCTGTTCCTTAAATCGGGAGTAACTGTAAATCAGGGCGGTACGCCGGCCGTTGCGATGCTCGTCACCTCGGGCGTCGCCATTACATTGATACTCATCGGCAAAGACGCCACCGAGAAGCTCTCCGACATTGCCACATTCTTTTTCGTGCTGGGCTATACTTCCGGCTTCGCGTCGCTGCTGGCGCTGCGCAAAAAGGAGCCCGACCTGCCTCGCCCCTGGAAGGTCCCCGCCTACCCTGTTCTGCCGGTTTTAATGCTCATCTTATCAATTGTCTTCCTGGTCGGTACCGTCGTCCAGGACCTGCCGAGCAGTCAGTATGCATTGCTTTTCCTAGTGATCAGTTATCCGATTTACCTGCTCGTCAGCAGGCTCAACAAGTAGAATTATTTGCAAGTATATTTTAAGTAAATTGCATATAACAATCTGCCAACAACATGCCGTGGAAAAAGAACTTCTTCAATTGCTTCCTGATCGTCGCCGCATTGCTCTCAACGGCATTCCAGTGGTCGGATGAGGATTTTATTCAATTCATTACCAATAAAATAAATCAGTACCGAAACACATTACCGGCTGAAAAGGCTTACCTGCACCTGGATAAGCCCTACTACGCCACCGGCGACACACTGTGGTTCAAGGCTTATCTAACGGAGGGGGCGCTCCACTTAGCCGACAGTGCCAGCAACCTCCTCTACGTCGACCTCATCGAACAGCGCTCGGGCCGGAATGCCGCATTAAGGCGCGTGCAAATGAATGGCGGCACAGGCCACGGCGAGATCGTCCTCAGCGATTCCCTCGCGCCGGGCGCCTACACCATTCGGGCGTACACCAACTGGATGCGCAATTCGTCCGAAGATTTTTTCTTCCAAAAGAATGTATATATGTTTGATTATAAAGACAATGCATCTTCCAAAACAGACAACAGTCCGATAGACCTGCAATTTTTCCCGGAAGGCGGGCAGCTCGTGGCCGACATCAGCACCCGCGTCGCATTCAAAGCTGTGGACGCCAGCGGAATGGCCCGCGACGTGGCCGGCTTTGTGCTCGCCCAAAGCGGTGACACCGTAGGCTCATTCAAAAGCGAACATGCAGGCATGGGGCGCTTCCAGTTTGAGCCCAAAGCAGGAAAAACCTACAAGGCATTTGTGAGACAAGAAGGCGGAAAAACGACCCCCGTTCCGTTTCCGAAGGTACAGGACTCCGGATTCACGATGCTGGTGGACAATCTGTCAAATCCGCTTAAAATGAGGGTACTAGCCTACGCCAAAGTGCCCGGAAAAACCGAAATACCCGTGCGCGTGGTAGGTCATGCGCGGGGCATTGTCGCATTTGTAGCCAACGGCAAGATCGGCAGCCGCGGACTGATGATGCAGCTCCCCACCACCGAACTGCCGGACGGCATTACACACCTCACCCTGTTCGACGACACCGGCAGGCCGGTCTGCGAGCGGTTGGTTTTTATCAACCATTCGAGAAGTCTGCGCGTGGAGGTCAAGCCGTCGAAACCCACCTATCAGCCGCGTGAAAGAGTAGACGTAGCAGTAACCGTTACCGATTCGGCGGGCAAACCTGTGGAAGCCAGTCTCTCATTGGCTGTCACCGATGCCGGCCAGATCACACAGCAGCCGCACGATCAGAACATTGTTTCTTACCTGCTGTTATCATCTGATCTGAAAGGGTTTATTGAAAAACCTTCCTACTACTTCGACCCTGAACAACCGAGTAGAAAAATCCACCTCGACTATCTGATGATGACCCACGGCTGGACGCGGTTCAAATGGGACGACGTGCTGCGCGACTCCATTCCGCCTGCCAGGCGCTACGTAGAGCAGGGCATTACGCTGGAAGGCGACGTGAAGCGCAACAACAAAAAGATCACTGAAAAAACCGCACTTTCGCTTTACGTCAGCAACGACAGCCTCAGCACGTTCATGACGTCCGAAACCGATGAAAACGGGCATTTCACCATCTATAACCTGGCCTTCACCGACTCGCTGGAACTGCGTATCCAGGGAATGAATAAAAAAGGCAATCAAAACCTCTCTTTCACGATCAATCCGTTTGAACCGCCGCGGGCCTCGGTTGTTAAAATCCCGTTCAAACCCGTCACTGTGGATGCACAGCGATTGGCCGATTTCCTGAAAAATGCCGCCCAGGAACAGGAAATCACACGAAAAATCCGTGAAAACCGCGAAAGGCTGCTTCGCGAAGTGACCATCAAGGCTAAAAAAGAAACCCAGCGCGACGCACGTAAACTGTACAGCTCGGCCGATGCCACGCTCAAAGTGACACCGCAGCTGACTTCGGGCTACACCAGCGTGCTGGACATGATCCAGGGACGCATCGCAGGCGTATCGGTCATGGGTTCGGGAATGAATGCAACCGTATCCATCCGCGGAAACAGGGGCGAGCCGCTTTTCGTCCTCGACGGCATGCCCGTGGACAAGGCACTGATCACCTCCCTCAGCGTATTCGACGTTGAGTCGATCGACGTTTTGAAGGGGCCGTCAGCCGCAATTTTCGGCAGCAGAGGCGGAAATGGGGTGATTTCGGTGCTCACGAAGCGCGGAAACGCCAATTACGATTATTCGCAAGACATTGTGCCCGGCGTGCTGGTCACGAAAATCGCGGGCTTCCATACTCCCCGGGAGTTTTACGCACCCAAATACGGCCCCACAGCCCCGCCAGCTCCTAATCCCGACTTCCGATCGACGATTTTCTGGGCACCCATGCTCCGCACCGGCCCCGACGGAAAGGCCTCGGTGAGCTATTACCATTCCGATGCGACGAGCCCGGCCGATATCCGGGTTGAGGTTTTGAGCCCGGGAGGATTGCCTGGTTCGGGAAAAACAAGCTATACCGTGAGATAGCTGCCGGGCGCATGCAATGCGGCGTGCGATGCCCCGTGTGCTGGCATAAGAATATATATATTTCCACGTTAGTATACTTATTTGCGTAGGCAATTCGACAGGGCATACACACAAAATTTGGTAACTTTGTTATTTACACTGAAATAGCCGGTCATGTCCCACGATCTGATGGCGCACGATTAAAATATGAGGACCGAATATTCGAAAATAATCCTTCTTATTTGCCTGGTTTCGGCCTGCTGGACGATGACGCCGGCCAACGCGCAGCGCCGTAAAGATCGTGACAAGCAGGAAGTTAAGGAAGAGGGTGTGATGACGAGGCTCGAAGGGGAGTCGATGGCTACCGAGGGAATGAAGTTCATGATGAAGGACGAGCCCGACCGCGCATTGCCGGTGTTTGAAAAACTTGCCCAAATCAATCCGCAGGACGCCACCACACATTATCTGGTCGCCACGGCGCTGATCAAGCTCGAAAAATACGACGAGGCCATCAATGCGTCGAAAAAGGCATTTGACATCGATAAAGAGAACATTTTCTACGCCCAGCAACTCGCCGAGCTTTACGCCAAACGCCGCAAATACGCGGAAGCGGCCCAGATTTACGAAACACTTGTAGCCCGGAATCCCGAAAACATCGAATACGGAATTGAACTGGCGGCGGTTTACGTTTTCAACGACCAGTTCGACAAAGCCATTGAAACTTACAACAGGTTGGAAAAGTCGATGGGTGTGACCGAAGAAATCACGCACCAGAAACAGCAGCTCTATCTCCGCCAGAATAACCTGGAAAAAGCATTGGCGGAAGGCAAAAAACTCATCGAAGCGGAGCCCGGCGAAGTAAGTTACCGCGTAGAACTGGCCGAAATGCTGATCGCGAACGACCGCATCGTGGAAGCGGTGGCGCCGTTGGAAGAAGCATTGAAAATCAATCCCGACGAAGCGCAGGCCCACGTGCTGCTAGCCGATATTTACCGCCGCAACGGCGATGTGCAGAAATGCAACCAGGAACTGAAACAGGTTTTTGCCAACCCAAACCTTGACGCCGATCCTAAAATCCGCGTGCTTTCGGGCTACCTGACCATGTTAAAGACCGAAAACGAAGTGAATGAGGCCATTTCACTTGCACGCCAGCTCTCGGAAACACACCCCAACGAAGCCAAAGCGACTGTCATTTACGCCGATTTGCTAACTCGCCAGAGCAAGTTCGCCGAAGCGCGCGACCTGTACATCAAAGCCGCAGCCGCCGACCCGAACGTATTCCAGGTGTGGGGCGCCATTTTGCAGCTCGACGGCCAGCTCAACCAGCCCGACAGCATGCTCGTGCATTCGGAAAAAGCGTTGGAGCTGTTTCCGAATCAGGGAATGTTCTGGTATTTCAACGGAATGGCTAACCTGATGAAGAAAAATTTCAGGGAGGCGACATCCGCATTGGAAGAAAGCCTGAAAATGATGGGCGAGAATCCCCAGCTGGTGCCATTAATCCACGCACAGCTCGGCGATGCATTTAACGGGATCGGCGATCACGAAAAATCCGACGCAGCTTACGAGCTCGCATTGAAAGCCGATCCGAACAATGACCACGTGCTGAACAATTACAGCTATTTCCTGTCGCTCAGAAAGGAAAAGCTCGATCTGGCGCTCAAAATGTCCGAAAAGCTCGTGCAGCAGCATCAGAATAACCCCACTTACCTCGATACCCACGCCTGGGTATTGTACATTCGCAAAGACTACAAAAAAGCCAAGGAATACCTCGAAAAGGCAATGCTCGACAGCAGCTCGGTGAGTGGCACAATTGTTGAGCATTATGGGGATGTCCTGTTCAAATTAGGAGAACGGGACAATGCGGTGGCCCAATGGAAAAAAGCCAAGAGAATGGGCGAAACCACCGAACTTCTTGACAAAAAAATAGCAACAGGTGCATTACATGAGCAGTAAATTGATGATCGGGCTGATGGCCATGTCGCTGATATGGTTCACGGCTTGTCATAAATCACGTCTTTCCAAAAGTACTTCCCAAAGTTCAGACAGAGATACCACCCTGATTACCAGGAGCCCCGAAATCGGAGATAGCTCGGCCGTGGATACGTCTGCCGCCGATACTTCGGCAGCGAGCGGCGTGGCCGACGCAAGCGAATCCATGCGGGAGGTGAAGGTAAATGAAGTGGATTTCGACTATCTGACGGCCAAATCGAAGTTTTCGTTTAAAAGCGCTAAACAGGATTTTGACAACACGAATGTCAATATCCGCATGAAAAAGGACAGCATTATCTGGCTTTCCGTTACCGGCGTGGGTTTGGAAGTGGCGCGGGGCATTATCACGCGGGATTCCATTGTTTTTATGGACAAAATCCACCGCGACTACTTCGTTTTCAACTACGAGCAGCTCAGCAAACAATACAATTTCGACCTCAACTTCGACCTTCTGCAATCGGTTATCATTGGAAACATGCCGTTTGAAAGGCAGGAAAACGGCCGTTTTTTAAAGGAAAATGATTTTTACATTCTCAAACAACTCGTCGAACGCCTGGAAGTCGACAACTACATTGCGGAAAAAAACCAGAAACTTTCCCGACTAAGAGCAACGGAAGTGCCTACACAGAACACTTTTACCCTGGATTATGAGGATTTCAGGGAAGTAGGCGCCTATTTGTTCCCCTTCACAAGCCTGATCAGCCTGAACGTGCTTTCGAAAGAGCAGCAGAAACTTGAAACAACCATGCGCCTCAAACACAGCAAGGTGGAATTGGTAAACCAAAGCCCCGGTTTTCCGTTTAATGTTCCGTCGAGCTATAAGCGTAAAAGGTAAAATACAGAAAGTCTGCTTAACTTTGCCCGCCGTGAGATGTATTTTTGGCCGCAAGAATCAATATTATGCCCTTTCGTACCCCTGGTAGCCGTCGTTTTTGGTTAGTGCTTACATTCGTGCTCGCTGCGTGCGCAGGCGCTTTCGCGCAGAAAACCCGTGAGCAGCTGGAACGTGAAAAGGCTGAAAACCAGGGCAAAATCAGAGAGATCCAAAGCATTTTGAAGCAGACTTCGTCCCAGAAGAACGTCAACCTCGGGCAGCTCAAAGCGCTTAACCAGCAGATTAATACCTACAAAAAGCAAATAGACCTTCTTAGCGACGATCTCGAAATCCTGGACCGCGAGTTAAGAGTGCTTGAAAAGCGTCGTCAGTCGCTGGATAGCAGCCTGGCCGTGTTGAAAGAGGAGTATGGCCACATGATTTACGAGGCTTCGAAACGGAATGCGTATTTCAATCAGCTAGTGTTCCTGTTCTCGGCGGGGACGTTCAACCAGTTTGTGCTGCGTTACAAATATTTGAAACAATATACCGAAGCAAGGCAGGGCCGGGCGAAGGAGATCGATGTGCTGCAAAAGCAGGTAATGGCTGAACGCCAGCGCATTACTTCTAAAAAGAACCAGCAGAAAAACGTCCTCGACACGCGGGTTACCGAAAACAACAAGCTGGAAGGCTTGAAGGTGAAGCAGAATGAGGTGATCAAGGAATTGTCTCAAAAAGAGGTAGAACTGAGAAAGCAAATTGCTGAAAACAAGCGCGCTACCGACCTTTTGGAAGCCAGCATCCGCCGCATTGCCGAGCGCGAGCGCCGCGAACGCCTCGAAAGGGAACGCCGCGAGCGTGAAGAACGCGAAGCACGTCGCAAAGCGGAAAGGGAAAGAATTGCGAGGGAGAATGCCGAGCGCGAAAAGAAAGGCGAGGCGGCCGTAGCGGCACCGAAGGAAGTAGAGGAGGAGCCGGTAGCTTCGAGCGGGATGAGCGAGGAGGAAACGACGCTGGCGTCATCGTTCACCGCGTCGCAAAACCGCCTTCCGTGGCCTGTGAAGGGCTTTGTATCCAGCCATTTCGGCCAGCGCCCGCACGCGGTGTTGAAAGGGGTGATGGTGGATAACCTTGGAATTGACATTCAAACGACTGCCGGGGAGTCGGTGAGGTCGGTATACGACGGTACGGTGCTTGATGTGACCGAACTGCCCGGAATGGGCAGCGTGGTGGCAATCCAGCACGGTAACTATATGACGATTTACGCTAAAATGACCGGCGTAGCCGTGCGCGCGGGACAGAAAGTGAAAGCCCGGGAGAACATCGGCCGGGTGGCGACCGACAGCGACGGCACGTCAGAACTGCAATTCCAGATCTGGAAAAACACTTCGCGCCTGAACCCCGAGAACTGGCTCATTCACCGGTAGCCTTTTGTGTTACAAATTTCGACTACCATTACCGATAACCACCATGTCTGTACATACTGCTGATATTAAGCGCATTACAACCCACGTGATTCAGGAAATGAAGAACCGTGGCGAAAAAATAACCTGCCTTACCGCCTATGATTATTCGATGGCGGGCATTGTGGACGCCGCGGGCGTCGAGCTGATCCTGGTGGGCGACTCGGCTTCCAATGTGATGGCCGGCCACGAAACGACGCTGCCGATCACGATCGACCAGATGATCTACCACGCCTCGTCGGTAGTGCGGGCTGTGAAGCGTGCATTGGTGGTGGTGGACCTTCCTTTTGGCTCCTATCAGGGCAATTCGCGGGAGGCGCTCAACTCTGCCATTCGCATCATGAAAGAATCGGGTGCGCATGCCGTGAAACTGGAAGGCGGGCTCGAAATCAAGGATTCTATTACGCGCATCCTCAGCGCCGGTGTGCCTGTAATGGGGCATTTGGGGCTTACCCCGCAATCCATTTACAAATTCGGGACTTACACCGTGCGTGCGAAACAGGAAGCAGAAGCACAGAAATTGCTGGAAGACGCCAAGATGCTCGAAGAAGTCGGCTGCTTTTCGGTCGTACTCGAAAAAATTCCTGCAAAACTGACCAAGCAAGTGTCGGAAAGCATTCAGATTCCGACCATCGGGATCGGCGCCGGGCCGCATGCCGACGGACAGGTGCTGGTGATTCACGATCTGCTGGGCATCAATAAGGAATTTAAACCGCGCTTTTTGCGTCATTATGCCGATTTGAATAGCGTAATGACCAACGCGATCACTAATTATATTTCAGACGTAAAAGGAAAATCATTTCCGAACGAATCGGAATCATATTGACCTTTTAAAAAGTATTAAACTAATAATATGGCTAAAAAACCTTTTCGGGTTGTTTACGAGGATAATCACCTGATCATCGTCAATAAGGAGCCTGGTATCCTGGTTCAGGCCGATGTTACCGGCGACGCATGTTTGCTGGATTTGGTAAAAGATTACATCAAAGAAGCCTATAACAAGCCCGGAGCGGTGTTTTTGGGCACCGTGCACCGGCTGGACCGACCCGTGAGCGGGCTCGTTGTATTTGCGCGCACATCCAAGGCGCTCGAACGCATGAACGAGATTTTCCGGAAACGCGATGTGCAAAAAACCTATTGGGCAGTTGTAAAGAACAAACCGGCAGAAAAAAAGGGCAAATTGGTACATTGGCTGACTAAAAACGAAGCCCGCAATGTCACCACCGCGCACGACGAGGAAGTGCCGGGCTCACAGCGTGCGGAGCTTTCGTACCGCTGGGTAGGCGAAATCAACAAATTCCACCTGCTGGAAGTAATGCCGGTTACCGGCCGCCCGCACCAGATCCGCGTGCAGCTGGCCTCGATGAACTGCCCCATTCGCGGCGACGTGAAATACGGTTATCCCAAAGGCAATCCCGACGGCAGCATCAACCTGCATGCACGCAGGCTGTATTTCGAGCATCCCGTTAAAAAAGAGCCGATTATCTGCCGCGCCGGTGTGCCAAACGACCCTTTTTGGGAAGAATTCTTAACTTTGGATAAAGAGGTGATCAAACCCGAGCACCTCGATTTCCTGCACGAATAGAACGGATGATCGAAAAACTGAAACAGCGCTGGAATGTCAGGAACGGGTGGGACGTGCTCATCATCCTCATTGTTTTCGCGTGCACCGGTTTTTCGGTCCTCTACGTAAAACGATGGCTCTTTGAGCTTGTAGGATTGGACAATGAATCGCCTGCCTGGGTGCGCTGGGCGGTCAATATCCTCATCATTCTGCCGCTGTACCAGGTCATTTTGCTTGCCTGGGGCTGGATTTGGGGCAAATTCACGTTTTTCTGGGAGTTCGAAAAGCGGATGTTCAGCAGGATAGGAGGCCTCTTCCGTTCCAAAAAGGCAGAAACCACACCCGAATAACCGCTATTTCCCTGCACCGGCGATAAGCTGGCGATACACTTTCCGGGCCTTCTCATAAGCTTCGGCAGCGGCCGCCCGCTCTTCGGCGCGGATGTTGGGCTCTTTCATTTTCCAGCATTGTTCCAGCGCGGCGAGGCACCATTCGGCGCTTCTTTTTTCCGACACCGGCTGGTCGCCGATTTTCACAAATACCGGATTTGAATGCGAGCTCGGGAAAATCCGCACCGCCAGCCAGCCCGATTTTTCAAGCTTAGCGCTGAAACTGACGTCATTAACCTTACCATCAGCCTGCACCTCCACCGTGTCCACCGGAACGCCGTTGAATATCAATTCCGCGCGCACCGTGCGAGACTTGCCTACACGCGACCGTTCGATATCCCAGTAGGGCATTTCGGTAATCGGTAATTTGGCAATCCTTTCGCCGGTGGCGTCTTGTTTTTCGGGCAAATAGGCGGCTATCTTCGCCGTTACTTTGGTCGTGCCGGGGGATTTTAATGCCAGCAGGCTTTCACCCGTACCAGCCTCCACGCCGCCCGCTGTAAAATCCATGATGTGCGATTTGCCGTCGGAAACGTAGCTTCGGCCCAGTTGGAGGGCTTCCACGTAACCATCGTAGTCCATCGCCTTTTTGGGCTTAAAATAACTCCGCGCCTGGCCTACGCGCGCGTCCGTAATGCACGGGAAGTCGGTTTCGCCGCTGAGCCTCGTTTTGAATCCGCAATTCAACGTGTGATAGTACATATTCAGCTCCCAGGGCGCGGGCGTGTCGCCGGCACTGTAAAAGTCGATGAGGCCGTTGGTTACGGTGACAATGTATTCGTTGGCCCCGATGCCGTCCATTTTGGGCGTGACGTAGTTGGGCAGTTTGTCGGTGCCTTCCATCGGTTGCAACCCCCATCCCGAATGCGCGTAACCTACCACGCCACCCTGCGATTTGGCCCACGAAAGAACGGGAGCCGTCCAGCTTGGCCATTGATCGATGGTGGTCGTGCCGGGATAGTCGTCTTCTTTAATCCTCAACAAAACAATATGCCCAGCGTGCGACGACGGAAACCCGGAAACTTCCACGTCGTTGCGCATGATCGTCTGTTTGCCCGACAGCGGGTGATCTTTTGCCGTAAAAAAGGTCTTCTGGTGATACCAGCTCGGCCCCCATGCGAGGTTGGCAGCCATGTTGAGGTCTTCGCCCAGCACTTGCCTGAACATATCTTTCGGATCGACGCCCTCCGTGGGGCTGTCGTAATGGCTGCAACCGGCCGCGTGAATGTGGTGATCGGCGCTGAACCAGCCGAGTCTGGATAGCTGAATCCATCTTTTCAGCTTAAAATCGACGTCAATAGCGGCTTTTCCCGCCGGGACCGTAATTTCTTTCGTTTGCGGGATGTATTCCGGCCCACGGGTGAATGTGACCTGGTATTTGCCCGCAGGCAACGTGACGTGCTCGCCGCTCTGGCGGTAAATTTGCGGCTGGAAAAAGAAATCGGGATATTCATCAAATGCTGCCACGCGACGGGACGGCAGGGGATAAATGCCCTTGAATTTACCGGACGCATGCTCCTGGCCGTCGGTGATCACGAAAGATGCCATAGTGGCCGCACCGTCGGCATCTTTTACATCGAAATTGACCCTGACCGCAGGTTTTATATCAAACAAAATATGGGTAGAATTCCTGAAACCGATGTCCTGCGAACCCTGGCCGGCATGGTATGCGATTTCCGCCTCGCGCTGGCCGGCGTCCTTGGAATAGATCTGAACCACCGCATATTCGAGCTTTAAACCCGACAAATTGGGCTGCAAAGGCCTTCCGGCATAAATCTGAATGTCCAGAAAACGGTTTGCGACCTGGCCTGCGGTAAGTTCGTGCTCCTTTTTGACCCGGTGTTCAAACGATGGCGAATGGTAGGGTTTGAGCGCATTCGGGCTGACGGCCTCAAACTGCGCGGTAATGACTGCTTCGTTATGGATTTTAACCAAAAAAGCCGTCCATCCGCCCTGCACAAGCGCCGCTTTGGCCGCGCCACGGTCGACCTTCACGCGTCCTTCGGGATTGATGTGCACCACATTCAGGCAATAGGGGTCCAGAATGGCCTGGATTTGAGCTACCGTCTGCTTTGAAAACGGGCCGCGGCCCAGGGCTTTCAATTTTTCCGAATCAGCGGTTTGCAGCGCATTTCCCGAAAACGAAAGCGCCTCCTGCAAGCGCATCGCCTGTGCGAGCAGCGGCTGCGGCTCTACGTCGTCTGCAATGGGATGTCCCGCATGGTGATCGTGCTGCCCAAGCAGCATTAGTGGCAGGAAAACTGCTAAAAGGAGTAGGGCAGACGATGTTTTCATATCAATCCTTGTCTTTTTTACGATTTGCTTTCCACGCGGTGAATCCGATGTACATCATGCTCCCGCGCGCGCCGCCGCTTTTCATCAGGCCATTCACATTACTAAACCCGAGGAATACCGGCCCAAAATGCCCCGCAAGGCCGATGGAAGGCCGGTTGTTGCCCTGAATGAACGAGATCGGGAACGAAAGGCCGGAATCTTCGTCCTCGAAACGCGGCGTGACGATAAAAGTATTGGGCACATACATATCTAATGGCTGGCCGCTCCGGCTTTTGAAACGGCTCGTATGCGCCAGATTGAGGAAAAAGCCATTGAAAACCTGTATGTCGGCTTCCAGATTGAGCGCCTGCGGCAGTTTCACGCTTTGGGCGAATGCCGTGCTCGTGTCGCCGGGAAACAGGCTCATAAAGCCCTCGGGACCGCGGTCACTAATGGTTTCCAGCTCCGCCTGGCGGATCACCACGTCGCTGTGCAAGCCTCTGGCCACTCTCGAATCGGACGTTTTGTATTTAACCGACCCAATATCCGTGAGCGACCCGGCAAGACGGACGAGGTAATCGGGGCTGTCGTTGTAGGCTTCCTTGCGGCCTTTCCACACGGCACCTATCTCGTACGAAAAGCCCAGGTCGTAACCCCAGCCCGAACCATATTTCCCCGAATCAAACAAGCTGCCGATGCGCGCTTTGCGGTTGGGTGTGCTGTAACCGCTTTCGTACGAGAGGTTATCGACTTCCAGCTGGCTGATCTCGGGATCATTATTCACCGGACCAATGCTGTATTGATCCGCATTGCCTTTCAAATAGGCCACACGCGCACCAAAAACACGTTTTACGGTTGCCCCAACACGGAATTTATGCCCTTCGATATCGAGCAGCTGCACGCCGTATGAGAAGCTAAGGTCGGTAAGGCTCTGCTGAACGAGGCTGAAATCGCCCCAGGCTTCACCCGTGATCGGCGGTGTGCTGCCCGTGTCCAGCCTTTTCATATACAGGTTATCGATGGCGGAGGTGATGTTGCGGCCCTGCACAAATCCGCGCGTACGCAGCTGCACCGCCACGCTGTGGTATTTGCCCAATGCAAACGACACCGACGGCCAACGGATTTCTCCTGTGAGGAAAATAGGGTCCTTGTAGGTCAGCGAGCCCATCGTACGTGAGCGGCCGTAGAGCTCCTTCGTGGAATGCGCCGAAAGTATCGGGTACAAAAACGAGTTTTCACCAATAAACCGGAAGTACCGGTATTTGATACTCCCGCCGAGCGTGAGCACATTGACCTGGAACTTGTGCCGCGGCCCGCCGAGCACCGACGGATTGTAAGTAGCGCGGTATAAACCGCCGTAGTTACTGAATTGCAGGCCTGGAATCTGTTGAGCGACAACGCAATGAAAGGTCGTCAGGACGAATAGTGCTGTGGTTAGTAATGAGGTTTTCAAAGTTGAGTTTTGTTAGTCGCGGTGAGCATTCCTTGTTCATTATACCGGATCGTTTCCTCCCGGATCAGCGTTTGTAATGTATTGAACAACTCGTCGCCGGGCAGGTTTTCGAATGCACGGCCAAGTTCAGCGGGCAACATCGGGCCCTCACGGGTTAGAAAATCGGTGATCATTCCGGCCAAAGTGGCGTCCTCCGCAGCGTCGCGGGCCTCATTTTTCCGGTTTTGAATGCATATATCGCACACACCGCATTCCTCCGCATCGAATTCATGAAAATATTCCAGTAAAAGCAAGGTCCGGCACCGTTTGGTATGCGACGCGTAACGGATCACCGCTTGTGCCTTTTGCAGGTCGCGGTCCTTTTTCTTTTGTATTTCAAAAACATTCAGCGGCAGTAAAGAAGAATCATAGCGCGGTGTCAGAAATGTGAGCTGGGGCTTGTCCTTGCGGGGTTCGTAATCGATAATGTCCCGCTCGGCAAGGAATTTCAGCTTCCTCAGAACTTCGGGCACCGTGGCGAAATGCACCTGCGCCAGCTCGGTTTCCGAAATGCGCACATACTCCGTAAAAAGCTCGCCGCCGTACATTCTCAGGATCAGTTTGATAAACGAATCCAGCTCCTGATAGCGTATCTGAAAATCGTACAATTGGCGGTTATCCACCAGAAAATGGATTTTGGAAGCATCACTAAAATTCTCGCTGAGCTGCACAAAACCTTCTTCTTCAAGCAGTTTCAACGCATAATGCGTTTCATTCACCGGCAGCCCGAATATGCCTGTAAATTCCTGGATATCGAAGTCGAAACCCGATAGCTCGCCCGCACCGACGGCCACTTTGTAATAATTCGCCAGGGCCTGGTAAACGCGCCGGAGCATTTCAATGGGCGGGTATCGTCGCTCCACGCTGTCGACGAGCTCCTCGAGGTCGATTTTGTTGAACAATGCGACGGCATAGGCCTTTTTTTCGTCCCTTCCGGCCCGGCCGGCTTCCTGATAATAGGCTTCCAGATTGTCGGGCAGGTCGAAATGCACCACGGCGCGGACATCGGGCTTGTCGATCCCCATCCCGAAGGCATTTGTGGCCACGACGGTCCTCACCCGGTTCTGAATCCAGGCCGTTTGCCGGTCAGAGCGGTCCTTAAAAAGCAGTCCGGCGTGGTAGCTGGTGGCCGAAATTCCCTGCCTCGAGAGCCAGTCAGCGAGGTCTTTGGTGCGCTTCCGGGTGCGAACGTATACAATGGCCGTTCCCGAAACATTACGCAAAACCTGCAATAATTTTCGTTCCTTACTTTCCTCCGCAAATGCCGAGTAGGAGAGGTTGGCACGTGCAAACGACTGCTTGAAAACGCGCGCATTGCGCATTTCGAGCTTATCGAGGATGTCTGCCCGCACTTCTTCCGTAGCGGTGGCGGTGAGCGCCATTACCGGCACTTTGGGTAAAAGCTTCCGGAAATCGGCGATGAGCAGGTAGGAGGGGCGGAAATCGTAACCCCAGGCCGAAATACAATGCGCCTCGTCGATCGCAAGCAGGCAAACCTTCATTTGCTTCGTGCGGGCAATCATAATGTCCGTCCGCAGGCGCTCGGGCGACACGTAGAGAAACTTCGTATTTCCGTGAATGCAATTATCCAGCGTAATATCGATCTCGGTCTTGCTCATGCCCGAATGGATCGCGGCGGCGGGAATATGCCTGCGTTTGAGCTGCTCCACCTGGTCTTTCATAAGGGCGATCAGCGGCGTTACCACAATGCACACACCCTTGGAGGCCATCACCGGTACCTGGAAACAAATGGATTTGCCGCCGCCGGTAGGCAGCAGCACGAGCGTATCCATGCCATTCAGGACGGCCTGAATGGCGTCTTCCTGAAATGGCCTGAATGCGTCGTAACCCCAATATTGTTTCAGGACAGACCGGATATCAGTCATCGGAACTCCGTTTTTGGTGTGGTGATCAGATTTTGCAAAGTAATTGCATTACCCGCGTTATCGAAAGCGGGAACCCTCACGTTTGATAAAAAAGAAATGCCTACAAATTGTTCTCCAACGCGCAAAAGCCGTTATTTAAAGGCAAATTTCACACCACATCATGATTTTACATGCAGGCCAAAAGGAAAGCTACCCGTGGTGGCTGCCCTGGCTTTTTACGCTGAGTTTCATCCTGATTACGTTTCTGCCTCGCTCGATTGACGACACCATGTTCATGGATGGCGTAACCTATGCCGCCATTGCCCGCAATATGTCGGAAGGGATCGGCACATTCTGGCGGCCGTTTTTCGCGCATTCCTTCTGGCTGCCGTACGATAACGGCGAGTATTTTTCGGGACATCCGCCGCTGCAATTCGGGTTGCAGGCAGTTCTTTTTAAAATAATCGGGGATACGCCGGCAGTCGAGAATAGCTATAATGCGCTCATTTTGGGCGGCTATTTGGTTTTGATAGTTGGAGTCTGGCGCAAATTGCTGGCCCCCGCAAGCGGCTACGGTGCACTCGGCTGGCTGCCGGTGCTCTGCTGGTATGGGTTGGTGACGGTTTGGTACAGCATTCCCAACAATTTCCTGGACAGTACTATGGGACTGTTCTGCCTGGTTTCATGCTATTTTCAATTGATTTTCCTGAAAAAGAATGTCACCCGTAAAATAGACGGATTGTGGCCGCTACTGGCAGGCGTTGGCATCGTTCTGGCCTTTCTGACCAAAGGTCCGGTGGGGCTCTACCCGCTTGCATTTTCGATGATTTATGCATTTGCGGACGCCTCGTATACTTTCCAAAAAGCACTCCGGCCAACGCTGATCATGCTGGCCGTGATCGTGCTAAGCGCGGCAAGCATCTTCGCACATGCCCCCGCGAGGGAATTTATGACCACGTATTTCAACGGGCAAGTGGTGCAGGCGCTGCTGCAAAAGCGCGAGAAGGCAGGCACCGGCTGGACGGCCCACATTACGTTGGTGACCGAACTGATCCGAAACATCACGCCGCATTTGCTGGCGCTGGCCGGATTGTACGCTTTATCTTTTGCATTGAAATGGAGAATGCTGCGCGAAAAATACATTTCCCAAAACATTGTGCTTACGGCGCTGGTGGCAGCGTCGGGGATTGTGCCTATGCTTGTGAGTATCAAGCAATACCCGCATTACCTGATGCCCGCGCTGCCGTTCGTTGCCTTACTTTTCGCTTTCCTGCTCGTCCAGCGGGTGGCCGCGGCCCTGGTTTGGCGGACGCAACTCACGATTATCGTGTTTTTTGTTGGCATTCTGGCATGCTGGGGCGCTACTTTCAGGAAGGTAAGCAGCATCCAGCCGGACGTCTACTCGGCCAACGCAAAACAGCTACGTACATTGGTACCGGTAGCTTCTACAATCGGTATTTGCCATGATTTGTACCAGCATGCCGATATCCACGCCAACTTACAGCGGTATCATCAACTATCGTTATCAACCCAAACGGATACCGCCCGTTACGTCCTGGCCGACTCCACGTGCCTTCCACAGTTTGATTTGAAACGCGATAGTGTGGTTACCATAAACGGGGGATTTTTGCTGGTAGTGAGGCATACGGTGCCACCGATAAAGTAGCTCGTTGATTCGGAAAGCAATTTGTCCGATTCGCAGCGAACACCCGGATTTGCCGTTAGAATGAAAATATTATCTTTGTTTAAAGTTCATTATAATCCGTTTCCATGCGCACGCTGCTCTTTATCATAAGTATAATTGTGTTATCGGGCTGTTCGGCCTCCCATTTTCTCAAACGTGAAATCACCCGGTCGGCGGTCCTGAGCCAGCAGCATACGGGCATTTCCATTACCAGGGTGAATGAGCAAAAGGCGATGGCTGCATACCAGGATAATAAGTATTTCGTACCTGCATCTAACACCAAGCTGTTCAGCTTCTACGCCGGGCTGTCGGCATTAGGCGACTCCATTCCGGGCCTGGAATACCTCGAATGGGGCGAGTTGCTGATCATCCGCGGCACGGGCGACCCGTCGCTGCTCCATCCCGATCTGCCATCCAGCAAGGTCCTGGATTTCCTGAAAAGCCGCAAAGAGCCGATTTTCTTCACACCCTACCATTTCGAAAACAAGCGTTTCGGGCCCGGCTGGGCTTGGAGTGACTACAACGATTATTATCAGCCCGAAGTGACGGCCATGCCTGTTTACGGCAACATTGTGCGTTTTCAAAGCCAGAACGGAGGAAAATACCGGGCACATCCGCATTTCTGGCAAAAATCGATGGTGGAGGACACTACCGTTTCCGGCATTGAAAGGGATGAGCTGCAGAATATCTTCCATTACCCTAAAACCGCAGGTACACAGTGGATTACAAAAGATATTCCCGTACACATGACCGACCAGCTGACCCTCCAACTGCTGAGCGATACGCTGAAAAAGGAGATCAAACTGATCAATATCCCGCTTGAAATAGAGCTGCAAACGGTCAACAGCATCGCGTCCGATTCGCTCTACACACGCATGATGCAGGCGAGCGACAACATGCTCGCCGAACAGCTGATGCTACTCTACGCAACGGCCAACAAACTTCCCCTGAGCACCGAGAAAGCCATTGCCCACGCCGTAGAGCACCATCTGGCCGACCTCCCTGATAAGCCCGTTTGGAAGGATGGCTCGGGGCTGAGCCGCTATAACCTGTTCACACCGAGGACAATGGTGGCATTGCTGCAAAAAATTTACGCGAAAGTACCGCAGGAAAGGCTGTTCAGGATATTGCCGGCTGGCGGCAAGACCGGCACGCTCAAAAACCTGTTCAAGGAGGAACCGCCTTTTATTTTTGCCAAGACGGGCAGTCTGAGTAATGTGTACAATTTGAGCGGCTACCTCATCACCCGGAAAGGAAAAGTGCTGGTTTTCAGTTTTATGAATAACAATTTCACAAAACCGACCGCCGATGTGCGCAAAGAAGTGGAGCGCATTCTGACGGCCGTTCACAACAAATACTGATTATTGCTTTTCTTCCCAGGTTTTGCCCGTACAGTAAAAGAAATTACGTCCGTTTTTACGGACAAGCAGGTAAATCTGGTAAATGCCCGGCTCCACATTTGCCGTATGAAAACTTGCATTTAGCCCTTTGCTAAAATACATTCCGCGCCGTAATGTCGTTTTCAGCGGCACGGAAACCTGGTTCGGAGGTGATGCATAAACGTGCCCGGGCGATTTCAGAATCACATAAGCGCCATCCGAATAGTCTTTTTCCGGTTTGAAAAACTCCTTGTGAAAACCTACAACGACGTGGTTGCCGAGCTGCCCCACTTCATCGAGTTCGTAAATGCTGTCGCACGGCACCGCGTCCGCCATCGGGTTCCAGTTTTCGGCCAGCGGATCGTCGGAACGATAGTAGGAGCGGATCTTCTCATAATGCTGCTGATCCATCGAAAACATGCGCACACCCAGCCAATCGGCATTGTAGCGGGCATTAAACTCCTGCGCAATGGCCGCGCGACGGTTATTCACCGCCTCGGCGAAGTTGCTGTGCAGCAGCACCAGGTTCAGCACGATGGCCGCAACGACCATGGCCGGCGCGAACCGCCTCCTGGTTGCATTTTGTACAATAGCAAGAAAACCGAAATACAAAGCAACGCACCAGAGCGTGGAGTACATGCGGTAGCGGCCTTTAAACATCCCCTCGAACGTGTCGGTGGGAATGCGTTTGTAAGTAAGCGCAAGGGCGGTGATGCCGGTAAAAATGGCGATAGCGAGGGCAAAAAGGGCCGTGCGGTTCGTGTAACGCGCTTTCAGCCAGGTTGAATGCCAGAGCGGAATATATTGTTGCCGGAATAAAAGGAGCAAGGCGGCGATCATCAGCATTCCGGCTGCTACGGCGGTATACAGCCCGGAAGTAGGCGTGCTGTAAGCGGTAAGCGTCGCCCATGAGCCGATAAAGCCAAAAAAACCTAAAAAGCCTTCTTTCACCTGCTGCGGATTGGAGAAATCCAGGTTTTGGGTGATTGGGGTAAAATCGATGAAGTAGATCGCCGCGATTACGAGCGTTGTTCCGAGCGTGATGAAAAATTGCATTCTGTAACCTGCGAGCAGAAACAGCAGGCCGATTACCGGGAAAACCATCAGCCCATTACCATAGGTAAATGTGGCCGCGATGGCGAAAAGGAGGGCGAAAGCCGGCTTTTCGGGCCTGTAAGCCGCAAAATATAATGCACAAAGCACAAACAGGATCACCCCGAAATTGCAAAGCGAACTAACCCCCCAGAAGATATTTTCAAACGACTGTATATTGAACCACAGCCACATGACCGGCACGAAATACCAGAACGACATGCGCAAATGCCGGAATGCACGATAAAAAACGACCGCGCAGAGTGCCCAGCAAGTGTTGGCGATGATCATCGGCCACACGAGGTCGATCGTACCAAATGCTTTTTGCAGCAGCAGGATCGCCGAGCGGGAGAAGACCAGCCTGTGTTCAGGGAAAAGGGTTGTGAGAAGCTTCCATTTTCCGGCAAGGTCGGCATTCGAAAATTCCGGGATAATACCCAAAATGATAATGTCATCGAAAGCCACATAGTTGACATTCAGGGCGATCGCCTTGAAAACCAGTATGTAGATCAAAACAGGTAGCAGGCACAACAAACAGGCAAGCCAGATTTTTTCTCTGACAAAACGGAGGAAAGCTGAGTACATAAATTAGACTCCGGCGGACAGGTCTGCCCAATCCGGTGTGCTAATTAAGCAAGCGAACGGTGATTTTCAATTATCCAACGGCTTAATTTTCCGTTTCCTCTTCTTCAACGGAGGCGCGTGGATCTTTAGTGTAGTCGTAAAGCAGCTTGCCTTTGTCGTCCCATTCTCTCAAAATAAATGGTTCAAATTCGTCGTCCCAGGCAGTTTTAGGGTATTGGACTTCTTTTTTGCGCTGGCGCCGGAACTGGTAGTATTCCACCCACCGGCCTATTTTCTTGCCCGAATCGTATTTGCCGTTCGCGGCAAGCTGGCCTTCCTTATAAAATTGCAGATATTCGCCTTCCACCTCGCCAAACGCGATCGGCACCACTTCTTTTACCTGCGTGTGCGCGGAATCGTAATAGGTGATGCGTGACTCGGCTGGGAATCCACGGTTCCAGACAGCCTTGTCGATCAAGTTGTATTTCGTATCGTATTTCACCCAGCGGCCGTCCTTCACACCCATGTAGTAATAGCCTTCCTCGATCAGGTTTTCACCGCTATATTTTTTATAGGAGCCGTGAAGCGGCAATGCCTGCGCTTTGTCCTTGATCACCGATGAGCTCAGTTTGCGGCCCTTTTTATCGTACCAGCGCGTCTCGGTAGCCCGCACGTATTGATCGATGGGTTTGAATTCCTTCAAAACATGGAAATTCTCGACCGTAGCACGGTCGCCGCTGCCGTACTTGACCGACATCGCCTGCATTTGAACGCCTTCATATTGTACTTTCGCAAGGCGCGCCTTTTCCTTGCGTGCCTTCCGGTCCTTTTTCTGGCTTTTGTATTCTTTCACCCGGAGCCCGAGATCGGGAATGGTTTCCCCGAACAGGGTAGAAAGGTTGGTGGACTTGCCCTTGCCGCCGGGTACGGATGCACCCATAACCGGGTCCAGGCCCGAAACGAAGGATTTCAGGTCATTCGAACGCGCCGCGGTATCCTTTTTTACCTGCTCTTTGGGCAACCAGGCGGGCGCCGCTGCGTCCTTCTGGCCATCCTGGGCAAAAGCGGAAACCGAGAGACAGATTGTAAAAAAGCCGCAGAACAGTGCTACTCTTTGCATGAATACAGGATTTTTCTTCAGGGCAAGATTGTTACTTTTGTAACGATTTGGTTTTTTCTATATTGATTTCCAAGACAAATTTAAAAAAACACCGTGGAAAAAAGCGCTAAAATTTATATTGCCGGGCATCGGGGAATGGTTGGATCTGCTATTCTCAGAAAGTTGGAAAAAGAAGGATTCAACAACATCATCACCAGAACTTCCTCACAGCTCGATCTCCGCAACCAGGCCGATGTGCGGGCATTTTTTGAGGCCGAACGCCCCGAATATATCTTTTTGGCCGCTGCCAAAGTAGGCGGCATTATGGCAAACAATATTTATCGCGCAGAGTTCCTCAATGATAACCTGCTCATCCAGAACAACGTAATCGACAGCGCATACCGCACGGATGCGAAGAAGCTGATGTTCCTCGGATCGAGCTGCATTTACCCGAAACTTGCTCCCCAGCCATTGCAGGAAGATTCGCTGCTGACAGGCCTTTTGGAACCTACCAACGAGCCTTACGCAATTGCGAAAATTGCCGGTATCAAAATGTGCGAAGCTTATCGTTCGCAATATGGCTGCAACTTCATTTCGGTCATGCCAACTAATTTATATGGCCCGAATGATAATTACGATTTAAATAAATCGCACGTGCTGCCAGCGATGATCCGCAAATTCCATGAGGCCAAAGAAGAAGGAAAGCCGTTCGTGGAGCTTTGGGGCACAGGTTCGCCGCTCCGCGAGTTCCTGCACGCCGACGACCTGGCCGCCGCTTGCTATTTCCTGATGCAGAATTACAATGAAGCAGGCTTCCTGAACATCGGTGTAGGCTCCGACGTGACCATCAAACATCTGGCGGAAATGATTCAGAAAGTGGTGGGATACCAGGGCGAAATCAAGTGGAATACAGAAAAACCTGACGGCACGCCGCGGAAATTAATGGACGTGAGCAAGCTCCACGCATTGGGCTGGAAACACACGATCGACCTGGAAGAAGGGATCACGAAAACGTATCAGGATTTTCTTGAAAAAATCGAAACTTACGCCGTGTAACCTTGATCAATACAACAGGTTACATTTGGAATAGCCTAATATTTCAATACTAAAATCATATTTCACCTACGATAATTCTAGTTTTAGACAAAATTTCAGTATAATATTACAAGAATCTTCGGGAAACTAATTAGTTTTGCGGCGTTCCCGAAATGGGCACGTCATATAAACCTTAGTCATAGAGAAATGTCGGCCATTATTAAGTTAGATCAGATAGACCGCAAAGTACTGGAGATTTTACAAACGAACGCGAAGATAACCAACGCTCAATTATCCAAAGAAATAGGCCTTTCACCGGCTCCCACGCTGGAACGCGTGAAAAAACTGGAGCAATCCGGCATCATCAAAAGCTACCATGCGCAGCTCGAACCTGAAAAGGTGGGATTGGGCGTGAGTACTTTTGTGCAGATTTCACTGGTGGGGCACCGCAAGGCTGTTACGGAGTCATTTGTTGAGAAAATTCATGCAATCCCGGAAGTTATTGAATGTCATCACATTACCGGAACAGGAGATTTCCTGCTTCGTGTGATTTCCAAAGATATCAGCACTTACCAGAAGCTGATGCTCGAAAAAATCAATGAAATAGAAGAAGTTGCCAGCACGCAAACGATGGTAATCCTCTCGACATTCAAAGAGAGCAAAGTATTGCCGATACCTTGATCGGATCAGTCATTTGAAATAAAAAATGGTCGGAGTTGCTTCCGACCATTTTTTATTTGGCTTTATATTAAAACTATTGATGCTGCTCGCGAAGCAGGTCGTTCACAGTTTTCACAGGGTTGAATGTAATCAAAGGCACTTCTACGAAAAGCGTGTTCCAGTCGGCCATCGAGCCGTTCCACAAACCTGGCAGCTCCTGCGCTTTCAATTCCTTCCCATCTTTGGATTTGCCTGTAATAAAGCCGGTTAGCGGATCACGGAATTTTTTCAGGTCATACAATTCGCCTTTTTTGTTCTTCACCGCACACACCAGGTCCACAGGATTGAAGTGCGTCGAATTCTTGAAAATGCTGTTCTGATCAGCATTATCCACATCCACCTGCGCCGATTCCACGATTTGCAGCGACGATGATCCATCGGCATTCTCAGCCCAGAACGGTCCGCCACCCGGCTCACCCTGGTTTTTCACCATCCCGCAAGCGCGCAACGGGCGATCCAGTTTTCCGATAAAATATGCCTTCTTTTCATCATCGCCCCACGACTCAAAACCGGCCGGCGGCACCACGCAAAGTTCATTGCGGAAAAAGCCGTCGAGCTCCGCCAACAATGCCGCGTCGGCACCGGAAGCCAGTTGATCGAGGTAAGCGAAGATTTTCTTTTGGTATTTCAATACTGTGCCCGCCAATGCCTTCTTATAGGTAATCGTCTCACCCTTAATCCGATCCGGCACGACATTGTCGATATTTTTAATAAAGATAATATCCGCATCGAGCTGGCCCAGGTTGTCCAGCAATGCGCCGTGGCCTGCGGGGCGGAACAAAAGTGAATCGTCTTTTTCGCGGAAAGGCGTGTTGTCCAGGTTCACCGCAATCGTGTCCGTAGCGCTTTTTTGCTCCGAAAACGAAACAATGTAGCGAACGCCGTATTGCGTTTGATAGCTCGGAAGCACTTCTACCACCAGCTTTTCAAACTTATCGCGGTGCTCGGGAGATACCGTGAAGTGGATCTGCACATTGCTGCCCGCATTCGCATATTTGGCGCCTTCAACCAAGTGCTCTTCCAGCGGCGTGCGCGAGCGCTCAGGGTAATTATGGAATTTCAAAAGGCCTTTCGGCAACTCTCCGTAGCCCAAACCCTTGCTGGTGAGGAAGTAAGAGGCAATTGTTTTCTCGTCGACCGACGTAATGTCCAGACCGTCGGCAGCCAGACAGGTTTTCAAATCCTCGTAAAATGCGAAATCTTTCAGCTTCGTAAAAAACTCTTCCACCGACTTGTCCTTCTTATCCTCCTGCAAAAACCCGAAAAGCGATTTGAACATCCGGGTAGCAGCGCCCGAAGCGGGTACAAATTTCAAAAGTGCAATTTCGCCATCGGCAGCACTTTTATCGAACTCACTGATTACCTGCGCGATCTCATCTTCCGTCAGCCTGATAATGCCGTCGCCCACGGTTGCAGCCTTCGACAATTGCAAAAACGGGAAGCCGTTTTCAAAGTAACGTACTTGCTCTTCTACGACGCTCAGATCGCTCCCTCTTTCCTTTATCTGTTGAATATCCTTTTCAATAAACATAATTTATGGTTTTAATCAGTGAAGTTTAGGGTAAGATTTATTACAAAAAAGCTTGGAATTACTATAATTTCATCGGTTCAATACGCATTTATTTCATCACCCGAAGTTTTGCAAAGCTAAGGAGCAGCGTTTTTTCACCGACGAGATCGAATTTGACGGTCGCTTTCCGGTCGGTACCATTGACGTCCATTTTGGTCACCACCCCGAAACCGAATTTCAAATGCTCCACCTTGTCGCCTTCCGCCAGATCGAACGTGTCGGTAGGCACGAAATCGGCCGAAGGAACGTGGCTTGTCGCGGCGGTTACTGCCGGTTTGGCCTCTGTTTTGCGCTGCACCAGGTTGCGGGCAAATGTCGTCACAGGAGGCGTCGTGTCGCGTTCGAGGGCACTTTGCACCATTTTATTCACGTTCAAATACTTCTGTTCCACTTCGAGCAGGAACCGGCTCGGCTCGCACATTTTCAGGCGGCCCCACTGGTAACGGCTCTCGGCGTAGGAGAATGAGAGCTTCTTTTCCGCACGCGTGATCGCCACGTAGAAAAGCCTCCTTTCTTCTTCCAAATCTTGCCGGCTTTCGAGCATCATCTGGCTCGGGAAAAGGTCTTCTTCCAGGCCCACAATAAATACATTCCTGAATTCCAGACCCTTAGCCGAGTGAATGGTCATCATCGTCACCCGGTCGTGGTCATTATTATCATCCGGCTCATCCGCATTCGTCAACAGCGACACCGATTGAAGGAACGCACTCAATGATTTATCCTCCGTTTCATCGCTATCGACAAATTCCTTGATCCCGTTCAGCAATTCCTGCACGTTTTCGTAGCGCGAAAGGCCTTCCACGGTCTTATCTTCATACAATTCACGCAAAATGCCGGATGCTTTGGCAATGTGGGAAGAAATTTCATAGGCGTCCTTGCCTTCTTCGACCAAAATTTTGAAACTCTTGATCAGCGTCCCAAAGCCTTCGATGGGTGCGATAGTGCGACCGGTACCATATTGATTGATATTGGCCACCACATCCCAGATCGCCACATTGTTTTCGGAAGCAGTCACCGCGATTTTGGCCACGGTGGTGTCGCCGATGCCTCTTTTGGGTAAATTAATAATCCGTTTGAAAGCTTCTTCGTCCCGCTGGTTCACTGTAAACCGCAGGTAAGCAAGCAAATCCTTGATTTCTTTCCTTTGGTAAAATGACTGGCCACCAACAATGCGGTACTTAATGCCGAGCTTCCGGAGCGCTTCTTCAAATGAGCGCGACTGTGCATTGGTGCGGTACAAAATGGCGAAATGCTCATTACGCAGCGCTTTCTGCATTTTTTCTTCAAAAATCGCCGTCGCGATGAGGCGGCCTTCCTCATTGTCCGAACCCGCCTTGATCACGTCGATCAGCGAACCTTCTTCGTTGGAAGTAAATGTATGTTTTTCGAGCTGCGACTTGTTGCGGGCGATCACCGAATTGGCTGCATTCAC